>NZ_PVSR01000030.1:0-50666 GCF_003001495.1 Actinopolyspora mortivallis
GTGCTGGCCCTGGCCCGGGGGGAACGGTTGGGAGAGCTGTTCCGCTCGGAGGGGGCCAGAGTGCTCACCTTCGGTGAGCGCGAGATCCCGGACACCAGGGAGATCCTGGAGGCGGTTCTGGAAACGGGGCGTGAACAGGTACTGCTGCTGCCGAACGAGGAGCGCCTGCTGGAGCCGGCGGAGAACGCGGCCGCCGCCGCGGTGCGCGCGGGAATCGACACCGTCGTGATCCCCACCTCGGCGCCGGTGCAGGGGCTGGCCGCCCTGGCCGTGCACGACCCGGAGCGACGTACCGCCGAGGACACCGTGGCCCTGGCGGAGGCGGCGGCTGCCACGCGGCACGGGGAACTCGTGGTGGCCGACCGGGAGGCGCTCACCTGGGCGGGGCGCTGTCGTGCCGGGGACCTGCTCGGCATGATCGACGGGGAGGTGGTGCTGATCGGTGACGACCGGGAGAGCGCAGCCCGCGAGCTGCTCGACCGCATGTTGGCCGCGGGCGGTGAACTGGTGACGGTGCTGGTCCCGAAGGGGGCTCCGCCGTCCCTGCCGGAGGGGCTGGCGCACCACCTGCGTCGCACCCGTCCCGAGGTGGAACTGAGCTGCTACTCCTGCGGGGAGTCCGCCGGCGAACTGATGCTGGGGGTGGAGTGACCGGCGGTGCCGCCCGGGAGAGCACCGGCTTCCCGCCGGAGGGGTTGTCGGACCGTTCGGATAGCTTGACGCACCGTCGCGGAGGTCGGGCGAGCCGTGTGCCCGTACCCTCCTTCGACGGCGGAGACGGTTCGGACGACAGGGCGGCATCCGTGCCGACACGGGCACGACTGGTGACATGATGATCGGCTGGGACAGCGAACTCGACAGGGTGTTGGGGGCCAAGACGGCCAAGGCACTCGACGGTGCGTTCGGCATCTCCACCGTCGGTGACCTGCTGCGGCACTATCCCCGGCGCTACGCCGAACGGGGCGAGCTCACCCCGATCGGCGGGCTGGAGATCGGCGAGCACGCCACGGTCCTGGCGCGGGTGGAGCGTGTCGACAAGCGCAGGATGCGTTCCCGGAGGGGAACGATCCTGCAGGCCCGCATCACCGACGGCACCCGTTCCCTGTCGTGCACGTTCTTCAACCAGGCCTGGCGGGAACGCGAGCTGTCCCCCGGCAGGAGGGGGATGTTCGCGGGCAAGGTGACCGCCTACCGGGGGGAGCTGCAACTGGCGCACCCCGAGTACCAGCTGTTCTCCGAGGACGAGGACTCCGACGAGCAGGGGGCCGCCCGGGACTTCGCCGGGGCACTGATCCCCGTGTATCCGGCTGCCCAGGGGATTCCGTCGTGGTCGGTGGGGCGCTGTGTCGCCCAGGTGCTGGACGGTTGGGAGGGGGTGCGCGATCCGTTGCCGGAGTCGTTGCGCCAGCGTGTCGGGCTGGTCTCCCTGGAGGAGGCGCTGCGTCTGGTCCACCGGCCCGACAACCTCACCCAGGTGAACCAGGCCCGTCGTCGACTGAAGTGGGACGAGGCCTTCGGAGTGCAGCTCGCCCTGGCCCAGTCCCGGCAGCGGCAGGGAACGCGTCCGGCTCCCTCCTGCCCGCGCCGTGGCGGCGGGGTGGCGGAGGCCTTCGAGGCCGAGCTGCCCTTCACCCTGACCGAGGGGCAGCGTGAGGTGGGGGAGCGGATCGCGGAGGATCTGTCCGGAGAGCGTCCGATGAACCGGCTGGTGCAGGGTGAGGTCGGTTCGGGCAAGACCGTCGTCGCGCTCCGCGCGATGTTGCAGGTGGTCGATGCGGGCCGCCAAGCTGTGATGCTGGCTCCCACCGAGGTGTTGGCGGCCCAGCACGCCAGGTCGCTGCGTGAGTTGCTGGGCCGTTTCGGCCGCGCGGGAGAGCTCGGTGCCGCCGAGCAGGCCACACGGGTCCGCCTGCTGACGGGATCCCTGCCCGCCGCCCGGCGCAAACAGGCCCTGTTGGACGCGGCGTCCGGCGCGGCGGGGATCGTGGTCGGCACGCACGCGCTCCTGCAGGACGGGGTCTCCTTCGCCGAGCTGGGCTTGGTCGTGGTCGACGAGCAGCACAGGTTCGGTGTCGAACAGCGGGACGCGCTGCGGGAGCGGGCGGGGGAACGGAGTTGTCCCCATCTGCTGGTGATGACCGCCACCCCCATACCCCGTACGGTGGCGATGACCGTTTTCGGTGATCTGCGCACCTCCGCGTTGCGCGAACTGCCGCGCGGGCGCGCGCCGATCAGCACCACGGTGGTTCCCTCCGCCGAGAAACCCGCCTGGTTGGAACGGGCCTGGCAGCGGGTTCGTGAGGAGGTCGCCGAGGGGCATCAGGTCTATGTGGTCTGTTCCCGGGTGGGGGACGAGTCGGGGGAGACCTCGTCCACCGAGACGGGAGAACTCCAGGCTGCGCCGGAGCGCGGCGAGAGCGGGCAACGTACGCCGGTGTCGGTGCTGGATCTCGCCGAGTGGTTGCGGCGGGGTCCGCTGGAAGGGCTGCGTCTGGGTGTGCTGCACGGCAGGCTTCCTTCCGAGGACAAGGACGCGGTCATGCGGCGTTTCGCGGACGGGGAGACCGACGTGCTGGTGGCCACCACGGTGGTGGAGGTCGGTGTGGACGTGCCGAACGCCACGATGATGGTGATCATGGACGCGGACCGTTTCGGAATGAGCCAGCTGCACCAGCTTCGCGGGCGTGTCGGACGTGGCGACTCACCGGGTCTGTGCCTGTTGGTCAGTGCGGCGATGCCGCAGAGCCCGGCCCGGAACCGACTCGACGCCGTCGCGTCCACAACGGACGGTTTCGAGCTGGCACGGCTCGATCTGCAGCAGCGCCGCGAGGGAGACGTGCTCGGCGCGGCACAGTCCGGCAGAAGGTCCACGCTGCGGATGCTCTCGCTGGTGCACGACGAGGAACTGATCGCCACTGCCAGGGCCGAGGCCGAGGAGTTCGTCGAGCCGGATCCCGAGCTGCGGGATCACCCCGGGCTGGCCGCGATGGTCACCGAGCTGGTGGACGAGGACCGGGCGGACTTCCTGGAGAAGGCCTGACGTTCCGGTAGCTCCGTCCGGTCGCCGGTCCTCGGTCGGACGGAACGACGCGAGGTGTGTGACTCTGGTCACTGTTCGAGTGGATCGATTGAGTTCTCGACCCCCCGCGAACAACTCGCCGAGGGAAGAAAGATCCGAATGATGCATATATTGTGAATTTTTGTCTTATTTCTTTTGGTTGAGCCTTGAAGGGTTCCGGTGAACCGCCAGGTCACGCGCATCTTTTTCGTGGATCATGATTTCCGTCACGCGGGAGGTGCTCCCGAAAGGGAGAATTTTCGGGGTATTGTTCGCAGGCGATCCGACACCTGCCCCAGGAGGTAGCCGGCATGTTCCGCAAGGTCCTCGTCGCCAACCGTGGCGAGATCGCGATCCGGGCGTTCCGCGCCGGATACGAGCTCGGCGCGAAAACCGTCGCCGTGTTCCCCCACGAGGATCGCAACTCGCTGCACCGGCTGAAGGCGGACGAATCCTACGAGATCGGCGAAGCCGGACATCCGGTGCGCGCCTACCTGTCCGTCGAGGAGATCATCCGGGCCGCCCGGACCGCGGGGGTCGACGCGATCTATCCCGGCTACGGTTTCCTGTCCGAGAACCCCGACCTGGCCGAGGCCTGCCAGCGGGAGGGCATCACCTTCATCGGCCCGCCGCACGAGATCCTCCAACTCACCGGGAACAAGGCCAGCGCGGTGCAGGCGGCGCGCGAGGCGGGCGTTCCCGTGCTGGAGTCCTCGGCCCCCTCGGCCGACATCGACACGCTGATGACGACCGCCGAGGAGATGACCTTCCCCGTGTTCGTCAAGGCCGTGGCCGGCGGCGGTGGACGTGGGATGCGCAGGGTGAACGAATTCGAGTCCCTGCGGGAGGCGCTGGAGGCGGCGATGCGCGAGGCCGAGTCGGCCTTCGGGGATCCGACCGTCTTCCTGGAACAGGCCGTGGTCAACCCTCGACACATCGAGGTCCAGATCCTGGCCGACTCGGCGGGCAACGTGGTGCACCTCTACGAGAGGGACTGCTCACTGCAGCGCCGCCACCAGAAAGTCATCGAGATCGCCCCCGCCCCCAACCTGGATCCGCAACTGCGGGAACGGATCTGCGCCGACGCCGTGGCCTTCGCCGAACAGATCGGTTACGTCAACGCCGGAACCGTGGAGTTCCTCGTCGACGAGCACGGACGTCACGTGTTCATCGAGATGAACCCGAGGATCCAGGTGGAACACACCGTGACCGAGGAGGTCACCGACGCCGACCTGGTCCAGGCGCAGCTGCGCGTCGCGGCGGGGCAGACCCTCGAGGACCTGGGCATGTCCCAGTCCAACATCGGTCTGCGCGGCGCCGCGCTGCAGTGCCGGATCACCACGGAGGACCCGGCCAACGGTTTCCGCCCCGACACCGGCATGATCAGCGCTTACCGCTCTCCCGGCGGTGCCGGAGTGCGTCTGGACGGGGGGACGTCCTTCGCGGGAACCAGCGTCAGCGCTCACTTCGACTCGATGCTGGTCAAACTCACCTGTCGCGGACGGGACTTCGGAACGGCGGTGGCCCGGGCACGGCGTGCCGTAGCCGAGTTCCGTATCCGGGGAGTGGCCACCAACATCCCCTTCCTGCAGGCCGTGCTGGACGATCCCGACTTCGGCGCGGGAAGGATCACCACCTCGTTCATCGACGAGCGTCCGCAGCTGCTGACCGCGCGGCACTCGGCCGACCGCGGAACCAGGCTGCTGAGCTATCTCGCCGACGTCACGGTCAACCGACCCTACGGGGAACGTCCCGGCACCCCGGAACCCCGGGAGAAGCTGCCGCGTGCCGACCTGGACACCCCACCACCCGCCGGTTCCAAGGAACGACTTGACCAACTCGGCCCGGAGGGCTTCGCCCGCTGGCTGCGGGAGAGGGAGGCGGTCGGGGTCACCGAGACCACCTTCCGGGACGCGCACCAGTCCCTGCTGGCCACCAGGGTGCGGACCAAGGACCTCACCACGGTCGCCCCCTACGTGGCGCGGAACACCCCGGAACTGCTCTCCCTGGAGTGCTGGGGCGGTGCCACCTACGACGTGGCCCTGCGTTTCCTGGCCGAGGACCCCTGGGAACGGCTGGCCGCGCTGCGCGCCGCCGTGCCCAACATCTGCCTGCAGATGCTGCTGCGCGGTCGCAACACGGTCGGCTACACCCCCTACCCGGCCGAGGTGACCGACCATTTCGTGCAGGAGGCCACCGACACCGGCATCGACATCTTCCGTATCTTCGACGCCCTCAACGACGTCGAGCAGATGCGCCCCGCGATCGAGGCGGTACGCAAGACCGGGAAGTCGGTCGCCGAGGTCGCCCTCTGCTACACGGGGGACCTCTCCGATCCCGAGGAGAGCGTGTACACCCTGGACTACTACCTCCGGCTGGCCGAACGGATCGTCGAGGCCGGGGCACACGTACTGGCGATCAAGGACATGGCCGGGCTGCTGCGTCCCCCCGCCGCGGAACGACTCGTCTCCGCGCTGCGCCGGGAGTTCGACCTGCCCGTGCATCTGCACACCCACGACACACCGGGTGGGCAGCTGGCCACCTACCACGCCGCGATCGCCGCGGGGGTGGACGCCGTGGACGGCGCCTCCGCCTCCCTGGCGGGGACCACCTCGCAACCGGCGTTGTCCTCGATCGTGGCCGCCACCGACCACACCGAGCGCGCCACCGGGCTCGACCTGGACGCCGTCTGCGACCTGGAGCCCTACTGGGAGGCGGTGCGCAAGGTCTACCGACCCTTCGAGGCGGGACTGGCCGCTCCCACCGGCCGGGTGTACCGACACGAGATCCCGGGAGGCCAGCTGTCCAATCTGCGGACCCAGGCCGTGGCGCTCGGACTCGGCGACAAGTTCGAGGAGATCGAGGCGATGTACGCCGCCGCCGACCGGATGCTCGGCAGGCTGGTCAAGGTGACCCCCTCCTCCAAGGTGGTCGGAGATCTGGCGCTGCACCTGGTCGGTGCCGGAGTGGACCCGGCCGAGTTCGAGGCCGAACCACACAGGTTCGACATCCCGGACTCGGTCATCGGGTTCCTGCAGGGCGAGCTCGGCGACCCACCCGCGGGATGGCCGGAGCCCTTCCGCAGTCGTGCCCTGCAGGGACGCCCTCAGGGCAGGCAGCTCGTCGAACTCTCCGAGGAGGACCGCAAGGGGCTGGCCACCCAGCGGCGGGAGACGTTGAACCGACTGCTGTTCCCCAAACCGACCAGGGAGTTCACCGAACACCGGCACGCCTACGGCGACACCTCGCTGCTGAGCAGCAAGGACTTCTTCTACGGCCTGCGCCCGGGCGAGGAGTACGCCGTCGACCTGGAACAGGGGGTGCGCCTGCTGATCGGTGTCGAGGCGATCAGCGAGGCCGACGAGCGTGGTGTGCGCACCGTGATGACCGTGTTGAACGGTCAGATGCGCCCGATCCAGGTGCGTGACCGCTCGGTGGCCTCCGAACTGCCCGTGGCGGAGAAGGCGGAGAAGACGAACCCCGCCCACGTGGCCGCTCCGTTCTCCGGTGTGGTCACGCTGTCGGTCACCGAGGGGCAGGAGGTCGACAGCGGCCAGACGGTCGCCTCCATCGAGGCGATGAAGATGGAGGCCGCCATCACCGCCCAGCGCGGCGGCACGGTCAAGCGGGTGGCCATCGGCCCCGTGCAGCAGGTCGAGGGCGGGGACCTGATCATCGAGATCGGCTGAGCGAGGGTACGGCGGGGAGTCGTGGTTGTCGGGCGAGTGCCCGGCAGCCCGGCTTCCTCCGAGCTCGTCGGCCCTTCCGGTGAGCCCCTCCGTTCCCGGACGGGCTCCCCATGGGCGAGGATGGAACCGTGACCAGAATCGTGGCGGGCAGTGCCGGGGGGCGACGCATCGAGGTCCCCCAGCGGGGAACCAGGCCGGTGACCGAACGGGTCCGCGAGGCCCTGTTCAGCGCGTTGGAGTCGATGACGGACCTGTCCGGTGTGCGGGTACTGGACCTGTTCTCCGGATCCGGTGGTTTCGGCTTCGAGGCCCTGTCCCGGGGGGCCGGACACGCCACGTTCGTCGAGTCCGACCGGCGCGCGGCGGCCGTGCTCCGTCGCAACGCCGCCGCTCTCGGCTTCGGGGCCTGGACGGTGGAACAGGTCGCGGTTCGTTCGATGCTGTCCGGAAAACCCCACCAGCCCTACGACCTGGTGTTCGCGGATCCGCCCTTCGCGATGCCCTCGGACGAGCTGGACGAGTGCTGGACGGCTCTGGTGGACAACGGCTGGCTGGAGACGGACGCGCTGGTCATCGTGGAACGGTTCTGGAACACCCCCGAGCCCCGGTGGCCGGAGGGCCTGGAACCGTTGCGCACCAAGCGCTACGGGGACGCGGCGGTGTACTGGGCCGAACACGTGGTGGCGCACTGACCCCGGGCCCCGGGTGCCCGCCGTGGGGGGAGCGTGCTTCCGGTGAATCATGCCACCTCGGCCTGAGCCCGGCCGGTGGGTGCTGTTAGGTTGCCGCTCATGAGGCGTGCCGTTTGTCCAGGCTCTTACGATCCGGTCACCAATGGCCATTTGGACATCATCGAGCGAGCGGCCGGCTTGTTCGACGAGGTCACCGTCGCCGTTCTCGTGAACAAGAGCAAGAAGAGCCTGTTCGACGTCGATGAGCGCATGGAAATGCTGCGTGAGGTCAGCAAACCCTGGCCGAACGTGGTCGTGGACTCCTGGCACGGCCTGTTGGTGGACTACTGCAGGGCCAACGGCATCGGAGCCATCGTGAAGGGCCTGCGCGCCGTCAGCGACTTCGACTACGAGCTGCAGATGGCCCAGATGAACCAGCGGCTCTCCGGTGTGGAGACCCTGTTCATGTCCACGAACCCGCTGTACAGCTTCCTGGCCAGTTCCCTGGTCAAGGAGGTGGCCACCTACGGCGGCGACGTGTCCAACCTGCTTCCGCCCAGGATCGAACAGCGTCTGCGGGACCGGCTGGCCGAGTTGGCCGAGTGAGGCGCTCCGGACGGTGTCCGGAGTTTCCGGTGGCCTCACCTGACCGGGGGAACTCTTCTCGGGGTGTCGTGATCGGACCGTTCCGCGCCATTCCGGTTTCACGGGAAATCCACCCCGTGGTCACGTGGTGGACCTACCGTCCGGGACATGCGTGAGAACACCGTGCGTACCACGAGAATGCTGCTGGCGGCGCTGTTCACCGTTCTCGGGCTGGTGCTGCCCGTCGGGGCGGTCTCCGCCGAGGCACTGCCCACCGCCGCACGTCCCCTCGCCGCCGCGTGCGGGGACACCTCCGGGTTCGACAGGGTGGCCCTGTCCGACCTGCCGCCGGAGGCCACCGACACCGTGCGCCTGATACGGCAGGGCGGTCCCTACCCGTACCCCGAGGACGGAGGGACCTTCCACAACTGGGAGGGCATCCTGCCGGACTGCCCGGACGGCTACTACCGCGAGTACACGGTGGAGACACCGGGACTCGACCACCGCGGTGCGCGCCGTTTCGTGGTCGGAGAGGCGGGCGAGTACTTCTACACCGCTGACCACTACGAGAGTTTCCGACTCACCGACATCCACTCCTGAGGTGGCCGCACCGGTCCCGAGCCGCTGCCCGGGGCCGGTGTCAGCGCCCCTGGACCTCGCGGACCGCCCGGACGAGCTGTTCGGGGGTGACCCGTTGGCCGCAGACGTAGTACAGCGTGCTGCCCGCGGGGATCCGGGTCTCCCAGTCCGGGCTTATCAGCAGTTCCCGCCGCGTACGTACGGCGAGCAGGGTGGCGCTGTGCCGTCTGCCCAGGGCGGTCTGACATGCTCCGTAACTGGCCTGGTCCACCGCCTCCGGCAGCTGACACGAGTAGGTGTTGCCGCCCCCGTGGGTGACCAGTTCGGCGTAGACCTGGGTGATCCCCGGGTCCAGCAGTTCCTCGGTGCTCATGTGGGGGGTGTGCCACTGCACGCACCGGATGTCGCTGTTGACGTAGCGCAGGTGTTCGGCTCTGCTCATGTCACGCAGGGCCACCACCGGGGCCAGGTCCGGATTGAGGTGGTTGACGGCCACGGCGATGGTGAGGGCCTCGTTGTCGTCGTGGGCGTCGACGAGCACGGAACGGGCCCGGTGCAGCCCGGCGCGGCGCAGCACGTCCGCGTTGCTGGTGTCGCCGCGGACGAACTCGACTTCCCGGTCGGGCATCGGGTGTCGTTCCACCTCGGCCCGGGCACACAGCACGACGGGATGGCGTCCGTCGGCGAGCAGTTCGTCGACGATGCGCTCACTGCGGTCCGGGTGGTAGCCGAGTACCACGATGTGCCCGGAGAGGTTCAGGGTGGCGGCCCCGCTCATTCTTCTGCCCTTCGCTTCTTCCAGGGTGGTGGCCAGATGGGTGAACAGCGTGGTCAGTGTCGCGATCCCTCCGACGATCACGTAGACCCCCACCACGTGGCCGCCGGTGGTCACCGGGTAGAAGTCCCCGTAGCCCACCGTCGAGGCGGTCACCAGGAACCACCACCAGTAGTTGGCGGGATGCACGAGCGCGCTGTCGGGAGGTTCGAACAGCGCCATGAGCGGCCAGCTGGTGAGGAACACGAAAGTGATCACCAGCGCCGGTGCGCTCCACGTGTGGAGGTTGACCAGGCGGCGCAACAGCTGGAACAGCACGGTGGGCAACGGACTCTCCCCGGTAAACGGATTCCCGTGTCCCGCACAGTCTCGGGGATGTGGGTGCGCGCCCCGGAACCGGTGGTGGGAAGGTCGCCAGGGTGGTGCCCGCCGCCGGGACACGCGGCGGGCCATATGCGGCGCACCTCGCGTGTCCACGGGCAGACTGGGGAAGGAAGGCCGGGCCGCGGTGATCGGTTCGAAACGCCCGGAACCGGGGTGATCGACGACCGGTGCCGTGTGCTCTGAGAAGCTGAGCGGACCGGGTAATACCCTTCGGGTGAACACAACTGCAGGGAGTCGACGTGTACCGGGTGTTCGAGGCGCTCGACGAGCTCGTCACGATCGTTGAGGAAGCGCGCAGTGTTCCGATGACCTCCGGATGTGTCGTGCCGCGTGGCGACGTGCTGGAGCTGCTCGACGAGGTGCGGGACGCGTACCCCTCCGAGCTCGATGATGCTCAGGACGTGCTCGACCACCGGGACGAGCTGGTCAACAAGGCCAGGACGGAGGCGGACCAGAGCCTGAGCGAGGCGCGTTCGGAGGCGGAGAGGACCTCCTCCGAGGCCCGTGCCGAGGCGGAGAAGATGCTCGCCGACGCTCGGGAGCGGGCCGACGAGATCATCGCGCAGGCCCGTGCGGAGGCGGAGCAGACGATCAACAACGCGCGCCGGGAGTACGAGGAGTACGTCGCCCGGGCGCAGGCCGAGTCCGACCGGATGGTCCAGGCAGGCCGGGCCGCCTACGACCAGTCGATTCACGAGGGACGCTCGGAGCAGGCCCGGTTGGTCTCCGAAACCGAGGTGGTTCAGCAGTCCCAGCGTGAGGCCAAGCGTCTGGTGGACGAGGCCAAGGAGGAGGTCGAGCGTCTGAAGGGCGACTGCGACGCCTATATCGACTCCCGCCTGGCGGACCTCGAGGAGCTGCTGGGGAGGACACTGCGCACCGTCGGCAAGGGCAGGCAGCAGCTGCGTCGTCCGTTGAGCGCCCCGTTCGACTACGAGGAGTGGCAGCCCGGCACGGAGAACGACCCGAACGGGGCGGGGGTCGCGGAGCACTGAGCGTCTCCGGAACTCCCCGCCGTCGGCTTCGTCCCGGCCGTTTCGTCGCGTACCCTGGTGGGGTGTCCCGCCGAGTTCCCGCACGTCGCGGTTCCCGGCACGTGGCGAGGTGCGGAGCGCGGGCACGTTACCGTGTGTTGTCGCCGTGTTCGGCTGGTCGGCCGGTGCCGTCCCGCCGGGCAGGGCCCGTCCATGTGAGATGCCGAGCCGAAACCACAGATGTCTCAGAATCAAGAAGTCGCGCAGCCTTCCAGGGGAAGCCCCTGGGTGATCGACACCCGCGAGTTCGGTCGCAGTCCGGGCAGCAGTCGCAACTACACCCTCAGCCCTCCGGCTCCCGCCGGTTTCGGTCTCGATATGATCCGGGTGTCCGAGGGTGAAACACTCGAACTCGACCTGCTGCTGGAGGCAGTGGTCGAGGGTGTGCTGGTATCCGGTACCGTCAGGGCGAACGCCAGCGGGGAGTGCGCGCGGTGCCTCGACCCCGTCTCCGAGGAGGTCGAGGTCGAGGTGCAGGAGCTGTTCGCCTACCCGGACAGCGCCACCGACACCAGCACCGACGAGGACGAGGTCAGCCGTGTCGTCGAGGACCTGGTCGATCTCGAACCGTTGGTTCGGGACACGGTGCTGCCCTCGTTGCCCGCCGCCCCGTTGTGCTCCCCGGAGTGTCCGGGACTGTGTTCCGGATGCGGTGCCAAGTGGGTCGACCTCGGCCCGGAGCACCGTCATGAGACGATGGACCCTCGTTGGGCCGCTCTGCGCGAGCGGTTCGGAGGGCTCGAGGAGGAGAATTAGACGTGGCTGTCCCCAAGCACAAGGTTTCCCGGTCGAACACCCGCAACCGTCGTTCGCAGTGGAAGGCGACCGCGCCGACACTGGTGAACTGCCCGAACCGGGCCTGCCGTGAGAAGAAGCCGCCGCACGTGGTCTGCCCCTCCTGCGGCCAGTACGGCGGTCGCCAGCTCTCCACCCCTGCCTGATAGGCGTCGCCGTGGGGGAGAAAGAGCAGTTCCGGGACCGCAAGCCGGACCGGTCCTCGCTGGTGGAGGCTCTCGGCGTCGACTTCGACGCCGAGATGCTCACGCTGGCCCTGACCCATCGTTCCTACGCCTACGAGAACGGCGGGCTGGAGCCGAACGAGCGTCTGGAGTTCCTCGGTGACGCCGTGCTCGGGTTGGTCGTGACCGACCGGCTCTACCGGGACCACCCGGACCTTCCGGAGGGGCAGCTCGCCAAGCTCCGGGCGAGTGTGGTCAACATGCACGCCCTGGCGGGCGTCGCTCGTGAGCTGGGGGAGGGCGGACTCGGGCAGTACCTGCTGCTCGGCCGCGGCGAGGAGCTGACCGGTGGACGGGACAAGGCCAGCATCCTGGCGGACTCGCTGGAGGCCGTACTGGGTGCCGTCTACCTGCAGCACGGCCTGGAGACCTCGCGTGCGGTGATCCACCGACTGTTCGACTCCCTGCTCACCGAGGCCCCGACGCTCGGCGCGGGACTCGACTGGAAGACCAGCCTCCAGGAGCTCACCGCCTCCGCCGGGCTCGGAGTTCCGGAGTACCGGGTCGAGGAGCAGGGACCCGACCACCGCAAGGAGTTCAGCGCCTACGCGGTCGTCAACGAGGAGACTCTCGGCCGGGGGGACGGCACTACCAAGAAGGACGCGGAGCAGAAGGCCGCGCGGACGGCCTGGCAGGAGCTCTCGACACGCCTCAACGGCACCGCCGGGGAGAACGGGGACGAGGCCTCCGGGGACTGACCCGCTCCGCCGGACCCCCGGTTCCTGCGATCGTGGGACGTGTCCGAAGATGGTTCGGTGCCCGAACTACCCGAGGTCGAGGTAATCCGTAGCGGTCTCACCGCCCATGTGTGCGGCCGCACTCTGTCCCGTGTCGAGGTGCTGCATCCGCGTGCCGTGCGCCGGCACCCGGAGGGAGCCGAGCACTTCGCCGCCGAGCTGGACGGTCGCTCGGTGCTGGACGTCCGCAGGCGTGGGAAGTACCTGTGGTTCGACCTGGCCGACGAGCCGAGCACGGGGGCCGACCACCGTGGGCGGCCTGGTTCCCGCGCACGGCGGGCGGTGCTCGCGCATCTCGGTATGAGCGGCCAGCTGCTGGTGCAGCCCCGTGGGAGCACGGACGAGCGCCATCTGCGGGTCAGGTTCGAGTTCGCCGACGGCGGTCCGGAACTTCGTTTCGTCGACCAACGTACTTTCGGGGGACTGAGTCTGGTCGATCTCCTCGGAGCCTCCGAGCCGCCGGTGCCCGAGCCCATCGGCCACATCGCGGCGGACCCCCTGGAACCGGTGTTCGACCGGGACGGCGTGGTCGAGCTCGTGCGCTCCCGCAGAACCGGGATCAAACGGGCGTTGCTGGACCAGACGTTGGTCTCCGGGATCGGGAACATCTACGCGGACGAGGCGCTCTGGCGGGCGCGGCTGCACTGGGCCCAGCCGACCTCGACGTTGTCGCGGGAAAGCGGCCGGGCCCTGCTGGACGCCGTGGGTGAGGTGATGAGCGAGGCGCTCCGCGCCGGTGGCACCTCCTTCGACTCCCTGTACGTGAACGTCAACGGCCGTTCGGGGTACTTCAGTCGTTCCCTGGCGGTGTACGGGCGGGAGAACGAGCCCTGTCGGCGCTGCGGCACGGCGGTACGCAGGGACGTCTTCATGAAGCGTTCGTCCTACACCTGTCCGCGTTGCCAGCCGCTTCCCGCCGAACCGCACTGGTGAGACGGGCGGGCGCCCCGGTCGGGTGGTTTCCCGCCCCTCCGGGGCGCCGAGGGCGCCGTGTCGCCGCCCGTCAGACCCTGATCGTCGGACTGTGCTGTTGGAGCCACACGGAGACGTCCAACAGACGCTCCAACGCGTCGCGCGTGGTGGGCTCCACGGCTTCGGCGGGGGAGTCCGTGGCGTCACGAAGCAGTTTCTCGTTGAGGAGTTCCACGGCCGGGTCCTGGGCGGAGAGCAGCTCGCGGGCCTGGCGTTGCAGCTCGGCCGTGTACTCGGGGTCCTGGGTGGAGGGGTAGGGACTTTTGACCCTCTCGACCACCGAGCGGGGCAGGATGTCGGAGGTGGCCCGCCGCAGCAGGCTCTTCTCCCTGCCGTCGTGGGTCTTCAGGGCCCACGGCGCGTTGAAGACGTACTCCACCAGCCGGTGGTCGCAGAACGGTACGCGCACTTCCAGTCCCACGGCCATGCTCATGCGGTCCTTGCGGTCCAGCAGGACGCGGACGAAGCGGGTCAGGTGCAGGTAGCTGATCTCGCGCATCCTGCGTTCGAAGGCGCTCTCCCCCTCCAGCCGGGGCAGCTCGTCCACCGCCTTCCGGTACTCGGCCTCGACGTAGCCTGGCAGGTCGAGGTCCCGCGCCAACGCGGGGTCGAGCAGGGTGGAGCCCGCCGCGTGCTGGGTGTCGAGTGTCGCCATCCACGGGAAGGTGTCCGCCTCGCGGGCCCGCTGGTCGAAGAACCACTTGTAGCCGCCGAAGATCTCGTCGGCGGACTCGCCGGACAGGGCGACCGTGGAGTGCTGCCGGATGGACCTGAACAGCAGGTACAGCGAGTTGTCCAGGTCGCCGAGTCCCACCGGCATGTCCCGGGCTCCGACCGCGGCACGGCGCACGGCGGGGTCCGCGAGGGTCTGCGGGTTCAGCACGATGTCCTGGTGCAGGGAGTTCACGTGTTCGGCGACGTCGTGCACGTAGGGACCGTCGGGGGTTTCCCGCAGCGAGTCGGCGACGAAGTTCTCGGTCTGTCCCAGGAAGTCCACGGCGAAACTGCGGACCTGCTGTCCGGACGGTTCGAGCTGCCGGGCGGCCAGCGCTGTGATCGCGCTGGAGTCGAGCCCTCCGGACAGCAGAACGCAGCGTGGCACGTCGGAGATCAGCTGGCGCGCGACGATGTCGTCGAGCAGTTCACGTACGTGTGCGCTGGTCCGGTGCGCGTCCGCGGTGTGCTCGGCGACTTCGAGCCGCCAGTAGGTGTGCCGGTGGATGCCCGCCCTGTTGACGGTCAGCATGGTTCCGGGCTCCACCTCCGCCATTCCCGACCAGACCGCGTGGCCCGGTTTCTTGGTCATGGCGAAGATCTCGCGCAGCCCGTCGGCGTCGACGACCCGTTCGGCCACGGGGTTGGCCAGAACGGCCTTGGGTTCGGAACCGAAGAGCACGCCGTGTTCGGTGGGGTAGTAGTAGAGGGGTTTGATGCCCATCCTGTCCCGAACGAGGAGGAGTTCGTCCTTCCGGGCGTCCCAGACGGCGAAGGCGTACATTCCGTTGAGTCGTTCGGCCAGTGCGGCCCCCCATTCGAGGTAGCCGCACAACACGACCTCGGTGTCGCTGTCCGTATCGAAGCGGTGACCGCGGGCGCGTAGCTCCTGGCGGAGTGCGGTGAAGTTGTAGGTCTCGCCACTGTAGACCAGGCAGACGTCCCCGTCAGGGGTGTGCCTGGTCATGGGCTGGTTCCCTCCCGGAAGGTCGATGATGGCCAGCCTGCGGTGTCCCAGCGCGGCGGTGCCGTGGAAGCTCGTGCCCGCCGCGTCGGGGCCGCGACAGGCCATGGTGTCGCACATCGCCTCCAGCTCGGTTCTCCGTTCCTCCAGGTTTCCGCGGAAGTCGACCCAGCCACAGATGCCACACACGGTGTCCTCCTGTTCACCGGAAACATTTCATTAGCTAAGTTAATAAGTTTGTCACGGCGCGGAAACCTGATTCCGGGTGAGGTCGATCACCACACGGTCCGAGGAGGACGGACACTCCGCACGTTCGGCAGGGGCCCCGACCAGCTCGGTGGACCGCCCTCCGGGACGAGGGCGGTCCGAACCGGAAGGACCTCCCAGAGGACTCCGACGGAGATTCCGGGTGAGTGGGTCACCGGAGTGGTTATGCTGAGCCGCACGAGGCGGTCGTCCGTGGACCGCCCCGGCGGGTCCGACGGAGCGCACGGAACGGGGGATGCCGTGGCGGAACGAGCGGAACGTGCGGATGTGCAGGGCCGCTCCGAGCCGGCCGTACACCGTGGAGGAGTGGAGGACCTGGCCCGGCGGGCCTCGGAGCTGGTCGCCGACGGGCGACGTCGTCTTCTCGGCATCGCCGGTCTCCCGGCCTCGGGGAAGGGCAGGATCGCCGAGCAGCTGCTCGCCCGGCTGGAGGATCGCGCCGTTCTCGTGCCGATGGACGGGTTCCATCTGGCGGGAGCCGAACTGCGCAGGTTGGGCAGACAGCACCGCAAGGGCGCTCCGGACACCTTCGACGCGGCCGGATACGTGGCACTGCTGCGCAGGTTGCGGGCCGCCGAGGACGAGGTGGTCTACGCCCCCGAGTTCCGTCGCGAGGTCGAGGAGTCCTACGCGGGGGCCATCGCCGTTCCCCGTGAGGTTCCCCTGGTGATCACCGAGGGCAACTACCTGTTGCTCGGCCAGGGAGTCTGGGGGCACGTGCGTGGCCTGCTGGACGAGTGCTGGTTCCTCGAACCCGACGACCGGCAGCGGGTGAACCGGTTGATCGGTCGGCACATGCGCTACGGCATGTCCCGGCGGCAGGCCACCGAGTGGGTGTACCGCAGTGACGAGCGCAACGCGGAGCTGGTGGCCACCACCAGGAACGCGGCCGATCTGGTGATCCCGGGCGACCCGACGTAGCCGGTCGTGCCCGGCGGTCAGCTCGTGGTGCTCTGCGAGGAGTAGTCGGAGGGAAGCGGCTTGGAGCCGGACGACGAGGGAGGCTCGGAGGACGAGGGGGGATCGGTGGTCGTTTCCGGCGGGGTGGTCGTCGAGCTGCTCTGCTCGGGTTCCTCCGTCTCGGTGGGGGAGGTCTCACCGGGCTCGGGGTCGGGCCTCTCCTCGTGCGGGGACTCCTCTTCTCCGCCCTCTCCGCCCGTGTCCTCGGAGCCGTCCCGGTGGTCGGTACGGGAGAGACCGGGAGCGGCGCTCTCGTCCGTCGCCGGAGCCGATCCGGAGGGCTGACCACCTTCGGAGGTCCGGGAGGTGGTGACGGTGGTGTCCGGGGAGGCGAGTCCCGCAGGGGTCCGTTCGGAACCGGGGGTGGAGGTGACCACGGTGTCGGGAAGAGCCGTTTCCTCCCGGGACTCGCCGTTCAGCGCCATCGCCGCCACGGTGGCGAAACCGGTCGAGATGATCAGACCGAATCCGGCGAGCACGGCCAGTCTTCTCGGGCCGGCGTCCGGGTCGTCGTGGAGAGGTTCCATGGGTCACCCACTCGTGTTCGCGAATCGGCGCGCGGTACCCGCCGTGCGGTCCCGCGTTCCGCGGGTGCGGAACCGACGCGGTGAGTCCTCCGCGTGGTCGCCCGCTTCGGCATTACGGTAGCGACCGGCACCCGGACGGTGGGGTGGGGGTTGGGCGGTTCGGAGGAGTGCCACGTGTCTCCTTCGTACCCGTGTCCTCGCCGGTGAGGAGGAGCCCCCGTGGGAGCGGGAACGGGACGGGACAAGGTGTGGAGGTGAACATGTCCGAATCGACGAACACCGAGCTCACACGCCTGACGGCGTGGGTTCGTGGCCGAGTGCAGGGGGTGGGTTTCCGTTGGTGGACCCGTGCCAGGGCGCTGGAACTGGGACTGGCCGGCAGTGCCACCAACCTGCGTGACGGCCGGGTCGAGGTGGTGGCGGAAGGCCCCGGGGCGTCCTGCGAACGATTGTTGGAAATCCTACGTTCGGGTGATACGCCCGGATCGGTGGAGCATGTCGCCGAGCAGTGGTCCCAGCCGCGCGGAGTCACCGGGTTCGTCGAGAGGTGATTTCGACCCCTCCCCTGCGGAGCGGTGACGCCCCCTCGGGCGAGTAAGCTCCCCCGAACGGTTCAGTAGCCGTGTGTAGTCGATGCCTCGTGGAAGGTCGTTGAGGGCCGGTGCATCTGAAGAGCCTGACGCTGAAGGGATTCAAGTCCTTCGTGTCGACCACGACCCTGCGGTTCGAACCGGGGATCACCTGTGTGGTCGGGCCGAACGGCTCGGGCAAGTCCAACGTGTTGGACGCGCTGACCTGGGTCATGGGGGAGCAGGGAGCCAAGGCGTTGCGGGGCGGCAAGATGGAGGACGTCATCTTCGCCGGGACCTCGGGGAGGGCCCCGCTGGGGCGCGCGGAGGTGAACCTGACCATCGACAACGCCGACGGTGCGTTGCCGATCGAGTACACCGAGGTGTCCATCACCCGACGCATGTTCCGGGACGGAGCCAGCGAGTACGAACTCAACGGCAACGCCTGCAGACTGCGTGATCTGCAGGAGCTGTTGTCGGACTCCGGCATCGGACGTGAGATGCACGTCATCGTCGGGCAGGGGCAGCTCTCCGGCATCCTCCAGGCCAAGCCCGAGGAGCACCGCAGGCTCATCGAGGAGGCCGCGGGGGTGCTCAAGCATCGCAAGCGCAAGGAGAAGGCCCTGCGCAAGCTCGACGCGATGCAGGCCAACCTGACCAGGCTCACCGATCTGACCGGTGAGCTGCGCAAACAGTTGAAACCGTTGGGCAAGCAGGCGGAGGTCGCCCGCAGGGCCCAGACGATCCAGGCGGAGCTGCGGGACGCGCGGCTGCGGCTGCTGGCCGACGACCTGGTCACGGCACGTTCCGAGCTCGCCAAGGAGGAGGCCAACGAGCAGGCCGCCCGGAACAAGCGTGCCGAGGCCGAGAAGGAGTTGCAGCAGGCCCAGGACCAGGAACGGACACTGCGGGAACACGTCGACGCCGACGCCCCGAGGCTGAACCGGCTCCAGGACACCTGGTACCGCCTGTCCGCCCTGCAGGAACGGCTCAACGGCACGCTCCGCCTCGCGGAGGAACGACACAAGCACCTCAGTGCCGAACAGGAACCCGACCAGGGCGGTGAGGACCCGGAGAGACTCGAAGCCGAGGCCGAGGAGGTCGCCGAGCGCGAGGAGACCGCCAACGAGGAGGTCGAACGCGTCCGCCAGGATCTCTCCGAGGTGGTCGAGCTGCGTTCCGGGCTGGAGAGTTCCCTCCAGCGGGCCGAACGCGAACACATGGAGGCCGTCCGTGCGATAGCCGACCGCAGGGAGGGTGCCGCCCGGCTCTCCGGTCAGGTGGAGTCCATGCGCAGCAAGGTGGCCGCCACCGACGAGGAACTCGAAAGGCTTTCCGCCTCGGTCGACGAGGCCGAGCAGCGCGCGCGCACCGCCTGGCAGGCCTACGAGGAGGCCGTCGCCGAGGAGGACGGCCCGGACGGGACCTCCGAGGCGGAGGCCCAGCAGCGCTACGAGACCGCCGTCAGCGCCAGGGACGCGGCGCAGGAGCGGGTGAACGAGCTGCTGGCCGAGGAACGGACCGTCGAACGCGACATCGCTTCCTGGCAGGCCAGGGTGGAGGCGCTGTCCCTCGGTCTGTCCCCCGGGGACGGTGCCGGGGCGCTGCTCGAGGCCGGTGAACGGGTGCCCGGTCTGCTCGGTTCGGTGTCGACGTTGTTGTCCGTCGAGCCCGGTTTCGAGGTCGCTCTGGCCACGGCCCTGGGCACGGTGGCCGAGGCGGTGGCGCTGCGCGGGGTCGCGGACGCGGCCTCGGCCCTGCGGCTGTTGCGGGAGGAGCAGGCCGGTACCAGCGGGATGCTGCTGTGCTCGACCGCCGTTTCCGAGCGCACCGGCTGGCCGGATCCCGGTCCGGAGGCCCGGTGGGCCGTGGACCTGGTCGAGGCCCCCGAGGAACTGCGTCCGGCGTTGCTGAACCTGCTGGACCGGGTCGCCGTGGTCGACGGGTTGGAACACGCCGAGGCTCTGGTGGAGCGGCATCCCGAGGTGCGTGCGGTCACCAGGCAGGGGGATCTGCTCGGCAGTGACTGGTCGTTCGGTGGTGCGGGAGAACGGGCCGGGGGAGGTCTGCTCGAAACCCAGGCGGCCGTGGAGGAGGCCAACTCCGAACTGGAGACGGCCCGCGGCAGGCTCGAACGTTGCCGGGCCACCCTGGAGGGAGCCCGCTCCGAACTCGGGGAACGTGAGGAGGAGGTGCGCCTGGCCCAGGAGCAGCTGGGCGAGATCCGGGTGCGGCACGCGCGCAGCTCCGAGCGGCTCTCCGGCCTCAAGGAGACCGCGGGCTCGGCCGACGCCGAGGTCCAGCGGCTTCGGAGCCAGCGTGAGAAGGTGGAGCGCTCCCGTCAGGAGTCGGTGGACAAACTCGCCGAACTGCGGGAACGGCTGGAAGTCGTCGAGGCTGAGCAACACGAACAACAGGAACCCGACACCACCGAACGCGACCGGATCAGTGCGGAACTCGACGAGGCGCGTCAGCGGGAGATGGACGCGCGGCTCGCGGTGCGCAGTGCCGAGGAGCGGGCTCGGGCGTTGCAGGGCAAGGCCGAGCAACTGCGTCGTTCGGCGCGTCAGGAGCGGGAACGGCGCCAGCGGGCACAGCGGGCCCGCCGGGCCAGGGCCGCGGGTGCTCACGTGGCGGAGATGGTGATCTCGAACTGCCGGACGGCCCTGCACCGGATCTCCGAGTCCCTGAGTTCGGCGGGGGCGCACCGGGACGAGGTGCAGGCTCGCCACTCCGAGAACCAACGTCAGCTGGAGACGGTCCGCAACCGGGTACGTGAGCTTTCGGGCGAGCTGGAGAAGCTCACCGACGCCATGCACCGGGACGAGGTCGCCCGGGCCGAACAGCGACTGCGGATCGAGCAACTGGAGACCAAGATCGTCGAGGAGCACGGTGTGGCGCTCGACGAGCTGGTCGAGGAGTACGGGCCGGACGTGCCCGTTCCCCCGAGCCCGGCGGAGACCGCCGAGTACGAGGCCGCGAAGGAACGCGGCGAGGACGTCTCCCCTCCGCCGGCGCTGCCGTACGACCGGGCCACCCAGCAGCGTCGCGCGGAACGGGCGGAGAAGGACCTGGCCGCGCTGGGCAAGGTCAATCCTCTGGCCCTGGAGGAGTACGCGGCCCTGGAGGAGCGGTACAAGTACCTCTCGGGACAGCTGGAGGACCTCAAGGCCACCCGCAAGGACCTGCTCGACGTGGTCAAGGAGGTCGACGAGAAGATCCTGGAGGTGTTCTCCTCGGCCTTCCACGACGTCGCCGCGGAGTTCGAGAAGGTCTTCTCGGTGCTGTTCCCGGGAGGTTCGGGCAAGCTGGTGCTCACCGATCCGGACGACATGCTCAGCACCGGTGTGGAGGTGGAGGCCAGACCTCCCGGCAAGAAGGTGAAACGCCTCTCCCTGCTGTCCGGTGGGGAGAAGTCGTTGACCGCCGTGGCGATGCTGGTGGCCATATTCCGCGCGCGCCCCTCGCCGTTCTACGTGCTCGACGAGGTCGAGGCCGCTCTGGACGACACCAACCTGCGCAGGCTCATCGGGTTGCTGGACGAGCTCCGTCGCACCTCACAGCTGATCATCATCACCCACCAGAAACCGACGATGGAGATCGCCGACGCCCTGTACGGGGTGAGCATGCGCGGTGACGGTGTCACCACGGTGATCTCCCAGCGCCTGGGGAACACACGGGACCGGGAGCCGGGGACGGACCAGGCCGAGTCCACACCCGGTCAGGAGGCGTCCGCGCCGACGTGACGCCGTCTCGGCGGGTTCAGGGGCGCTCGGGGGGTCGGTCGGGTACGCGTTCGGAAGCGGTCTTCC
This sequence comes from Actinopolyspora mortivallis, assembly GCF_003001495.1. Classification (GTDB taxonomy): domain Bacteria; phylum Actinomycetota; class Actinomycetes; order Mycobacteriales; family Pseudonocardiaceae; genus Actinopolyspora; species Actinopolyspora mortivallis_A. The sequence goes on from NZ_PVSR01000030.1 coordinate 21,317, forward strand.
CCCCGACTGTGCCGACGCGGTGGCGCAGGGAGAGCAGCCCGCCCACCAGGAGAGTGATCACCACCCCGATCGGGGTGTACCAGGGAAAGGCCAGGGGAGCGTGACCGCCCTGGCCGTCGGGGAAGGTCACGCCCCCGGCCAGCCAGAGCACTCCCAGCAGGGTGGTCACGAAGGCTGCGAGCGCGTCACCGTGCCGAGCTCCTCGGACGAGCAGCCCCAGCAGGAAGGCGCCCAGCAACGCCCCGTAGGTGTAGGAGGCGATGCCCAGACCCACCTCCACGACGGGGTTGTCGGTGGTGGTGAACACCGAGGCGAACCCCACGAACACCAGGGCCCACCCGAGCGTGGCCGTCCGGGCCAGCCGCAACAGCGTCCACTCGTCCGGGACCCGTCGGGTGAGCCGTTGGTAGAGGTCGCTGATGGTGGAGGTGGACAGGGAGTTCAGCGAGGAGGAGAGCGTGCTCATCGCCGCCGCGAGGATGCCCGCCAGCAGCAGCCCGGTCAGTCCCGGGGGCAGTTCGGTGACCACGAACCGGGGAAAAAGCTCGTCGCTGCTGGCCATCCCCATCGCCTCCGGATCGGCTCCGGAGAAGAACGCCCACAGCATCACCCCGACGAACAGGAACAACGCGAACTGTGCCGTCACGACCAGACCACTGACGATCACGGCACGTCTGCTGTCGGCCAGGGTGCGGCAGGCGAGCAGCCGCTGCACCATCAACTGGTCGGCCCCGTGGGAGGCCATGGCGAAGAAGGCGCCCCCCACCAGCGCGGTGACCACGGAGTACTGGTTGGTGAGCACGGCCGTTCCGACGTCGAACAGCTGGAACTTGCCCGCTTCCACGGCCCTGTCGAACCAGCCGGAGGGGAGCTTTCCGAGCAGGATCAGCCCGGCGACCGCGGAGCCGCCGACGTAGACGCTCATCTGCACCACGTCGACCCACACCACCGCCCGGATACCGCCGAAGTAGGTGTAGACGACGGTCAGCGTCGCCAGGGCCAGGATGATCTGCCAGTACGTCACGGACAGCCCGAAGGAGCCGAGCATCACCTTCACCGGGATCGCGGTGGCGAACAGACGGAGCCCGTCGGCGAGCAGCCTGGTCACCAGGAACGTCACCGAGGCGGTTCCCTGGAGTCCACCTCCGAAGCGTTCCCCGAGGAAGGCGTAGGCACTGACCAGGTTCCCCGTGTAGTAGCGCGGAAGCAGGACCAGGGCGACCACGGTGCGACCGACGAGGTAGCCGAGCGCGAGCTGTAGGTAGGTGAACGAGCCCAGGTAGGCCACGGTGGGCACGCTGATCACGGTCAGCGTGGAGGTCTCGGTGGCCACGACGGAGAGGCAGACCGCCCACCAGGGCAGGTTCCGCCCGCCGAGGAAGTAGTCCCGTGTGCCGCGTTGCCTGCCCGCGAGCAGGATCCCCAGCGCGGGTGTCGCGATCAGGTAGGTTCCCATGATCGCCAGGTCGACGACTCGCATGGCGGCTCCCGGTCGGTGGTGGGGCGGGGGTGCTCAACCGAGCACCCGAAGGGTGCGCACCGGCGTCCGGTGCGGGGGAGGCAGCCGAACAGGGGCCCGACCCGGTGTGATGCTGCCCAGTACTCTCGGTCCGGCCGCTCCCGTGGCGCTCGGCACGTTGCCCGCGATCCCGTGCAGGGTGAGGAATCCCAGCAGCGTGGTCAGATAGGCCTCCTTGGCCGCGCGGGGAACTCCGTGCTCGTCGCTCGTGGACAGTTCGATGCCCCGGTTGCCCAGTTCCCGGCGCAGTTCCCCGTACAGCACCGGGTTGGCCACACCCCCTCCTGAGGCCACCACGAAGTCAGCCGAGCACGCCGAGCACTCCTCGGCCACGGTCAGCGCGGTGAGCCGTGTGACGGTGGCCACCAGGTCCGCCTCGTCCACGTGGGGAACTTCGGCGAGTCGTCGGCGGAGGTAGTCGTGGTCGAAGTGTTCCCTTCCGGTGGATTTCGGGGGGCGGCGGGCGTAGTAGTCGTCCTTCCACAGTTCCTCCAGCAGGTCGGTGCGCGTCCGTCCACGCGCGGCGATCTCACCCCCGTGGTCGCTGGTCCGTCCCGTCGGTCCGAGGGAGACGGCGGCGTCGATGAGTGCGTTTCCCGGTCCGGTGTCGTAGCCGAGCGTTCCGGCCTCGCCCAGCACGGTGATGTTGGCCATCCCACCGATGTTCAGTGCCGCGGCGGTCGCGGAGCGGGCTTCCGCCGAAGGACGGTCCCGGAGGAGTCCGCGCAACCAGAGGGTGTCGAAGACCGGGGCCAGCGGTGCTCCCTGGCCCCCGGCGGCCACGTCCCGCCCTCGCGGATCGGACACCACCGGCAGCCCGGTGCTCTCGGCGATCCAGGAGGGCTGTCCCAGTTGGAGGGTGCCCGTCGTCCGGCCGTGTTCCACCAGATGGTGGACGGTCTGTCCGAGCGAGGTGACCAGGTCGGCTCGGCCCGCCGCGAGTTCGTCGAGCCCGATCCGGGCTGCTCGGGCCAGTTCCCGCCCCGTCTCGGCGTCCAGTCGGCACCACCGCGCGCTCCAGCTCTCCTCCGGGGTCGGATTCCGCAGTTCCTCGCGCAGCCCCTCGGGATAGGGGAGTTCGAGGTGCCCCAGGGGGTGGAGTTCGATCTCGTCGGCGCGCATGGTCAGTTCCGCCGCAGCCACGTCCCACGCGTCCATGGAGGTGCCGGAGAGCAGACCGATGACGCGGCACTTTCCCATGATAGTGGTGTAGATCACTATCGGGTGAAAACGCAAGTACGACACGTGGGTTTTCGGTGAATTCCCCACCAGGGTCGCCTCGGGAAGGTCGCTCGGAGGGTGCGACGATGGGGCCGTGACCACCACGAATGTGATCCTGATCGTCGTTGCCGCACTGGTGGTGCTGGCGTTGCTCGTCGGCACGGGTTTCCTGTTGGCCCGGCGCAGACGGGTCAGTCTCTCCCGGGACGAGCAGCGGGACACCTCAGCCGGCCAGGGCGGTGGTTATCGCACGGGCGGCGGTGTCAGTCTCTCCAGCGGCGCGGACACCGCCGTGACCGAGCATCCCGTCGAGGAACGCACGGAGACGGAGGGACAGCCCGCCGTCGGCGACGACGCCGCCGTTCCCCGGGACAGCGAGCGCCGCGGCATCGTGGACGTTCCGCTGCCCACCACCTCCGAGGACGAGGCCGCCACCACGGACCGCGACGACAGCTCCGTGGAAGACGCCGGGACGGCCCCGGAAACACGGGAGGAACCCCGGCAGGAACCCGCTGTTCCGGAACAGCAGACCGCCGCGGAGGACTCCACCGGCCCGGCTCCCGAGATCCCGCGGGAGAGCACCGAGGCGGGGGCGGCGACCTCGGCCCCGGAACGTTCCGAAACCGGGTCCGCTCCGGAACGGGCCGTTCCCGAGGAGGAACCGGAGTCCGAGCGGGCCGGAACCGAACCGATCGAGCCCTCGGCCGGACGGCTGGAACGCCTGCGCGGCAGGCTCTCCCGCTCCCGCTCGATGCTCGGTCAGGGCGTACTGGGACTGCTCGGTGCCGGGGACCTGGACGAGGAGTCCTGGGAGGAGATCGAGGACACGCTGCTGATGGCCGACATCGGCGCGGCCACCTCCTCCGAGATCATCGAGCGCCTGCGCACCGAGATGGCCGCTCGCGCGGTGCGTGGCCCCGAGCAGGCCAGGGCTCTGCTGCGTGAGGTGCTGGTCGAGGCACTCGGTCCGGAACTGCCTCGTTCGGTGCGGGCACTGCCGCACGGTGATCCCTCCGACGGAGGCAAACCCGCCGTCGTGCTGGTAGTCGGGGTCAACGGGACCGGAAAGACGACCACCACCGGCAAACTCGCCAGGGTGCTGGTCGCCGACGGGCGTTCGGTGCTGCTCGGCGCGGCCGACACCTTCCGGGCGGCCGCCGTCGAACAGCTCGGCACCTGGGGAGAACGCGTCGGTGCCGAGGTGGTGCGGGGCAACGAGGGAGCGGACCCGGCCAGCGTGGCCTTCGAGGCCGTGCAACGCGGTGCCGACACGGGAGTGGACGCCATCCTCGTCGACACGGCGGGCCGGCTGCACACGAAAACCGGGTTGATGGACGAACTCGGCAAGGTCAAACGCGTGGTGGAGAAGCGTGCCCAGGTCGACGAGGTGCTGCTGGTCCTGGACGCCACCACGGGACAGAACGGGCTGGCCCAGGCGCGGGTCTTCGCCGACGTCGTCGACGTGACCGGGATCGTGCTCACCAAGCTGGACGGCACGGCCAAGGGGGGCATCGTCTTCCAGGTGCAGCGTGAACTCGGCGTTCCGGTCAAACTGGTCGGCCTGGGGGAGGGCGCCGACGACCTCGCCCCCTTCGAACCGCAGGCCTTCGTGGACGCCCTGCTGGAGTGACGCGGCGTCCGTGGGGTTTCCGTCGGGTCCGGTCCCTCCGGGCCGACAACCTCACCCGCCCCGGTGCCGTCCCCGCCACCCGGTGGCGCCCGGGGCCGACTGTCCGGGCGGAGTCCGTGCCCACCGGTGGCCCGCGCTCGCCCTCGCCGCGACGTAACACCGTGGTCATCCGGAGAACTCGTTCGTAACCCGTGTGCCCACGAACGTCATCGGCGGGACACAACGTCATTCCCGCCCGGAAACACCTCCCTCCGAGGATGCGGCCCCAGTCCGGAACGCAGGGTCGTACGGGAGGGCGATGTGAATTCGGGTGACACCGCTTGGGTGCTGGTGTGCGCGGCTCTGGTCATGCTCATGACCCCCGGCTTGGCGTTGTTCTACGGGGGGATGGTCCGCGCGCGCGGAGTGCTCAACATGTTGATGATGAGCCTGGCCAGTCTGGGGCTGGTGGGGGTGCTCTGGGTGCTCTACGGGTACTCCACCGCCTTCGGAACGGATGTCGCAGGGGTGGGGCTGCTCGGTTCGCCGACCGAGTTCTTCGGCATGTCTCGCCTGGTCGGGGCAGAGGCGCTCTCCGACACGATTCCCACCTTCGCCTTCGCCGCCTTCCAGGCGATGTTCGCGATACTGACCGTCGCCCTGATATCGGGGGCGGTCGCCGACCGGGCGCGTTTCGGTCCGTGGGTGCTCTTCGCCGGACTGTGGGCCACCCTGGTCTACTTCCCGGTGGCCCACTGGGTCTTCGCCTTCGACGAGACCAACGCCGCCGGGGAGGTCACCGCCGTGGGCGGCTGGATCGCCAACCGGGTGGCCGCGATCGACTTCGCGGGCGGTACCGCGGTACACATCAACGCGGGGGCCGCGGCCCTGGCGCTGGTGCTCGTGCTCGGTCCGCGCACCGGATGGCCGCGTGAGACCGGCAAGCCGCACAACCTGCCGCTGGTGGTGCTCGGTGCCGGACTGCTGTGGTTCGGCTGGTTCGGGTTCAACGCCGGATCCGCGTTGAGCGCGGGAGACACCGCCGCCGTGGTGTTCCTCAACACCCTGGTGGGAGCGAGCGCGGCCATGCTGGCGTGGTTGCTCGTGGAGCGGCTGCGGCACGGCAGACCGACCACGCTGGGAGCCGCTTCGGGCATCGTGGCGGGCCTGGTGGCGATCACCCCGGCCTGTTCCGCCGTGACTCCCCTGGGCGCCGTGGCGATCGGTCTCGTCGCGGGGGCCTGCTGCGCCCTGGCCGTGGAGCTCAAGTACCGGCTGCGCTACGACGACTCCCTGGACGTGGTCGGGGTGCACCTGGTCGGGGGGCTGATCGGAACTCTGTTGGTGGGCTTCTTCGCTTCGGAGAGTGCCCCGGAGGGAGTGGCCGGTCTGTTCTACGGCGGAGGAGTGGACCAGCTGTGGAGGCAGACCGTCGGCGCGGTCGCGGTGTTGGCCTACTCCCTGGTGCTGAGCTGGTTCCTGGCCTGGGTGCTGCAGCGCACCATCGGTTTTCGGATCGACTCGCGTGGTGAGCACGCCGGCATCGACGAGACCGAGCACGCCGAGACCGGATACCACTTCGCCGACGTCGGCAGCACTCTGCGCAGGCCCGCTACGGAGGAGCGCGGTTCGACCGACGCCCTGGAGGGGAGTTTCCGATGAAATTGCTCACGGCTGTCGTGCAACAGTCCCGCGTGGAGGAGGTCCGTGCGGCGCTGGTCTCCCTGGGTGTGCGGGGGATGACCATCGCCGAGGTCCGTGGCTGCGGAAGACAGCAGGGCCACACCGAGATCTACCGGGGTGCCGAGTACACGGTGGACGTGGTGGACAAGACCAGGATCGACGTCCTGATCGACGACACCGAGGTCGACGAGGTGGTTCGTGCGGTGGTTGCCGCCGCCCGCAGCGGAAACGTCGGCGACGGCAAGGTGTGGGTGACGCCGGTGGACTCGGTGGTACGGGTACGCACCGGTGAGACCGACGAACGGGCGGTCTGAGCGGACGCGACGGGAACCGACCGGAGAGGACGGGCGCCCCAGGGGCTCGTCCTCTCCGGTTTTTCGTGTTCCCGCCGCGTACCCGACGGGCGTGCGTGGTTTCGGGCACCGTGGGGTCCGCGTTCTGCGTAGCACTACGCAGGGTTGTTCGGGGGGTATCACGGTCTCGGGCGGCGCGGGAGTCCGGCCAGAATGCCGGTGTGACGCGTTGGGCAGAGCCGGTTGGGGGGAGTCCCCGCCCGTTCTGGGGGTCGGGCGGGGGCCGGGTCCGCCCACGTGTCCGGGCCCACACCGGACGGCCCGTGGAGGGGGCGGGCCGTCCGGTGGTCTCTCCCGCGATCTCTCCGGTGCCCTCGTGGGCCGGTTTCCGTAGGCTGGGGTGGCAGTGGAGACGCGGTGTCGATCAGGGCGGAACGGAACTCCCGTGGACGGCGGAGGGGACGTGGGGGCCGCCCCGGCCAGGAGGGTCGGGATTCGGCTGGCTCCGCGGGAGTTGTTGGTCGTGGCGGGGCTGCCGGGAGCGGGCAAGAGCACCGCCCTGCGTGCGCTGACCAGTTCCGTGCCGGTGACGGTGCTGGACTCCGAGGGGGTGTACCGCGTGCTGTCGGCCCGTTCCGGACTCCCCCACCGGGTGTTGAGGTGTGTCGTGCACCCGGTCCACTACGTGCGGACGGTGCTGTGCTGTGCCCGGGTACGGGGGCCCGTGGTGGTCCACGTTCCCGCGACGCGTGTGCTGGCACGGCTGGCCCTGCTGGGCCTGGCCGCGGCGACGGGACGGACCGCGACGCTGGTGTGGGTGGACGTTCCCCCGGGGCTCGCGTTGGCGGGGCAGCGGGCACGTGGTAGGATGATCAAGGCACGGTCTTTCGTACGCCATGTACGCCGTGCCCGTCGGACCCGACGGGTGATGCTGGCTCCGACCACCCCTGCTGGGTGGCGTGGAGTCCATGTGGTCACCCGTGCGGACATAGCCGAGGGGATCCACCTGATTCCGTTGGGGTGAGGTTGCTCCTTCTCGGCCGTACGGGTGCCGAGGCAGACGTGATCGCCCGTTATCCTGAATCAGTACGCACCGGGGACGGGCCGGTGCTGCCGGCTGAGATACATCGAGCTGCGAGTGACTGGCAACAGAGTGTGCGTTGCGGGTGTGCGCGGCCCGAGATGCGTATAGGCGCCGGTGCGGTGACTGTGCCGTCGTCACGTGGACCTGATTCGTGCGATCCGTCCGCGGATACCACTGCGGGTCCGTTCAGAGTGCTTCAGCCGCCCCGACCACACGAGGAGAACCCAGACTTACATGCCTACATTCGACGAGCTCGAACTCGATTCCCGCGTTCTCGCCACACTGACCGACCTCGGCTACGAGACTCCCTCCGCGATCCAGGCCGAGACCATTCCCTCCCTGCTGAATGGTCGGGACGTGACCGGACAGGCGCAGACCGGCACGGGCAAGACGGCCGCTTTCGCCCTGCCCATCCTGTCGCGGATCGACCTCGACAGGCGGCAGAAGCCCCAGGCGCTGGTGCTCACACCGACCCGTGAACTGGCCATCCAGGTGGCCGAGGCCTTCCGCGGCTACGCCGCTCGCCTCCCCGGCTTCCGGGTGCTGCCCATCTACGGGGGGCAGAGCTACGGCCCCCAGCTGAGCGGCCTCCGCGAAGGGGCCCACGTGGTGGTCGGGACCCCGGGAAGGATCATCGACCACCTGGACCGGGGGTCACTCGACCTTTCCGGGCTCAAGCAGCTCGTGCTGGACGAGGCCGACGAGATGCTGCGCATGGGATTCATCGAGGACGTCGAGCGGATCCTGCGTTCGGTGCCGGAACAGCGCCAGATCGCGCTGTTCTCGGCGACCATGCCGAACGCCGTGCGCAACATCAGCCAGTCCTACCTGAACGAGCCGGTCGAGGTCGCCGTGCGCAGTGCCACCACCACGGGGACGAACATCCGGCAGCGCTACTGGCCCGTCCGCGGGGTGCGCAAACTGGACGCGCTTTCCCGGCTGCTGGAGGTCGAACCGATCGACGCGGCCATCGTGTTCGCCAGGACCAAACAGCTGACCGAGGAACTCACCGAACAGCTGCGTCTGCGCGGGTTCAACGCCGCCGCCATCAACGGGGACATCGCCCAGGCCCAACGGGAACGCACCATCGAGCAGTTGCGCCGAGGACGCGTCGACATCCTGGTGGCCACGGACGTGGCGGCCCGGGGGCTGGACGTGGACCGGGTTTCCCACGTGCTCAACTACGACGCCCCGCACGACAGTGAGTCCTACGTCCACCGCATCGGGCGCACGGGTCGGGCCGGCCGCAGCGGTGAGGCCATCCTGTTCGTCACCTCGCGGGAACGGCAGTTGCTGCGGTCCATCGAGAAGGCGACCGGACAGTCCATCGCGCGCATGGAGCTGCCCTCGATAGAGGCGGTCAACGAACGGCGTCTCGAAAGGTTCCGTCGGCGGATCACGGAGACGTTGGAAAACGGCGACCTCGAGGTCTTCGAGAAGCTGGTGCGCGACTACGAGGAGGAGACCGGGGTTCCCGCCGCGCGGGTGGCCGCCGCGTTGGCGAGCATGGCACAGGGTGAGCAGCCGCTGCTGCTGCAACCCGAGCCCGAACCGGAGAGCAAGGCCGGTCGGCGGGGCGGCCAGGCCGGGAACGCGGACACGGCGATGTTCCGGGTCGAGGTGGGTCGCCGGAACCGGATCACCCCCAGTGCCCTGGTCGGCGCGCTGGCCAACGAAGGGGGACTGTCCAGCAAGCGCATCGGACACATCGACATCCGGGACGAGCACACGCTGGTGGAACTGCCCGCCGAGCTCTCGGAGGACCTGCTGCGCAAGCTGCGCAAGACCCAGGTCGCCGGGCGCGGACTGCGGATCAGCCGTGCCGAGGGCGAGACGCCGCGCCGCTCCGGGGGATGGTCCCGCAGGCCGGGGCGGGAGCGTTCGAGTTCCCGCCGGCGGGGCAGGACCGGCTCCACGGGAGGTCGTTCCGGGGCCGAGAAGCGCCCCACGGCCGACCGGGGATGAGCACCGCCCGCCGGGTGCCGGGAACCGCTCCGGCACCCGGCGGGATTTCGCGTCGGAGCGGTTCCCACGTACCGTCCGACGGCGAGCCTGTCCGCTGAACGGTTACCCTCGGCATAGGAACATCGACGACTCTGGGAGCCCGTGAACCCGTGTTCGACACTCTTTCCGACCGGCTCACCTCGGTTCTGAAGAACCTGCGCGGCAAGGGGCGGTTGTCCGAGGCGGACATCGACGCCACCGCGCGCGAGATCCGTGTCGCGCTGCTGGAAGCCGATGTGGCGCTGCCCGTGGTGCGCAGTTTCATCTCGGGGGTCAAGGAACGTGCCAAGGGAGCAGAGGTCTCCCAGGCGTTGAATCCGGCCCAGCAGGTCATCAAGATCGTCAACGAGGAACTCGTCGGCATCCTCGGCGGGGAGAAACGCGATCTCGCGCTGGCCAAGAACCCGCCGACCGTGATCCTGCTGGCGGGGTTGCAGGGTTCGGGCAAGACCACGCTCGCGGGGAAACTGGCCAAATGGCTTTCCGGACAGGGACACACCCCGCTGCTGGTCGCCTGCGACCTCCAGCGTCCCAACGCGGTCACCCAGCTCCAGGTGGTCGGGGAACGTGCCGGTGTTTCCGTGTTCGCCCCGGAACCGGGCAACGGGGTCGGCGACCCCGTCGACGTGGCGCGTCGGGGAGTGGCCGAGGCCCAGCGTGCCCAGCACGACACGGTGATCGTGGACACGGCTGGGCGTCTGGGTGTCGACGAGGAGATGATGCGGCAGGCCTCGGACATCCGGGACGCCGTCGACCCGCACGAGACCCTCTTCGTCGTCGACGCCATGATCGGTCAGGACGCGGTGAGCACCGCCGAGGCCTTCCGGGACGGGGTCGGTTTCACCGGCGTGGTGCTCACCAAGCTCGACGGCGACGCGCGGGGTGGTGCAGCCCTGTCCGTGCGCCAGGTCACGGGCCAGCCGATCATGTTCGCCTCAAACGGGGAGAAGATCGAGGACTTCGACGTGTTCCATCCGGACCGGATGGCCAGTCGGATCCTCGGCATGGGCGATGTGCTCACCCTGATCGAGCAGGCGGAGCAGGCTTTCGACGCCGACCGGGCCGAGCAGGCCGCGGAAAAGCTGGGCACGGGGGAGCTCACCCTGGAGGACTTCCTGGAGCAGATGCAGGCGGTCCGCCGGATGGGACCACTGCAGAACCTGGTGGGGATGCTTCCCGGCGGCAACCAGATGAAGGACCAGCTCGCCAACTTCGACGAGAGCTACCTCGATCGGGTCCAGGCCATCATCCGTGGCATGACCCCGGAGGAGCGAGCCAATCCGAAGATCATCAACGCCTCGCGCAGACAGCGCATCGCCAACGGATCGGGCGTGCGCGTCAGCGACATCAACGACCTGGTCAACCGGTTCTTCGAGGCTCGCAAGATGATGCAGCAGATGGCGGGCCAGTTCGGTGGCGGTGGCGGCGGCAGCCGCAAGAACAAGAAGAGCAAGAAGGGAAAGAAGGGCAAGAACAAGGCGCCCACACCGAAGGCGGCGCGGGGCGGAATGCCCGCCGGCTTCCCCGGTATGCCCGGGGGACAACAGGGCCAGTCCCCGCAACTGCCCGGTGGGTTGAACCAGCTTCCTCCCGGCTTCGACCCCTCCAAACTCGATTTCGGCAAGAAGAAGAAGTAGGACACGGCCTTGACCGCTCTCCACCTGCGCGGTGTGTTGCTTCCCGAGGACCGGACGCGGGATCTGTGGGTGCGGGACGGGACGATCAGCACCTCACCCGTGCCGGGAGCCGTCACCGTCTTCGACGGGGGGTACATCCTCCCCGGGCCGGTGGACTCCCACTGCCACGTCGGTGTGGGCCCGCAGGGGTCCGTGGAGCTCTCCGAGGCCGTGGCACAGGCGGAGACGGACCGGGACGCGGGGACGTTGCTGGTGCGCGACTGTGGATCTCCCGTGGACACCCGACCGCTGCAACTGCGTGAGGACCTGCCCCGGATAGTCCGGGCAGGGCGTCACCTGGCCCGTCCCAAGCGCTACATCCCGGGACTGGCGGAACAGCTCGACGATCCCGAGGAACTGCCCGAGGCCGTCGCGCGGCAGGCCGAGTACGGCGACGGGTGGGTGAAGCTGGTCGGTGACTGGATCGACCGCTCCGTGGGGGACCTGGCTCCGCTGTGGCCGGACGAGGTTCTCGAACGTGCGGTGGCGGCGGCGCACGAGCGCGGGGCGCGGGTCACCGCCCACGTGTTCGGGCCGGACGCGTTGCCCGGCCTGCTCGGGGCGGGGATCGACTGCATCGAACACGGCACGGGACTCGACGACGCGATGATCGACCTGATGGCCCGGCGGGGCGTGGCGCTGGTTCCCACGTTGATCAACGTCGAGAACTTCCCCTCCTTCGCCGCCGCCGCGACCAAGTACCCCACCTACGCGGCGCACATGACCAAGCTGTACCGCTCGGCGCGGGACACGATCGGCAGGGCCGTCGAGGCGGGGGTTCCGGTGTACGCCGGCACGGACGCCGGGGGCGGTATCGCGCACGGCAGGCTGGTGGACGAGGTTCTCGCGCTGCACGGGGTGGGGATGTCCTCGGAGCGGGCCCTGGCCGCCGCCACGTGGTCGGCCCGGCGGTGGCTGGGGTTCTCCGGTGTGGAGGAGGGTGCCGCCGCCGATCTGGTGGGTTACGACTCCGACCCCCGCGAGAACCTGGAAGTGCTGCGCACACCGAAACGGATCGTGCTGCGCGGGCGCGTGGTGGGATGATCCGCCTGCCACGTGGAGGTGACCGGGGTAACCGCTTCGGGTGGGTGGATCGGGTGCTCGCTTCGCGGGACCACCGTTAGTCTGGCACTTCCCGGCGGCACCCGAGTGACGTCGGTGCAACGGAGTCGAACAGACCGTACGGAGGTGTCCGTGGCCGCACCGCAGTCGCCGGAGAACGATCGTGGTGCGGGTCGGGGACGACCGGAGCGAGAGACCGGGGCTTCCGCCGACCCAAGAGGGTACCGGGCTCCTCGTTGGGGTTTCGGTGCCTTCTTCCTGGCCGAGGCCGTTTTCGTGTTGGTGTCCGTGGGACTGGCCGCCGCGTTCGGGGACTTCGGAAACGGTGGCTGGGTGGGGCCCACGTTCGTGCTGGTGCTGATGGCCCCGACCGTGTTGGCCGGTGTGGTCGCCGTGGCAGCGACCTTGGTGCGGGGAAACGGCCCCGTACGGGACTTCGGACTGCGGTGGCGCCGCTCCGACGTACGTATCGGCCTGGCGATCGGTCTGTGCGGCTTGGTGCTGAGTACCGTCGCCTCCGTGCTGTGGACGCGCTGGGTGGGTACGGAACAGGCCACCTCGGCGGTGGGCAGCCTGCTGGAGGACGTCGAGCTGTCCCCGGCGCTGGCCGTGATCATCTTCCTGCACGTGTGGTTGGTGGCCCCGGTCTGCGAGGAGCTGTTGTACCGGGGACTGCTGTGGGGGGCCATGGAACGGCTGCGGTTCAACCAGCTGACCGTGTTCCTGCTCACCACGGCGATATTCGCCATCGGCCACTTCGAGCCGACCCGAACGGTGCTGCTGCTCGTGATAGCCCTTCCGATAGGACTGGCACGGCTGATCACGGGAAGGTTGACTGCTAGCGTCGTGGCGCACCAGGTGAACAACTTTCTCCCCGCCCTGGGGCTGTTGCTCATGTCGTTGGGCCTGCTGCCCTCCTGAACAGGGCGTTTTCCCCCGTTCGGCGGTGTCGTCCGAGGGCTCGGAGGGCACCTCGCGAGGTTCGCCGGAGAGGGTCTGGCACAATGGGAAGTTGTTCGCCACGAGCGGGCTCTCTCACCGCTTCGTGGCTGGTCGAAGTAGGGGTTGTCCCGGCGTGTTTTGACATGGTTCGTCCGGGACGCTCACCGGAGCACGAACGAGAGTTTGAGGAGCACCACCACCCGTGGCAGTGAAGATCAAATTGATGCGGCTGGGCAAGATCCGCGAGCCGCACTACCGGATTGTCGTCGCGGACGCGAAGACTCGGCGTAACGGCCGGGACATCGAGACGATCGGTCAGTACCACCCGAAGCAGCAGCCGAGTCACATCCAGATCGACTCCGAGCGTGCGCAGTACTGGCTGAGTGTCGGCGCGCAGCCCACCGAGCGAGTGCAGCACCTGATGAAGGTCACCGGGGACTGGCAGAAGTTCAAGGGACTGCCCGGTTCCGAGGGCACCCTGAAGGAGCAGCCCGGCAAGAGGTCCAAGCAGGAGCTGTTCGAGGAGGCCCTGGCCGCCGCCGACACCGACTCGGGCTCCGAGGCCACCACCCCCAAGAAGAAGGGTGGCAAGAAGGCCGAGGCCGCTGCTGACAACGAGGAGAGCAAGGAGCAGTCCGGGGAAGGCCAGGAGTGACTGTCCTCGCGGACGCGTTGGAACACCTCGTGCGGGGAATCGTGGACAATCCCGACGAGGTGCGGGTCGAATCGTTGACGACGCGTCGCGGCCGCACACTGGAAGTGCACGTTAACCCCGAGGACCTGGGGAAGGTCATCGGGCGGGGCGGTCGCACCGCGACCGCGTTGCGCACTGTCATGTCCGGTGTCGGCGGCCGCGGGATCCGCGTCGACGTGGTGGACACCGATCGCTGAGCGGCGGTTATGGCTGAGCAGCAGGCTGCCCCACTGGTTGTCGGCCGTGTGGTGAAGCCGCACGGAGTGCGCGGCGAGTTCATGGTGGACGTCCGTTCGGACAGTCCGGATCGCCGGTTCGTGGCGGGGGCTGTTCTCGGTGTCGGAGGAAGGACCGGAGACGCTGTTCCCGAGTCGCTTGAGCTGGTGGCCGCCCGGTGGCACGCCGGGCGGCTGCTGGTGCGGGCCAGGGAGGTCTCCACTCGTGAGGGAGCGGAACGTCTCCGGGGCGCCCTGCTGACCGTGCGCCCCGAGGAGCTGGAACGCCCGGAGGATCCGGACGAGTTCCACGACCACCAGCTGGAGGGTCTGTCGGTCGAGCACACGGACGGGACGGTGGTCGGGACCGTGGCGGGAGTGGTGCACACCCCCGCCGGTGAGCTGCTCCGCGTCTCCGTGTCGGGTGAGCGGCGCGAGTCGTTGGTTCCTTTCGTGCACGACATCGTCGTCGAGGTGGACCTCGCGGCGGGGACCGTGCTCATCGATCCGCCCGAAGGGTTGCTCGACCCCTTCTGATCCCGTCCGTCCCGGACCGGCGGGACAGTGGGACGGTGTATCTCGTGTGACGAGCGCAGTGAGGGGCGGTCGCGATGCGGATCGACGTGGTGACGATCTTTCCCGAGTATCTCGCCCCGGTGCGGGAGGCGTTGCTGGGCAAGGCCATCGAGCGGGGAAGGATCTCCGTGAGCGTGCACGACCTGCGGGACTGGACGCACGACGTCCACCGCTCGGTGGACGACAGCCCGTACGGCGGTGGCCCGGGAATGGTGATGAAACCCACCGTGTGGGGTGAGGCCCTGGACAGCGTGTGCGTCGAGGGCGAGGGGCGGCCGAGGTTGGTCGTGCCGACCCCCGCCGGAAGACCCTTCGACCAGGAGACCGCGCGCCGGTGGTCCGGGGAGGGGCACCTGGTCTTCGCCTGCGGCCGTTACGAGGGCATCGATCAGCGGGTGGTCGAGGACGCCGCTCGTCGTATGCCGGTGGAGGAGGTTTCCATCGGTGACTACGTCCTGGTGGGCGGTGAGGTCGCCGCGTTGGTCATGATCGAGGCGGTGGCCCGACTGGTGCCCGGTGTGCTGGGCAACCCCGCCTCCGCCCAGCAGGACTCGTTCTCGGACGGACTGCTGGAGGGGCCGTGCTACACGCGTCCGGAGACCTGGCGAGGTTTGTCCGTGCCTGAGGTCCTGCTTTCCGGGGATCACGCGGCGGTGAGCCGCTGGCAGCGCGATCGCGGGATCGAGCGGACGGTTCGGCGGCGACCTGACCTGATCGAGCGGCTGTCCGCCGAGTGCCTGGACGAGCACGACCGTGCCGTGCTGGCTCGGTCGCAGGAGGCCGAGCAGCTCCCGGAGGAGGAGTCCTCCGCCTCCTCCGAGGTGTAGTACCCCGTCGCCGCTCCGCCTCGCCCGGGGTCTCTCTTCGGGGGAGGAGGCGGCCCTGGTTCGGGTGCGCGGGGGCGGCTGGTAAGCTCTTCCGAGAAGCAGTGCGGCCGGCCGGGTGGAGTGCCTGCCGGCGCCCGCGGATTTCCTGCTTCGGCAGGCGTCTTCCTCGCGGGACGAGGTGACGGAAAACGGCTCGATGACGACCCGCATCGCCCGGACGGCGAGGCCCGGGTCGCCACGGGTGGATCCGTGCAGTGGTCCTCGGCGGATCGCTGGGCGGGTCATCGGCCGCGACAGGAGTCGCGGTTCACGCGAACAGATTTCACTGTCGTGATCGAACGTTCAACGACACGGATGAGGACGGACCACCGATGAACAAGCTGGACGCGCTGGACGCCCAGTCGATGCGTTCCGACATCCCAGACTTCCGGCCCGGCGACACGCTGAAGGTCCACGTCCGCGTCATCGAGGGTTCGCGCGAGCGTGTCCAGGTCTTCCAAGGCGTCGTCATCCGTAGGCAGGGTGGCGGCATCCGGGAGACCTTCACCGTGCGCAAGGTCTCCTTCGGTGTCGGCGTGGAGCGTACCTTCCCGGTACACAGCCCGAACATTTCCAAGATCGAGGTCGCCTCTCGCGGTGACGTTCGACGGGCCAAGCTGTACTACCTGCGCGATCGCGTCGGTAAGGCCGCTCGGGTCAAGGAGAAGAAGCCCGCCAAGAACTCCTGAGGCGGGTCGGACGCACCGACGGCCACGGCAGGCCGGACGGATGACGGACCAAGCGGTGCACGATCCTGGGGACCCCGGGGTCGTGCACTTTTTGTGTCCCGGTTCTCCCGGTTTCTGCGGTGATGTCGAATCCGCCCGCTCGAATTCCCCTCCAATTCCTTCGATTGAGTGAAGTGATTTCCGGGAGTGTGATCTCGGGAATCCCGTCATCCCGTCGAGACCGCTCGGGCGGGAGACGCGTTCCCCTTCGGCTCCGGCGAAACCGCACCGCAGAGGCCCTTTCTCGGCGTTCCGCCCTCGACCGGATCGAACGGGTGGGGGCGGGGTGCGGAAACGTCCCGGTTCCGAGTCCAGTAGGCTGGCGGAGTGGCCGACGTCATGCGTTCTCCAGGACCGGACGAGGAGCCCGCGGAGGACCCCTCCGGGGAGGAAACAGCCGCCGAACGCGGTGACCGGACCTCTGACACGGGGACGGGTTCCGCCGGGAAGGGGAAAAAACGGAAAAAGGGGTCCTTCTGGTGGGAGCTGTTCGTTCTCGTGGGCACGGCACTGGTGCTGACCGTGCTGTTGCAGATGTTCGTGGCGCGCGTGTTCGTCATCCCCTCCCAGTCGATGATGGACACCCTGCACGGCTGCCCCGGCTGCAACAACGACCGGATTCTCGTCGACAAGATCACCTACCGCTTCAGCGACCCGCAGCCCGGTGACGTCGTCGTCTTCAGCGGACCGGACAGCTGGATGGAGGGCGAGTCGGGCGGAACGGAGTCGGCCAATCCCGTGGTGGGGTTCTTCCGGCGGGCCGGAGCGTTGCTGCACATCGTCAGCCCGGGCGAGAAGGACTTCGTGAAGAGGGTGATCGCCACCGGCGGACAGACGGTGGAGTGCTGTGACCCGCAGAACCGGGTGCTTGTCGACGGCCAACCGTTGGACGAGCCCTATATCCACTGGTCCGGCGAGTCCAGGACTCAGGAGGAGTTCGGCCCGGTGACGGTTCCCGAGGACCATCTGTGGGTGATGGGGGACAACAGGAACAACTCCCTGGACTCCCGGTACCAGGGCGGCGGAGGCCGTGCGGGGGCGGTTCCGGTCGACAACGTGATCGGGAAGGCACAGTTCGTCGTGCTGCCCCTGACGAGGTGGCAGAGCATTTACGAGGAGAATCCGCAGACGAGGGCCCTGGGGGCGGCGCCGGAGGGGGCGGCGAACTCCTCCGGGGCCGGAGGGCTCGGGTATCTGACCGTGGTGCCCGCCGCGTGGGCGGTTCGTCGCGGTTCCCCGTCGGTAACACGAGCGGACATTCGGGAGTATCACTGAGCGTGGGAGCGGAGCTCGCCGATCTGGAGTTGCCGCGGACCGTGGTTCGTCGGGACTCCGGCAGCTGGGCCTTGCAGAACGCTCTGGAACGTCGTGGGCTGGGTCCGGTCGTCGGGGTGGACGAGGCGGGACGTGGTGCGTGCGCGGGACCGTTGGTGGTGGCCGCGTGTTCCCTGCCTCGCAGGGACACGGGGCGTTTCGACGGACTGACCGACTCCAAACTGCTCACGGCACGCGCCAGACAGTGGTGGTTCGAGCGGATCGTGAACCTCGCCACGGGATACTGTATCGTTTCCGTGGAGCCGGAGGAGGTCGACGAACTGGGGGTTCAGACCGCGAACCTGGAGGGGATGCGCAGGGCCGTGGCCGGTCTGAGAGCGCACCCCGGCTACGTGCTCACGGACGGTTTCGAGGCCGGGGGGCTCGCGGCGCCGAGCGTGGCCGTCCGTAAGGGCGACCGTGTCGCGGCCTGCGTGGCGGCGGCCTCGGTGCTGGCGAAGGTCAGCAGAGACCGGATGATGGTCGCGTTGCACTCCCGGTTACCCGCTTATGATTTCGCTGGTCACAAGGGGTATTCGACGTCGGTTCACCAGCGTGCCCTTCGGGAGCACGGGCCGAGTGCGTACCACAGGTGGAGCTACTCCAACGTGCTGGAGGCCGCGAACGCGCACGGTATGTGTTCGCCGCGGGGGAAGCGTGCTCGTCGTGGATCGTTCGATGCTTTTGATCAGGATGTGATGGACAATGGAGATGCCGACGTTGGGCACCCGTAGGCCGACCAGTGACAGAGAAGGACTCGCACAGCCATGAGCGCCGAGGATCTCGAGAAGTACGAGACCGAGATGGAGCTGCAGCTCTACAAGGAGTACCGCGACATCGTCGGTCAGTTCACCTACGTGGTGGAGACCGAGCGGCGTTTCTACCTGGCCAACGGGGTGGACGTGCAGGTGCGGAACTCGGATACCGAGGTCTACTTCGAAGTGGCCATGTCGGATGCCTGGGTCTGGGACATGTACCGCCCCACCCGTTTCGTCAAGAACGTGCGGGTCATCACGTTCAAGGACGTCAACGTCGAGGAGCTCGACAAACCTGAGCTGCGCCTGCCGGACGGCGGCCCCCCGTTCAACTGAGCCGGTTCCGCTCCGGTCGCGACGTGGGCACGGGGTCGGGTGGTCGGCCGGGCCCCGGATCCGGAACCCGCTCCGCGTCGTCCGAGTGCGGGGTCCGAGCCGGGACGTGTCGGTGCGGGGCTCGTGTGTCCTCGCCCGCGTCCTTCGGACGTGCCCTCGTGTGTCGCTGGACTCCTTTCCCGCCGGGGCGGGTGCGCCGCCCCGGGTTTTTCGTCCTCCCCTTTCCGGGATCATCTCGTTCTCGATGCGGCGGGGAAACCGTCCACAACCGCCGGAATTTCTCCCCAGAAAGGTGCATCGACTCTGGTTCCTCTGTCGGTGTTCGCGGCACTGTGAAGTCGTCGCATCCGATCGGACCGGGGAGGATCCGTTATGCCGAAACCGATTGTGGGGGCTCTGTCCGACGACGACACCCACGGCCGCAGGCACGCGCTCGGGCGCGCAGGGGAACGACTGGCCGCCGAGTACCTGCGCCAACGGGGGTTGGTGGTGCTCGCGCGGAACTGGAGCTGCCCGCAGGGAGAACTGGACCTCGTCTGCACGGACGGACACAGTGTCGTGATCTGCGAGGTCAAGACCCGTTCGGGCATCGACTACGGCGCTCCGGTGGAGGCTGTCAGCCCGTACAAGGTACGCAGACTTCGCGACGCGGCCGCGGCCTGGCTGCGTGCCCATGACGTGCACAACTGTCCGGTGCGTTTCGACGTGGTCTCCGTGTTGTGGCCGCCCGGTGAACCGGTTCGCATCGAGCACCGGCAGGAGGTGTGCTGACGATGGGGCTGCGGACCACTCACGCGGTCGCCCTGTTCGGTGTGGACGGGGTGCTGGTCGAGATCGAGGCGGACGTCCGTTCCGGTGGGCTACCCGGCGTGCAGTTGCTGGGGCTTCCCGACGCGGCGTTGCAGGAGTCGAAGAACCGGGTACGCGCCGCGATCACCAACAGCGGGGAGTCCTGGCCGCAGTCCCACGTGACGCTGGCCCTCTCTCCGGCGGCGCTGCCCAAGACCGGAACCTCCTTCGACACGGCGTTGGCCGTGGCCGTGTTGGCGGCCACCGAGTGGATTCCGTACGCCCCTCTCGAGGGAACGGTGTTCTTCGGTGAATTGGCCCTGGACGGGCGTGTCCGCACGGTTGCCGGACTGCTTCCCGGGTTGCTGGCCGCCGCGGAGGGCGGGATGCGGCGTGCCGTGGTTCCCGCCGCCGGTCTGGCCGAGGCGCGTTCGGTGCCCGGTATCGAGGTTCTCGGGGCCGAGTCCCTCGGCGAGGTGGTTTCCTGGGCACGTGGTGAGGGGGATCTGCATCAGTGTCCCGCTGACGGGCCCCGGGAGGCCGCGGAGGACGTCACCGAGGAGGATCTCGCCGACGTGCGCGGACAACCGGAGGCACGTCGGGCTCTCGAGATAGCCGCGGCAGGCGGACATCACCTCCTGATGATCGGTCCTCCCGGAACGGGGAAGACCATGCTCGCTCGGCGGTTGTGCGGACTGCTTCCCGAGCTCTCGGCCGAAGAGGCGTTGGAAACCACGGCCATTCACTCCGTGGCGGGGGTGCTGCCCGAGGGAGGGGCACTGGTTCGTAGCGCTCCCTTCGTCGCACCGCACCATTCCGTCTCGGTGTCCGGGCTGATCGGAGGGGGAACCGGACTGGCGCGTCCCGGGGCGGTCAGTCGCGCCCACCGGGGTGTCCTGTTCGTGGACGAGGCCTGTGAGTTCGGGGCACAGCGGCTGGAGTCGTTGCGTACGGCGCTGGAAGAGGGGGAGGTGCGTATTTCCAGGAAGGACGGGACGCTGCGTTATCCGGCTCGGTTCCAGCTCGTCCTGGCCACCAACCCCTGCCCCTGCGCTCCCGCCCGTGAGCTCGACTGTCGCTGTACCTCGCAGGCACGGAGACGCTATCTGAACAAACTGTCCGGGCCGTTGCTGGATCGCACGGATCTGCGGGTGCGGATGCGGCCGGTGACCACCGGTGATCTGGTATCGGGCGGTGAACCGGAGACCTCGGCCCGGGTTCGTGCTCGCGTCTCGCGAGCGCGGGAGGCCGCCGCACACCGCTGGCGAGAGTACGGCTGGCGGACGAACTCCGAGGTTCCGGGGCCGAAACTTCGCGGGGAGTTCGCATTGCCCGGAACAACGACAGCTCTGGTGGACCGGGGACTGGACACGGGGGCGCTGACCGCGCGGGGAGCCGACCGGTGCCTCCGGGTTGCCTGGACGTTGAGCGACCTGGAGGGGGCGGAACGGCCGGAGGCCGAGCATGTGGCCGCGGCTCTGCAGTTCCGGGAAAGGCCGGTGGTATGAACGCCGGCTCCGTACCGGACGAGCAGACGCTCGTGGCCAGGGCCTATCTCTGTGCCGTGGCTGAGCCTCCCGCTCCGGCGCTGAGCCGTTTCACCGCCGAACGTGGCCCGGTCGAAGCGGCCGAGGCGGTGTACGAGGGGGACGTCGACCGGGCTGTGGGTCGGGAGGTGGAGGCCAGGAGGACCCGTGTCTCGGGGCGGAAACTGCTGGAACTGGCACGACGGGAGGGAGTGCGACTGCTCGTCCCGGAACACCCCGAGTGGCCGGTCGGGAGCATGGAGGCGTTGGCGGGGGCCACCAGCGTGGGATTGGAGGGGCTCGCAGAACCACTGGCCTTGTGGTGTCGGGGCGCCGGGGAGACGAATCTTTCCTCGCGTTTCGTGTCGATCGTGGGGACCCGGGCGGCCACGGGCTACGGGGAGAGTCTGGCCGCCGAACTCGCGTACGGGGTGGCCTCAGCGGGCGTGGGGGTGGTCTCGGGGGCCGCTCACGGAGTGGACGGAGCCGCCCACCGGGGAGCGTTGGCCGCCCGGGGAAGGACCGTCGCCGTCCTCGCGTGCGGTCCGGAACGGGACTACCCGGCCTCCCACGCCCGGTTGTTGGGCGAGATCGCCGAACGGGGAGTCGTTCTCAGCGAGTACCCGCCGGGGGTGCTGCCACGCAAACATCGTTTTCTGGTGCGCAACAGACTGATCGCCGCCCTGGGGAGAGCAACGGTGGTGGTGGAGGCGGGGGCGCGCAGCGGGGCGGCCAACACGGCTGCCGCCGCGGACAGCCTGGGGTGTCCCGTCATGGCGGTTCCCGGGCCGGTCACCTCGGCGAGTTCCGTCGGCTGCCATGAGTTGATCCGTTCGGGACGGGGAATTCTGGTCACCGGGGCGGACGAGGTGTTGGAGGCCGTGGTGGGGCTGGGAGAGGGAGACGATCCCTCCCGACAGACGCGGCACCGTGCCACGGACCGTCTCGACACGACCTCCAGGGTGGTGTGTGACGCACTTCGTTCGGACCGCCCCAGGCAGACAGAGCAGCTCGCTCTCGAGACCGGCTTTCCGGAGAGGACCGTCCTCGCCTGCCTGAACGCGCTCGAAATGTCCGGTTTCGCACGTTTCGCGGACGAAGGATGGACACGCTGCGAGTAGTGACGAACCGGGCGCGTATCGTGGCGATGTGCTACTTGACCCAGGTGGAGCCGAGCAGCAATGTCACTTGGCATGAACAGGACGAGTTCCGAGCGCCCGGACGCGTCAGCGAGGCGTGATCGGCTTTCCGAGGAGGCCGCGGATGCGGTCGAGCGGTTCGAACGACACGCTCGCTGGGAACGCGGGATGTCCGCGCACACCGTGCGGGCCTACGTCTCCGATGTCGTGTCCCTGCTCACTCATGTCGAGAAGGAGAACGAGAACGACAGGGGCGTCGCAGGGCTCGACGCGGCCGCACTGCGTGCCTGGTTGGCTGCCGAGCACGACAGAGGGGCGGGCAGGGCCACGCTGGCGCGCAGGGCCGCCTCGGCCCGAGCGTTCACGGCCTGGGCGCACGCTCGGGGGCTCCTGGAGGTCGATCCGGGTCCGCGGCTTTCCACGCCGAAACGGCCTCGACGACTTCCTTCCGTGTTGCGCAGGGACCAGGCCGAGTCGATGTTGGACTCCTCCGAGGACGGAGTTCGGGCGGAGGACCCCGTGGCGCTGCGTGACCACGCGGTGCTGGAGTTGCTCTACGCCACCGGCGTACGGGTCTCGGAGCTGTGCGGACTTGATCACGGGGATGTCGACCACGAGCGCTGTGTGCTGCGAGTGGTGGGCAAGGGGGACAAGCAGCGGACAGTCCCCTTCGGAGTCCCGGCCGCTCGTGCCCTCGAACACTGGTTGGGGCAGGGACGTCCGGCCCTGGCGCGTTCCGGTTCCGGCGACGCGCTTTTTCTCGGCGTACGAGGTGGGCGGTTGAACCCCCGCACCGCCCGTCGAATCGTGTACGAATCAGCCGGTGCCGTGCGGGGCGCTCCGAGGATCGGTCCCCACGGTCTGCGGCACTCCACCGCCACACACCTTCTGGAAGGTGGAGCCGACCTGCGTAGCGTACAGGAGTTGCTCGGTCACGCTACGCTTTCGACGACTCAGCTCTACACTCACGTGACCGTCGAACGGTTGAAGGCGATCCATGAGCGAACCCACCCCCGTTCCTGACGAAGCCGGGGGCGAAGCCCGAGCGGCGAGCGCGCGATCCGGCTCGAGAACACGCAGTCAGGCAGGAAAGTCACGTCCACGCCGGTGGGAGGACCGTGGACATCCCGGCAGCGTGTCCCGGCTCGATCCGGTGTTCCGCGGCTCTCGCTGGCTCCAGGGCGACCTGTCCCCGGAGGCCCCTTCCGAGCGTGACGGTGAGGACGTGGAGGCGGGCATCGCTGCCCTGTGGCACGCGTTCGGCCAGAGCCGTGACCAGAAGCTCCGGGACCGGTTGGTGCTGCACTACGCGCCGCTCGTGAAGTACGTGGCCGGACGTGTGGGGACGGGACTGCCCGCGCACGTGGAGGTCTCCGACCTCATCCAGTCCGGGGTCTTCGGTCTCGTCGACGCGATCGAGAAGTTCGAACCCGAACGCGGTCTCAAGTTCGAGACGTACGCGATGCAGCGTATTCGGGGAGCGATACTCGATGACCTCCGTGCCCAGGACTGGGTGCCCCGTTCGGTGCGGAGCAGGGCGCGGGACGTGGAACGCGCGTTGGAACGTCTGGAGGCGAAGTTGCAGCGCAGCGCCACCGACGCGGAACTGGCCGCCGAGCTCTCTCTGAGCACGGAGGAGCTGCGCGAGCTCTTCGCCCAGCTCCAGATGACCAGTGTCGTCGCCCTCGACGATCTCATCGGCGTGGGCAGAGGGACGGCTTCCCTGGCGGAGACGCTTCCGGACGAGCGGGCCGAGGACCCGGTCAACACGCTGGTGGACAGGGACAGCAGGCGTCAGCTGGCCGAGGCCGTGGAACGGCTCAGTGACCGGGATCGCATCGTGGTGACCCTGTACTACTTCGAGAACCTGACACTCGCGGAGATCGGCAAGGTGCTGGGGGTGACCGAGTCCCGGGTCTGCCAGTTGCACACGAGGGCGGTGTTGCGGTTGCGTGGCAAGCTCACCGAGGTGAACAACTGAGAAATGAGCTCGGAAGAAGGGTGCCCCCGGGGGCGTCACCACGGCAGCAGCCGTACTTCCGGGGCGGGCAGCGCGCGCAGGGGGTCGAAGTACTCGTCTCCCCGTCGCAGTCCCCAGTGCAGGCAGGCCTCCGGCGGGTTCGCGGGACAGCCCGGGTGTCCTCCCGCGAGACGTCCGAGGGCCTGTCCCCGGGCGACCCGTTCGCCCGGGCTGACCGTCGGTCGGACCGGTTCGTAGGTCGTCCGTGTTCCGTTCCGGTGCTCGACGGAGACCACGGGGCGGTCCACCACGTTTCCCGCGTGGACCACGACTCCGGCTGCGGCCGCGTGGACGTGTTGTCCGGCTCGCCCGAGAAGGTCGACTCCGCGGTGTCCCGGGCCGTAGTACCCGGCCGGAAGGTGAAAATTGTTTGCTATTCCGGAGGAGCTCGACAGCGGAGGTGACAGGCTTCCCGCCACGGGCGCGGCGTGTGCCGCGGTGCTCGTGGGAGAGGGGGCGCCGGGAACGGCGTTTCCGGGAAAGCGGACTCCGAGAGCGGTGATCGTGGCCGCCGAGCCCAGTGCGAGGAGACGGAGGGGGCGCATGGGGGCGACGCTGTCAGAAGCGCCGGACCCGAACCACGGTGTCTCTCGCTTCCGGTGGACAAACCGGGGTGGTTGGGGAAACGGTCACCGCGCTTCTGACGGTCGGGGGCGTGGCGTATACTCGACGGCGCGATTCGCCAGGTGCGAGTCGACTTCGCGTGCGCGCGTGTCGACCTGCTCACGACGGTACTCGGTCAGCGGAGACCGTCCGGAGTCCGATTCGCCGACAGTTCTCGTTCGGTTCGAGTCGACGGGGCTGCGGTGGTTACCGACCACTTCCGGGCGTGACGGGCTGCCAGGTGGAGCCGGCAGTCCTTCCGGTGGCTTCAGGAGAGCTGGTGAGACGGTCGTACGGAGCCGTCAACGGTCCCGGATTCCGTGGTTTTCGGGCGATGGCCTCCGGCGCGTACCAGGGCGGTGGGGCGTCCGGCCCTTCCGCGGCAACCGAAACCGCGCGTCGACACCGACGCGCCCGACACGTGAGGTGCGAATCAGGCTATGGCCGTCGTCACCATGAAGCAGCTGCTCGACAGTGGCGTGCATTTCGGGCACCAGACCCGTCGCTGGAACCCGAAGATGAAGCGCTACATCTTCACCGAGCGCAACGGCATCTACATCATCGACCTGCAGAAGACGCTGTCGTACATCGACGGGGCCTACGACTTCGTCAAGCAGACCGTCGCCCACGGGGGAACCGTCCTTTTCGTGGGGACGAAGAAGCAGGCCCAGGAGGCCATCGCCGAGCAGGCCCAACGGGTCGGCATGCCCTTCGTCAACCAGCGCTGGCTGGGAGGGATGCTCACCAACTTCCAGACCGTGCACCGCAGGTTGCAGCGTCTCAAGGAGCTGGAGACGATGGAGCAGACCGGCGGTTTCGAGGGTCGCACCAAGAAGGAGATCTTGATGCTGACCCGCGAGAAGGAGAAGTTGGAGCGGACCCTCGGGGGTATCCGCGACATGTCCAAGGTCCCGAGCGCCATCTGGATCGTGGACACCAAGAAGGAGCACATCGCGGTCAGCGAGGCCAAGAAACTGGGTATCCCGGTCGTGGCGATCCTCGACACCAACTGCGACCCGGACGAGGTGGACTACCCCATCCCCGGTAACGACGACGCGATCCGTTCCGCTTCCATGCTGACCAGGGTGGTCGCCGACGGCGTCGCGGAGGGCCTGATGGCTCGGAGCGGACGTGGCGAGGGTGCCGAGTCCGGGGAGTCCCAGAGCTCCGAGGAACCGCTCGCCGAGTGGGAGAAGGAGCTGCTGACCAGCTCCGGTGACTCGGAGGAGACGGCGAACTCCGAGGTGAGCGAGCAGCCCGCGCAGTCTTGACCGGTCGGGCGCACCCGGCGCGGGCCGGGTGCGCCCCTCGGTACTTCCGTTCCCCAGAACTCCGACGAGGATGGACGACGCACCATGGCGAACTACAGTGCGGCCGATGTGAAGCGTCTTCGCGAGATCACCGGCTCCGGCATGATGGACTGCAAGAAGGCGCTCGAGGAGAGCGAGGGCAACTTCGACAAGGCGATCGAGAACCTCCGCATCAAGGGTGCCAAGGACGTGGGCAAGCGCGCCGAGCGTTCCACGGCCGAGGGACTGGTCGCCGGTGGCAACGGGGTGCTGCTCGAGCTGAACAGCGAGACCGACTTCGTGGCCAAGAACGAGGAGTTCGTCGAGCTGGCCGACAGGATCGTGGAGGCGGCCAAGGCCACCAACTCCTCCGACGTGGAGACCGTCAAGCAGGCTCCCCTCGGGGACAGCACGGTCGGTAACGCCATCCACGACCTCTCCGCCAAGATCGGCGAGAAACTCGAACTGCGTCGGGTCAGCGTCTTCGACGGACAGGTGGCCACCTACCTGCACCGCCGGGCGGCGGGACTGCCTCCGGCCGTGGGGGTTCAGGTGGAGTACACCGGCTCCGACGAGGAGGCCGCCCGCGGCGTGGCCATGCAGATCGCCGCTCTCAAGCCGCAGTACCTGTCCAAGGACGACGTCCCCGAGGACATCGTCGCCAACGAGCGCAGGATCGCCGAGGAGACCGCGCGCGCCGAGGGCAAGCCGGAACAGGCCATGCCCAAGATCATCGAGGGCAGGATCAACGGTTTCTACAAGGACAACGTGCTGCTCGAACAGCCCTCGGTGCAGGACAACAAGCGGACGGTCCGGGACCTGCTCGAGGAGGCCGGAATCAGCGTCACGCGCTTCACCAGGTTCGAGGTCGGCCAGGCCTGATCGCTCCTGCTGTGGATCCGCTCCCGTCGCCGTGCACGCTGCGGATCCCGCAGTCAACATGTGAACCGGAGCACTCCGGTTCCTTCCGGAGCGGTCCGCGAGAGTCGATGTCCGCGCCCCGCCTTCGTTCTCGGAGGGCGGGGCGCTTTCTCAGGAGGAACGAGTGACTGACGGCATATCCGTTGGGCAGACGGGCGAGAGTGGTTACCGGCGGGTGTTGCTCAAGCTCGGCGGCGAGATGTTCGGCGGCGGCAGTGTCGGCGTGGACCCGGATGTCGTCGGCACGATCGCACGGCAGCTCGCCGAGGTGGTCGCCAATGGCGTGGAAGTCGCGGTGGTCATCGGAGGGGGAAACTTCTTCCGCGGGGCCGAGCTGCAACAGCGCGGTATGGAACGGGCCCGCGGGGACTACATGGCGATGCTGGGCACCACGATGAACTGCCTGGCGCTGCAGGACTTCCTCGAACGTGAACACGGCATCGACACCCGCGTGATGACCGCCATCAGCATGGGGCAGGTCGCCGAACCCTACATTCCCCGCCGGGCCAGCCGCCACCTGGAGAAGGGACGGGTCGTGATCTTCGGCGCGGGGACGGGAATGCCGTACTTCTCCACCGACACGGCCGCGGCCCAGCGTGCCCTGGAGATCGGCGCCGAGGTGGTGCTGATGGCGAAGGCCGTCGACGGGGTGTACTCCGCGGATCCGCGGACCACGCCCTCGGCGGAGCTCTTCGAGAACATCACGCATCGCGAGGTGTTGGAACGCGGGCTCAAGGTGGCCGACGCGACCGCGTTCAGTCTGTGCATGGACAATCACATGCGGATCCTGGTCTTCAACCTTCTCGTGGAAGGCAACATCGCGCGTGCTGCCAGCGGTGCGAAAATCGGAACACTGGTCAGCACCCCCGGGTAGCCGTCCGGTGCGGGTCTGTTTGGGATCCTGTCCGGGCTGGTTCGGTACGCACCGGGCCGAGTGAGTACGACCCGTATCGACAAATCCGTCGGAGCCTGCCGGGCCCACACCGAAGGAGCAGCCGTGATCGACGAGACCCTTCTCGAAGCCGAGGAGAAGATGCAGAAGGCGGTGGCGGTGGCCAAGGACGACCTGGCCACCGTCCGCACCGGCCGTGCGAATCCCGCGATGTTCTCCGGCATCGTCGTGGACTACTACGGTTCGCCGACACCGCTGAACCAACTGGCGAGCATCAGTGTGCCCGAGGCCAGGCTGGTGGTCATCAAGCCGTACGATGCGAGCCAGCTCGGCGCCATGGAGCGTGCGGTCCGGGATTCGAACCTGGGAGTCAACCCGAGCAACGACGGCAAGGTCATCCGGGTGCAGGTTCCGCAGTTGACCGAGGAACGCCGCAAGGAGATGGTCAAGCTCGTCAAGCAGAAGGGCGAGGACGCCCGGATCACCCTGCGTAGTCTGCGGCGCAAGGCCAAGGAGGAGATCGACAGGACCGTCAAGGACGGCGAGGTCGGCGAGGACGAGGGCACGCGCGGGGAGAAGGAGCTGGAGAACATCACCCACCGCTACGTCGCCCAGGTTGACGAGTTGGTCAAGAACAAGGAATCGGAACTGCTCGAGGTCTGAAGACGTGGTGACGGCTGGCCAGCGCGAAGGTGAGTCCGGAATGTCGACCGATGTGCCGGACGGAGCCGCACGTCCTTCCCGAGCGGGCAGGAACCTGCCCGCCGCGCTGGCGGTCGGCTTGTTGCTGGGCGCGGGCGTGGTTACCGCCCTGCTGACCTATCGCCAGTCGTTCATCGGCATCGTGGCGCTGGCCTGCGCTCTTTCCACCGTCGAGCTGGCGGGGGCGCTTCGACGGGGCGCGGGTGTCCGACTGGCGTTGCCACCGGTTCTGCTGGGGGGCCAGGCCATGATCTGGTTGTCGTGGCCGTTCGAGCTGTCCGGCGTACTGGTGGCTTTCGCCATCACGACCCTGGGATGTCTGGCCTGGCGCGTCCGGCTGGGGGTGTCCGGATACCTCCGGGACGTCACGGCTTCGGTGTTCACCAGCGCCTACGTGTCGATGTTCGCCGCTTTCGCCGCGATGCTGGTGTTGCCTGCCGACGGTGGGTTCCGGGGGTTGTGTTTCCTGATCGGTGTGGTCGCCTCGGACACGGGGGGCTACGCCTCGGGCGTGTTCTTCGGGCGCCACCCCATGGCACCCCGGGTGAGTCCCAACAAGTCCTGGGAGGGATTCGCGGGTTCGCTGCTGGCCGGGTTGGTGGCCGGAGTGCTGTCGGTGCCGCTGCTGCTCGGAGGCCCCTGGTGGGTGGGAGCGTTCTTCGGGGTGGCGATCGTGTGCAGCTCGACTCTCGGGGACCTGATGGAGTCGCTGATCAAACGTGATCTGGCCATCAAGGACATGGGCACCCTGCTGCCGGGGCACGGGGGCCTCATGGACCGGATGGACTCGTTACTGCCTTCCGCCGTGGTCGCCTGGAGCACGCTGTTCTGGTTCCTTCCGGCCTGAACCGTCTCGCCTCGGGGGTACGGCGCCGTGTGCGGTCCCGGGGAT
>NZ_PVSR01000031.1:0-49408 GCF_003001495.1 Actinopolyspora mortivallis
CGGGTGCCCGCCAGCCCCTGCGGGGGGCGGCTCCGGAGAGCTTCACCCCACCGGCCGTGCCCCCGCGACCGGAGCAGCCCGCGATCCCGCCGGCGACCGGTCCCGCCCCCGAACCGGCGGACGACGAGGCCACGATCCAGCACCCGCCGGTGCGGGATCCGCGGGAAACCGACTCCCGCCCGTCCGGCCCGCCCACGGAGGTGACCGGGACTCCGGTGTCCCCCTCGGGTCCGCCGCCCCCTCCTCCGACACCGAAGCGGGGCACCGAGGAGCCGGCCCAGCCGTGGAACCACCGACCGGCGGAGGGGCAGGCCCCCTCCGTGGAGGAGGCGCCCACCCGCCACGAGCCGCTTCCGGCCGTCCCCCGGCAGACGGACGAGCCCGAGCACGCGGTGTCCACCGAGGACGGAGGACCCGAGGCGGTCGAGGAGGAGTCCCCGCCGGAGGAGGACGCGGAGTCCGACGAGGACCGCGCGAACTCCATCGACTCCATCGACGCCACCCTGGCGCGTTTCTCGGCGGTGCACGACGAGCTGGCCGCTGAGGAGGCCAAGAAACGCAAACGCTTCGCGTGGTTATTCGGGGAGCGCAAGGAGCCCGAGCCCGGCCAGGACATGCCGTTCGACTTCACCTCGGACCGCGAGGGCAGTTCCTCCCGCGTGGAGTGGCGCAGGCACAAGCGCCGCAGGAGGCTGCGCAGGACGGTCAAGTCGCTCGCCACTCTCGCCGCGGTGCTCGTCTTCGTGGGCACCGGCATCGGCTGGGGAAGCATGACCTGGTGGGACTCCAGTTTCGTGCAGGTCCCCGCGTTGTTCCGCGACTCCGCCTCGATCCAGAACCCCGAGATGCAGGAGGGCGACCTGAACTTCCTGCTCATCGGCTCCGACACCCGGGAAGGCGCCGAGCGCGGCGACGACGTGGGCACCGCCGAGACGGTGGCCGGAGCGCGCTCGGACACCACCATGATCGCCCACATCCCGGCGGACCGGAGTCGGGTGGTGGTGGTGTCCATCCCCAGGGACCTCGAGATCGACATTCCCGCAGACACCTGTGCGGCCTGGGACGCCGCCACCGGGGAGTACACCGACAGCACGGTCCCGGCCCGGAACAACGTGAAGTTCAACGCCGTCTACGCCGAGGGCGGCCCGCAGTGCGTCACCAAGAAGGTGCAGCAGCTCTCCGGGCTGGAGATCACCAACTTCCTGGGTATCAACTTCCAGGGCTTCAAGAGCATGGTCGACGCCGTGGGCGGGGTGCGGATCTGCACCAACAAGCCGCTCATCGACCGCGAGCTCGGTCCGGTGCTGGAGACGGCCGGGTGGCACGAGCTGGGCGGCCAGCAGGCCCTGCAGTACGTGCGGGCGCGCAAGGTGGTCGGTGACGCCACGGCGGACTACGGACGGATGGAACGTCAGCAGATGTTCCTGTCCGCGCTGCTGCGCAAGATGACTTCGGCGGACGTGCTGCTCAGCCCCGGCAAGCTCAACGACCTGGCCAACGCGGTCATCTCCAACACCTTCGGGGAGAACGTCGACAGCGGCAAACTCATCGCCCTCGGCAACTCCCTGGAGGGGCTCGACCCGGAGAAGGTCACCTTCGTGACCGTGCCGACCACCGGTGAGAGCAACGCCCGGGGCAACGAGGTGCTGCGCGAGTCGGCGGCGCACTCCCTGTTCCGCGCGATCATCGAGGACAAGCCCATCGCTCCGTCCTCGGGGGAGAAGTCGAAGCAGGCCGGTTCCCCGGCGCAGACCTCCCCCATGGCCGACGCGCAGCACACCGCCCCGGCCCAGACCGAGCCGAGCCAGGCCACCTCGGGCCCCTCCCCCCAGGAGACGAACGTGCGGGTGCTCAACGCCACCGACCGCACCGGTCTGGCCGGGGAGGTCTCCGAGAAGCTGCGGGAGTTCGACTACTCCGTGCTCGGGACCGACACCCTGGACACCGCCGGCGAGCGGACCGTCGTCCGGTACTCGGAGGGCCACCGCCAGCAGGCCGAGCTGCTGGCCTCCTCGGTGCCGGCCGCGGAGCTGATGCAGGACGCCTCGGCCGGCGACGGTGTCCGTCTGGAGCTCGGCGCCGACTTCGACGGACGGGTCCTCCAGCCCGACACCGGCGACGTCGAGGTTCCGGACGGGCTGTGGACGGTCAACGCGGGCAAGGACGTCTGCGGTGGGGTGAACTGAGCTCAGGGGGCGGTCCGCTGTGCGGTCGGCGGGGCGTCCGCCCCTGTGTGAAGATTTTTCGCATAGCTGCTCAACCCCCGTTCACCCCCGGTTAACCGCCGGGAACCCTGCGCGACCCCCGTACGAAGTAGGCTGGAACCCATGCGTGAGGTCTACCAGGAACAGCTCGACAAACTGGCCGACGAGCTCGCCGCGATGTCGACGATGGTCGGCAACGCGATGGAGCAGGCAACCACCGCGCTGTTGGGAGCAGACCTGTCGTTGGCCGAGCAAGTCATCGACGATGACATGAAGGTGGACGAGGCGCGGGCTCGTTGCGAGGAGCACGCCTTCGGTCTGTTGGCGCTGCAGGCGCCGGTGGCCGGCGATCTACGCACCGTGATCTCCACCATCCACGCGGCCGAGAGCCTGGAGCGGATGGGGGACCTGGCGCTGCACGTGGCCAAGGCGGCACGCCGCAGGCATCCCCAGCCGGTGCTGCCGGAGGATGTCAAAACCTACTTCTCCCAGATGGGGCAGGTCGCGGTCACCCTCGCCAACCGGCTGAACCAGATCCTGCGCACCCAGGACGTGCAGCAGGCCCGCGACCTCGAGGTCGACGACGACGAGATGGACGACCTGCACCGGCACCTGTTCACCGTGGTCATGGGCTCGGAGTGGTCCCATGGGGTCTCGGCGGCGGTGGACATCACCCTGCTGGGCCGTTTCTACGAACGTTTCGCCGACCACGCCGTCTCGGTGGCCCGCAGGATCGTCTACGTGGTCACCGGTACCATGCCGAACAGCGACCGCCCGTGACGGCGGCGACGCTCCGCGACGGTGGAGGGTGCTCACCGGTCTTCCCGTCCTCGTTCTTCTGTCGCCCGACCGGGTGAGCAGTATTATTAGGCGGCGTTGACAGCCGGAGTTCCCCGTTCCGGTTGTGCGAGGCTTTCCGCCTGTGAACAGAAGTCCGACCGTCCATCGCAGGCGCCTCGGCACCGAGCTCCGCAGGATGCGGGAGGCGGCACAGCGGACGCACCGCGAGGTGGCCGCGTATCTGGACTGCTCCCAGGGCAAGATCAGCCAGATCGAACTCGGTCGGGTCCCGGTCCGCGCCGCGGACGTGCGCCTGATGTCCGAGTTCTACGGGGCCGCTGCCGAACAGCTCGCGGAGCTGCTGGAACTGGCGGAGGCCTCCCAGCAGCGGGGCTGGTGGCAGGAGTACCCCGGCGCGGCGCGGCGCAGCGGTTTCGACACCTACCTCGGGCTGGAGACGGCGGCCTCGGCGGTGAGCGTGTTCGGCGCCGACCCGCTGCCCGAGCTGTTGCAGACCGCCGAGTACCACACCGCGCTGCTGAACTCCTCCCGGAGCGGACTCTCCTCCTCCGAGATCTCCGACCGGCTCGCCGTGACCGCGATCCGCCAGCGACGGCTGCGCGGCCAGGGAGCCCTGGAGCTGTGGGCGGTGCTGGACGAGGCCGCGCTGCGCCGCCGGGTGGGTGGGCCCCGCCTCATGAGGAGACAGCTGGAGCACCTGGTGCTGATGAGCTACCGCCGCAACGTCACCCTGCGGGTGCTGCCCTTCGACGCGGGCCCCCACCCGCTCATGGGGGAACACGTCACGGTGTTCTCGTTCCGGGACGAGGCCGAGCAGCAGGTGGTGCACGTGGGGGACTCGACGAACTCCCGCTTCCTGGAGCGGGAGGGCGACACCGACCCCTACCTGGCCGCCTTCCGGCGGGTGTGCTCGCTGGCACTGGACCCCAAGCGCTCGACGATGCTGATCTCCAGCATCGCCGACGAACGGCCCTGGTACTCCTCGTGCAACCCGGCGCGGGGACGGGTGGTGACACGCACTCCCCGGTGAGCGCTCACCCGAAGCGGCCGGAGATGTAGTCCTCGGTGGCCTTCTGGCTGGGGTTGGAGAAGATCTTGCCGGTCTCGCCGATCTCGACCAGTTTGCCCGGCTGGCCCACTCCGGCGACGTTGAAGAACGCCGTCTGGTCGCTGACCCGCGCGGCCTGCTGCATGTTGTGGGTCACGATCACGATCGTGTAGTCCTTCTTCAGTTCCGCGATCAGGTCCTCGATCGCCAACGTGGAGATCGGGTCGAGGGCGGAGCAGGGCTCGTCCATGAGCAGGACGTCGGGCTGCACGGCGATGGCCCGGGCGATGCACAGTCGCTGCTGCTGGCCGCCGGAGAGTCCCCCTCCCGGTTTGTTGAGGCGGTCCTTGACCTCCTCCCACAGGTTGGCTCCCCGCAGCGAGCGCTCGGTGATCTCGTCCAGCTTCCTCTTGTTCTTCTCCCCGGCCAGCTTCAGCCCGGCGACCACGTTGTCCTTGATCGACATGGTCGGGAAGGGGTTGGCCTTCTGGAAGACCATCCCGATGGTGCGGCGCACCTGCACCGGGTCCACGCCGGGGGCGTAGATGTTCTCGCCGTCCAACAGCACCCGGCCTTCCACCCGGGAACCGGGCACCACCTCGTGCATCCGGTTCAGCGAGCGCAGCACCGTGGACTTGCCGCAGCCGGAGGGGCCGATGAAGGCCGTGACGCTGCGCGCGTGCACCTGCAGGCTGACGTCCTGGACCGCGTGGAACTTGTTGTAGTACAGGTTCAGGTTCTCGATGTCGAGCCGTTTCGCCATGGTCGGCTACCGCCCTACTTAGTCTTCACCGCGAAAAGCTTGGACAACAGCGTCGCGATCAGGTTGATGAGCATGATCAGCAGCACGAGGGTGAGCGCGGCTCCCCACATGCGGTACTCACCGGCTTCGGTGGAGGTCTTGCGGGCCGTGTAGACGGTCAGCGGCAGCGAGGCCATCGGCCCGTCGAAGAGGTTGAAGTTGATCGCCCGGGAGTAGCCGACCAGGATCAGCAGCGGCGCGGTCTCGCCCATGACCCGGGCCAGACCGAGGATGATCCCGGTCAGGATCCCCGACAGGGAGGTGGGCAGCACCACTTTCACGATCGTCTTCCACTTGGGAACGCCGAGCGCGTAGGAGGCCTCCCGCAGCTCGTCCGGGACGATCATCAGCATGGTCTCGGTGACCCGGACCACCACGGGCAGCATCAGCAGCACCAGCGACAGCGAGACCGCGAACCCGCTGCGATCGAAACCGAACGTGGTGATCCACAGCGCGTAGATGAACAGACCGGCCACGATCGAGGGAAGACCGCTGAGGATGTCCACCATGAAGGTGGTCGTTTTGGCCAGCCTGGAGTTGCGCCCGTACTCGATGAGGAAGATCCCCACGCTCACCCCGAGCGGAACCGCGATCAGCGCGCACACCAGCGTCTGCTCCAGGGTGCCGACGAGGGCGTGGTAGATGCCCCCTCCGAAGTCGTTCGGAAGCAGCCCGTAGAAGGAGTGCGTCCACCAGTCGGCGTTGAGCATGGGCACCAGTCCCCGCCGCACCAGGGTGACCAGCACCCACAACAGCGGGATCACGGCCACCACGAAGGCCAGGGCGAACAGCGTGGTCGCCGCGTGGTTCCTGACCTTGCGTCCCAGACTGAGCTGCTGGAACGCCGGGGTCCGCGCGGGCCGCTCGATGTCGGCGGTGTCCGTTCTCATTCCTTCCCCCTCCCGCTGCTGCTCTCGATCCAGCGGGCCAGCGCGTTGACGGCGAAGGTGCTGACGAACAGCACCAGACCGGCGGCGATGTAGGCGCCGACGGTCAGGTTGTTGTTGAACTCCGCCGATCCGAGGGCGATGCGCGAGGCGAAGGTCGCCCCGGCGTCGAAGATGCTGTAGTGCGGGCCCTCGTAGGTGTAGCTGAGGATGACCGTCAGGGCCACGGTCTCGCCCAGCGCCCGGCCGAGACCGAGCATCGACCCGCCGACGAACCCGCTGCGGCCGAAGGGCCACACCGTGGTGCGCACCACCTCCCACTTGGTGGCGCCGAGAGCCAGCGCGCCCTCGATCTGGGCGCTGGGGGTGCGGGCGAACACCTCACGGGCGACGCCGGTGATGATCGGCAGGATCATCACGGCCAGCACGATCCCGGCGGTGAACACGTTGGAGCCGCTGTCGGCGGGAACGTTGCCGTCCCCGAAGATCGGGATCCAGCCCAGGTGGGTGTTGAGCCAGACCGCGACGGGTTTGAGCACCGGGGCCAGCACCAGCGCCCCCCACAGCCCGTAGATCACCGAGGGGACCGCGGCCAGCAGGTCCACCACGTAGGCGAACGGTCGGGCCAGCACCCGGGGGGCGTACTGGGTCAGGAACAGTGCGATCCCCGCGGCCACCGGCATCGCCAGCACGAGCGCGAACACCGAGCTGGCCACGGTGATCCAGGCGAGGTCCACGATGCCGAAGGCCAGGTGCTCGGGATCGCCGGTCTCCCACCGGCCGGAGAGCAGGAAGTTGGCCTCGTTGGCGTGCAGCGCGGGGATGGCCCTGATGAGCAGGAAGAGCCCGATGGCCGCGATGAGCGCCACCACGAACGCGCCCGAGGCGGTGGCCATCGTCCGGAAGATCCGGTCCCCGACGCGGACGACCTTCTTCTCGTTGGGAGGGTTCGGCGGGGTCAGGGGGGCTTCCAGCACGGGGCCTTCCGGGGTGTTCACCGGAGCCGCGCCGTTCTCGCCGGGTGGGGCGGCCCCCCGCTGGGAGTTCGTCGACTCGGTCACTGCCGTTCGCAGCCTCTCCGTTGTTCGGCTCGCTGTCCGTGTTCGCCTCGTGGGTCCCACGAGCTGTCACACCGCCCAGCGGCCCGTCCGGGGGACACGGCCTGCTGGTTCACACACGCGTTCGGGCCGGGTGGGGTGCCCGGTCGGTGCCGGGAGGACCTCATTCCCGGATGGCCTCGACGGATTCGAGAACCTTCTTCCTGAACTCGGGGGGCAGCGGAACATGGCCGGCCTGTTCGAGGTTCTCCGCGCCCGCGTGGGCGGCGACCCGCAGGGCCGCCTTCACGGAGCGGGCGGTCGGCGCGTCGTAGCCGTCCGAGCACACGATCTCGTAGGTGGCCAGCACGATCGGGTACACCCCGGGAGCGTCGTTGCCGTAAAGGGAGTCGAGGTCCAGCCTGAGGTCGTGGCCCTGCCCGGAGACGCGGGCGGACTCGATGGCCCTGCCGGCGGACTCCCCCGTCAGTTCGACGGGACCACTGCCGCTGTCGATCGCGGCGATGTCCAGTCCCACGTTCTTGGGAAACGCCCAGGCGGCGTAGGTGATTCCGCCTTCGGTCTGTTCCACCGAGGAGGTCACACCGTCGGTGCCGGAACGGCCCTGGCCGACGCCGCGCCCGGGTCGGAAGGTCTTGCCCTCCCCTTCCCACAGTCCGTCGGTGGCCACGGAGAGGTACTTCTGGAAGTTGGCCGAGGTGCCCGACTCGTCGGAGCGGTAGAAGGGGACGATGTCGAGCGCGGGCAGCGAGCTCTCCGGGTTGAGCCGCTCGATGGCCGGGTCGTTCCACCGGGTGATCCTGCCCTGGTAGATCTCGGCGATGACCTCGGGAGTGAGGGTGAGGTCCCGGACGCCGGGAACGTTGTAGGTCACCGCCAGCGGGCCGAAGACCATGGGGATGTTCCAGGCGGGGTTGCCTTCGCAGCGCTGCCGGGCCGCCTCGACCTCGTCGCCGGTGAGCGGCTCGTCGGAACCGGCGAAGTCGACCTGTCCGGCGGTGAAGGCGGCCACGCCCTTGCCCGAGCCGGACGAGGTGTAGTTGAGGTGGCTTCCGGGGCACTTGACCCCGAAGTCCCGGGCGAAGACGTCCATGGCGTTCTTCTGCGCCGAGGACCCCTCGGCGACCACGGAGGTGGTTCCGCAGTCGACCTCCAGTTCACGCAGCTCCGGGTTGAGGTCGGCGTTGGTCACGTTCCGGTCCGTTCCGCACGCGGAAAGTGCCAGCACGCCCACAGCGAGAGCCCCGAGTACGGCCCTGTGCCGCCCGATGTGCACGTCGTTCCTCCAAGAGCGGGAGCCAACGGCGTGTGCCGTTCACCCCCGGGACGGTACGACCATTCGGTAGCCGCCAGCCACCATTCAGGTGAACAAAAAGTGAACACAGCACGCTACGTAAGCAATCCCACAGCTGTGTGGGCGAGCGAACGGCGCGTCCACTCACCCACACAGCAGAGTCGAACACGGTGTGTCCGCAACGGGGTCACAGGCCGAACTGGGCGTCGACGTCCCAGCGTTCGAAACCGAGCCGGCGGTAAACCGCCACGGCGGGACCGTTGTCCGCCTCCACGTACAACATCACCCGTGGGCACCCCACGTCCCTGAGGTACCGCAGCCCGGCGAGAGTCAACGCCCGCCCGAGCCCGCTACCCTGTGTGTCCGGATCCACGCCGACCACGTAGACCTCACCGGTGCCGTCGGGATGAACCTTGGTCCAGTGGAAACCGAGCACCGTGCCCGACCCGTCCACCGCCAGCAGGAACCCGGCGGGGTCGAACCAGTCCAGCTGCTCCTTCTCCCGCAGGTCCTCCTCGGTCATACCGCCCTGCTCGGGGTGCCACCGGAAGGCGCGGTGGTTGACCCGGACGAGCTCCGGCTCGTCCCGGCCAACCCGGAAGGAGCGGATGCTCACCCCCTCGGGCAACCTCGGCTCGTCGAGCTCGGCCCCGGCCAGCTCACGTCCCATCCGCCACAGCTCGCGGACCCGCACGGCCCCGAACCGCTCGGCCAGCCCCACCGCGTCGGGCAGCAACCCGTGCGACCACAGGCGCAACCCCCCGGTGTCCCCCGCCAGGGCCTCGGCCGTGAGCGGAACCTCCGCCCGTTGGGCCAGTGCCCGGACCAGCTCGGTGCCCACCCCTCGCCGGCGGGAACCGGGGCGCACCGCCAGCTCGGCCACCAACGGCTGCCCCGCGGACTCCCCGGAGGTGTCCAGGTGGGCGTAGCCCGCCAACTCGCCGTCGAGCCGGGCCACGAAGTGCTCCGAGCCCGGCACGTCCGCCCGGACCGGCTCGACCTGTTCGGCGACTCCCCGGTGGGAACGCAGTCGCAGGAACACCTGCTCGCCCACGGGGGCCACCCCGTCCGTTTCCTCCGCCTCCGCCAGCAGGTTCTCGACCTCGGCGGTCTCGGCGTCATCCAGTCCGTTTCGCCACGTCAGCTGCACCACACCGGCCGAGATTACCCACACTCGCCCGTTCGGGCCGCCCGTCCACGGTCACGTGGGGACGTCTCGCCGTGTGAGGACTCCCACCGCTCCCGAGGCAGCCGCACGAACGGGCCTCGTGGCCTCACTCGCCGGCTCGGGCCGACAGCTCCTCACCGGCCCGGACGACGTCCCGCTCGGAGGGGTCGTCCTCCTCGCCGCGTTCCTCGCCGGACAGCGCGGCCCGTTCCGCCTCGTGGGCCGCCGAGTCGGCCCGTCGGGAACCGCCACCCTCCCTGCCGGAACGGGCGGGGCGGACGAACTTGTAGCCCACGCTGCGCACGGTCCCGATCATCGCCTCGTGCTCGGGGCCGAGCTTGGCCCGCAGCCGCCGGATGTGGACGTCGACGGTGCGCGTCCCACCGAAGAAGTCGTAACCCCAGACCTCCTGCAACAGCTGCACCCGGGTGAACACCCGGCCCGCGTGGGTGGCCAGGTGTTTGAGCAGCTCGAACTCCTTGTAGGTGAGTTCGAGGGCACGACCCCTCAACCGGGCCGTGTAGGTCTCCTCCTCGATGACCAGGTCCCCCACCGTGATCGGTCCGCCCGCGCTGACGGCGTTGCCGTGCTGGGTGCGCAGCCGGATCCGCGCGTCCACCTCGGCCGGTCCCGCCGTGGGCAGCAGCACGTCGTCGACCCCCCACTCGGAGTTGATCACGACCAGTCCACCCTCGTTCACCACCGCGAGCACGGGCACTCCCGTGGCACCGGAGGACAGCATCCGACAGAGGTCGCGCGCCCGGGCCAGATCGCCGCGCGCGTCCACGAGCGCGAGTTCGTGACCGACCGCCGTGGCCATCGCCGAGGAGTCCGGAGGCACCACCCGCACCCGGTGGGGAAGCAGCGCGAGGGAGGGCAGCACGGACTCGCAGTCGGACTCGCCGGACACCAACAACAGTTCGGAGCTCATCTCAGGCCTCCGTAAACCGGTTTCCACCGGTGTGGGCAACACGGACGGCGAGGCTCCGTTGCCTCCGATGAACGGCAGAATACCCGTCACGTCGCCGACAGGCACGGGTAACACCGCGCACATCACACGATACCGCCGGCAGCGGCGTCGGATCTTTCGGTGAACCGCGTGTGAACGCAATTCTTCCGGCACCGTGAAGGCCCGACCAGTGGTTTTCCGCACGGATCAGCCGGAGCTCCCCGGCTTCCCGCCCAGGGTGTGCGATCCTCGGAAGCGGTGCTCTCGCGGATTCCTCCGTGGACACGCGGAGGAACCCCACCCCGACCCCCGGACGGAAGGGAACCGGCGTGCAACGTGCCTTCCCGAAGAAGCGTGCCTTCCCGAAGAAGCTGGTCATCACGCTGTTGGTGGTGCTCGGTCTGCTGGTGGCCGCCGACTTCGGCGCCGCCGCGGTCGCCGAGAACCGGGTGGCCACGAAGCTGGGGGACAGTCTCGAACTCGGCCGGGACCCCGAGGTGCGGATCAACGGGTTCCCGTTCCTGACCCAGGCCGCGCGCGGGGACTTCCGGGACGTGTGGCTGGACGCGCCGGGTGTGGACGCGGGTCCGTTGCCGGACGTGGACGTGCAGGCCGATCTGCACCACGCCCGGGTGAACACCTTCGCGATGATCAGCGGCGGTTCGAGCAGGATCGACATCGCGGAGGTGGTCGGACGCGCCCGGATCGACGAGTCCACGCTCCAGGAGGTGCTTCCGGTCCGGAAACTGCGCATCTCCCCGACGGAGACCGCCGCGGACGGCGGCGAGGACTCCGTGGCGGGAGTGCGGTTGGAGGGAGTCGTGGGCATCGCGGGGGTCACCAACCAGGTGACCGTCACCGGACGGCTCGTGGTGGCCGACGGCGGGATCAGGATCGAGCCGCGTCGGCTGGACCTGAACAACGACGAGGTCGGTTCCGTGGAACTGGCGGGCCGTTTCGAGCGGGCGATCCTGGGCCGGTTCACCACCACCCTCGAACCGGGGATGCTGCCCTTCGACGTGCGGCCGACCGAGATCCACGTCGAGCGGGGAGCCCTGGTGGTGGAGGGAACGGCCCACGACGTGACCGTCAACGGGTCCGGAACGGGAAACTGATGTCGCCGGGCTGGTGGACCCTGGCCGGTGTGCTGCTCGCGGTGCTGACGCTCGGCGCGCTGCTCCGAGTGCGGACGGGCAGGATCACCACCCCGGGGACCTTCCGCGGCGAGGAGAGGGGACGACGACCGGTGTTCGAGCAGCTTTCCCCCGAGATGGCCGAGGCGCTGCGCGGTGCCGTGCGCCCGCACGGGACGGAGTCCGGGGCGGCGGTGACGCTGGTACAGCTGTCCACGGCGTTCTGCGCGCCGTGCCGGCACACCCGCGTGCTGCTGTCCGCCCTGGCCGAGCGGGAGCGGGGAGTGCGGCACGTGGAGTTCGACCTCAGCCGCCACCCCGAGTGGTCCACGCCGCTGGGGGTGCACACCACCCCCACCACCATCGCCCTCGACCCGAACGGCCACGAGCTGTTCCGGATCCGGGGGGTGCCGCGCCGGGAGGGACTCACCGAGGCACTCAGGTCCTATGTGGACTGACGGGTGCCCGCCGCCCGGGCCGGTCACCGCCCGTGTCGGACCACGGAGGACGGGCCGTCCCAACAGGTGAACAATCTTTCCGATCGCCGGTCGTGACCGGTAGTCTGCGTGACGTGCACGTACTGCTGACCTCCAGACGCGTGGTGGATCTGTGCCGCGTCGGAAGCAGCCTGTGTCGTAGGAGATGACGGGCGGCGGGAGGCGACCGCCGGAGAAGCGCTCACGACCGAGGTGGCGCGTGCGACGCCCGACGGACTCGACGATCCAGCCCACCGGCCAGGAGAGCCCATGTCGACAGATCACCGTGTAGATCCACGTGGTGTCCGCTTCACGGCCTGGATCACCAGCGGTGTTCTCTCCGTGGGACTGGTGACGGGAAGCTGGCGCGTCCTGGCGGCGCAGACCGCACTGTTCGCGCTCTGCGCCTTCGTCGGGCTGCGGATGAACCCCTGGGGCCAGCTGTACCGGAAGACCCTGCGGTCCCGCCTGCGCGAGCTCCCCGAGGAGCAGGGGGAGGACCCGGGGCCGGTCCGCTTCGCCCAGGGGGTCGGCTTCGCCTTCACCCTGCTGGCCACCGCGGGCTACGCGACGGGCTGGACCACCTTCGGCGTGGTGACCAACGCGCTGGCGCTGGCGGCCGCCCTGCTCAACGCCGCCTTCGGCTACTGCCTCGGTTGCCGGCTGTACCTGCTGGTCCGCAGGGTGGCACCCGCCGGATCCCCCACCGAGAGCCACTGAGATTCCACTTCGCCGATACGAACGAAGGAGCCCATCCATGAGTCGTGAACAGGTCCTGGTGAGTACCGACTGGGCCGAGCAGAACCTGGACACCGAGGGGGTCGTGTTCGCCGAGGTCGACGAGGACACCACGGCCTACGACAACGGACACATCCCGGGGGCCGTCAAACTCGACTGGCGCAACGAACTGCAGGACCACGTGCGACGCGACTTCGTCGGCCGCGAGGAGTTCGGCAAGCTGCTCTCCTCCAAGGGCATCTCGAACGACGACACGGTGATCCTCTACGGCGGCAACAACAACTGGTTCGCCGCCTACGCCTACTGGTACTTCAAGCTGTACGGACACCGCGACGTGCGCCTGCTCGACGGCGGGCGCAAGAAGTGGGAGCTGGACGGTCGCGAGCTGACCAAGGACGTTCCCCAGCGTCCGAGCACCAACTACGTCGCCGCCGAGCCGGACACCTCCATCCGCGCCTTCCGCGACGAGGTCGTGGACGCCATCGGGAAGCGCAACCTCGTCGACGTCCGCTCGCCCGACGAGTTCTCCGGCAAGCTGCTCGCACCCGCCCACCTTCCGCAGGAGTCCGCCCAGCGCGGCGGGCACATCCCCTCCGCCATCAACGTCCCGTGGAGCCGGGCGGCCAACGAGGACGGCACCTTCAAGTCGGACGAGGAACTGCGCAAGGTGTACAACGAGGCCGGGCTGGACGAGTCCCGGGACACCATCGCCTACTGCCGGATCGGGGAGCGTTCCTCGCACACCTGGTTCGTGCTGCACGAACTGCTCGGCCACCAGAACGTGAAGAACTACGACGGCTCCTGGACGGAGTACGGCTCGCTGGTGGGCGTGCCGATCGAGAACCCGAGTGAGCAGGAGGCATGACCATGAGCAGCGGATGCGGAGCACCCGACCAGACCGGGGCCGTCGGCACCGACACCGGGGACCAGACCGTCCTGGCGGGCAAGGTCCGCTCGGGCGGCCAACCGGTCGGCGGGGCCTTCGTGCGGTTGCTGGACTCCTCCGGGGAGTTCACCGCCGAGGTCGTCTCCTCCGACGAGGGCGACTTCCGTTTCTACGCCGCCCAGGGCTCCTGGACCGTACGCGCGCTGCACCGCGACGGCAGCGGCGAGGCCGAGGTCTCGGCCCAGGGGCCGGGACTGCACCAGGTGGACATCTCCGTGGCCTGAAGCCCGGTTTCCGACACCGGACGGCCTCCCGACGGCCCGGTTCCGCCGTCGGGAGGCCGCCGTGTCCTCCGGGGAGGGTCCGTCGTCCCGACGGAGACCCGCTCACCGGCCCCGTTTCGACCGCAGCAGCGCGAACGCCCGCTCGTCCCGGTCCTGGGCGGCGGGATCCGAGTCGGTGCGGCAACCGACGGTGGTGAACTCCACCACCTCCCAGCCGGTGCGGTCGAAAAGCCGACGCAGCCCCGTCTCGGAGAAGATCCAGTAGTTCGTGGGGTCGTTGTTGGCCTCGGTGGGATGCAGCAGGTAGGCCACGGGCTGCTCGGCCAGCCGGGTGCCGTGGTCCGGGCTCAGCTGGGCTATCCGGGTGGACAGAAAGCACAGTTCGGCGCGCTCGGCCAGGGTCTCCAGCACGTAGAACGGGTTCTTCAGGTGGTACAGCAGGCCGAGGAACAGCACCGCCCCGTAGTGCTCGGCCGGAAGCCGGAACTGGCTGTCCAGGTCCACGTCGTGGATCTCGGCGGAGGAACCCAGCCGCTCCGCCAGCAGCCTCGCCCCGCGCAGTCCGTTGTAGTTGGGGGCCGCCGTGTCCACCAGGTCGACCCGGCAGCCCAGCTCGTCCTCCAGGAAGAACCCCAGATCACCGTCGGCCGCGCCGATGTCGGCGATCCGCTGCCCGGCCAGCCCGCCGAAGACCTCCCGGTTCTGTCCGGTGAGCAGCCCGTCCAGGTGCAGCACGTTGGCCAGCGTGTCGAAGGGGTACCAGTCGAACTCGGGGTCGATCTCCTTCTTGCGCCGCAGCAGTTCCTCGCGGTAGGCGAGGGCCCTGTCGCGCAGCGTGTCGAAGTCCATGTGATTCCCGTCTCCTCCGCGTGGGCTCCGGTGCCGCTGAGCACCGAAACACGGTCGTGGGCGTGGTCGCTCCGGCAGATCATGCCTCAGGCCACATCCCGTCGGAGGCGGGTGGTGGTTATACTCTCGGGCGTGACACTCATCGACTTCCTGCACTACGGCCTGGTCAGTCTGGTGGGGATCGCCGCCGTCGCCACCCTCTGGTTCGCCTGCTACGTGGTGTACCGCCTGCACAGCGACTGATCGTGGGAGCACAACGGGGGGTCCAGGCGCGGCCCCCCGCAGGAGGGCGCGGTAGTCTCGGCACCGATGTCTGCCAACCAGCCCTCCGAACAGTCCGAGTCCGCCCACGGTGAGCCGCAGCCCGGCAGCGGGGACGCGGCGGTGCGCGCCCAGGCGCAGCGCGCCGAGAAGACCCGGGGGCGCAACATCCCGCAGTTCGACGACCTGCCCGGGGTGGGCGACACCGCGAACCTGCGCATGGGCCCCGACCTGGATCCGGCCTGTCTCGGTCTGCTGCCGCTGGTCGGTGTCTGGCGCGGTGAGGGCGAGGCGAACCATCCCTCCCTGGACGAGAAGTACCGTTTCCTGCAGCAGGTCACCTTCGCCCACGACGGCAGGCCGTTCCTCTACTACGAGAGCCGCGCCTGGAAACTGGACGGCGAGGGCGGCGACATCGTGGAACCGGCCTTCCGGGAGCTCGGCTGGTGGCGGCCCCAGCAGGACGACAGCATCGAGGTGTTGCTCGTGCACGCCTCCGGTGTGGCGGAGATGTTCTTCGGCAAGCCCCGCAACCAGGCGAGCTGGGAGTTCTCCACCGACGCGGTGCTGCGCACCCCCACCGCCGACGACGTGACCGCGGCCACCCGCCTCTACGGGGTCGTCGAGGGATCGCTGGCCTACGTCGAGGAGCGCGCCACC
The DNA here is from genome assembly GCF_003001495.1 of Actinopolyspora mortivallis. Taxonomy (GTDB): domain Bacteria; phylum Actinomycetota; class Actinomycetes; order Mycobacteriales; family Pseudonocardiaceae; genus Actinopolyspora; species Actinopolyspora mortivallis_A. The sequence goes on from NZ_PVSR01000031.1 coordinate 15,499, forward strand.
TCCGAGCACGAGCTGCAACCCCGGCTGTCGGCGAAACTCGAACGCGTGGTGGGCTGAGCCCGCCGCGACGCCGTGGCAGACGGAGCGGTCCTGGTTCAGTACTGGGCCTCGTAGATCCCCCGCACCCTGCGGTGCAGCTCCGGATCGACGGTGACGCGCTCGCCGTCCAGGGTGTGCACCTGGGTGATCAGGCGGATGCTGGAGGCCAGCCACAGCCCGTCCGCGGTGCGGAGACGCTCCACCGACACCGGTTCCACGCTGGTGTTCCAGCCCGCCGTGGAGGCGGCGCGGAACAGGGCCCCCTGGGTGGTCCCCCGGAGGATGCCCGCGCTGGGCGGCGGGGTGACCAGGGTGTTCCCCTCGGCCAGCACCACGGTGGAGGTCGGTCCTTCCAGCACCGAACCGTCGGTGGCGGTGAACACGACCTCCTCGGCACCGCGCCGCTCGGCCTCCCGCAGGGCGGCCATGTTCACCGCGTACGAGAGGGTCTTCGCCGACAGCAGCAGCCACGGGGCGCGTTCCGTCAGGTCCGGGTCGATCCCGCGTTCCAGGGTGACCGCCGAAACGCCCTCGTCACGCTTGCGCAGCAGTTCCGCCGACAGCGACTGCCCCGTCGCGAAGGCCGTGGGGGTGCCGTCCCCGCCGTCGACCCCGCGGGTGCAGACCAGCTTCACCGCGAGTTCGGGCTCGGACTCCCAGGGCCACTGCTCCAGCACGGCCCCCACGGCACGGTGCCAGTCGGCGTCCTCCGGCGGTCTCAGGTCCATCAGCCGCGCGGAACGTCGCAGCCGGTCCAGGTGGGGTTGCAGTTCCCTGGGTTTGCCGTCGACGGCCAGGATGGTCTCGAAGACCCCGTCACCGCGTTGCACACCGAGGTCGTCGGCACGCAGCAGCGGGCTTTCCGGATCGACGTGGGTGCCGTCGAGCAGAGCCAGAACGCGCATGCTCGCAGCCTAGTAGGGATGGCCGCCTCGACCTTGTGAGGTGCCCCCGACGGGCCCTCCCCCTTGTCGTGGAGGCCCGCGCGGGCCGCGTCCGGCGAGACGGACGTACGATCGTGGGGCAACCACCAGGGAGACGACGACCACGGGAGTATGCCGTGACCGACCGGGTAACCAGCACGGCTCGGCACGACGAGCGGGACGGCGAGGACGCCGTCGCCGGCGGCGACGACACCGGCGAGGACGAAAGCAGCACCGCCCTGCGCAGCACACTGCACCGCCGTGGGATGCGCATGACCCCGCAGCGGCAGTTGGTGCTCGACTCCGTCCGCGAGCTGTCCCACGCCACGCCCGAACAGGTGTGCCGACACATCCAGCGGACCGCCCCCACGGTCAACATCACCACCGTCTACCGCGCGCTCGACCTGCTGGAGGAGCTGGGCCTCGTCCGGCACACCCACCTCGGGCACGGGGCCCCCACCTACTCGGTCGAGGGGCACGAGCACGTGCACCTGGTGTGCCACCGGTGCGAGGCCGTGGACGAGGTGCCGTGCGAGATGCTCGACGACCTGGCCGAGCTGCTCGATCGCACGCGCGGCTTCGCACTGGACGCCACCCACCTCGCGCTGTCCGGGACCTGCCGTCGGTGTCGTGCCGCCGAGGAGGCCGGGGAATCCGCACCGGCGTCCGTCCCCGACGGTTCGGTGGAACCCTCGTAACTCGCCGAGGAGCGAAATTGGACTCACCCTTGCTCGAACTTCCGGGTGCGATACCCGCGCCGGACGACTCCCCGGACGTCGGGGTCCCGTGGCACTTCGGCGACCCGTTCGGGGAGCAGCGCGCGGCCGTGCGCAGCGCCGTCGTGGTGGACCGCTCACACCGCCAGGTGGTGGCGGTGCCCGGACAGGAGCGGCTGAGCTGGCTGCACCTGGTGCTGTCCCAGCACCTCACGGAACTGGGGGAGAACCAGGGCACCGAGGCGCTGGTGCTGGACAGCCAGGGCCGGGTGGACTGCCACATGCTGGTGGCCCACCACGAGGAGGTCGTCTACCTGGACTACGAGGCCGGGGCCACGGCCACCAGTGCCCTGCCCAGCATGGGCACCGACGGCACCCAGCCGCTGGCGGAGTACCTGGAGGCCATGCGGTTCTGGTCGGCGGTCGAACCGCGCGAGGCCACCGGGGAGTTCGCCGTGTTCACGGTGCTCGGTCCCCAGGGGGCCGAGGTGCTGGAGCGGGCCGGGATCACCGAACCACCCACAGCCCCCTACGGAGTGGTGGCACTCCCCGGTGGCGGGCTGGCCCGGCAGGTGCCGTTCCGGCAGGTGTACGCGGTGGACCTGCTGGTTCCGCGCGCCTCGATGGTCGACTGGTGGACGCTGCTGACCGACAGCGGCGCACGCCGGGCCGGAACCATGGCCTACGAGGCGCTGCGGGTCGAGGCGCTGCGCCCCCGGGCCGGGCTGGACACCGACGAGCGGGCCATCCCCCACGAACTGGGCTGGATCCACACCGCCGCCCACGTGGCCAAGGGCTGCTACCGGGGCCAGGAGACCGTGGCGAAGGTGCACAACGTCGGCAAGCCCCCCAGGCGGATGGTGCTGCTGCACCTGGACGGCTCGGTGGAGATCCAGCCCGAGACCGGTGATCCGGTCCGACACGGGCAGCGTTCCGTGGGGCGCGTGGGCAGTGTGGTGATGCACCACGAGCTGGGGCCGGTGGCCCTGGCGCTGCTGAAACGCTCCGCCCCGGTGGACGCGGAGCTCACGGCCGGGGACCCGGAGCAGGAACGTGCCGTGGCCGCCTCGGTGGATCCCGACTCCGTGCCCCCGGACACGGGTGAGCCGCCGGGCCGTGTCGCCGTGCAGGGGTTGAAGGGGCAGTGACGCGCCCGGCGTCGTGATCGGCCCCGCGACGGGGGTCACCGCGTGGCCGCGCTGTGCCAAGATCGGAGTATGCCAGCGTCGCCAGCCGAGTCAACCGCCCACACGGTCCCGTCGGGAACGGTGCTCACCGTGGCCCCGACGGGATCGCACGCCAAGGCCGACGTTCCCGCTCTGCCGGTGGGCAGTGAGGAGGTCGCCGCCGCCGTCGCGGCCTGCGGCCGGGTGGGGGCCTCGGTCGTCGACCTGGAACCCCGGCACGACACCTCCGTGCCGGACGTGGTCGGCGCCGTCCGCGACCGGACCGATCTCGTGGTGCGCGTGGCCGCCTACGCGCGGTCGGAAACCCTGCGCACGCTGCTGGACTCGGGAGCGCAGGTGCTCACCTGCCCCGTGAACGCTCCCCCGGAGTTCGTCTCCGACCTGCGGGAGGGTGCCCGGCAGCGGGGGATCGCGGTGCACTACGAGGTGCGGGACCCGGCCGAGTTACCACGTCTGCGGGAGCTGTGCGAGCAGGACGGCTTCCCGCCGCACGTGGTCCTGATGTGCGGAGCCGGTCTGCCGGCCACGCTCGGAGCGCTGGCGGAGGCCGTGGCGGGGTTGCCCCCGCGGGCCGGTTTCACCGTCGCGGGCGCGGACGGCTCGGCCGTGCCCGCCCTGCTCGGTTCGTTGGCCGCCGGGGGCCACGTCCGGGTCGGCATGGCCGACACGCTGGAGTACGCCTCCGGAGTCCCGGTGCGGGACAACGCGCAGCTGGTCGCCCGCGCGGCGGGAGTGGCCAAGATCGCCCAGCGGCCCCCGCTGCCGCCGGACCACGTCCGGGGGGTTTTCGGACTGTCCGGGTGAATCCGGGCGACCACGCGCTCTCGGCCTCCCACGGGCGCTTTCGCCTGCCCTAGGATGGGAGCACAGCGCCGAAGGCCGGCTCCGGCGAGCCCAGCGCCAGATGCAGAGGATACAGCCGTGATCGAAGTGCGCCCGGGAGGGCGTCGACGCATCGACCGGGTCCTGGCCCCGGACTACGTCGACGACCTCGAACAACGCGGTCTGAACGAGGTACGCGAGCTGCGCGACGAGGCAGCCCAGGAGGAGACCGACCTGTCCTATCTGCGCAGGATGCTGCACGCGCGGATCGACATCCTCCGCGCCGAGCGGCGACGACGGGCCGAGAACGGCTCGGCCAGCGTGGTCGAGGAGCTGGTCGGGATCCTCTCGGACAACGTCGTGGGCCCGGCCTCCGGGTCCGGCAGGTACCAGACGCGGGAGCCCTCCCGGGTCCAGGCCCACCGCAGACACGTGGAGGCCCTGGTCTCCGACGTGGACCTTTCCGACGTGATGTCGCTGTCGGCTGAGAAACTGGAGGCGGCCCTGCGCGTCTTCGAGAGCGAGGAGGAGTCGGTCTCCACCCGGCGCAAGCAGGTTCAGACGGTCGTCGACCGTCTCAACGAGGAGATCGCGCGCCGCTATCGCGAGGGGGTCGCCTCGGTGGACGAGTTACTGGCTGCGGAAAGGGACGGGCAGTGAGCGAGTACGGCGCTCCGGTACCGCTGGTCGAACTGGTACGCGGGGAACTGCGGGAGGGAACCCACCACGGCTCGGTGGTGGTGCTGGACCCGGACGGAAACGTGCGACACGCGCTGGGGGACGTGTCCGGGCCGATGTATCCCCGTTCGGCGAACAAGCCGGCCCAGGCGGTGGGCATGGTGCGCGCGGGCCTGGAACTGGCGGAGGAGGCCGACCTGGCCATGGCGGCGGCCTCGCACAACGGCGAGACCGAGCACGTGCTGCGGGTGCGGGAGATGCTGCACCGCCACGACCTGACCGAGGACGCGTTGCAGTGCCCCACGGACTGGCCGCTGCTGGACGGCGAACGGGACCGGCGCGCCGCCGAGGGGTTCGGCAGGCAGCGCATCACGATGAACTGTTCGGGCAAGCACGCGGCCATGCTCGCGACCTGCGTGCAACGCGGCTGGGCGTTGGAGGACTACCTCGATCCCAAGCATCCCCTTCAGCTGGAGCTGCACGACACCGTGGCCGAGCTGGCCGGGGAGCCGGTGGCCACCTTCTCGGTGGACGGGTGTGGCGCGCCGCTGTTCGCGGTGTCCCTGACGGGGCTGGCCCGCACCTTCCACACGATGGTCACCGCCGCGCCGGGCACGCCGCAGCGCCGAGTGGCCGAGGCCATGCGCTCCCACCCCTGGTTCGTGGCGGGAACCGAGCGGGAGGACACGCTGCTCATGCGCGCCGTTCCCGGGCTGCTCAGCAAGTCCGGGGTCGAGGGGGTGCTGGCGTTGGCGCTGCCGGACGGTCACGCGGTCGCGGTGAAGATCGCCGACGGTTCGGCCCGGGCCCGGCTGCCGGTGGCGGTGGCCGCGCTGCGCTCGCTCGGGGTGGACGGCGAGGGGCTCGCCGAACTGGCCGAGAGCCCGCTGCTCGGAGGGGGACGTCCCACGGGGGCCGTGCGGGCGCTGGAGGGTCTGTTCGACTGAGCGAGCCTTTCGGTACCGGCTCGCTTCGGCCCGTCCCCGGTTGGCGGGAGCTGCTTCAGTTGTAGCGTTCGTGGGCGGCCATCTCGGCCCAGAAGTCGCGCAGCGCCTCGTAGCGCTCCCCCACCTCCGTGGTGTGGCCCAGTTCCATGGCGTCCACGATCGAGTGCACGTCGGCCGCCGAGCTGTCGGCGAGCAGGTCCTCGTCGGACATCATCCGCACCAGACCGCCGTAGTCGAGTTCGACGGCCGAGTGGGGGTGGAACCGTTCCAGCCAGCGCCCGGTCTCCCGCAGGATCTTCGGAGGCCCCTCCTCGCCGAGGGTGTTCCTGGTGACGGTGTGGGCCCGGGAGACCCGCCGGCGGGCCTCGGACATGGGGGTGCGCCAGTAGACCCGTTCGACGTTTCCCCGCTCGTCGTGGGTGACGACACGCTGTTCCGGGTCGACCACGGCGAACCACGGCAACGGGACGGTCCAGGTGGAGGAGATCACGTGCACCGCACTGGAGGAGAGCTCGTTGACCACGGCCGAGGCCTTGGACTTGGCGGTCTCGGCGGGCATCGGCAGCGCGGCGGCACGCAGGGGCGGGTCAGCGGCGCCGAGGAAGCCCACCAGTGCCGCGGCGGCGCGCCCGCGGAGGTCCAGCGGGCACACCAGCGGGCCGGGGCCGACGGGCTCCTCGGCCTCGGCGGGAACGTCCTCGGGGTGCAGCACGAGCACTTCTTCCCGCTCCCGCGCCGTTCCGTCCACTCCTTCACCGGGAAGCAGACGCGGTCGGACGGACAGTTGGCTACGCAGCCACCTGTGTTGCTCCCGAGCCCCCACTCCGACCGGATCCACCGCACCCTGATCCAGTGCTTCGGAGAGTTGTTCGTATCGGGGTGACTCGAACGACGACAGGGGCTCGTACACCCTCATGTAGGCGACGAACGGCTCCGGCACAGCGTGTATGTTGCCATGCCGACGTGCCGTTGCCGGCGGTGCCCACCCCGCCGCCGGGGAGCGGGCCGGCTCGCCCGCGGCCGGTGCGGTTCACATCACCGTCCCACGGTCCGGTGGGTGGGCACACCACGTCGCGAAGAACCGCATCGGCACGGTACGGTAGTTACAGGAAAAGGTTGTCGAGATTCATGCGGGGCCGCCGTTCCCCTGGCCGCCCCGCAAACCCTGCGCGAGGGGGTCGAGCCATGGGGCGCGGCCGTGCCAAGGCCAAGCAGACGAAAGTGGCCCGCGAGTTGAAGTACAACTCCCCCAGTGTTGACCTCAAGGCGTTGGAGCGTGAGCTCTCCTCCGACTACACCCCCAAGTGGTACGAAGAGGACGAGTACTACTACGACAGGGAAGACGACTACCGCAGGTGAACACTCACTCCGCACGGGCGACCCGGTCACTCGTGCGTGGTGGTCGTGCTGTCGAGGTCGAGTCAGCGGGTGGGTTGACGGCCAACAGCTGCCCGGCCGCTCGCCGGTCCGGGTGTGAGTGTGAGTGAGTACGCGGAGACCGCCACGGGCGGGGTGTCGCCTCGAACCGGACATCCCCGCCCGTCGGTTTTCGTGGCCGACCCCTCTCCCACCGGCCCGGCACGGTGGGCGTTCCCGCGTGGGGTTCCGACGAGGTGTTGGGAAGCGGGCTCGGTGCGCCGAGGACCGCCCCGCACACCACACCGTCACACGTCCCCGGCGTGCTCAGCCGGCCACCCGTGGGGCGGCCGGACAACCCCGGGTGGGCGGGTGCCGCACCGGAGGGGACACCCGCCGGATCTCCCTCAGAACCTCGGGTGGTTGCCGCGCAGCACGACGCGCTGGTTCTCGTCCGCCTCGGCGACGGCCGACTCGCGGGAGACCTCACCGAGCACCCAGGCGGGGGAGTGCCGGGCGGTGAGCACCGCCAGCGCCCGGTCCACGTCCTCGGCCGCCACCACCGCGACCATACCCACCCCCATGTTGAAGGTGCGCTCCATCTCGGCGTTCTCGATCCGGCCCCGCTGGGCGATCAGCCCGAACACGGGGTCGGGAGTCCAGGTTCCCCGGTCGATCACCGCGCTGAGCCCCTGCGGCAGCACCCGCTCCAGGTTGGCCGCGATCCCACCGCCGGTGACGTGGGCGAAGGCCCGCACCTCCGCCTCGGCGGCCAGCGCGAGGCACTCCTTGGCGTAGATGCGGGTGGGTTCGAGCAGCTCCTCGCCGAGGGTTCTGCCGAACTCCTCCACGTGCCCGGACAACGGCATCCGGGCCTGCTCCAGCAGCACGTGCCGCGCCAGGGAGTAGCCGTTCGAGTGCAGCCCCGAGGAGCCCATGGCGATCAGCACGTCCCCCGGCCGCACCCGGTCCGGGCCGAGCATGTCGTCGGCCTCGACCACCCCCACGCCGGTGGCCGAGATGTCGTACTCGCCCTGTCCCATCATGCCGGGGTGCTCGGCCGTCTCCCCTCCGAGGAGCGCGCACCCCGCCTGCACGCACCCTTCGGAGACGCCCTTGACCAGGCTGCCGATCCGGTCGGGGTCCACCGACCCCGTGGCGATGTAGTCCTGCAGGAACATCGGCTCCGCCCCGCAGACCACCAGGTCGTCGACCACCATCGCGACCAGGTCGATCCCGACGGTGTCGTGGATGTCCAGCGCCTGCGCCACGGCCAGCTTCGTACCGACCCCGTCGGTGGAGGAGGCCAGCACCGGTTCGTTCCACTTGTCCAGCCGGAGCTGGAACAGCCCCGCGAATCCACCGAGCGAGCCCAGCACCTCAGGACGTGTGGCCCGTTCCGCCCAGGGGCGCATTCGGTCCACGGCTTGCTCACCGGCTTCGATGCTGACTCCGGCGTCGGCGTAGGTGGACGCGGGCCCATCCGGGTCGGCGGCGCCGGAGTTCGACCCCGTCAGCAGGTCTTCGGACACGTCTTGCTCCAGATCTGGTGCGAGATTTGATGGTCGACACACGCGTGTGCGTGCGGCACGCTCCACGCTACGTACGGACACGGACGAACCGAGCAACGAGCGCGGGAGAGCGTGGTTGCGCGACGTTCCGCGAGCACCGGCCCGCCGCGAACGGTCCGGCAACCGGGCCGGGGCTCCGCCCGCACCGGCGCGAGGACTCCGGCACCGCGAGGCCCCGACGCCCCGGGCGAGGAGGGAGCCCGTGAAGCGGCGTCCCACCCGGGCCCGGCCGGGACGTGTGCCCGCGCCGTTCGGGAGGGGAGCCGCTCGTCGCACCGCGACAACACCTCTCCGAGGATACGGTCTAGGGACGGCCGACGGCCTCCTCCGCTCCGTACCCACCGGCCAACACGGTGTCCTCGGTTGCGGAGGCCTCGGTCTCGGCCACCCCACCGGGGTCCTCCAGCAGGTACTTGCCGATCCGGTCCTCCTCCGGCAGCGGGATCGGGTAGTTCCCGTCGAAACAGGCGGTGCACAGTCGGTTGCGCGGTTGTTCGGAGGCGGCCACCAGCCCGTCCAGCGACACGTAGCCCAGCGAGTCCGCACCGATGGAACGCCGCACCCCGTCGAGGTCGAGACCGTTGGCCACGAGTTCGGCGCGGGAGGCGAAGTCGATGCCGTAGAAGCAGGGCCAGCGCACCGGGGGCGAGGCGATCCGCACGTGCACCTCCAGGGCTCCGGCCTCCCGCAGCATCCGCACCAGGGCGCGCTGCGTGTTGCCCCGGACGATGGAGTCGTCGACCACCACCAGCCTTCTGCCGCGGATCACCTCGCGCAGCGGGTTGAGCTTGAGCCGGATGCCGAGCTGGCGGATGGTCTGCGAGGGCTCGATGAAGGTACGGCCGACGTAGGCGTTCTTGACCAGCCCGTTGCCGTAGGGGATGCCGGACTCCTCGGCGTACCCGATGGCCGCGGGGGTTCCCGACTCGGGGACCGGCATCACGAGATCGGCCTCCACGGGGTTCTCCCGCGCCAGGGTCCGCCCGATCTCCACCCGCGTGCTGTGCACCGAACGACCGGCGATGGTCGTGTCGGGGCGGGCGAGGTAGACGTACTCGAACACGCACCCCTTGGGTTCCGGAACCGCGAAACGCTGGGAACGCAGCCCGGCCGAGTCGATCGCCAGCAGCTCCCCGGGCTCGACCTCCCGCACGAAGGAGGCACCGACGATGTCCAGCGCGGCGGTTTCGCTGGCCACCACCCAGCCCCGTTCGAGACGGCCGAGCACCAGGGGGCGCACCCCGTGCCCGTCCCTGGCGGCGTAGAGCGTCGACTCGTCGGAGAAGACCATGCTGAACGCCCCGCGCACGGCGGGCAGCAGCTCCATCGCGGCCTGCTCGATGCCCTTGTCCGCCGCCCGCGCCGCCAGCAGCCCGCACACCAGGTCGGAGTCGGTGGTGGCCCGCTGGCAGGCGGAGGCGGAGGTGCTGTTGGGCGTGATCGTGTCGGCTCCCTCGGCCACGGCCCGCTCGAACAGCTCCGAGGTGTTCACGAGATTGCCGTTGTGGCCCAGGGCGAGCCCGCTGCCCGTGGCCGTGGTGCGGAAACTCGGCTGTGCGTTCTCCCAGGTTCCGCCGCCCGTGGTGGAGTAGCGGGCGTGACCGACGGCGACGTGCCCGCTCAGGGAGGCCAGCACCTGCTCGTCGAAGACCTGGCTGACCAGGCCGAGATCCTTGTACACCAGCATCTGGGAACCGTCGCCGACGGAGATCCCCGCCGCTTCCTGACCGCGGTGTTGGAGGGCGAACAGCCCGTAGAAGGCGAGCTTGGAAACTTCCTCGCCGGGTGCCCACACACCGAAGACACCGCATTCCTCACGCGGAACGTCCTCGGCCGTCTCGGCTGTTCCCGGGTATGGCAGGTCGGTGACCACCGAAAACTCCCTGTTCAACGGAGCCGGAGTTGCACCTCAGTATAAACTCCCCCCACGCCCGGGATGTCCACCTCCCGAGTGGCCCCGGTCACTGTTCGGCCTGCTCCTCCGGTGTGTTCCCGAAACGCAGCAGCGGCAGCCAGTACGCCAGGTCCGCCCGGCTTCCCGAGGCGGAGACCTCCCCCCGCTCCACCGCCGTGGACCAGTCCAGCTCCCCCGTCACCAGCAGCAGCCAGGTGCGGGGGTCGGTCTCGACGACGTTCGGCGGCGTCCCCCGGGTGTGTCGGGGCCCCTGTACGCACTGCACGGCACCGAACGGGGGAACACGCACTTCGACGGTGTTTCCCGGGGCCTGGCGCTCCAGCGTGCGCAGGCTCAGGCGGACCGCTTCGGCCAGTTCCCGCCGCGCGGGTCGCTCCGCCCCGCCCCGCAGCCAGGCGAGCGTGACGGACACCGCCGCGCGGAGTTCGGCGGGATCGACTCGTCGGGCCGGCATGGTCCGTAGCCTACGGGGTCCCGGGAACGGGGCGGGAACCCGCCGCACGGCTCGTCCGGTCCCCTCGGCAGCGGGCGGCGGTCACAGCCAGCCGAGCTTCACGGCCCGCACCCCCGCCTGGAAACGGGTCTGCACTCCCAGCCGCCAGATCAGCTCGCGGACCCGCCGGTGCGCGGTGCGGGAACTGAACCCCATGTGCCGCCCGATGGCCTCGTCGGTGGCTCCCGAGGCCAGCAACGAGAGGATCCAGCGCTCCTCCTCGGAGGGCTCCCCCTCGGGTTCCCGCTCCCCGTGCTCGGCGCTCTCGCAGCCCAGCGGGGCGGACAGCCGCCACAGTTCCTCGAACATCCCGACCATCGAGGTGAGCAGGGTGGAGCCACGCAGCAACACCGCGCTCTCCAGGGTGTCGCCGGAGGAGGTCAACGGCAGCAGGCCGATCTCCTCGTCCGCCAGCAGCAGCTTCATCGGGGCGAGGTGCACCACACGTGCCTGACCGCCCGGTTCGGGCGGGGTCACGGGGCCGTCCTGCCGCTGTCGTCGGCACAGCGCGGACCGCTCGTAGACCACGCGGTACTCCACACCCTCGGAGAGGCCGGGGCGCTCCGGGGTGTCGGGGGCCTCGGTGGCCGCGTAGGGCGGTTTGACCACCTCGCTGACGGTGCGGGTCGCGTTGCGTCGCAGTCTGTGGGCGATGCTGCCGACGCGTTCGGCCCCGTGCACGACGCGGAGTACGCCGTCCGCGGTGCGCTGTGTCGTCCTGACCACGGACTCGGTCGCGCGCCGTGTCCTGGTGTGCGGTTCGCGCTCGTCCCGGGGCTGTCCGGCGGGTCGCAGCATGTCGGCTTGAGTGCTCGGCACGGTGGCCCCTCTCGGTGGATGCACGGCCCGATCGGGTGTCCGGGTGGTTACCCGTTCCCGAACAGCAACGTATCCGAACCGAACACGTTCAGGAACCCACTTTTGGCGGAGAGCCCCCACCCCCAGGGCTGAGGCTCGCGGAGGAGCGAGTACCTCCCGCGCGGGACACCGCCGCGGAGGGGCCGAACCGGTGGGTCCGACCACACCGACGGCGGCACACGCGCGGCACGTGGTTTCAGGTGACGACCACCAACCGACGCAGCCGCGAGCGAACGGCCCGTACATAGCTCAACGCGGTCTCGGAGGAGTAGGGAGCCTGGCGCCCGGAGAGTTCCTCCTCCGGCCACACCCCGTACTCCATGCCGTAGTGCAGGTAGAGTTCCATCTCCTGCTCCGGATCGAGATCGCCCTCCCGCAGCGGAACGCACGGGGCGGTCCGCACGGACTCCCTGTCCACGGCCACGGTCAACGTGTCCCCGTCGAACGCGGCCCCCTCCAGGGGAACGTAACTCTCGTTGGTCCCGAACAGCCCGGTCTGCACGGTGATCCACACCGGTTGTTCGGTGTCGGCGTCCACGAACATCCGCCCGACGACGCCGAGACGGTGACCTTTCGGATCGAACGCGTCACACCCGGTCAGCCGTAGTGCCTCCCGTTGTCCGATCATGATCCAACCACCTCCCGCCCACCTGCTCGCCCCGACACGAGCATCGCCTGTCAGTCTGCCCCCTCGGCCGCGCCGAGGCATCCCGCCGAAAGCGGAAGTCCCCTCTTCCGTTGTGACATCGAGACCGACGGCGGCAACCCACGGCACGTCTGACACCGTCTGGGTGGTCGGGACGAACCCGGGGTACTTCCGTGTGGAAGGCTCCGGGCGAGCACGACCGAACACCCCCGGACGAAAGCGAGAACACATGAGTGAGGACTCCGTTCCCCCCTACGCCCCGCAGATCACCGACGAGATGCGGGAACAGGCCAAGCGGACCCCGGACAGCTGGCTCTACATCGTCGACCCGGCCTACGAGGCGGCGGGCGAGAACGTCCCCCCGGAGGGGGTTGTCGGTGCCTTCCGAATCGATTCGAACGGGGAGATCGACGAGGACTTCCACCCCAACGACGAGTACGAGCCGAAGACCCCGACGATCGACCCGGTGAACGAGCTCGAACGGGTTCTCGAACGAATCTCCACGGGCAACGCCCCGGAGACGGAGCTGCCCGCGGCCGTGCTGGCCGGCGAGGTGGTGCTCTACGCCGAGCACGACGGTGACGAGGACCTCTACGAAGCCGAGCTGGACGACGGCAGCAGGCTCGTGCCCGCCTGCACCTCGGAACAACGGGTTCCCGAGGACTGGCCGAGCCACCGCAGCGTCCCCGGCGACCAGCTGCCCCGACTGCTGGGCGGCATCGACCTGGGACTCAACCTCGACGACCCGATACGCGCGGTGATCCCCTACGACATGCTGGTCGACGCGGCCACGGAGCAGTGAGCCCCGCCCGCGCGAGAACCGCCCCGTCCCCCGGGAACCCGTAGTCTCGGGCGTGTGGCAGAGGATCTACGGCGAAGCGACGGCCCGAGCCCGATAGAGCACTACGCGCTGCTCTCCGACCTCCGCACTTCCGCGCTCGTCGGCAGGGACGGCTCGATCGACTGGCTCTGTCTGCCCCGTTTCGACTCGCCCTCGTGCTTCACGCGGCTGCTGGGTGACGAGCGACACGGACACTGGCGGATCACCCCGACCTGCCCGGTGCTGCGGGTGCAGCGGCGTTACCGCGACCACTCGCTGGTGCTGGAGACCGACTTCCACACCGAGTACGGCACCGTGCGGCTGGTCGACACCATGCCCCCGCACGACGGGAGCGAGTACGACCAGCCCTGTGTGGTCCGAACCGTCGAGGGCGTCACGGGAGAGGTCGAGATCCGGGTGCGCTGGGTGGTGCGTTTCGCCTACGGCCACTCGAAGCCCTGGGTGCGCACGATCCGCGAGCGCGAACCGGTGCTGGACGAGTACCTGTTCGCGCTCGCGGGCCCGCACACCGTGGTGCTGCGTGGGGACCGGCTTCCCCGTCGCAAGGAGGACGAGCGGGCCCACGAGACCACGTTCACCGTGCGCGCCGGAGAGCGGTACTCCTGGGTGATGCAGTGGAGCCAGAACCCGGACGTCCCCCCTCCTCCCCAGGACCCGGTCCAGCAGGTGCGGGAGAGCGAGCGGTTCTGGCGGGACTGGTCGAGGCGGATCACCTACAACGGACCGCACCGGGAGGCCGTCCAGCGCTCGCTGGCCACCCTCAAGGCACTGACCTACTCCCCCACCGGCGGGATCGTCGCGGCCCCGACCGCCTCGCTGCCGGAGGCCCTCGACGGCGACCGCAACTGGGACTACCGCTACTGCTGGCTGCGCGACGCCACGCTGGTGCTGCTGGCCCTGGACAACTACGGCTGCTCCGCCGAGGCCGCCGCGTGGCGGCGCTGGCTGCTGCGCAGTGTGGCCGGGGACCCGGCGGACCTACAGATCATGTACGGGGTGGGCGGGGAACGCCATCTGCTGGAGTGGCAGCCCGACTGGCTGCCCGGCTACGAGGGCAACACCCCGGTGCGCATCGGCAACGCCGCCTACGGACAGCTACAGCTGGACGTGTTCGGCGAGGTGATGGACGCGCTGCACCTGGCCCGGGAACGCGGGGTCACCGAGACCCCGGACTCCTGGGCGTTGCAGCGGGGCATGCTCAAACACCTGGAGACGATCTGGGACCGCCCGGACAAGGGGCTGTGGGAGGTGCGCGGCCCGGAGCGGTACTTCACCCACTCACGGGTGATGATCTGGGTGGCCTTCGATCGCGCCGTGCGCGCCGTGGAGGAGGACGGCCTTCCCGGTCCCGTCGAGCGGTGGCGCGGGATCCGGGACACCGTGCGCGAGGAGGTGCTGCGGCACGGTTACGACCCGGAGCTGGGCGCGTTCACCCAGTACTACGGGGGCAAAACGCTGGACGCGGCCACCCTGCTGATTCCCGCGCTCGGCTTCCTCCCCGGCGACGACGAGCGGGTCCGCGGCACGGTGTACGCGGTGGAGCAGCAGCTCCGCCACGGTGTGCTGGTCGACCGCTACAACACCCACGAGGGGACCAGCTCGGTGGACGGGCTCACCGGACGCGAGGGGTCCTTCCTGGCCTGTTCGTTCTGGCTGGTCGACGCGCTGGCGCTGTGCGGACGCCGCCCGGAGGCCGAGCGCATGTTCGAGGAACTGGTGGGCATGGCCAACGACGTGGGGCTGCTCTCCGAGGAGTACGACGTGCACTCGGGACGGTTCACCGGCAACTTCCCCCAGGCCTTCAGCCATCTGGCCCTGGTCAACTCGGCGGCGGTGCTCTACGGCGGGCACACTCGCAACGAGGCCAGTCGACGCGACGGACGGAGGAGCAAGCGTTGAAGGCTGCGACCGTGGTTCCGGGCAGAGCGGACTCCCCCGCTGTCGAGGAGCTCGCCGACCCGACTCCGGAACCGGGGGAACTGCTGGTCGAGGGACTGCTGGCCGGGGTGTGCGGTACCGACGAGGAGGTGGTCGGCTCCGCGCACGGCTCCGCTCCCGCCGGCAGCGACCGGTTGGTGCTGTTCCACGAGTCGCTCGGTCGGGTGCTCCACGCCCCGGCGATCAGCGGCTTCCGCGAGGGGGATCACCTGGTGGGGGTGGTGCGCAGACCCGATCCGCAGCCGTGCGCGGCGTGCGCGGCGGGGCAGTGGGACTTCTGCCGCAACGACGACTACACCGAGTGCGGCATCAAGGGACGCCACGGTTTCGGCGCCCAACGCTGGACGGTGGAGCCGCGCTTCGCGGTGCCGGTGACGCGCCGGCTCGGAGACCTGGGAGTGCTCACCGAGCCCGGATCGGTGGTGGCCAAGGCGTGGGAACAGGCCGAGAACATCGGCACACGCACGTACTTCTCGCCCCGCCGTGTGCTGGTCACCGGGGCGGGACCCGTGGGGCTGCTGGCCGCGCTGATGGGGGTGCAACGGGGTCTGGAGGTGCACGTGCTCGACCGGGTGACCGAGGGGGTCAAGCCCGGGCTGGTGCGGGACCTGGGGGCCACCTACCACACCGGTCTGGACGAGTTGGGCTTCGAGCCGGAGCTGGTGTTCGAGGCGACCGGTTCGGGGGAGGTCGTGTTCGAGGTACTGCGCCGCACCGCGCGCAACGCGATCACCGTGCTGCTCGGACTGTCCGGCAGCGACCGGACCGTGCGGGTACCCGCCGGAGCCGTGAACGACGAACTCGTGATGGACAACGACGTGGTGATCGGCAGCGTGAGCGCCAACCTGCGGCACTACCGCCATGCGGTGCAGGCGCTGGAGCAGGTCGACCCGGAGTGGCTGGGCGGGTTGATCTCGCGCCGGGTTCCGCTCGACAGCTGGCCGGAGGCGCTGCGCCCCGGCGACGACGACGTGAAGGTGGTCGTGGACCTGCGGCGGTGAGCCCGGCGAACGCGCCCGGGCTCTTCCGGGCTCGCGGGAACTCCGGGACGGGCCGTGACACCTGCCGCTGCCCTCCACACGGGACCGTCGAGCGGCGGGAGAGTTCAGTCCCGGCCCCGTCGTGTATACAGTGACGGAACCATGACCCGACGTCGGTTACCCCTCAGCGCGGCCCGACGGGCCGCCCCGCTCGTGGCCCTGGCACTGCTCACCCTCACCGCCTGCGGCGGTGGGGACGACTCCGGAAACCCTCCCCCCTCCTCGGAGAGCGTCTCCGCGACCGAGGGGACGAGCCCGCCCCGGACCCCCTCGCCCTCGGTCTCCGAGACCGAGTCCCCGACCTCCTCCACCGGGGCAGAACCGTCGAGCACCCGGCTCACCCTTCCCCCCAGCAGGAAGCCGATCTCCGAAAGCGCCCCTCCGAACAGCCACTCCCTGGCCGATGTGGACCCCTGCCGGCTGCTCACCGAGGGACAGCGGACCGAGGTGGGCCTGCCGCGAGTCTCCCCCGACGGCGACGGGAAGCAGCGCGGCTGCGAGTTCTCCCCGCCCGAGGGGGACGGCCCGAGCACCAACGCCTCGCTGACCGTGCACGAGAACAGCGGACTGGACGAGTTCACCGGCATCACCGGCAGTGCCGAGGAAACCACCGTCGCCGGGCACCCGGCCCGGATCCAGTGCGAGTACGGGAACTGCCTGATCGGCATCGCGGTGACCGAGAACTCCCGGGTGGATGTCCAGTCCACGGTGCTCGGTGACGACGCGGCCACCGAGGAACTGGGGCGCCGGATCGCGCGCATGGTGATCGGCAACCTCTCCGCCGTGTGACCACGGGGCGCCGCTCTCCCCGGATTCGGGACCTGCGCCGGACCGAACGGAGGCCGGACCGCGGTCACCGTGGGTCCGTGCCTCCCCACCGGCTCAGCCGTGCGGCGAACTCCGGGTGCGGACGGTCGACGAGTACCCGCGTGCCGTCCCCCGCCGCGCGGGCCCGCACCACACGCGGAACACCGCCCAGGCTGAAGGGGACCGCGGCCAGCAGCATCGCGGCGAAACCGCCCAGCAGGGACACTCCGAACGCGGCGGCCGTCTGCCCGGTGACCACCCTGCCCAGCACACCCCCGAGCACCGCGAGCAGACCTCCCCAGAACAGCACCTGCGCCGTCCCGAACCATCGCAGGCGCATCGCGCGACACCGGCGGCACAGCGGCCACCCGCGCACTCCGACGACGGCCACCCTGCGCGCCCGCTCGCCGAACCGGCCGAACAGCCCGAGAACGTTGCCCCCGCCGAGCACGCGGCTTCCGGAAACCTCCACACGGGACTGCAACGCGAAGTCGATCCTGCGGGTGCACGGCGCGCCGTGCCGCGAGCAGACCCCGGGAAGACGCTCCGGGGTGCACGCCTCGGCGGGGAACTCCACCGTCGCCTCCGGCGTGCCGGATGCCTCGTCCACCGCCCCTCCCTCCCGCCCCGGAGCGCACCGGGACGAATCGTATTGATGGCCGACAATACCGTAGGGTAGGGTTCTGCGGAAACGAGAATCACCACAGGGGGGACGGGAGTGTCTTTCAGGGCGAACCCCGAGAGCATAGAATCCTTCGGAACGAAGCTGGGCGATCTGGCGAACGATTCCAACAAAGCGGCCTCCTATGTGGAGAAATGGTTGGAAATCAGCGGTTCCGACTCTCGGATGTACGTCACCGCCGCCTCCGCCGCGGAAAACGCCAGAAAGGCGCTGGTCGACAACTACGAGAAACTGAAGAAACTGCAGAACGAGGCCGCCACCGAAATCGACAAGGCGGCTGCCCTGTATGAGCGCCTGGACCGGGAAGAAGCCAGCAGGCTGGACCGAAGCTACGAATGAGACACGACGATGAGTAACTCACCGGCTGCCCGGCTCGTGGAGCCGACCTCGACGGATCCCATTCCCGACCTGGCGGAGAACGTCATCGGGGTCTCCCAGTACATCAGTCTCTCCTATTGGATCGGTTGGGCCGCCGAGCAGGTGTGCGGAACCAACCCCTGGTTGTGGATCGGCGAACAGATCGGTGGTGACTGGGAGAAGGTCCAGAAAGCTGGGGTGGCGCTGGAGAATCTGAGGGATTTCAACGCCGACTTCGCCGGCGAGCTGAAATCCGCTTTCGACGACGTCTCCCACGACTGGTCGGGAGTCGCCGCCGACAACGCCGAGACGTACTTCACGTCACTGGCCGAGTCGATACGGCAACAGCAGGACACCCTCGACGACCTGGCCGGCCAGTTCAAGGACATGGCCGTCGGCATGTACGAGACGGCCAACGCCATCAAGGGCTTCCTGGAGATGCTGCTCGACTTCCTGATCGCCATCGCCCTGGAGGCCGCCGCCGCGGCGGCGAGCAGCTACACCGTGATCGGCCCCATCCTCTCCGGAGCCGCCATGGTCGCCACCATCAGCAAGGCGATGGGCGTCTGGGGCCAGGCCCTCGAAGCGCACACGATCGCCTGGAACTCCGTGCAGGCCACCACCGGACTCGTGGCCGGTTACGCCTCGGCGTTGCAGGACATAGACAAGCACAGCCTTCCCGAAGGCGACTACGACCACCCCGGAGTCTGATGTGGCTGGTTCCGAGGAAGAACCCACCCTGGACGTGGCGCGCGGCGACCGGGCGCTCTCCGAGCACCTGAAGAACTCGCTGCGGCTGCTGCGCGGCAAGACGGACGACACCGAGTTCAGGACCATGGTGGACGACATCCTCGCGGGCCGCTCCAGCCTGCGCGAGGCCGTCTCCGCCCCGGCCTTCGACAGGGTGCTGAGCCCGTTCGTCTCCCAGGCCGCCGAGAAGTTCGAGAACCTCTCCGAGCAGGAGTGGCAGCAGCTGGAGGAGACCGGCGAACGGCAGTTCGCCGAGTTCCGCGAGGAACTCTCCCAGCGGGAGCGGCAGGCCCGCGCCGCTGAGACCGAGGATCCCGAGGAGGAGGACTTCAGCCAACGGAGCTGGCTGGAGTGACCGGGCACCGGTCCCCGACACGGGTGTGCCCCGCTCGCCACGGGGCGGCGGGGCACAACACCCGGATCGACGGGGACGGACTCGCCCGCCGGTTCAGACCTCCCCGGCGATGAACGCCTCCACGGCCTGGTAGGCCTCCGAGTCGGAGTACTGCTCCGGCGGGGACTTCATGAAGTAGGAGGACGCCGAGAGCACCGGCCCACCGATCCCCCGGTCCGCGGCGATCTTGGCCGCGCGGATCGCGTCGATGATGATGCCCGCCGAGTTCGGCGAGTCCCACACCTCCAGCTTGTACTCCAGGTTCACCGGAGCGTCCCCGAAGGCGCGGCCCTCCAGGCGGATGTAGGCCCACTTGCGGTCGTCCAGCCACGGCACGTAGTCCGAGGGGCCGATGTGCACGTTGCGCTCGCCCAGGTCGCGCTGGACCTGCGAGGTGACCGAGTTGGTCTTCGAGGTCTTCTTGGACTCCAGCCGACCGAGCTCCTTCATGTTCAGGAAGTCCATGTTGCCGCCGACGTTGAGCTGCATCGTGCGGTCCACGTGCACCCCGCGGTCCTCGAACAGCTTCGTCAGCACACGGTGGGTGATCGTCGCCCCCACCTGGGACTTGATGTCGTCGCCGACGATCGGCACGCCCGCCTCGGTGAACTTCCGCGCCCACTCCGGGTCGGAGGCGATGAACACCGGCAGCGCGTTGACGAAGGCGACCCCGGCCTCCAGGGCGCACCGGGCGTAGAACTTGTCCGCCTCCTCCGAACCGACGGGCAGGTAGGAGACCAGCACGTCGGCACCGGACTCGGAGAGCGCCCGCACGACGTCGACCGGCTGCTCCTCCGACTCGGAGATGGTCTCGGAGTAGAACTGCCCCAGCCCGTCCAGCGTGTGGCCGCGCTGGACCGTGACACCGAGCGGCGGGACGTCGGCGATCTTCATCGTGTTGTTCTCGCTGGCCACGATGGCTTCGGACAGGTCGCGTCCGACCTTCTTCGCGTCCACGTCGAACGCCGCGACGAACTCGAGATCACCGACGTGGTACCCGCCGAAGTCCACGTGCATCAGCCCC
This sequence comes from Actinopolyspora mortivallis, assembly GCF_003001495.1. Taxonomy (GTDB): domain Bacteria; phylum Actinomycetota; class Actinomycetes; order Mycobacteriales; family Pseudonocardiaceae; genus Actinopolyspora; species Actinopolyspora mortivallis_A. The sequence continues at coordinate 35,483 of NZ_PVSR01000031.1, forward strand.
GGAACGCGCCCCGCAGGGTCCATCTCCGCGTAGTAATGCACGCCCTGCACCAGCGACGCGGCACAGTTGCCCGCACCAACGATCGCCACCCGGACCTTGTTCCCCGTTGCCTCGCCGTGACGATCTCCGCCCATGGTCGCCGGCCTCCTTCTCGGTCGTGTCCCGTTCGTCTCCTGTCCAAGCTCCACCCGACGGGTCCCGATCACTTCGAGTCGGCCTGCTGCGCGGCCCGCTCGTGGGCGATCAGCTCGTCGAGCCAGCGAACCTCCAGCTCGCTGTGGTCCAGCCCCAGGCGGTGCAGCTGCGCCGTGTACCGGTCGCACTGCTCGTCGGCTCTGGCCAGGATGGCGCGCTGGCCCTCCCGACGCTGTTCGAGGCGTCGGCGACGGTTCTCCAGAATCCGCATCCGGACCGGCGCGGGGGTGCGCGCGAAGAACGCCAGCCGCACGTCGAACGTCTCGTCCTGACACGCGCGCGGCCCGCAGTCCTCGACCAGCTCCACGAAACGGTCCCGTCCCGCCCCGGTCAACCGGTACACGCGTCGGGCCCGTCGCGACCACTGCTGTGCGCCCTGCTCGTCGGGCTCCTCCTCGATCAGCCCGGCACGCCGCATCCGGCGCAACGTCGGGTAGATCGTTCCGCAGGAAAACGCGCGGATCTCCTGGAGCCGCTTGCGCAGCTCGTACCCGTGCATCGGCGTCTCGTGCAGCAGACCGAGCACAGCGAACTCGAGCATCCCCACCCCTCCTGCGGATGAAGCCCCACGAGCAACACCCCGATCGGATTATATCGCCCCGATATATCGGCACGGAAACCCAGCACACCGTGCGGCCCGTCCGGGAACTCCGCGGACCGCTCCCGCCCGCGGAACGGGGTCGACGCGGACAGAGGGAGGTGTTCCACACCACTCCGTCGGAGGCTGTGCCCTGAACGGCCCATGGAGATCGAGCGCACGGCACGTACGCTGTGGGCGTGCGGACCCAACGGCAAGTGGTGGATTACGCGTTGCGGCGACGGTCGCTGCTCGCGCAGCTCCATGCTGGCCGCGTCGGGGTGATGGAGGTCTGTGACGCGGGCCCGTACCTGTTGCAGGCCGCCAGGTTCCATGGTGAGTCCAGCGACGTGGTCTGCCCGGTCTGCCGCAAGGAACGGCTGACCTACGTATCGTGGGTCTTCGGCGAGGAGCTCAAGCACGCCGACAACTCGGCGCGCAGCAACGCCGAGCTGGCCCGCATGGCCACCATGTTCGAAGAGTTCAACGTGTTCGTCGTCGAGGTTTGTCGTACATGTAACTGGAACCACCTGGTGCAGTCGTACGTCCTGGGGACCGGGGGCCGACACGGCCGTGGCCGGGGACGGAGAACTGCCGCAGAGTGAGCACGCATCCTCTCCCGGCAGCACCCCGACTGCCGGTCGACGTGAACGCATCGAACGGCGTCTGTCGACGCCTGTCCCGGAGGACGACTACTCGTGAGTGACGAGCGTGAGGACCGCCCCGAGGGCCGCCGTCCGGAACGGCCCTCCGAGGGGCGGGAGCCGGAACGCGGGCAGCATCCGGCCCGACCCCCGTATGCGCGGGACCCGAGGAACCCGAACGGGCAGGCGAACACGCCCCCCGGCGCCTCGGGCAACGATCAGCAGCGGCCTCCGGAGCAGGGCGACCCCCAGGCCCCGCCGCCACCGGCCCAGCCTCCGCAGGGCCAGCCTCCGCAGGGCCAGCCTCCGCAGGGCCAGCACCCTCGTCGACCCGGTCCTCCCACCGCCCAGGGCCCTGGCCCGCACCCCGGCCACGGCCCGGCCGACAACCAGCCGTTACCCGGGCCACCGCCCGGCGCGGGGCCACCACAGCGGCCCCCACAGCCCCCTCCGGGTGGCCAGCCCGGTCCGTCCGCGCCGCCGCCCGGCGCGCCCCGCCCCGGGCAGCCGACCGGTGAGCCCGCCTGGCCGCAGGAGGACTCCCGCCCGCGCTGGCCCGGTGAGACTCCGCAGACCGGCGGAACCGCCCCCTCGGCGGAGGACCCGGAGGCCACCGTCCGGCAGCCCGCCGTGCCGCCGCGTCCCGAACACGGCCGGGCGGGCACGGGGGGTCACGGCGCCCCGCCGCCCTCCCCGGACGAGACGCCCACCACGACGACACCCGCCGTGCCGCCGGGTGCGCAGCAGCCTCCCACCGCGCGTGTGCCCCACCGTCCCGGGCAGGCAGATCCCGGGGAGCGGCCGACCGAGCACATCGCCTCGGTCCCGCCGGGACACGGGGACGACGAGCGCACCCGCCAACACCCCGCGACCGGTGGGGGCCGGGACGTGGCCGCCGCGTTGAACGGCGAGCCCGGCCCCGACAACTCCGCGGAACGGACCAGGATCACCGGCCCCCCGGCGGCCGGCGCTGCCGGTGCTGGGGCCACCGGAGCCGCCGCGGCGGGTGCCGCCGCCTCCGCGGCGGACTCCGGGAACGCGGCCGGGAGCAACCGGGCGGACCCGCCCACCGAGGTGTCCCGGGAACCGGCGGAGGCCGAGTCCACCCGAGTGGCCGCCGCCTCACCCGATCCGGGGGAGGATCCCGGCCTGCTCACCCACCGTTCCGAGCACGGCGGGTACAACTACTACGCGCGGGAACACGAACCCGACCCCTACGAGGACGAGTTCGAGGCGGGGCACCGCTCGTCCGGCGCCCGGGACGGTGGTCCCGGCCGTGACGAGCACGACGACTTCGACCTCGACGACTTCTCCCCTCCCGAGGACCCGGATGACGAGATGAGCGCCGCCCGGAAGAAACACGGACGCAGGAAGGTCTGGCGCGGCGTCCGCCGCACCTGTTACGTGGCCGCAGCGCTGATGATCGTGGCTCCGGCCGCGGCCTTCGCCTGGTGCTACTTCACCTTCGACGTCGCCTCGCCCCAGGAGACCGCCGAGAACTACAACACCAGCCTGGTGGTCAACTACTCGAACGGGGAACTGCTGAACAAGTTCTCCCCCTCCGAGGGGGAGAGCCGGGTGCTGATCGACAGCCTCGACGAGGTCTCCCCCGACATGCTGCACGCCACCATGGCGGCCGAGGACGCGGACTTCTACAGCAACCCGGGTTTCTCGGTCAGCGGCATCGCCCGGGCGGTGTACAACCAGCTCACCGGCGGGCAGGGCGGTGGTTCGACCATCACCCAGCAGTACGTCAAGCTCAGCACCGGCAAGGACGACCACTCGCTGACCCGCAAGTTCACCGAGATCGTCCGAGCGTTCAAGCTGACCAACCAGTACGACAAGAACACGATCCTGAAGGCCTACCTCAACACCGCCTACTACGGCAGGGGCGCCTACGGGATCGTCAACGCCGCCGACGCCTACTTCGACAAGAAACCCAGCGAGCTCGATCCCGCCGAGTCGGCCGTGCTCGCCGGGATGGTGCAGCTGCCCCGGGACAACGACCCCAGGGTGAACCAGGAACGGGCCCAGCAGCGCTGGGACTACGTCACCGGGGAGATGGTCGACAACGGCTGGCTCGACCGGCAGCAGCTGGAGCGGATGAGCCTGCCCGAGACCGAGCCCCGCATGGACTGGACCGGCTCCACCACGGCCGTGCAGCTGCACATCAAGCAGCGCATCCTGGAGGAGCTGGAAGCACACGGTTACACCCAGGGCGACATGACCAGCCAGGGGTTGCAGGTGGTGAGCACCCTGGACCAGCAGGCCCAGCAGGCGGCGGTGCGGGCCGTGGAGCAGGTCATGCAGGGGCAACCGGACAAGCTGATCCCCGCGCTGTCGGCGGTCGATCCCGAGACCGGAGCGGTGCGGGCCTACTACGGCGGCGGCGCTGTCGGCAGGGACTGGGCGGACTACCCGCAGCCTCCGGGTTCCTCGTTCAAACCGTTCGTCACCCTGGCCGGGCTGGAGCAGGGCTACGGCATCGGTGAGGTCTACGACGGCTCCTCCCCGCAGACGATCCGGGGCACCGAGTACGCCAACGCCGCGGGGGTACGGTGCGACGATCCCGAGCGCTGCGGCGTGCGCGAGGCCACCAAGAAGTCGGTGAACACGGTCTTCGTGAAGATGGCCGAGGAGTTCGGGGCGGAGAACGTGGCCGAGGCCGCCCACGAGGCCGGGATCCCGCGCGAGCGCACCGTGAACGGGAAGAAGACCAAGACGCTGGTGTCCGCCAAGAGCGGCGTACCCGGTCTCGGCATCGCCCTCGGTGCCTACGGGGTGTCCACCACGAACATGGCCAACGCCTACGGCAGCCTGGCCGACGGGGAGCGGGCCGAACCGAACTTCGTGCAGAAGGTCGTCACCAGCGACGGGGAGCTGGTGGAGGAGTTCGGCAACGATCCCGAACCGGCCTTCTCCGCCAGCGAGTCCAAGAGCCGCGACCTCGCGGCCAACGTGACCGAGACCATGCGCGACGTGGCCGACTACTCGGGGCTGTCCTTGGACGGCGACCGCCCGGTGGCCTCCAAGAGCGGGACGCACCAGCTGCGCGACACCGGGCACAACGAGCGGGCCTGGTACGTGGGTTACACCCCGCAGATCTCCACGGCGGTGTCCCTGAACGCCGAGACGAAAACCGGTCCCGAGGCGCTGCTGGACAAGAACGGTTCCGACATCTACGGGGCCAACCTTCCCGGCGACATCTGGCAGAAGTTCATGAACGCCTACCTGGAGGGCAAGCCGGTGGAGAAGCTGCCCGAGCCGAGCGAGAAGATCGGGCAGTACACCGTACCGCCGCCTCCCGCGCCGGAGCCCTCGGAGGAGGAAACTCCGGAAAGCAGCGAGCCGCCCACGTCGAGCAGCGAACCGCCCACCAGCTCGCAGCCGCCCACGTCGAGCAGCGAGCCGCCGAGCTCCACCTCCGAACCCACGGAGACCACCGACTGCAGCCCGTACTGGGATCCGGACTGCGAGCCCGGTGAGGAGAACGACGAGGAACCACGCCAGCCGGGGGAGAGACCTCACGCGCAGGGCGTGCCGGCGGGCCGTGAACCGGAGTCGGGGTACTAGCCCCGCGCAGGCACCCCCACCGAAGGGCCGGTGTCCGGCGGACGTTTCCGCGACGGGCACCGGCCCTTTTCTCTGTTGTCCCCGCGGGTGGTGGTGTCGGTCGGCGCCCCCGAGGTGCTCGCCCACTCTCGGAGGAGTCCGCACGGTCCACGACACCGGTTCCGACGGGGGCGTGCCGAGGTTCCGGGAGGGAAGCGGTTGACCGGTGACAGTGAGCGCCCCCGCCCGGTGGTGGCACCGGGTGCTCGCGGGGACACGGGCACCCTGTTCGCGGCGCTGTACGGCGAGCTGGAGCCGCATCCGTGGAGGGACCCGAACTCCGACCGGGACGCGTACGTGGTTTTCCACGACAGAGCGGTCGCCATGGGATGGCTCCACGAGAGCGCAGGCGGACTGTGGAGCATGAACGACGCCGGGCACGACCACCCCCTCGCCATCTCCGAGATGCCACTGGCGGCGTGGTTCCAGGTGGGGATGGAACCGGTGACCGGTGAACGACCGATGCCGGTGCAGCCGTTCCTGTGCTGCGCCGGGGACGCGGTGGCACGGCTGGGCACCCTGGACCTGCGGTCGGTGCAGGTCCTGTTGCCGCTCCAGGGGTTGGACGTCTCCTCGCGTCCGGCCTACGCTCCGCTTCCCTCACTGCTCACAGCCGAGTGGTTCGGCGAGAGCGACCCCCGGTGCAGGACACCGGTGCGGGTCACACTGGACAGTGGCCAGGCGTACTCGCTCGTGGCGGCGGCACCGCGCCCGCGGGAACAGCTCGACCGACCGGACCAGGAGGTGTTCGTCCGCGCGTCGCGCCCCTCGGCCGAACCCGACCCGCCGGTGACACGGCCTCCCTTCGACGACGACTTCTGGAACGGGCCGCCCCGACACCGGGTTGACCCTGCACGACGGCCTCGCCGAGGGCTACCTTGCCGCGTTCGACAAAATCTGGACCCACCACCACGAACCGAAAGAAGGCACCCCCGCATGAGCACACCCGAGCTGGCCGACATCACTCGCCAGGATGCCGCCGCCGGCATCACCCAACAGGTCGCCGGCGCGCACGGTCAGCTCCAGATCCTCGCAGGACGGCTTCCGCTACGGGCGGACACCGAGTTGTTCGTCGAACACCGGCCTCGGGCTCGCACGGGTGGCCACGTTGCAGCCGGGCAGCCAAAAAGACGGACGCAGCTCGCACGTCTTGCTCGGCCAGCCGGACGGGACGAAAAACGGAGGGCACACAAACCAAGACATGATACTTATTCTTTTGTATTTTCTTCTTCCTCAGATTTCCATACTGGGTATACTCGTCACCACGGTTGTGCTGCTCTCCCGCATAAGTCGCGAGAAAATCACCACATGCCTGCTGTGCGGATTCTGGCTCTTCTTCTTTCTCGCTCTCCTGGACTACTCCTGGGGTTTGTGGAACCAGTTCGCGGGACTGGACGTGGCGGAGACGTGTCTGTTGTTCGCTCCCTATGACAGTTATCGCGGAGGTGGATTCGAGCGAATCGATTACGGAATGTTCCCACCGAGCGCCGAATGCGTGTGGACGAGCGGAAACACTTCCGACCTGGTTCCGGGCTACGTGGCGCCACTGCTCTACGTCTTCCTCAGCGGGGCACTGCTCTGCCTGCTCACAGCGGTGTGGTTCCGGAAGCGGGGCACACCGACCCCGGCTGGAGAACAGGGAGGCAACGAGGCCGCACGGTGACGAGAGCAACCACCTGTGCGGCACCTCCCCGCTCCCGAACCCGAGCGGTCCCCCACCGGATCCGGCCACGGACCGTCCCCCGCGCAGGTGGCCGTCGTGCGTGACCTCCTCGCCGACGAGAAGCACAGCCCCCGCCACGCGAGCGCGGCCGCGCTCACCGCACCGCCAGCGCCGCCGTACCATGCGGGCCGTGCCCGAGCAGGAACGACCCGAGTCAGCCACACATGATCCGTCCACGACGGAGTCCGAGGTGCGGCGTTCGCGGGCGGAGCGGGAGGCGGGCGACAGCACCGCCGAGTCCGCCCCGGTGGACGGTGTCTCGCTCGGCCCCGCCCAGCGCGTGTTCCCCACCTGGACGGAGCCGGTCGCGGCCTACCTCAGCACCCCCTTCGGCGGCAGACTCGGCAGACACGCCCAGGTGGGCCGCCAGTGGTTCTGGACACCGCTGCGGGTGATCCTGCTGCTGGCGGTGCTGACGCTGGCGGCGGGCTGGCTGTTCAAGGCCCCCTGCGCCCAGACCTACGACACCGCGCAGGGGCCGTCGATCGACTGGCGCGACCACCGGCAGTACCGGGCACTGTGCTACACCGACATCATCCCCCGCTACGGGTCCGGCGACCTCGCGCCGGAGGGAGCCTTCCCCTACAAGACGTTCTGGGTGGAGAACGCGGGCACCCCGCAGGAACAGGTCCGCTACATGGAGTACCCGGTGCTGACCGGGCTGTTCCAGTGGGTCAACGCCGAGATCACCGACGGCTGGATGGCCCTGGCCGAGCACGGCCTGCTGCCCGCCTCGGTGCCGGGAGTCGTCTACTTCGAGATCAGCGCGTTCTGGCTGTCCGCCGCCTGGCTGGCCACCGTGTGGGCACTGACCCGACTGTGTCGCTTCCGGGTCTGGGACGCGGCCCTGGCCGCCACCTCACCGCTGGTGTTCGTGCACGCCTTCACCAATTTCGACGCCCTGGCCACCGTCCTGGCCACCACCGGGCTGCTCGCCTGGGCCCGCCGCCGTCCCGGCACCGCCGGGGTGCTGCTCGGACTCGGCGCCGCCACCAAGCTCTACCCGCTGCTGCTGCTCGGCCCGATCCTGGTGCTGTGTCTGCGCACCGGACGGGTCTCGGAGGGAGCACGCTGCCTGGTCTCGGCCCTCGGTGCCTGGCTGGCGGTGAACCTGCCGATCATGGTGCTGTTCCCCCGGGGCTGGTGGGAGTTCTTCCGGCTCAACAGCACCCGCCCGGCCGATCCGGACTCGCTGTACAACGCGCTGATGTACTACACCGGCTGGGCCGGTTTCGACGGTCCGCTGTCGCACGGCGAGGTGCCCTCGGTGCTGAACGCGGTCAGTTTCGCGCTGCTGATGACCGGCTGCCTGCTGATCGCGTGGCTGGCGCTGAGCGCGCCCGTGCGGCCCAGGCTGGCCCAGCTGTGCTTCCTGGTGGTGGCGGTGTTCCTGCTGACCAACAAGGTGTGGAGCCCGCAGTACTCGCTGTGGCTGGTGCCGCTGGCCGTGCTGGCCATCCCCCGGTGGCGGCTGCTGATCACCTGGATGCTCGTCGACGCGGCCGTGTGGGCTCCCCGGATGTACTACTTCCTGGGCACGGCGAACAAGGGGCTGCCCGAAGGGTGGTTCCTCGGCGCGGTGCTGGTGCGGGACGCGATGGTGGTGCTGATCTGCGCGCTCATCGTCCGCGAGATCCTGCGTCCCGGCGAGGATCGGGTGCGGCGCACCCTGACCGCCGACCCGCACGGGGGTTTCCTGGACGGGGCGCGTGACCGGTTCGTGCTGCCCGCCCTGCTGCGACCACGCGGGTTCCGCTCGACGGCCCCGTTTCTCGTGGGCGCTCGCGAACACCTTCGTGCGCGGGAGGCCAGGTGAAACCGGTGGGGCCCGTACGGCGGCCCCACCCCGAAGCGGGACAGGACCGCCCCCGACCGGAAGCGAACCCCGGAGGTCTCAGCCGCTGCGCTCGGGAGTCCACTCCGGATCGCGCCCCAGCCAGGCCGCCAGCCGTGTGGAGGCCGGCGCGTCCTCGGAGACCGGCCGCACCGGCGCGAAGGGTGTCGCCCCACCCCTGCGTTCGGCGGGCATGATCTCCCTGGCCACCTCCAGCGTCGTGGCGGCCAGCTCCTCGTCCGGGGCCACGGTGGTGCCCAGCGCCCGCGCCAGGTCCCAGGAGTGGGTGACGGTGTCCAGCAGACACCCGAGCAGGGCCCCCCGCCCGTCCACCGCTCCCCAGGGCATGGACATGCTCCGTTCCAGCGACGCCGCCTCGGCCCAGGCCTTGTCCAGCCGTTCGGCCGCCTCACGGTAGGCGGTGGGCCACTGCCGGTCGTCCACGTGCACGGGAGCGGCTTCGGCGTCGTCCGAGTCCACCGCCCCCTCCCCCAGGTGCACATAGGACAGGGTCATGGTGAGCACGTGCTCCAGCAGCCCGCGCACGTCGAACTCGGTGCAGGGGGTGGGGGCGGCGAGCCGTTCCGGGGAGACCCGCTCCACCAGGGTCGACATCCCGTCCGTACCGCGCCGCAGCAGGGGGCGCGGGTCCTCGATACCGCTCATCGGATTCCTCCTTCGTCCGTGGTCGGCACCATGATCGTCCCGAAACCGGACAGGGAGTGTCGTGTTTCTTCGCCATTCTTGGGGAGGAGCCCGGAAACCGTGGGAGGTGCGGAACCGTGAAGGCGGACCGGATGTTGGCCGTTCTGCTGCTGTTGCGGGTGCGCGAGCGCGTGCGCATCGCCGAACTGGCCGAACGACTCGAGGTCTCGGAGCGCACCGTCCAGCGCGACGTGGAGGCCCTGTCCACGGCCGGGGTTCCGGTCTACACCGAACGCGGCCGCGGCGGAGGTGTCCGGATGCTGCCGGGCTTCCGCACCGACGTCAGCGGCCTGACCGCCGACGAGGCGCGTGCCCTGTTCGTCCCCGTCACGGGTAACGCGCACGGACAGCTGGGCCTGGGCAAAGCCCTGGACTCGGCGCTGCGCAAGGTACTCAGCGCCCTTCCCGAAATCCACCGTCCCGCCGCCGAGCACACCGGCAGCCGGGTGCTGGTGGACCCGGACCGTTGGATGAGCGAGGCCGAGGAGGTCCCGGAACTGGAGAGGCTGCGCGCGGCCGTGTTCGCCGAGCGGAAGCTGCGGATCTCCTACCGGCACAGCGGACGCCCGCACCCGCAGGAGTACACGGTGGACCCGTACGGGCTGGTCTCCAAGGCCGGGGTCTGGTATCTGGTCGCCGACCACGACGCCTCGCCGGTGCTGCTGCGGGCCGAGCGGATCCGGGCCGTGGAGGTCACCGAACATCCGGTGCGCCGCAGGGACGTCGAGCTGGGCGAGGTCTGGGAAACGCTGCGTCGCCGGGTGCAGCACCCCCCGGAACGACTCCGGGTGCGCGCCCGGATGCGGGCGGGCAGGCTGGACATGGCACGCCGGATCGTGGGCTCGCGCCTGAGCGTGCCGCGTGCGCCGTCCCCCGAGCAGGAGTGGGTGGAGGTGGAGCTGAGCTGCACCGCGCTCGGGGCGGTGCGCCAGCTCCTCCAGTTCGGCGGCGACGTGGAGGTGCTCACCCCCACCGAGGCCAGGGCCGAGATGGCCCGCGCGGCGCGCGAACTCACCACGCTGTACGAGATGGACTGACCGTGCCCCGCACCCCGGGCTCGGATCAGCCGTGCCCGAGCGGCTGCCGGGACGGGACCGTGGTCAGCACCTGGTCCACGCCGTTGTCGTGGTCGTACTGGTGGACGAAGCCGTGGCGCTCGTAGAGCCGCCGCGCCGGGCTGCCCCGCACCACCACCAGCCGGAACGGCCGGTGGTCACGGTGGGTTTCCAGCACGTGCGCCAGCACCCGGCCACCGAGTCCCCGCCCCCGCGCCCACGGGTGCAGGTAGAAGTGCTCGATCCACTGCTCCTCCGCTTCGGGACGCACCGCGATCGCCCCCGCCTCCGCGCCGTCGACCACGACGATCCGGGTGTTGGCCGGGACGAACTCGTCGAGGAAACGCCGCCGCACCCGCTCCGGGTTCCACCTGCCCAGTCGTCGCAGGTCCGCCCGCATGGCGGCGAGCTTCAACTCGGCCAACCACGCGGTGTCCTCGGCCCGGGCGGGACGAAAGGACCAGGAGTCCACCATGCCGCCGATTGTCCCCGGCCGTTTCCGTCGGAACGACCAAGGACCCGCCCGTTCAGGGGGTTCCGCGGATTCCCGGGGCGGCCCGCTCACCGGTGACCTCGTCGTGGGCACGCGACGAGCCGTTGGCGGGAGCGTCCGTCTGCCGGGGCGTCTCGGGGGCGCGGAGGAAGGCCACGAACAGCCCGACCAGCAGCGCCGCGCGCCCCCACACCCCGACGACCACGGCCTGGGCGGCCAGCGACTGGTGGATGGTGTAGGGCTGCTCGGCGTTGATCAGGTACATCCAGCGGAAGAAACCGATCCCCATAGCGGCGTCGGCCAGCAGGTAGGCCACCACCCACCCGGCCGGCACGCGCAGCAGCACGAAGAACGGCAGCAGCCAGAGCACGAACTGCGGCGAGTGCACCTTGTGGAACAGCAGGAAACCGCACAGCATCGCCGCCGACACCGCGATCCAGGGGAAGGTTCCCGTCGTCGCCCAGCGGCGCATCCCCAGCAGGCAGGCCACGGCGAAGGACAGCAGAACCAGCACCGGAGACAGCACACTCACCAGGGACTCGAACCGCTCCTGTTCCACGAGCGGACGCAGTCCCCAGTACCAGATCGAGTTGGTGCTGACGTCGACCGCGCGGTCGAGCTGGAACCGGAAGGAGGCCAGCCACCCCCGGAAGCCGGCCAGCGCGAAGGGCAGGTTGACCAGCACGGCGGTGCCGAGGGCCACGGCGAGCACCCGCAGCGCGCCGCGCACGTCGTAGCGGCGCACCCGCGCGGGCAGCAGGACCCCGTCGGGGCCGCCGGTGAGCACGTACAGGGCCAGCGGCAGCGCGAACATCCCCGGGTACAGCTTGACCGAGGCGCCGATCCCGAGCAGCACCGCCGCGATCGTCGAACTCCTCCGCAGCGTTCCCGCGCGCGGGCGGTGCAGCGCGTAGACGGCGGCCACCGAGCAGGCCGCGGCGGCGAGGTCCCAGTTGTGGAAGGAGTACAGCACCAGCGGCGGTCCCAGCGCCCAGATCAGGGCACGCCACCGGCTCAACCTGCCCAGCCACCAGGCGGTGAGCAGCCCGCAGGGGGCCAGCAGCAGGGCCGAGGCGGCGAGGAACCCGGCGTCGGTGGACACGAACAGCGTGCCGAGCCAGATCAGCACCCCGATGAGCACCGGGTACTCGACGACCCCGCCGTAGAGCCGCCCGCTGTCGGTGATGCCGCCGTCCACATAGGGCAGGACGAGCTCGTCGAGGTCACGGGTCTCCCACAGCTGCTGGAGGTCCGTGTAGCAGGCCACCCCGTAGGAGCGCTGCCACAGCTGGGACTCCGGGGAGCCGTCCTCGCCGAAGGGCAGCCCGGTGCACCGGGCCTTGTGGAGGTAGCCGAGCAGCATGACCAGCCCGGCCAGCAGGCACAGCACCGCCAGGCCCCAGGGGGGCAGGTCACGACGCGCCGGGGCGAACCGCCGTGGTGTCCTCGTGTTCTCGATACGCTCCACCCTCGTCCTCGTCGCCACGGCGGGAAGCGCGTCCCCGACGGTCGCGGCGGTGCTCGTCCGAAGCGTCCCGGATCCTGTCCGTTCCTAGCCGCGCAGGTAGGCGATGTCCTCGGCCTGACCCTCCGGCGGGGTCTCCAGGACCACGGGGGCGTTCGCCGTGGCGCACACCTCGCGCAGCACCTCGGGGTCGATGCTGCCGGATCCGATGTTGGCGTGCCGGTCCCTGCGGGAGCCGAAACCGTCGCGGGAGTTGTTCAGGTGCACCAGGTCCAGCCGCCCGGTGATCGACCGCACCCGCTCCACGATCCCGACCAGGTCCTCGCCCGCGGCGTGCGCGTGGCAGGTGTCCAGGCAGAATCCGGCCCCGAACTCGCCGACGGCGTCCCACAGCCGCGCCAGGTCGTCGAAGCCGCGCGCCATGGCGTTGGCCCCACCGGCGGTGTTCTCGATCAGCACCGGCACCTCGAAGCCGCCCTCCTGATGCTGGCGCTCGAAGAGCTTGCGCCAGTTGGCGACTCCCTCGGCCGGGTCGTCGTTCTTGGTGACGTGCCCGCCGTGCACCACCACTCCCTCGGCACCGACCTCGGCGGCGGCGGCGACCTGCTGGAGCACCGCCTTGCGGGAGGGGATGCGGATGCGGTTGTTCAGCGAGGCCACGTTGATCACGTACGGCGAGTGCACGAAGACCCGCACCCCAGAGTCCTTCAGCTCCGCCGCGCGCGGGTGCGGCTGGGGGGCCTTCCACCCCTGCGGGTCGGACAGGAAGAACTGCACCACCTCGGCGTCGAGTTCGGCCGCCGCCGCCAGCGGGTCGTCGTCACGCACATGGGCCCCGATCTGCATGGCTCCGAGTCTAGAGACCAGGATGGGCTCCGCTCGCCCGGTCGTCCCCGCCCCGAGGAGTTACCGATTGGTATCGAAACGCCCGATTCGCGTCACCGCGACGACACCCACGCGTTGACCCGGGCAACGAGTCCGTTTCCCGGATGACCGAGTGCGGGGCCACGCCCTCGCTCGGACGACACACGCGACTGTAGGGGTACGTGTATGCGCAGGAAACCCGATTCCGGGCCCGTCACCGCACCGACGAACCGTTCCCTCCGCCGGGCGCTGGGGCGCGCGGCGGCCACGTCCACGGCCGGGGCGGTACTCGCGGTGGGCGGGCTCGTCGGCGGCGGTGTGGCCGCCGCCTCCGACCCGGTGGTGATCGGGACCTGCACGGAGGACGTGAGCAGCGACTCCTTCGGGCAGCGCATCGTGGCGGCCCCGAACGCGCTCGACGCGAAGGTGAAGCAGGCGGCGCTGCTGGTGTTCCCCTTCCAGTTCGACCGCGCCGAGCGGATCAGGCAGCAGTTCCTGGAGTCGGCCCCCGTGGAGCTGGGCACCGTGACCGAGCAGGACCGGAACTTCTCCGGTTCCCGGCTGGCCGAGGCTCTGGCCCCCAGGATCGCCGCGATCCCCGAGGTCGGGGACAACGGCGACGCCATGAACTTCCACGTGGGCAACCTGGCCGGGCTGGGCTGTCTCGGCGGGGTCACCGTGCCGGGCCAGCAGAAGCCGGAGCCCTCCGAAACCCCCACCTCCACCGAGCCGCCCCCGCCCGAGCCGGAACCGTCGACG
>NZ_PVSR01000032.1:0-48843 GCF_003001495.1 Actinopolyspora mortivallis
CCGCTGGACCCCTCCCGGATCGTTGCCCCCGACTTCGACGGATACCCGGAACGCTTCGAGCGCAGCGCGGCCTCGGCGTGGGTGGAACCGAAACTCGTCCTGGAGGGGGCCCGGGGGTGCTGGTGGGGCGAGAAACACCACTGCACCTTCTGCGGGCTGAACGGTTCGTTCATGACCTTCCGCAGCAAGAGCCCGGAGCGTTTCCACGAGGAACTGGTCACGTTGGCCGGGCGACACCGGATGCTGGACGTGTACCTGGTGGACAACATCCTGGACATGGAGTACCTGCGCACACTGCTGCCCTGGATCGCCGACTCGGGACACGACTTCAGGATCCAGTGCGAGATCAAGTCCAACATGCGTTACGAGCAGCTGCGGGAACTCGTACGGGCCGGGGTGGTGCAGGTGCAGCCGGGCATCGAGAACCTGAGCTCGCGCGTGCTGGACATCATGAAGAAGGGCGTGGGTGGCTGCCAGAACGTGCGGATGCTGCGCGACGCCCGCTCGCTGGGGCTGACGGTGATGTGGAACTTCCTGTACGGGTTCCCCGGGGAGAAGGAGGAGGACTATCTCCCCCTGTTGGACCAGTTCCCCGCCCTGGCCCACCTGCCCCCCATGGACGGCGCGAGCCGCATAGCCCTGGAGAGGTTCAGCCCCTACTTCAACGTTCCGGAGCTGGGGTTCCCGGAACGCTCCCCCGACGAGCAGTACGCCATCACCTACGACCTGCCTCCGGAGGAGCTGGCCGAGCTCGCCTACCTGTTCGAGACACCCCCGGCGGGCATCGGCGGACAAGTGGAGCGGGAACTGCTGCACGCGGTGGGGGAGTGGTCGCGGGCCCATTCGCGCAGCTGGCTGAAGTACGTGGACTCGGGCGAGGAGATCGTGGTCCTCGGTGACCGGCCCGGTTTCCCCGAGACGGAGCTGGTGCTCACGGGCTCCTTCGAGACGGAGCTCTTCCGCACCCTCGCTCGTCCGCGTTCGGCGGACTACCTGAGACGTCGTTTCGGGCAGGACGCGAAGCTGGCGACCAAGCTCGACGAATGGGCGGCCTCGGGACTCGTGTTCACCGAGTCCGGTGAGTACGTGCACGTGGTCGCCGAGGACAACAACCAGGAACTGCTTCAGCTTCGTTGATCCGTCGACTCCCCGGAGGGTGTACGTGAGGGTTCTGCTGCGCGAGTCCGCGAGCTCCTCGGTGGCCGTCAGGTCACTCGGCACCGAGGTGGTGGGCAGCGATCCGGTCACCCAGGCCGCCGAGCTGTTCGGGGCCGGGGTGCGCGGTGTGGTCCTCCGGGATCCCGTCCGTCTCGGAGAGGGAGCCGATCCCGCGCCGCTGACGCTGCTCCGGGAACTCGGCGCCTGGGGGGTCGCCTGCCGGTGGGAACTGCGCGTCGAGGAGACGGGTTTCGACTGGACGGTGCTGTCCCATCTTCCTCCACCGGAGCGGGCCTCGGGGGCGGTCCGGGTGGACGTCACCACCTGGGCCGAGTCCTGGTTCCCGTGTCGGTGCGTCCAGCGGGAGGGGCCGGGTTTCCTCCAGATCCGGGACAGGAGGGGCGCGGCCATGGAATGCTACACGGTGAGTGATCCGGAGCTCGTCCGTGCGGCGCGCCTGCTGGCGGACGGAGCCGCCCCGAGCGGGATCGCTTCCGAGGCACGGGAGCGGTTCGCGGCCGGTGGGCTCCTCGTGCGGCTGGGCTCCCTGGAGTGGTGGGCCCCCGCGCGGGTCCGTCGCTGGCCGGTACCGGCGATGGCGGTGTGATCCACCGTCCGTCGTGAGTAGTGCGGAAGGCGTGAAACGGTGAGCGGTGCCCCGGAGGATCTCGCGGAGCGACCTGTTCACGGAGTGCGTGGGGAACCGTTCCGGCGGTTGCTGACCACCTGGACAGCCACGTCGGTGGCCGACGGAGTGCGTGCCGCCGCCCTGCCGTTGTACGCGGCGGTCAGCACCCGCGACCCGGTGTCCGTCTCGGCCGTGGCGGCGGCCGAGGTGGTGCCGTGGCTGCTGATCGCGCTGCCCGCCGGGGCGCTGGTCGACCGGATGCGGTGTCGCGGCACGCTGGTGGCGGCGCACTCCTTCCGTGCCGTGGTGACCCTGCTGCTGGTGTGGTTCGTCCACAGTGGCCAAACGGGAACGTTCGTACTGCTCGGCTGTGCGTTCCTGCTCAGCAGCGCGGAGACGTTCGCCGACTCGGCGACGCAGTCCCTGCTGGTCTCGGCAGCCGGTGAGCGGGAACTGGAACGGGCCAACGGACGTTTCGTGGGGGCGGAGACGATCGGGGTGGAGATCGCCGGCCCGTTGGCGGCGGCGGGGCTGTTCGCCTGGCGGCCCGAGCTGTGTTTCGCGGTGACGGCGCTGGCCTTCGGTTTCGCCGCCGTGTGGATACTGCGGGTCTCCCCCGAGGTCGAACCGGTGCGCGCGGCGGAAAGGCGTTCGATGGCCGGGGAGATCCGTCAGGGTGCGGTTTTCGTGCTGAGCAGCCCCGGTCTGCGCGCGGTGGTGGGCACGGTGGGATTGGTGGCGCTGCTGACCAGTGCCGTCAACGCCATCGCGGTGTTGTTCGTGTTGGAGTCCCTCGGGCTCGCCCCCTCGACGGTGCCCACGCTGCTGGTGTGCACGGCGGCCGGCACGCTGGTGGCCTCGCGGACGACGGCGGGACTGTCCACCCGTTTCGGCGGGGCCCCGGTGATGACAGGGGCGCTGCTCGTGCTGGCCGGGGGAGTGGCCGCGCTGGAACTGGTGCGGCTTCCCGGCGCCGCGTGGGGGGCCTACTTCCTCATGGGATTCGGGGCGGGGACGTGGAACGTGCTGTCCTCGGCCAACCGACAGCGGCTGACTCCGGGGCCGATGATGGGGCGGGTCACCAGCGCCTACCGGGTGTTCGCCTGGGGGCTGATGCCGTTGGGGGCGGCAGCGGCCGGGCCGCTGGCCGAGGTCACCTCCCCGGCCACGGTGATCGTGGTGGCGGCGTTGTCGATCGCCGTGGTCGCCGGGTTCTGCGCCCCCGTGCTGCGCAGATCCCTGCCCTGACCGCGTCCGAACTGTCCGCCGGGCCGTTCGGGAAAACCCTCAGCCCGACGGCCCGACCTACTCCTCCATGAGGGTGGCCGCCACGGTGGCTCCCAGTTCCCAGCACGCCTCCAGCGTCTCCCGGCCGGGTTGGCCCGTGGCGTCCACCGGTTCGGCGGCCTGCTTCCACCCCAGGCCGGTGGTGATGGAGCGGATCGCCTTGAACGCTCCCTCGGTGCCCTCGTTGCCGTGCACGTAGCAGCCGAACGGCCTGCCGCCGGTGGCGTCCAGGCACGGGTAGTAGACCCGGTCGAAGAAGTCCTTGAGCGCACCGGACATGTACCCGAGGTTGGCCGGGGTCCCGAGCAGGTAGCCGTCGGCGGTGAGCACGTCGTTCGCCGTGGCGGCCAGCGCCGGTTTGCGCACCACCTCGACACCCTCGATCTCGTCGGTGGTGGCGCCCTCCACCACCTTCTCGAACATGGCCTGCATCCCCGGTGAGGGAGTGTGGTGGACGATCAGCAGAGTTGACACGGTCCCGAGGATGCCCGGCGGCGACCTCGGGGTGCAACGGGCCCCGTGCCACGCGGCACCGTCGCGGGCCCGCTCACCCCGCGACCAGCGCGCGCACCTCCGCGTCGAGCGCGGACATCCGTGTTCTGGCCCGTCGCCGGGAGGAGGCCAACTCCGCGCCGGAAGCCGGCGAGGCGACCGGCTCCGTCGTCTGCAGGTAGCACTTGAGTTTCGGCTCGGTGCCCGAGGGGCGCAGCACCACCCGCAGCCCCGCCGCGCTCTCGGCACTCCGCAGCACCAGCACGTCGGCCTCGGGAAGCAGGTCACGCGTGTGCACCGGGATTCCGGCCAGTTCCCGGGGAGGGGCGTCCCGGAGTCGTCGCATCACCTCGGCGGTTTCGGAGATCCGCCGCACCCGCACGGACAACTGCGCGGTCTCGTGCACCCCGTGCCGCCTCTCCAGCTCGTCCAGGCGGTCCAGCAGGGACAGTCCACGCGACCGGAGGGTGGCCGCGAGGTCGCACGCCAGCACCGCCGTGGACAGGCCGTCCTTGTCCCGCACCCACTCCGGGTCCACGCAGTGCCCCAGGGCCTCCTCGTAGGCGTAGACCAGTCCGGTGGCCGCTCCGTCCCCCGCGCGCATCAGCCACTTGAACCCGGTCAGCGTTTCGTCGTACCGGACACCGTGCTCGGCGGCGATCGCCGCGAGCATCGTCGAGGAGACGATGGTGGTGGCCACCAGCGGGTCGCGCTTCTCCGGCCCCAGCCCGGCGAGCACGTGCTCGCCCAGCAGCACGCCGGTCTCGTCCCCGCTCAGCATCCGCCACCGCCCGTTGGGCTCCCGCACACCGAGGGCACACCGGTCGGCGTCCGGGTCGAGCGCCACCGCCAGGTCGGCCTCGACCCGGCTGGCCAGCCCCAGCACGGCGTCGGTGGTTCCCGGTTCCTCCGGATTCGGGAACCGCACGGTCGGAAACCCGGGGTCGGGCTCGCGTTGTTCGGCGACGAGGTGCACGTCGGTGAAACCCGCCAGGTGCAGCGCGTACCGCAGTGGTTCCGCCCCCACACCGTGCAGGGCGGTCGCGGCCACCCGCAGCTCGCGGACGTCTCCCCTCGGCAACGTCTCCACCCGGGCCAGGTAGTCGTTGAGTGCCCGGTCGTGGTAGCTCCAGCCGGCGGAGCGCTCGACCTCCCGCGCCGGGCCGACCGCGGCGATCCGTTGCTCGATCTCCTCGTCGAACGGGGAGACCAGGGGGACCCCGCCGGCGAGGTAGACCTTGTATCCGTTGTCCGCGGGAGGGTTGTGCGAGGCGGTGATCTGCACCCCGGCCACCGCCCCCTGGGAACGGGTGGCGAAGGCCAGCACGGGGGTGGGAAGCGCCTCGGGCAGCATCAGCACCCGGAACCCCGCCGCGGCGAACACCTCGGCCGCGTCCTCGGCGAACCTCGGTGACCCGTGGCGGGCGTCGTGGCCGACCACCACCGTGCCCGGGCCCGCGCGCTCGGCCAGCCAGGCGGCCAGTCCGGCCGTGGTGCGCACCACCACGGCACGGTTCATCCCGTTCGGACCGGCACGCACCGGCGCCCGTATCCCGGCCGTGCCGAAGCCCGGCGGCCCGGCCATACGGCCACGGAGTTCGGTGAGGGCCCGCTCGTCCTCGGACTCGGCCGCCTCCAGCAGTTCCCGCAGCTCCGCGCGGTCCTGTTCGTCGACGTCGTCGTCGGCCCAGCGCAGCGTGCTCTCGCGCAGTTCGGTGTCCCTCGTCATGGGCAACTCGCCCTTCGTCCGGGAGGCGGCACGGTCGGAGTCAGGCCCGTTCCGCCAGTGAACGCAGCAGTCCTCCCATGCGGGAGGCGGAGGCCCGTCCCGCCTCCAGGACCTCCTGGTGGTTCAACGGTTCCCCGGTCATACCGGCGGCGAGGTTGGTGACCAGGGAGAGGCCGAACACCTCGGCTCCGGCCGCGCGTGCGGCTATCGCCTCCTGCACGGTGGACATGCCGACCAGGTCGGCCCCGAGGGTGCGCAGCATCCCGATCTCGGCCGGAGTCTCGAAGTGCGGGCCGGGCATACAGGCGTAGACCCCTTCGGCGAGGGAGGGGTCGATCTCGCGGGCGATCGCACGCAGCCGTTGTGCGTACAGGTCGGTGAGATCGACGAAACGCGCCCCCACCAGCGGAGAACGGCCGGTCATGTTCAGGTGGTCGCTGACCAGCACCGGCTGGCCCACGCTCATGTCCGGGCGCAGCCCTCCCGCCGCGTTCGTCAGCACCACGGTCCGGCAGCCCGCGGCCGCGGCCGTGCGTACACCGTGGACGACCTTGTCCACCCCGCACCCCTCGTAGAGGTGGGTTCGGCCGAGCAGCACCAGCACACGCTTGTCGGCGATCGGCACGGAGCGCACCCTGCCGGTGTGTCCGACGGCCCCGGGGGCTTCGAAACCGGGCAGTTCGGACATGTCCAGTTCGGCCTCGGCGGCGCCGAGCTCCTCGGCGGCCGGCTGCCACCCGGATCCGAGCACCACCGCCAGGTCGTGCCGAGCGACGCCGGTGCGTTCCGCGAGCACACCCGCCGCGCTGCCGGCCACCGCCGTCGGGTCGGGGTTCTCCGATGCTGTGGAAGAAGTCACGGTGGGCAGCCTAACGAACGATCCGGTGTGGAGCTCGCGGCTCACCGGCCACGGGGGTCACAGCGCCCGGAAGCTCGACGCGACCCGCTCGAGGAGCCTGCGGGCCTGGGATCGCTGCGGGGCCGTGGCTCGGACGATCCACAGGTCCCCCTTGTGGGGGATCATGAGTGCCGCGGTGAAGCGTCGGAGCGGCTCCGATCCCGGATCACGCACCCCGTACGAGGTGGTCCGGTACACCAGTCTCCGCTCGGGGGAGTGTTCCCGCGACAACGCCGTCCGTTCGTCGGAGAACACTCGCAGTTCCCCGTAGGGAGTGTTGTACTTCGCCCACAGGGCGTCCAGATACTCCTGCTCGGTGTAGCCCCGCTTGTAGTAGTCGCCGAAGCGTTGGACGGCGATCTCCTGCCTGCCGTTCGGGGAGATGCGGTGCTCGGTGATGCTCCTGGTGGGCGGTCCCTGGCTGTAGCCCTGGAAGGACGCCCACTCCTCGGGTACGGGCATCCGGTAGCTTCCCCCACCCCCGTCCCCGCGGTGCGTGAGCCGCCCCTCGAACGATCGCAACGGCACCAGCTCCGGGCGTGGTGCTCCCTGTTGGGGGGAGCTCTGCGGCAACAGCGGACGGTCGGTGAGGACCCTGGTTCCCAGGAAGGCCCCACCCGCCGAGCAGAGGAACACCACCAGCGCCCCGACGGCGAGGAGCGTGACCCCCAGTCGGGAACGCCTCCGTCGGGGAACGGGGGAGGGGGTGAACGGCAGCGGCCCCGGGTCCGCCGCCAGCGGTGCGGGCTCCTGCTCCCCCTCCGGGGCTCCGGGACCTTCGGTCCCTCCGGGGGTGTGTTCGGCGGCGTCCCGACTGCCCCCCGGTGCCGCCTCCGTGGAGCCGGACTCCGTCGAGCCCTCGTCAGCGGTCGGGGACGGGGACTCCGGGAGTTCGACCATCGGGGTGCGTTCGGTGGGCGGTTCGTCCGGGAGCAGGTGCGCGAACGGTTCCGCCCCCGGCTCGGGCAGCAGGGGCTGCACGTGTCTGCGCACCTCCCGCAGCGACATCCTGCGCTGGGGGTCCTTGACCATCAGTCCGGAGACGACCTCGGCCACCGGTCCGCCCCTGGTGGGGGCGGGAACGGGACCGTGCACCACCGCGGTGATGGTCTCCACCGGGTTGTCGTCGCTGTCGTAGGGAGGTCGTCCCTCCGCGGCCGCGAACAGGGTGGCTCCGAGTCCCCACAGGTCGGCGGCCGAGGTGACCTGTTCCCCCGCGGCCACCTCGGGGGCGATGAACGCCGGGGTGCCCAGCATGATCCCGGTTCTGGTGAGGGTCGGTTCGGCGATGTTGCGGGAGATGCCGAAGTCGCTGAGCTTGACGAGCCCGTGGGAGGACAACAACACGTTGCCCGGTTTCACGTCCCGGTGGACCACCCCGGAGCGGTGCGCGGTGTCCAGAGCCGCGGCCACCGCGTCGGCCACCACGGCCAGCTGCTGGTCGTCGAGAGGGCCGTTCTCGCGGACGATCTCGGCCAGACTCCGCGAGGGGACCAGCTCCATGACGACGAAGGGTTCCTCGCCTTCGCGGGCGACGTCGTAGAGCGTGACCACGTTCGGATGGGTGACCACGGCTATCGCCCGGGCCTCCCGCAGGGTGCGTTCCCGTATCTCGTCGGCCTCCTCGTCGGGAATCCCCTTGGGGAGGCGCACCGCCTTGACGGCGACCGGTCTGCGCAGCAGCTCGTCCGTACCGGACCATACGGAGCCCATGGCACCGCCACCGATCCTGGTGTGCAACCGGTAGCGGCCGCCGATCAGACGGCCTGCCACGGGCTCGTCGGGTTCGGGCTCAACGTCTGGCACACCCGTATTGTCCATCAACCGGCAGACGTCCCGTCGCACGTGGGCAGTGGCCTCACCGGCGACGTCGTCGCCCGGATCCGGCGGGAGGTGGCGTTAACAGGGGTGAACTTTCTTACCCCGCCCCGTTCGTCCCGTTCCGGCGAACCCCGCTCCGCAACGACCGTGTGCTGCCACAACGGTTCCCGTGTCGGGGCAGCCACGGTGTCCGACACGCGGGATCGACGGGTGGGTAGCTCCCGTGGCGGATAGGTTGGACACCGATCGGGGCATTCCGGTGCGTTCCGGACGGTCGAACTCCTTCCCACGAGCGGGTCCGCCCGGACACCGGAAGGTGGGCGGGAGCGCGACACGCCGGAACGGGTTTCGTCGTGGTGAGTCCGTCCCGGGTGACGAACAATCCCGGATGTCCGTACCGCAAGGAGCCGCACGGGGGAGGTGGTCGTGCTCGTACTGGTGGCCGCACACCTGTTCGCGGCGCTGGTGCTGCCCGTGGCGACCCGTCGGCACACCCGCATCGCGTTCGCGGTGGCCGCGCTTCCCCCCGCAGCGGCGCTGTGCTGGGCGCTCGCCCACACCATCCCGGCGTTGGCGGGTCGTCCTCCGGAGGAGTCGGTCGTCTGGTCGGGCCCGTTGGCCCTGGAGTTCGCCTTCCGCCTGGACGCGCTGGCCCTGACGATGACGCTGCTCGTCTCGGGAGTCGGGGCTCTGGTGCTGCTGTACTCGGGCCGCTACTTCGAACCGGGTGGTGGCGACGCCGCACGGTCGGCTCCGCTGCTGCTGGCCTTCGCGGGGGTGATGCTCGGGCTGGTGTGGTCGGACGACCTGCTCGCGATCTACGTGTTCTGGGAACTGACCACGATCTGCTCGTTCCTGCTGGTCGGACAGTCCGGTGTGAGCAGAAGCTCCCGCAGGGCCTCCCTGCAGGCCCTGCTGGTCACCGCCCTGGGCGGGTTGGTGATGCTGCTCGGTTTCATCGTGCTGGGCGAGGCCGGAGGCACCTACCGGGTGTCCGAACTGGCCCAGCAGCCGCCCACCGGCGCACCGGTGGCGGTGGCCACCGGTCTGATCCTGGTGGGAGTGTTCACCAAGTCCGCGCAGTTGCCCTTCCACAACTGGCTGCCCGCGGCGATGGTGGCACCCACGCCGATCAGCACCTACCTGCACGCCGCCTCCATGGTCAAGGCGGGGGTCTTCCTGCTGGCGAGGCTGACGCCGGTGCTGGGCGGAGTGGGTTTCCTGCCCGCCACCACGGCCGTGTTCGGGATCGCCACGATGCTCGTGGGTGGTTGGCGGGCCCTGCGCGAGCACGACCTGAAGCTGCTGCTGGCCTATGGAACGGTCAGCCAGCTCGGCTTCCTGACCGTGCTGGCCGGTGCCGCGACCCCGCTGGGAGCGCTGTCCGTGGCCGCGATGCTGCTGGCCCACGGCCTGTTCAAGGCCACGCTGTTCCTCGTGGTGGGCACTGTGGACCACCAAACGGGTACCCGGGACCTGCGGGAACTGTCCGGGGTGGCCGGCAGGCTCCCCCTGGTGACGACCGTGGCCGTGGTCGCGGCCCTGTCCATGGCCGGTCTGCCCCCGACCGTGGGCTTCGTGGCCAAGGAGGCCGCCTTCGAGGCCTTCCTCGGTGGGCAGGGAGGATTCCTCGTCGGGATCGGACTGGTCCTCGGCTCGGTGCTGACCGTGGCCTACAGCGTCCGACTGCTCTGGGGAGGTTTCGCCGGCAAACCGGGAGTTCCCACCAGCACGGCTTCCGCGGCGCCGATCGGGCTGTGGCTGCCCGCCGCGGTGACCGCCTGCGGGGGGCTCGTCCTGGGAATCGCCTACCCGGTGACCGACGCGCTGGCCGCCGCCTACGCGGAGCAGACCTTCGGCCACCCCGCCGAGTACCACCTCGCCCTCTGGCACGGGCTCACCCCGCCGCTGTGGTTCTCCGCGCTCACCCTGCTCGGGGGGCTGACGCTGTTCCTGCTGAACGACAGGGTGCTCGGGATCCGCGAGCTGCTGCCCACCCACCTGCCGGACGCCCAGCGCGGCTACGAGCGGGTCATGGGGGGACTGGAACGGTTGGCTGTCGGGGTGACCGGACGGGTGCAGGTGGGGTCCCTGCCCACCTACCTCGCGATCATCCTGCTCACGGTGCTGCTGGTTCCCGGGACGGTGATGGCGTTCCGGGACACCCCGGTCGAACAGCTCCGGGGCTGGGACAGGGTGCTACAGGTTCCGCTGGCCCTGGTGATCCTGATCGCGGCGGCCGGAGTGGTGCGCGCCACGCGCCGCATGACCGCGGTGCTGCTCGTGGGAGTGATCGGCTACGGCATCGGCGGCATGTTCGTGGTCGGCGGAGGCCCCGACCTGGCGCTGGCCCAGTTCCTCGTCGAGACGCTGACCCTGGTGGCCTTCGTGCTGGTGCTGCGCAGACTGCCCGCCCGGTTCACCGAGACCAGGTCCTCCCCGGGGGTGCAGCTGCCGAAGGTGCTGCTCTCCGTGGCCGGGGGTGTTTTCGTGGCCTTCTCCGCACTGGTGTTCAGCTCGGCCAGGAACGCCCCGTCACCGGTCAGTCAGGAGTACCTGCGACGTGCTGAGGAGGAGGCCTCGGCTACCAACGTGGTCAACGCGATCATCGTGGACTTCCGGGCCTTCGACACGGTCGGGGAGATCTCCGTGCTCGCCGTGGCGGCCACCGGTGTGGCCAGTCTGGTGCTCACCGCGCGGAGCGCGCGTCGTCGACGCAGACGCCCCGTGGAGCGGGGAAGTGCCCAGGCCGCCTCCGGTGGAGGCGTGGTCGGTGGCAGTGATCCGGAGGTGGCCGAATGACCGAACACCGACCCGGTTCGTGGGACCCGGCGTCCACGGAACCGTGGTTCCGCTCGGACGCCCCGGCCGAGCGGTGGCTGCTGTCCGGCTACAGCCGTGACACCAGGGAACGGACCATCCTGCTCGAACTGCTGGTGCGGGTGGTGTTTCCCACCGTGCTCGTCTTCTCGCTCTACCTGCTCTTCGCGGGGCACTACCGGGCGGGCGGAGGGTTCAGTGGTGGCCTGGTGGCCGGGCAGGCCTTCGTGCTCCGTTATCTCGCGGGTGGGCGTGTGGACGACAGTTCCCCCTTTTCCATACGACCTCCCGTGCTGATCGGGGTGGGGCTGACCATCGCGGTGCTCACCGGTTTCGTGCCCGTGCTGTTCGGGGCGGCGGTGCTGGAGAGCGGTGCGGTCACGCTCATGGTCCCGGTGCTGGGCAAAGTCAAGCTGGTCAGCAGTCTGCTGTTGGACGTGGGGGTGTACCTGCTGCTCGTCGGCGTGGTGCTGGAGCTGCTGCGGACGTTGGGCTCCGGAATCGAGGCGGACATGGTCGCCGGAGAAGGGAGACGCCGATGACCACCGTGAACCTGACGATGGCCGTCGTGCTCGGAGGGTTGTACGCGGCCGGTTTCTACCTGTTGTTGCAACGCTCCCTGATGCGTGTGCTGCTGGGGATCGTGGTGCTCGGCCACGGTGCCAACCTGCTGTTGCAGCTCGCCGGGGGAGCGCGGGCGGGCCGGCCGCCGATGCTGGGGGAGAGCCCGCTGTCGGAGATGTCCGACCCCTTTCCCCAGGCGATGGCGTTGACGGCCATCGTCATCACCTTCGCACTGACCACGTTCCTGCTCGCCCTGGCCTACCGGGGGTGGGTGTTGCTCGGGCACGACGAGGTGCAGGACGACGTGGAGGACCGCCGGATCAGGAGACTGGAGAGCAGGTTGGCCGAGGAGAGCGTCGAGGAGGCCGAACGGGAGTTGGAGTCGGAGGCCACCCGGTGAGTGTGCTGGTCGCGGTTCCGGTGCTGCTCCCGCTGGGGGCGGCGGGGCTCTCGATGGCGTTCGGACGTTTCGCCGACATCCAACGTTGGCTGGGCCTGCTGGTGCTCGGGGTGATCGTGGTGGACGCGGCGGTGTTGCTCCACGTCGCCGACGTGCACGGTCCGGTGGTGCTGCACCTGGGCGGCTGGCGCGCGCCGGTGGGCATCGCCCTGGTGGCCGACCGGCTGGCCGCCCTGCTGTTGCTGGTCAGCGTGATCGTGATGTTCTCCGTGCTGCTCTACTCGATCGGCCAGCGCATCACCGACTACGGGCGTGGCACGGCGAGCACCACCTTCCACCCGATCTACCTGGTGCTGTGCGCGGGAGTGTCCCTGGCCTATCTCACGGGGGACCTGTTCAACCTCTTCGTGGCCTTCGAGATCATGCTGGCGTCCTCCTACGTCCTGATCACCAGGAGAACCACGGCCAACCGGGTCCGGGCCGGGATGACCTACACGATAGTCAGTCTGTCCTCCTCGGTGCTCTTCCTGACGCTGATCGGGCTGGTCTACGCCGCCACGGGCACGGTGAACCTCGCCGATCTCGCGGAGCGGACGGACCGGCTCCCTCCGGGACCGGCCACCGCGCTCGCCCTGTTGATGGTCATCGTGTTCGGGGTCAAGTCGGCCATGGTGCCGCTGCACTTCTGGCTTCCGGACAGCTATCCCAACGCCCCGGCCCCGATCACCGCGATCTTCGCCGCGCTACTGACCAAGGTCGGTATCTACGCGATGATCCGCACCCAGATCCTGGTCTTCGAACGGGAACCGAGCTGGCCGCTGATGCTGGTGTTCGCGCTGGCCACGATGCTCGTCGGCGCGTTGGGGGCGCTGGCGCAGAACGACCTCAACCGGCTGCTGTCCTTCCTGCTGGTCAGCCACATCGGGTTCATGCTGTTCGGCCTCGGGGTCTACGACGTGGCCGGCCTGACCGGGGTCATCCTCTACATTGTGCACCACATCACGGTGCAGGCGACGTTGTTCCTGGTCAGCGGTCTGGTCACGCGCTACACCGGCACGGTCGCGCTGAGCAGGATGGGAGGACTGGCCGGGATCTCCCCGTTGGTGGCGGTGCTGTTCGCCGTGCCCGCGCTCAGCCTCGCCGGTGTTCCCCCCTTCTCGGGGTTCGTCGCGAAACTGGCGCTGCTGCGTTCCGGGATCGAGGTCGGCACCTCCTGGGGCTATGCGGTCACCGCGGGGGCGGTGCTGACCAGTCTGCTCACGCTCTACGCGGTGGCGCGGGTGTGGACCAGGGTGTTCTGGGGGAAACGACGGGAACCGGAGGGCGATCCCGACCACACCGACGAGCTCGTCGTCGGGACGGGTGACACCTCCCGGGGGATGGTCTATGCCACCGGGGTGCTGGTGGGGGCCACCGTGCTCGTCGCCGTGCTGGCGGGCCCGCTCTCCGCCGTGAGCGAGCGCGCCGCGATCGACCTGCTCAGCGGGCAGGCCTACCGCAGCGCGGTGCTGGGAGGTGGTTCCGGTGGCTGAACACGCGATCCCGCCCCGGAGCTCCCGGCCGGGCGGGGAGCACGTCGTCAGCGCACGACACCCCCTGCGGCGGTTGGTGCGCAGAATTCCGCTGCTGGCGTGGTTGGTGCTGGTGTGGCTGCTGTTGTGGGGCACCTACGATCTCGGTACGACGCTCTTCGGGGTGCTGGTGGGAGTGCTCGTGACGGGGTTCTTCCCCGCCCCGCCGATAGTCACCGACATCAGGCTGCGTCCCTGGGGGATCGTGCGTCTGGTGGTGCGGCTGGCGTGGGACCTGGTCGTTTCCACCGCCCGGGTGGCCTGGCACGCGGTGGTCCAGGGCCCCCGGGCGCGCGCGGCCATCGTGGAGGTGAGACTGGTCACCGACTCCGACCACCTGATGGCGATGGTGGCGAACGCGGTGTCGTTGGCCCCGGGGAACTTCGTGTTGCAGTTGGACCGGGCGAACAGGATCTGCTACGTCTACGCGCTCGGCTGTGGCCGGGACGCTTCCGAACGGGTGCGTCGTGAGGTGCTCGCCTGGGAGCGCAGCGTGGTTCGCGCGGTCGGTACCGCCGAGCAGGTGCGTCTGGTGGAGCGCACCCACCGTGGTGTGGAGGTGGACTGATGGGCGTGGTGTTCGCGGTGGTCTTCGGGCTGCTGTGCCTCGCGGCGCTGTTGAGTCTGGTCCGACTGCTGTGGGGAGCCACCAGTCTGGACCGCATCGTGGCGCTGGACGTGTTCGTCACCCTGATCGTCGCCGCCACCTGTGTCGGGATGGGTATGAACCGGGACGGTTCGAATATCGCGCTGGCGGCGGCTTTCGCGCTGCTGGCGTTCATCGGTTCGGTCAGCGCGGCCCGTCTGGTGGAGAAGAAGGAGTCGCACCGATGAGTTGGGTGGACCTGTTCTCGGGTATATGTTTGATATCGGGTGCGGCGTCCTGTCTGTTCGGTGCTATAGGATTGCTCACTTTTCCCGACGTGGCCGCGCGACTACAGGCGGCCACGAAACCGCAAACACTCGGATTGATCCTGATACTGATCGGCAGTGCGGTGCGGTTGGAAGCGCGTGACGCTTCCGGGCTCATTCTTGTGGGATTGTTCCAGGCGCTGACGGCGCCGGTTTTGGCGCAACTGGTGGGACGTGCCGCTTATCGGGCGGGTAGTGTTCGGGAGGAAACACTGGACGTTGATCACCTCGCGCACCGGATCGAGCGGGAACGTCGGCGCGGTTTGTGAGCGACGACATTTCCGTGTTTCAACTGCATATCATTTGGCTGCGGTGTTTCACATTCGAAGGAAGAGTGTTTACCGTGGTTCGCTGTGACATGCGGTTCGCACTGGGGTAGCCACGCTCGTGGCCGAACGCGTCCGTTGCGATCTTTGGTTGCTTGCGGCGCAGTCGGCAATTGTGCCGACACTGTGCGCTGGAAAGGTGACGTACGGTAATGAAACAGTACCTGAAAGAGCACACGAATCCGCCGGTCTTCCTGACCTCGGCGGTCGTGGTGGTGGCTTTCGTGCTCTGGGGCGTGCTCGCTCCGGGCAATCTCGACGAGGTCGCCGGCAACGTCAACAGCTTCATCACGACGAACTTCGGGTGGCTCTACATCCTGTCGGCCACCTTCTTCGTGGTCTTCGTGCTGGCGATCATGTTCAGCCGCTTCGGCACGATCCGCCTCGGCCCGCCCGAGTCACGGCCGGAATACAGCAACCTCGCCTGGTTCGCGATGCTGTTCACCGCCGGTATGGGTATCGGGCTGGTGTTCTACGCGGTGAGCGAACCGATCACGCACTTCACCGGCCCGCCGGTCGGGGAACCCGGTACGCCGGAGTCCGCCCAGCGTGCGATGAACTTCACGTTCTACCACTGGGGGCTGCACCCGTGGGCCATCTACATCGTCCTCGGGCTGGCGCTGGGCTACTTCGCCTTCCGCAAGGGACTGCCGCTGCGTCCCTCCGCGGCCTTCTACCCGTTGATCGGTGAGTGGGTGCACCGCTGGCCGGGCTACATCGTGGACGTGCTGGCGGTGTTCGGCACGCTGTTCGGTCTGGCCACCTCGCTGGGGCTGGGCGGAAGCCAGGTCGGTGCCGGGCTGAACGCGGTGTTCGGTGTGGAGAACACCACCATGTTGCAGGTCATCCTGATCCTGGCGATCACGGCGATCGCCGTGGTCTCGGTGATGCTGGGCATCGACAAGGGCATCCGGAACCTGTCGCTGATCAACCTGTGGCTGGCGTTCATCCTGATGCTGTTCGTGTTCTTCTTCGGGAACTCCCTGAACCTGTTGAACATGATCGCCAGCAACGTGGGCTACTACCTCCAGCACCTGCCGGAGATGAGCTTCCAGACCTTCCCGAACAACGGCAACGGCACCGCCCAGGAGTGGCAGGCCGGCTGGACGTTGTTCTACTGGGGCTGGTGGATCGCCTGGTCCCCCTTCGTGGGCATGTTCATCGCCCGCATCTCCTACGGGCGCACCATCCGCAACTTCATCGCCGGTGCGCTGTTCGCTCCCGTGGGCGCCTCCTTCGTGTGGCTGAGCATCTTCGGCAACACCGCGCTGAGCCACCTGCTGGGCAGGCAGGACCCCACCACCGGGGAGCTCGCCGAGGCGAGTTCGAACACGGCGATGTTCAGGTTGCTGGAACAGCTTCCGGTGGCCACGATCGTGGCCACACTGGCCTCGGTGCTGGCCATCATCGTGGTGGTGCTGTTCTTCGCCACCTCCTCGGACTCCGGTTCGTTGGTGGTCGACATCCTCACCAACGGCGGTGACCCCAACCCGAAGTGGCAGCAGCGGTTGTTCTGGGCGATCTCCGAGGGTGTGATCGCCTGTGTGCTGCTCGCCGTCGGTGCCCTCTCCGGCACGAACGCGCTGAGCGCGTTGCAGACAGCCTCCATCGTCACCGGGTTGCCGTTCTGCATCGTGCTGCTGCTGCTGTGTGTGAGTCTCGTCAAGGCGCTCAACCAGGAAAGACCCAACCTGGTGACCCAGCGTGAGCCCAGCCCGCTTCCGGGGCTGCGGACGAGTTCCGCGCGGGCCGTGGCCGGAACCGGAGCACGCGGCGGTGACTCCGAGGGGGCCGAGGAGACCGTGCGGGAGTGACCGACTCCGAGCGGAGGAGTCCTTCCTGACTCCTCGGTGGACGGTTGGCGTGACCGTCCGTCCCGTCGACACGGTGGGGTCCGGTGCAGCAGCATCGGACCCCACCTTTTTGTGTTTCCCCTGAAAGGAGGCGCTGTCATGGTGTTCGGTCTCCGTTTTGGGTCTTTTCGCGATTGATCCGTTACTCTTGGTACTTATTGTGCGTCGACGGTCACTCCTAGGCGTGACTTCTTGTGGAGGCGTGGTGTCAGCCATGCGAGATACCCGGACACCGGACGAGACGGTCCCGCGCGGTGCCCGAGCGCGGGCGAGTTCTCCCGTCGGCCCCCTGCTCCGTCCCCTCCTGTCCGGACTGGTGCTCACCTGGTGCGCGTTGTTCCCGGCCGCGGCAGCGGCCGAGCCTCACCCGGCGGGGTCGACGCGGGCCCCGACCGTGCCCGTGGAGCGGTCCGCCGCGACTGCCGCACAGGAGAGTGTGACCGGTGTCTCCGGGAGCACGGACGGCCGCGAGCCCCCGGAGACCGTCGTGTACGCGGAGGAGGCCCCGGAGAACGCCTCCGAGCAGGACCGGCGCTACGTCATCGGTGCCGTCGGCGTGGGGCTGGTGGTGCTGGTGTTGTTCGTGCGCAGACAGCGGGGCAAGGAGTCCATGGTGACGCGGTGGCGCAAACGCAGCTGAGTGCCTCGCCGCGTGGTTCGCCGAGGTGGGGACCGCCGGTGGTGGCGTGGGTAACAGAACTCGCGGTCTGTTTTGTGTGAATTTTCCGTCACGTGGACTAGACCTGAAGAAAAACGTGTGGGAGCTTCACAGTCGACGGAACGTGTGGTGACCCACGGACGCCTGAGTTCCGTCGGTCACCATTCGACTTCGGGCCCAGGCCCGGAGATGTGGGTCGGCACCGGGAAGCCCCCCGACCGGTGCCGATCCACCCGATCCCGCGCGGAGCCGGTGGGTGCCGCTCGGCGCCCACCGGAGTTCGGTCGCCGCGAATTCCTCCTCCCGTTCGGCGCTCGGATCGTACCGGTGAGCTATCCGGTGTTCTCCAGAACCGGCGACGCCCGCCCCGGTGGTGCACTATGGGCGACAAATGAGAACCGATTCCCCGCACTCTCCCGAATTCCACGGTGGGCGGTCCCACGACGGGCGTCCCGAACCGCCGGTCTCCGCCGAACACTGGCGTCAGGCGGTGTCGCGTCACCGTGACCGGCTGCTCGGCATCTCGCACGAGCTGCACGCGTATCCGGAAACGAGCTTCGCCGAGCACCGTGGTGCGGAGCTGCTCGTCACGGCACTGGCCGAGTACGGCTTCCGTACCACCGCCCCGGTGGCCGAGTTGGAAACCGCCTTCACCGCCGAGTACGGATCCGGTGAGTTCGTCGTCGGTCTGTGCGCCGAGTACGACGCCCTCCCCGAGGTCGGGCACGCCTGTGGACACAACATCATCGCCGCGGCCTCGGTGGGAGCGGCACTGACGCTGGCCGAGTACGCCGAGGAACTGGGGATCACCGTCCGGGTGCTCGGTACCCCCGCCGAGGAGACCGGCGGCGGCAAGATCCACATGCTGGAGAGGGGCCTGTTCGACCCGCTGGCCGTGGCGCTGATGGTGCATCCGGGACCGACCGAGGTGTGCGCCCCCCGTTCGTTGGCGATCACCGACCTGCGCGTGTCCTACACCGGACGTTCCGCGCACGCGGCGGCGGCTCCGGAGCTCGGGGTGAACGCGGCGGACGCGGCGACGGTCGCGCAGGTGGCCGTGGGGCTGCGACGCCAGCACCTGGAGAGCGACCAGATGGTGCACGGGATCGTGACCGACGGGGGAGCGGCACCGAACATCGTTCCCGAACGGAGTTCTCTGGAGTACAACCTCCGAGCGGCCGACAGGGAGTCCCTCGACCGTCTGGAACGCCGGATGCGGGCCTGCTTCGAGGCGGGCGCCACCGCCACCGGCTGTTCCGTGGAGGTCGTGCGGCTCTCCCCGGTCTACACCCAGCTCGACACCGACGAGTGGCTCACCGAGACCTACCGTGCCGTGGCCCGGGAACTGGGACGGGACGTGGCTGAGCGGGAGCGGGAACGCGAGGGCATCATCGGCAGCACCGACATGGGCAACGTGAGCGCCCGGGTCCCCTCGGTGCACCCGATGATCGCGCTGGAGTGCGGGGAAGCGGTCAATCACCAGGCTGAATTCGCGGCGGCCTGCGTGTCGGACTCGGCGGATCGGGCCGTGCTCGACGGCGCGGCGGCGTTGGCGTGCACGGCGGCGCGGGCGTCCGCCCACCCCGAGCAGCGCGAGCGTCTGCTGTCGGCCGCCGCGGATCGAACCACTTCCCCGGTCCGGCGGTCGCCGGACCGGCTCTCCGATGCTGGAGGCGTCTCGTGACCGCGTTGGATTCTCGTGGACCGGACACCCACGGTAGCCGTTCCGTGCTCGACACGGCCGATTCGGTCACCGGTGCGCTCGACGACACCGGATCGGTGCGGCGGGAGTCCGTGTCCACCGCGCCGGAACCCGCTCGGGAGGAGAGCATGGGGGGCGTGCGCTCCGGCGTGACGGACCTCGGTGCCGGCCGTGGGCCCGGATGGTTGGACGAGTGGCTCGCGGCCAATGCCGAACGTGTCGTGGAGTGGCGCAGGAAGCTGCACTCCGAGCCGGAACTGTCCCGCGCCGAGCACCGCACGACCGCGTGGCTCGCCGAGCGGCTCACCGCACTGGGGCTGCGCCCCCGCGTGCTGCCGGTCGGCACCGGCCTGGTCTGTGACCTGGACAACGGTGCGGACAGCGACCGTACGGTGGCGTTGCGGGCCGACATCGACGCGCTTCCGTTGACGGAGACGAGCGGGGTGTCCTTCGCCTCGAACGAGGCGGGGGTGGCCCACTGCTGCGGTCACGACGCGCACACCGCGATCCTGCTGGGCGTGGCCTCGGCACTGACCACGGCCCCCCGGCTTCCGGGCCGGGTACGGTTGATCTTCCAACCGGCCGAGGAGGTCATGCCCGGTGGAGCGTTGGACGTGCTGGCCGCCGGCGGGCTCGATGGGGTGGAACGCGTCTTCGGTCTGCACTGCGACCCGCGTCTGCCGGTCGGCACGGTGGGCACGCGGATCGGTGCGTTGACCTCGGCCAGCGACCTGCTCGAGATCCGACTGGACTCGCCGGGCGGACACACCTCCCGGCCGCACCTGACCGGGGATCTGGTGCACGCGCTGGGAACGCTGATCACCGGTCTGCCGACCTTGCTCTCCCGCCGGGTGGATCCGCGTACCGGCACGGTGCTCGCCTGGGGAGCCGTGCACGCGGGCCAGGCCGCCAACGCCATCCCCAGGGAGGGGACGCTGCGTGGCACGCTGCGTACCGGGGACCGGGACACGTGGGCCGAGCTGGGACCGCTGGTGCGTGAGCTGGTCCAGGGGTTGTTGTCCCCGCTGGGGGTGGAGTTCGACCTACAGCACCGGCGCGGGGTTCCTCCGGTGGTCAACGACGCCGAGAGCACCCGGCTGATGCGGGCCGCCGTGGGGGAGGCGCTCGGTGAGCAGGCGCAGAGCGGGACTCCCCAGTCCTCGGGTGGTGAGGACTTCGGGTGGTACCTGGAACACGTCTCCGGTTCCTTCGCACGCCTGGGGGTGGCCGGGGAACACACCCGTAGTACGGATCTGCACCAGCCCGACTTCGAGCTGGACGAACGCGCGCTGCCCGTGGGGGTGCGCACCATGGTGCACACCGCTCTGGCCGCCCTCAGCCGGTAGCGCGAGTACGGCGGAGAAGAACTCACCCGTTCGGGATGTATCCGTGGCGGGGGCCGCGCCCTCCTACGGGTATGGAACGAACGGGTATGGAACGAACGGAACGGAACCGGGCCGAGTCCACGCTCCGACAGCGGATGGGCGGCGCCGCGACCCACGCCGAGGCGTGCCGCCGTCTGGGGGGACGGGAGGAACTACGCCGTGCACTGTCCACGGGAACGCTGGTGAACCTCTGGCCGGGAGTGGTCGTCCTGGCCGAGGAGGTGGACGATCCGGCCACGAGGGCGCGGGCCGCTCTGCTGCGGGCCGGCCCCGAGGCCGTGCTGTCCGGCCTGACCGCCCTGGCGGTGCACGGGTGCCGGGCCGCGCTCTCCCGCGTCACGTACGTGACGGTCCCGTACCACCGGCAGGTGCGTCGTGCCCCCGGGCTGGTGGTGCGTCAGAACGGCGTTCGCGAGGGCGAGGTGGTGGAACTCGACGGGTTGCCCACACAGGTGCTCGACCTGGCGCTGACCGAGGTGCTGTGCACGGCCGAGGAGCAGCGTGCGGTGAGCTGTCTGCGTCAGGTCGCGTCCCTGCCGTCGGGAACGGAGGGGCTGTGGGCCCTGGTGGAGCAGCGACTCCGCGTACGGCGGGACCGTCGGGGGACGCGGCGGGCGCGTGCCCTGTTGCGGACCGTTCCCGGAGTGCTCCGCCGCCACGCCCGGCCGGCGGAGCACCCCGACTCCTCCCGCTGAGGATGTTCCGCCGTGGCGGTTCGGTCAGGGCCCCACGTTGGTGCAGGGCTTGGCACGCAGTTTCTCCACGTAGTCCGCCGGGGCTCCCGCCGCCTCGGCGGCGTCGGCGATCAGGCCGAGATAGCGTGCCGAGGGCAGACCCCCCTCGTAGGCGTCCAGGACGTAGAGCCAGGCGAGCGTGGGGCCGTCGAGGGTGTGGATACGCACCCGCAGCTTCTTGTGGAGACCGAGTTCCGCCCCCTCCCAACTGTCGAGTCGTTGCTCGTCCTCGGGGCTGACGTCGTAGAGCACGGTGAACACGTGCGAGCCGGGCTCTTCGACGATGGTGGCCAGCGCACCTTCCCAGCCCAGGTCCTCACCTCCGAAGGTGAGGCGCCAGTCCATCAGCCACCCTGTCCCCGCCACGGGGGAATGGGGGGCGCGTTCGACCATCCGAGCCGGATCCATGTTGGATCCGTAGGCTGCGTATAGCGGCACGGCTCACAGGGTAACCGTGCTGGTGGCCGTTGTCCCTCACCGTGTGGTGTTGGGATTGCGTCACGTTTCGTGCCGTGCCCGGCCGGAGTTTCCGTGCTGCGGTGAAACCGCCGGACACACGACTGGGGGTGGGTCGTGGTCGTGCTCGTTCCGCCCTCGGTGCCCGTCGCGCGGTGCGTCGTCACTCCGGAACGGGGCGTGGTCGGTACCGGTGACGTGTTCGTCGGACACGGCGGCGTACCGTTGACCCGGTGGGCGTGAGCCCGGAGACGAAGGGGTGTGCGAGTGGTCTATACCTTTTTGCGGTGGGATGCACCCCCCTCCGCCCGCGAGGGAGTCTCGGAGGACCCGGCTCACGCGGTACCGCCGAGGAACGAATCGGGCGCGCACAACGCGGAACCGGTTTCGTGATCGTGTGCCGTGCCGCCGCCGGCGGCCGCTCGGCCACCATCTGACCAACTCCCGGACGGATCCTAGGAGGAGAGCGAAGTGACCCGCATCGTAATCATGGGAGGCGGGCCCGCGGGATACGAGGCAGCCCTCGTGGCCGCGCAGAACGGAGCGGACGTCACGCTGGTCGAGGCGGAAGGACTGGGCGGTTCCTGCGTGCTCTACGACTGCGTCCCGTCGAAGACCTTCATCGCCTCCGGGGGTGCGCGCTCCTCCATCCGCGACGTCCAGGAACTCGGGATCCGTGTCAAGGAGGGAGCCACCGATGTGGACACCTCCGTGGTCCACGGCCGGGTGAAGGGGCTGGCCCTGGCCCAGTCCGCCGACATACGCTCCCGGGTGCACCGCGAGGGAGTGCGCATTCTGGGGGGACGCGCCCGCTTCGTCGACGAGTCACCGGGGCTGGCCCGCCACCGCATCCGCGTGGACCTCGGCGACGGCGGTTACGAGGAACTGGTCGCCGACATCGTGCTGATCTCCACGGGCGCCACCCCGCGCATCCTGCCCGGCGCCCAGCCCGACGGGGAGCGGATCCTGACCTGGCGTCAGCTCTACGACCTGCCCGAGCTTCCCGAACACCTCGCCGTGGTCGGCTCCGGAGTCACCGGCGTCGAGTTCGCCTCCGCCTACGCGGAGATGGGGGTGAAGGTCACCCTGGTCTCCAGCAGGGACCGCGTGCTGCCGCACGAGGACGCCGACGCGGCCGCCGTGCTGGAGGAGGTCTTCTCCGAGCGGGGAGCCAGCGTGGTCAAGCACGCCAGGGCGGAGCGGATCGACCGCACCGACTCCGGTGTGCTCATCCACCTGGCCGACGGGAGGCAGCTCGAAGCCAGTCACGCCCTGATGACCGTCGGTTCCGTGCCCAACACCTCGGACATCGGTCTGGAACGGGTCGGCATCGAGGTGGACCGCTCCGGCTACATCCCGGTGGACCGGGTCTCGCGGACCAGCGCGACCGGGATCTACGCCGCCGGGGACTGCACCGGAGTGCTGCTGCTGGCCTCGGTGGCGGCGATGCAGGGTCGGATCGCCATGTGGCACGCCCTGGGGGAGGGAGTGTCCCCGATCAAGCTGAAGACGGTGGCGGCCAACGTGTTCACCCACCCGGAGATCGCCACCGTGGGAATCAGTCAGCAGGCCATCGAGTCCGGCGAGGTGCCCGCCCGCAGCGTGGTGCTGCCCCTGTCGGGGAACCCGAGGGCGAAGATGGAGGGCGTGCGCCGTGGTTTCCTCAAGGTCTTCTGCCGTCCCGCCACCGGCGTGGTGG
This sequence comes from Actinopolyspora mortivallis, assembly GCF_003001495.1. Lineage (GTDB taxonomy): Bacteria > Actinomycetota > Actinomycetes > Mycobacteriales > Pseudonocardiaceae > Actinopolyspora > Actinopolyspora mortivallis_A. The sequence continues at coordinate 23,094 of NZ_PVSR01000032.1, forward strand.
TCGGTGGTGTGGTGGTGGCCCCCAACGCCAGCGAGCTGATCCTCCCGCTGGCGCTGTCGGTGCAGAACCAGGTGACGGTGGAGGACCTGGCGAACACCTTCTCGGTGTATCCCGCGCTGTCCGGATCGTTGACCGAGGCGGGGCGCCAGCTGATGCGACACGACGACCTCGACTGACTCCACCCCCACCCGAGAGCCGGAGGGGATCATCCGTGCGTGACAGGCCGGTGCTCGTCTACGACGGTGACTGCGGATTCTGCACCCGCAGCGTCCGCGTGGTGGACCGTCTTCCCGTTCGGGTGAGCGCGATCCCCTGGCAGGAGGCAGACCTGGCCCGGCTCGGGGTCACCGAAGGACGTGCTCGACACGAGGTTGTGCTCGTGGAACCGTCCTCGGGGCGGGTCCACGGCGGGGCGGCGGCGGTGGCCGCACTGTTGCGGCGCTGCCGGGGTCCACTGCGACTGCTGGGAGGAGTGCTGGCCCTGCCGGGCGTGGCCACTGTGGCCGAGTGGGTGTACCGGGTGGTGGCCGACAACAGGCACCGACTGCCGGGGGAGACCCCGGCCTGTCGGCTACCCCCGGAACGCAGGCCCGGGCAGGGCGGAAACCACCGGTAGCGCCGAGTCCGCCGGGGACGGTGCCGAGGACCCGCCGTGGGGCGGCGAGCGTCGTGCGACCGAGCGTGGACAATGCTCGGGGAACCACTCGTGGTTCTCACGGAACGGTCGGGGCAGGAGATTCGGGAAGTGTTTCGGAGCAGACGCCGGAGGAAAACGCCGTCCTTCCCTGAGGACGATCCCGGCGAACAGCGGAACTCGCCGTGGGCGATTCTCGGGGTTCTCGGGCTGGTTTTCGGTGTCGTACTGGTCACCGCCCTGGCCAAACCGGAGGGGCTGTTCCCGGACGAGCCGCCGGAACGGTCGAGCACGGCCGCCCCGCGGGCACGGGACGGAGCCCCGCAACGGATCGAACCCGCGGGCAAGCTGGAGCACAACCCGGTGACCGACCGCTCCCTCCGCTTGGCCGAGGTGGAGTGCGAGCTTCCGGAACTCACCGAGACGCGGGAGCGGATGCTGGACTACTACCGCCGGGCCGTGGAGTGCCTGGACCGGGCCTGGAGCGACGTGCTCACCGGTGCGGGAGTACAGCGGCGCACCCCTCGGGTGAGCCTGGACTCACAGGCCCCCGACTGTCGGGAGAGGTCGGAGGAGCGCGGTCGTCCCACGGCCTTCTACTGCTCCGGAACGATTCACCTGCCCAGGCAGTGGGTACTGGCCGACCTCGGCACCAGGGAGGAGTCCCACCTGATGCTGTTGGCCCACGAGTACGGACACCACGTCCAGCACCTCTCCGAGATCATGCGGGCCTCGGCCGTGCGCCGGGGTGGGGCCCCCGGCGACGACCCGAAGACCCTCCGGCTCGTCCGGAGGTTGGAGCTGCAGGCCGAGTGCTTTGCCGGGATGTTCATGGCCCGCCTCGCCGAGACCCCGGCGGGTGACGCCGCGGTCGTCGAGCGCCTCGTGACCGCTCCGGGCAGTACGAAGATGACGAACACCCACGGATCGCCGGACAACCAGCGGCGCTGGAGGGAGGCCGGTTACCGGCGGGGCAACACCGGAGCCTGTGACACGTGGTCGGCCCCGGAGTCCGCCGTCCGGTGAGGGCGCGAGCACCTTCGGAGGGGCGCGCTGGCGTGGTGGTACGGCGGGAAAAAGGAGTGACCGCGGCAGTCGCGTTGTCGCATCATCGTGGGATGGACACACCGGCCGAGCGTTTCTCCTCCTCCGGGGTGGGGTTGCGTCGTTGGAGGCCCGAGGACGTCGACGAACTGGTCCGGACGGTGCGCCAGTCCCTCGGCCACCTCGCCCCGTGGATGCCCTGGGCCCGCCACTACGACCGTGACAGCGCCCTCGGGTTCCTGCGTGACAGCGTCTCCGGGTGGCGGTCCGGGAAACAGTTCGACTTCGCGGTGCTCGACGAGCACGGACTCGCCGGGAGCGTGAGCCTGATGCCCCGGGCGTGTGCCGGAGTGGAGGTCGGGTACTGGCTGCACCCCTCCCGCACCGGTCGGGGAGTGATGACCACGGCGGTGGCGGTGCTGACCGACGAGGCCTTCCGTCGCGGGGCGCTGCGTGTGGAGATCACGCACGATCTGGCCAACGTGCGCAGCCGCGGTGTTCCCGAGCGCCTCGGCTATCGGCAGGTGGGAACCCTGCCTCCCGCCCAGCCGGTGGCGCCCGGGGGATGCGGGATCGAGATGGTCTGGCGCAGGGAGCGGCCTTTGGGGCACTCCCGCTGAGCTTCGCCCCGGTGGGAGGGCCTCGGTGCCCCGCCCCTCGTCGTCCGGCGTTGTCGCCGTCGCTCGATTACGCTGACTCCGTCAGAGCAGCTCGCGTCCCGGGGAGGCGGAACGGGGGGCGTCCGTCTCCGGGTTTTTCCGTGTGAGTGGTGCCCGCTGCGGTCGAGGAGGGGGCGATGACCGGGGGGACGGATTCCGCGCACACCCGTTGGCGTTATCGGCGGGGACTCGGCGGTGAGATGCTCGCCGAGGTCCTCGGAACCTTCGTACTGATCCTGCTGGGATGTGGTTCGGTGGCCGTCGCGGTGGCCGCCCTGCCCGAGTCCGGTCGGCAGGTGACCGAGTTCGGCCCCGCCAACTGGCTGATCATCATCTGGGGATGGGGGTTCGGGGTCGTCTTCGGGGTCTACGTGGCCGGCGGGGTCAGTGGGGCCCACATCAACCCGGCGGTGACGCTGGCGTTCGCCGTGCGCAGGAGCTTCCCCCGGTACAAGGTGGTGCCCTACTGGTTCGCCCAGGTGGTGGGGGCCTTCCTGGCGGCCGCCGTGGTCCACGCCGTCTACGCACCGGCGCTGCGGGCCTTCGAGGTCTCCTCGGGGACGTCGCGCGCGGAGTCACTGGACACCTTCTCGGTCTTCGCGACGTTTCCCGCCGAGTACTTCGGCGGGGGATGGTGGGGACCGTTGCTGGACCAGATCGTGGGGACGGCTGTGCTGGTCGGGCTGATCTGCGCGCTGATCGACCGACGCAACATGGCCCCCGCCTCCAACCTCGGGCCGTTCCTGATCGGGATGGTCGTCACCGTGGTCGGGCTGACCTTCGGCCCGGGAGCGGGGTACGCGATCAACCCCGCGCGGGACTTCGGCCCCCGGTTGTGGACCTATCTGGCCGGGTGGCAGGAGCTGGCTTTTCCCGGCAGCTACGAGTGGTTCTCCTGGTACTTCTGGATCCCGATAGTCGGACCGCTGGTCGGAGGCGTGCTCGGCGCCGTGGTCTACGACCTGTTCGTGGGGCACGTGCTGGCGGACAGGGCCGCGCCGGAGGTGGGCCGGGTTCCCGAATAGACCTGCTCCGGCGAGCTCGGGAAGGTGCGGGGACCCGTTCGTACCGTGGTGCGGTGGGACCGGTGACGGGGTCAGCCGTCCCGCCCCAGCAGGGACAGCAGCGGTGCCGCCTTGGTCAGGCACTCCCGCCACTCGGCCTCGGGGTCGGAGTCGGCCGTGATCCCGCCTCCCACGCCGAAGGCCACCTCGCCCGCGGCGTACTCCAGGGTGCGGATGGCCACGTTGAGTTCGGTGCCGGCGACCGGTGAGGACATGCCGACCGAGCCGCAGTAGACCTCGCGGGGCTGGTCCTCCAACTCGGCGATGATCTCCAGTGCCCGTTCCTTCGGCGCCCCCGTGACCGAGGCGGGAGGGAACGCCGCCCGCAGCAGTTCCGCGTCGGGCAGGCCCCGGGGCAGCTCGGCCCGCACCTCGGAGACGAGGTGCCAGACCCCCGGGTGCGGCTGCACGCGGAGCAGTTCGGGGGTGGTGACGGTGCCGGTGGTGGCCACTCTGCCGAGGTCGTTGCGGGCCATGTCCACGATCATCACGTTCTCGGCGATGTCCTTGGTCGAGCCGCGCAGCACGTCGGCGTTGTGCTCGTCCTCGGGTCCGCGCCGGGGCGTGGTTCCCTTGATGGGGCTGCTGCGCACCACTCGGCCGTGACGGGCGAGGAACAGTTCCGGGGACAGCGAGGCCACCGCGCCCCAGTCGCCCGCCACGTAGGCGGCCCTGGCGGGGTGGAACCGGGCGCTGCCTGCGGTGAACAGCTCCAGCGGGTCCCCGGTGAAGGGCAGGGTGAACCTGCTGCACACGTTCGCCTGGAAGATCTCGCCCGCGGCGATCTCCTCCACGCAGCGGCGTACCGCCTTGCGGTGCAGGGCCGGGTCCGGGCGGTGGACCTCTTCGCAGGCGGGAACGTGCCCGGCGGGGGTGGCGCCCGCGTGTTTGACCAGCTCGCCGAGCTCGGCGAGCAACTCCCTCGGCTCCCGGTGCGCGAGCGCCTCGAACCACCACCGGCCGGTGGTGTCCCGGCGGAGCACGTGGTCGGCCCAACCCCAGGCCGCCGGCGGCAGCCGCTGTCGTGGCAGTCGTTCCCGGGCGGCCGGGTCGGCCAGGCCGTAGCCCAGGTAGCCGATCCAGCCGCCGCCGACCGCCTCCGGCGGAGCATCCGGGTCGGGCAGAACGGTGGGCTGGTCGTCGACGCACCGCAAGGCCGTGTCCGGCCGGTGGGCCTCGACGTGGACCGAGGGGACCAGCACCGCCTCGCCGCCGAACCACTCTCCGGTCAGGGCCGCCGGGGAGGCGAGCCCGCGACGGCTCGCTCGTTCGCGCAGCGTACGCAGTACCTCGGCGGCGGTGGCGTCTCCTTCGAGAGACCGGGTGAACAGTCGCACACCGCCAGTATGCAGCGACGGATCCGCTCCCCCGCCCGGTCACCCGAATCGAGTAATCCCGCTCACCGCTACAGTCGGGGGCGTGCGTTTCGTACTCGCTTCCGCCTCCCCCGCCCGGCTGTCCGTGCTGCGCGCCGCCGGGATCGAACCGGTCGTCCGGGTCTCCGGCGTGGACGAGCGAGCCGTGCAGGAGTCGTTGTCCGATCCCGCTCCGGCCGAGCTGGTGACGGCTCTGGCCACGGCGAAGGCCGAGGCCGTCGTCGAGCGGGTGGCCGCCGACTTCGACGAGGCGGTGATCGTCGGTTGTGACTCGATGCTGTGGGTCCCCGGAGAGGAGGGGGACGAGCTGGTCGGCAAACCGGCGACCGCCGAGCTGGCGGCGCGGCGCTGGGAACGGATGGCCGGTGGTTCCGGTGAACTGCTCACCGGGCACGCGGTCCTGCGGCTGAGCGGGGGCACCGTCGTCGACCGCGTCGGCGACCACCTCTCCACCGGGGTGCGTTTCGGGGAGCCCTCCGCGCACGAGCTGGACCGCTACATCGCCACCGGGGAGCCACTTCGGGTGGCCGGGGGGTTCACCCTGGACGGACTCGGCGGTTGGTTCGTCAACGGGGTGGACGGGGATCCCTCCAGCGTGATCGGTATCAGCCTTCCGCTCACCCGTTCCCTGCTGGCCCGGGTGGGCGTCGAGGTGGTCTCGCTGTGGAACCGCGCGGAGAGTGTCGAGCAGGCTCCCTCCCGGGCCGACTCCGGCTCCGTCGTGTGATCGTGACCACCCCGTCGGGCAGACGGGAACAAACCCGATCGTGGGGTTGTTGACCACGGACGCGATGACACCCCGAACGAACCGGAGCCCCGCCCGGTATCTCACGCAGCGCCTGCACGTCGATCTGCGACGGCAGGCCAGTTGTATTTGTCGCCGGTGAACCTCCGGGACAGGTAGAGTCCGCCCACCGTGGGTGGTCGCCCTGCGACTCGGGCAGTAGCGGACTCCCGTCACCCGGACGAAATTCCCAGTACTCGTATTTCGAGCCCATCGGGGCGCGTGGTGACGTGCCCCGGTAAAACCTGCTTTCCGGGAGACAACAAGTGTCCGAGACACAGGTCGCATCCTCACGTCGACGCGGTTCCTTCTTACGTTTCAACCCGAAGGTGTTCGCCCTGGCGGTGATCGCCTCCCTCCTGCTCGGAGCCCTGCTCGGTTGGGTGGCCGACTCCACCGGGGCGGAATGGCTCGTGACGACCCTGGACACCGTCGGGTCCACGTTCACCAAACTGCTCACCTTCACGGTGCTGCCGTTGATCTTCACGGCCATCGTGGTCGGCATCACCAGCCTGCGCACCATCGGTGGGGGGCGTACGGCGGCCAGGCTCGGGGGCAAGACGGCCCTGTGGTTCGCGCTGACCTCGCTGGTGTCCGTGCTGATCGGTATCGGAGTGGCCTCCCTGCTGCGCCCGGGACAGGGGGTCGACATCACCCCCGACCAACAGCGGGTGGACGAGGTCAGTGAGATGAGCGGTGGCTCCTGGCTCGACCTCGTGCAGGGGCTCGTGCCGGAACACCTGGTCGGGGCCTTCGCCGAGGGCGAGACCCTCCAGGTCGTCTTCGTGTCGCTGCTGGTGGGTGCGGCGGCCTACAGCCTGGGGGACAAGGCCAAGCCCTTCGTCGAGTTCAACAAGGCCGTCTTCGAGATCATCCAGCGGGTGCTGGGCTGGATCATCCGGCTCGCCCCGCTCGGCACGCTGGGGCTGATCGGCAACGCCGTGGCCACCTACGGCAACGAGTTCTTCACCCCGTTGCTGAAACTCACCGGAGCCACCTACCTCGGCTGCGCGCTGGTGCTGTTCGGTCTCTACCCGTTGCTGCTGTGGTTCGTGGCCCGCGTCAGCCCGGCCCGGTTCTTCGGCAAGGCCTGGACCGTGCTGCAGTTCGCCTTCGTGTCCCGGTCCTCCGGGGCCAGTCTGCCGTTGAGCAGGCAGGCGGCCGTCAACCTCGGGGTGGACCGCTCCTACGCGAGTTTCGCCGTCCCGCTGGCCACGACGACGAAGATGGACGGCTGCGCGGCCGTGTACCCGGCAGTGGGGTCGCTGTTCATCGCGAACCTGTTCGGGATCGAGATGGGACTCGTGCAGTACCTGACGATCGTGGCCGTGGCGGTGTTCGGCGCGATCGCCACCGCTGGGGTCACCGGCTGGTTCACCATGCTGACCCTGACGGTGGGGGCGCTGGACTTCCCGCCCGCCATTATCGCCACGGGAATCGCGATCGCCTACGCGGTGGACCCGATCATGGACATGATGCGCACGATGACCAACGTCGCGGGGCAGATCACGGTTCCGACCGTCGTGGCCCGGACTGAGGGGATACTGGACGACGAGGTGCTCAACGCTCCCTCCTCCCCGCTGCTGGTGGACGGGAGTCCGGAGGACCCGGAGGCCGGGCAGAGCTCCCGGGAGGAGCCCGTTCTCGCCAAGGCGTGACGAGGACTCCCCCGGCGGGGCGAAACCCACCGGGGGAGGAGAGCGTTGTGGTGCGGGGTGCCGAGCCGGGGCCCCGCACCGCGTGTTCCGCTCGTCCTCGGAGCGCTTCCCCGGCGGTGGGAATCGGGGGATGGGGACGCGTACTCGCCACCACCTGTCCGGATGAAGGGGGAAGCTCCTAGACTCTCTGAAGGTCTACGTTGTCGTGACAGGAGGTACGGGGTGCCCGAGCAGGACTCGACCACACAGAACCGGTTGCGCAAGGTACTGATAGCGAACCGCGGGGAGATCGCTGTTCGTGTCGCGCGGGCGTGTGCCGATGCGGGGATCGCGAGTGTGGCGGTCTACGCCGCCCCGGACGCCGAGGCCCCGTTTGTCCGTCTCGCCGACGAGGCCTTCGCGTTGGGTGGGTCCACGGCGGCCGACAGCTACCTCGACATCGGCAAGGTGATCGAGGCCGCCCGGCGCAGCGGCGCCGACGCGGTGCACCCCGGATACGGCTTCCTGTCGGAGAACGCCGACTTCGCCCAGGCGGTGCTCGACGCGGGCCTGGTGTGGATCGGCCCGTCCCCGCGCGCCATCCGTGATCTCGGGGACAAGGTCACCGCCAGGCACATCGCCACCAGGGCCGGCGCCCCGCTGGTGCCCGGCACCCAGGATCCGGTGTCCGGCTCGGACGAGGTGGTGGCCTTCGCCGAGGAGCACGGACTGCCGGTGGCGATCAAGGCAGCCTTCGGCGGCGGGGGACGTGGGCTCAAGGTGGCCCGCACCCTGGAGGAGATCCCCGAACTGTACGACTCGGCCGTGCGGGAGGCCGAGGGGGCCTTCGGCCGTGGCGAGTGCTTCGTGGAGCGCTACCTGGACAAGCCGCGCCACGTGGAGGCTCAGGTGCTGGCCGACCAGCACGGCAACGTGATCGTGGTCGGTACGCGGGACTGCTCGTTGCAGCGTCGGCACCAGAAGCTGGTCGAGGAGGCCCCCGCCCCGTTCCTGTCCGAGGAGCAGCGGGCCCGGATCCACGAGGCCGCCAAGGGGATCTGCTCGGAGGCCGGCTACCACGGTGCCGGAACGGTGGAGTTCCTGGTGGGCGCCGACGGGACCATCTCCTTCCTGGAGGTCAACACGCGCCTGCAGGTCGAGCACCCGGTCTCCGAGGAGACCACGGGGATCGACCTGGTGCGCCAGCAGTTCCTGATCGCCGAGGGCAGGCCGCTGGAGATCACCTCGGATCCGGAACCCCGGGGACACTCCATCGAGTTCCGGATCAACGGGGAGGACGCCGGGCGCAACTTCCTGCCCACCCCGGGCACGGTGAGCGAGTTCGTGCCGCCGGCCGGACCCGGTGTCCGGGTCGACGGGGGTGTCGACAGCGGCAGTGTCATCGGGGGACAGTTCGACTCGCTGTTGGCGAAGGTGATCGTCACCGGTGCCGACCGGGCCGAGGCGGTGCAGCGTTCCCGCCGGGCCCTGGACGAGATGCGGGTGGAGGGCATCGCCACGGTGCTGCCCTTCCACCGGGTGGTGCTGCGTGATCCGGCCTTCACCGGCACCGACGGTTTCGCGGTGCACACCCGCTGGATCGAGACCGAGTTCGAGAACACGATCGAGCCCCACACCGGCGGGACCGAGCCCGCCGAGGAGGAACAGCGCAACCGGTACACCGTGGAGGTCGGGGGACGTAGGCTGGAGGTCTCGTTGCCCGCCTCCTTCGCCACCGCCGCCCCCGCCGCTGGTGGTGGCGGTGAGAAACAGGGTGCGGGCAAGCCGCGCAAACGCCGCGCCTCGGGCGGGGGAGCGGCTCCCTCCGGGGACGCCGTCACCGCCCCGATGCAGGGCACGGTGGTCACCGTGGCCGTCGAGGACGGCCAGTGGGTGGATGCCGGGGACAAGCTCCTGGTGTTGGAGGCGATGAAGATGGAGAATCCGGTTACCGCCCACAAGAGCGGGACCGTCACCGGGCTGAAGGCGCAGCCGGGTGACTCCATCAGCCAGGAGAGCACCCTCTGCGAGATCAAGGACTAGGTTCGTGGCCGGGCAGGGCAACGAGTTTCGTGTCGGCGACCGGGACCGGGACCGCGCGGTCGCCCTGCTCGGCGAGCACTTCTCCGCGGGGCGTCTGGAGGTCGACGAGTTCGACGAGCGGTGCGGGCGTGCCGCACGGGCACGGTACCGCTCGGAGATAGCCGCCCTGTTCGCCGATCTGCCCGAGCCCTACCCGGAGGTGCTCGCCTCTCCCGCCCCGACCGGTTCGTCGGAGTCCGGCAGGCCCGCCCGCCGTCGCGTGGGGGCGGGTGTGGTGGCGGGCTCCGTGTTGCTGGTCATGCTGGCTCTGCTGTGGTTCACCAAGCAGGTCTGGATCGTGCTTCCGCTGGTGGGGTTCTGGTTCTTCTGGTTCGCCACGCGGGAGTGACCGGGGCGCGTCCGCCGTGTGTTCTCCACTACGGTGAACCACATGCGTGCCCGGACAAGGGTCATCCGGTGTTGTCTGCCGGGGCTGCTCGGAGTTCTGCTGCTCGGTGGCTGTGCGGTGCTGGCTCCCCAGCGGAGCGCCGAGGAGGGGCCCGTGCCTCCCGAGCCGGTTCCGGTGCCCGCCGAGAGCACGGTCTCGTTGCCCACCCGTCCGGTGGAGCTGTCCCTGCGGGGGCTGGAACCGTGCGGTGTGCTGAGTCAGCGGCAGCGTGCCGCGTTGGGGTTCGACCGGGACCCGTTGCCCGGCGTGGAGCGGGGGTTCGCGGACGCGGGAACCTGTAGTTACCGCAACAGCAGGGCCAAGGTGGGCGCGCGGTTGGCTCTGGTCACCGGCGAGGGGGTTCACGTCTGGACCAGTGACACCGCGCAGGTGCGGGCGAGCCCGGTGACCGTGGAGGGAATGCCCGCCCTGGTCATCAGGACACCGGGGCTGGATCTGGCCTGCAACGTCGCCGTCGACGTGGCCGAGGGGCAGCACTTGGACGTGCTTTACCGGGACGACGGGGCCAGCCCGCCACCGCCGCTGGACCGGTTGTGCGCCGGGGCCCGTCGTGTCGCCGAGGCCGCCGTGCGGAGTCTGTACACCGTCTCCACCGGGACACCTCCGGACTGACTCCGGCGGGCAACCGTCCCACGAACGGGTTTTTCACCGCCTGTGACCAATAATGCCCGCGATCGGAGTACTCCCTGCGGCCCTTCCGAGCCATTAAGGTGGGACGGTAGGTACCCGACAGTGGAGGGTGTTCGTGCCGGACAGTTCCCCTCGGGACGGTGTGACCGGTGCACTTCCGCCCACGGAAGCTGCCGGACGCGCCGGTTCCATGAGTGTCGAGCCGTCAGCCGTTCCGAACCTGATCGAAGCTCTGCAGTCCTCGCTGGACTCGGTGGGAGTCCAGATCGGACACGCCGTCACCGAGCTCCGCATACGTCCCTGGGCCGGCGACCCCGTCAGCACCGGCACCGCCGAGAAGTTCAACGAGCGTTCGGTCGGCGGAGAGCAGGCGGCGCTCACGGCGTTGTGCGGCTATCGCGACCGGTTGCAGGAGGCTGTGGACGCCCTGCGTTCGGTGGAGCGCGAATACCGGGGAACCGAGGAGTCCAATGTGACCCGGTTGCACACCGGATGCTGAGTCGTGGCGGGGAAGGCGGAATGACGGACCACCGCTGGCAGGGATACACCCACGCCGAGCTGTTCGAACTGCTGCACCAGGGGCCGGGCCCGTCCGCTTCCGGGACCTGTGCCCGGCGATGGAGCGAGCTCGGCCGGGCACTGGAGGAGATCGACGACGACCTGCTCGCGGCCCTGCGCGGCTCCGGCGCGGAGTGGCAGGGCGAGGCGGCCGAGAGCGCGCGCCGGGCGCTGACCCCACTGGAGAACTGGGCGCAGCGCGCACGGCAGGCGGCCGAGTGGATGCGGTTCTGCTCGGAACAGCAGGCCGACTTCGTCGCCCGGGCACGTGCGGAGATGCCGGCACCGGTGGAGATCACCACCGAGAGGCCGAATCCGGTCACCTCCACCCTGGTTCACCTGTTCGGTGGGCAGACCGACTACGAACAGCAGGAGCGCGAACAGGAGGCGGCCGAGCAGCGCGCCTTCGACGTGATGCGGAAGTACCAGGACTCCTCCGAAGCCAACACGACCGCGCTGGCCTCCTTCGAACAACCGCCCGGGGTGGTCGTGGACGTTCCGCGCACCACCTCCGGGAGTGCTCCCACCGGGGAGATCACCCTCTCCTGGGGACACTCCGGCAGGGGTGGGGCTTCCGCGGTGCCGGGGGCCTCGACCTCCGGCACGGGGACACGTTCCCCCGGCGGAGCGCGTACCACGGTGCCGGGTCGTCCGGCGGGTGCCGTCGGCGGCCCGCACGGACACGGGACCGGCAACGCGGGTCGGAACACCGGCGCGAAGACGTCCTCCCGGGATGTGGAGGACGAGCGGGAGGAGTCGTTCGTGGAGGTGACGGACGCGCCCGGCGGGAGCGGTCCCTTCGACGAACCGCGTGCCCCGGTGCGTCCCGTGATCGGCGGTGATCTCGGTTGAGCGTGCCGCTCGACGCTGCCACCACCGGCGAACCCGTCGAACTGTCCCTGCTGGAGTTCGACGTGCTCGTCGAGCACCTGGGCCTGGGCGCGGTTCCCCTGGTGCTCAGGACACCCTCGCCGGGCAGGACCCACACCGAGCGCCGTGAGCTCGTCGAAGGCGTCTGGCGGAGTGTCGAGGAACGGAAGCTGGGGGCGAATGGCGAACTGGACGAGGAACTGGGGCGTGTGCTGCGGCTGCTCGACTCCCCCCGCCGCGAGGTGGACGGACGCTGCTGGTTGGGGCGGAGTGTCCGCGTGCTCGTCGCGGGAACGGGGTGTTCCGAGTCGGACGAGGCCGTGCTGGTGGTCAAGGAGGAGGACCGGGTGCGGGTGCGCCCGGCGGCGACCACCGGTATGCCCCGGGAGGCGCTGACGGTGCTTCCCGATCTCCCGGCCGGGGAGGGGCGTTCGGTCACCCTGCCCAGCGAGGCGCTGGACGCGGCGGCGGAGGAGGCCGCCGACGATCCGATGGCCCTGCGGGACGCGCTGTACCGGCGGGGGGTGCGTGCCGAGGACGCGGAGATGCTGACCGGGATGCTCGACGGCGTGAACCACCGGGGCCAGTTCGGGGTCGCCGTCCGGGGACGCTCCGGAAGGCGGCGGGGGGACCACGTGGTGGGCTTCTTCGACTCCGCCGGGGGGCGCTACGCCCAGTTGCGCACCCCGGCTCCCTCCGGGGAACCCTGGAGCACGATCACACCCGTCGGGCACCGGGGGCTGCTCGCTCGGGTGGAGGAGCTGCTGCTGACCACGGCCGAGCGGGCCCTGGCCGGGCACTGAAGGAGCCCCCGAGCGGCCCGTACCCGGCGCGAAGACGACTCCGCGCCGGGCGGGCGCCCGTCGGACGGATCAACTCACCGGCTCGACGAGTTCCTCCCGTGCCTCGGGTGCGGCGACCCGGGTGGCGTCGGCGGCCTGGTCGTCGGGCTGGTTCTGCGACTCGCGCTCGGCCCGCACCCGAGCGCAGTAGCGCTGCACCTCGTCGGAGACGCGCTGCTCGTCCCAGTCCAGCTCCTCCCCGATCAGTCGCGCCACCTGCTCGGCGCACTCCGTCCCCCGGTGTGGGTACTCGAACGAGATCCGGGTCCGACGGGTCAGCACGTCCTCCAGGTGCAGCGCCGCCTCGTTGCGCACCGCGTAGACCACCTCGGCCCTGAGGTAGTTGGGAGCCTCGTCGATCGGCTTCAGCAGCTCGGGGCGTTGCTCGCCCAGCGCGAGCACCTCGTGGACCATCGAGCCGTACCGGTCGAGCAGATGACGCACCCGGTGGGGGTGCAGACCGTGGGCGGCCGCGATCTGGTCGATCTGGTTGACCAGCGCGTGGTAGCCGTCGGCCCCCAGCAGCGGCACCTTGTCGGTGATGGACTCGGCCATCCGGCCCGAGACGTCGTTGGCGACGGCGTCCACCGCGTCCTTGGCCATGACCCGGTAGGTGGTGTACTTGCCGCCCGCGATCGCGACCAGTCCGGGGACCACCCTGGCCACGGCGTGCTCCCTGGAGAGCTTCGAGGTGTCGTCGCTCTCCCCGGCGAGCAGGGGACGCAGGCCCGCGTAGACCCCCTCGATGTCCGAGTGAGTCAGCGGCGTGGCCAGCACGGTGTTGACGTGTTCGAGTATGTAGTCGATGTCCTTCTTGGTGGCGGCCGGGTGCGCCAGGTCGAGGTTCCAGTCGGTGTCGGTGGTTCCGATGATCCAGTGGTTGCCCCACGGGATGACGAACAGCACGGACTTCTCGGTGCGCAGGATGAGGCCGCTGTCGGAGACGATGCGGTCGCGGGAGACGACCACGTGCACACCCTTGCTGGCCCGCACCCGGAAACGTCCCCGGCCTCCGGAGAGCCGTTGCAGCTCGTCGGTCCACACCCCGGTCGCGTTGATCACCGCCTGGGCGCGGACCTCGGTCTCCCTGCCGTCATCGACGTCGCGCAGCCGCGCCCCGGCCACCCGGTCGGCCTCGTGCAGGAAGTCGACCACCTGGGTCGAGGTGCGGACCACGGCCCCGTAGCGGGCGGCGGTGCGGGCCACGGTCATGGTGTGCCTGGCGTCGTCGGCCTGGGCGTCGTAGTAGCGGATCCCCCCGATCATGGCGTCCCGCTTGAGCGCGGGCACCATCCGCTGTGCCCCGGCGCGGGTGAGGTGCTTCTGCCCGGGCACGGAGCGCGCCCCGCCCATGCGGTCGTAGAGCAGCAGCCCGGCGGCGGTGTAGGGGCGTTCCCAGATCCGGTGGGTCAGCGGGTAGAGGAAGCTCACCGGTTTGACCAGGTGCGGCGCCAGCCGGTTGAGCATCAGTTCCCGTTCGTGCAGGGCCTCGCGCACCAGGGAGAACTCGAGTTGTTCCAGGTAGCGCAGCCCGCCGTGGAAGAGTTTGCTGGACCGGCTGGACGTTCCCGAGGCCAGGTCGCGCGCTTCGACCAGCGCCACGCGCAGTCCCCGCGTGGCGGCGTCCAGCGCGACGCCGGCTCCGGTGACTCCGCCACCGATGACGACGACGTCGAACTCCTCGTTGCCGAGTCGGCGCCAGTTCTCCTCGTGCTCCTCGGGGCCGATCTTGCCCTGCTGTCCGGCGGTTTCCGGTTTGTCACTGGACACCTGTGTCCTCCTCGCTCGTTTCGCAGCCCACCGCCGAGGAAGGCGGAACGGCTCACCGCGAGTGCACCCGACAGCGGTCATGATGCCGGATGAACACGCCGCGCGCGTGGTGTGCGCCGTCCGGCGGCCGGAGGGGTCAGCCTGCTCGGCGCACCGTGGCCCCTCTGTTGCGCAGCACCTCGACCTCGGCCTCCGGGGTTTTCGAGTCGACGATCACCGTGTCGAAGCGCTCCGCCGGTGCCACCGCGTGCAGGGCGCGTCTGCGGAACTTGGTGTGGTCGACGTAGAGCACGCACCGGCTTGCCGAGGCGAGCATGGCCTTTTTGAGCTGCACCATTTCCTGTTGCGGATAGAAACAGACACCGTCTGTCACGGCGGAGACGGACATGATCGCCAGATCCACCCGCATTCCGCGGAGCGCGTCCAGCGCCATGCCCCCGACGAAGGCGTCCGCCCACGGCAGGAAGTCGCCTCCGACGCAGATCAGGTGAATTCCCTGCTGTCCGGCGAGCTCTCCGAACACTCCGCGGTGGTTGGTCACCACGGTCAGCGGTGCGCGGTCCGGAAGCAGCCTGGCCAGGTACACGCCCGTGGTGGAGTCGTCGAGCATCAGTGCCTGGCCGGGTTCGACGAGGTCGATCGCGGTTTTGGCGAGTTCGGTCTTCTCGGCTTCGTTCTGCTGCATCCGGTACTCGGAGGCGGCCTCGTACAGCAGCGAGGACGCGGCCGAGACGTATCCCCGGTTGCGGTGGACGAGTCCCTGGGACTCCAGTTCCGCCAGGTCCCGGTACACGGTCATCGCGCTGGCGTCCACGGTCGTGATCAGGTCGTCGATGCGCAGGGTTCCCTCGGCCATGACCAGCTCGGTGATCCTGCGTCTGCGGTCCTGTTGGCGTCCGGACGGTCGCCTGCCCTGCGTGGCCATCGTCATCCCTCTCGTGCCACTCCTGCTACACGGACAGCTGCCATCCTCTACCGCCTCCGAAGTGCCCTTCCGCCGTGTGGCTCGACCCGCCCGAGGCCGGGGAGTTCCGCCGGACACCCCGATTGAATCACCTGAACCGATAAAAACATCAATGAGAGGTTATTGCAATGTTTATTTTCACAGGTCTAGTGTGACCCAATCTTCCGTCAAGCTGCACCCGCAGTTATCACCCGAAGGAGGTAGTAGCGGTGCGGTGGTACGAAACACACGGAACTCCCGCCCGGCGGGAGCGGAGACCGGCACCCGGCGGGGTGTCGGGTGACAGCGTTGGAGGTTCGAGATGAACGCGGGCACGATCTTCATCTACGAGCTGCTCGGCACCGCCACGTTGACCCTGCTCGGCTGCGGGGTCGTCGCGAACGTGACCCTGCGCAACACCCTCGGCAACAGCGGGGGGTGGCTGCTGGTCAACTTCGGCTGGGGCTTCGCCGTGTTCGCGGGTGCGAGCATCGCCGCCCCCACCGGGGCGCACATCAACCCGGCCGTGACCTTCGGACTGGCCGTGAACGGGCAGCTCGACTGGGCCGACGTGCCGGTCTACCTGGCGGCACAGGTGATCGGTGGTGCTCTCGGTGCCGTGGTCTGCTGGCTGGCCTACAAACTGCAGTTCGACACGCACGACGACCCGGCGAACACGCTGGGCATCTTCTCCACCGGCCCCACGGTCCGCAGCGGTCCGTGGAACCTGGTCACCGAGATCATCGGCACCTTCGTGCTGGTGTTCTGGATCCTGCTCAGCCCCGGTGCCTCCGCCGGACCGAACGGGATCCCCGAGTTCGGCAACGCCGCGCTGGGCTACGCCGCCGTGGCGTTCATCGTGATCGGTATCGGAAGCTCGCTCGGTGGACCCACCGGGTACGCGATCAACCCCGCGCGGGATCTCGGACCGCGCGTGGCCTACTCCCTGCTGCCCATCCGGGGCAAGGGCTCCGCGGACTGGGGCTATGCCTGGGTGCCGATCGTCGGCCCCCTCGTGGGTGGGGCACTGGCCGGAGGGCTGGCGCTGGCGCTGCCCGCCGTCTGATCGCGCGAGCGCGGGAGCCGGTGGCACCGGAGACCGCGCTGCTCCGGGTGGTCGGGGATCCGGCAGGGAACCCCGGAAGCACGTTCTGCCCGCCCGTCGAGGAACGGGCATTCTCGGATCCGACACCGTCGTATCCGTCCGACACGCGTCTGGAAGGTAGTGAAGAGCA
The DNA here is from genome assembly GCF_003001495.1 of Actinopolyspora mortivallis. Lineage (GTDB taxonomy): Bacteria > Actinomycetota > Actinomycetes > Mycobacteriales > Pseudonocardiaceae > Actinopolyspora > Actinopolyspora mortivallis_A. The sequence goes on from NZ_PVSR01000032.1 coordinate 39,631, forward strand.
TGGCCTCCTACATCGCAGCCATCGACCAGGGGACCACCTCGACCCGGTGCATCGTCTTCGACCACGCCGGACAGGTGGTCGCGGTCGACCAGGTGGAACACCGGCAGATCCTGCCCCGGGCCGGATGGGTCGAACACGATCCGATGGAGATCTGGACCAACACCAGGCAGGTGTGCGCGGGCGCCCTGGCCAAGGCCGATCTGGTGCTGTCCGACATAGCCGCCGTCGGGATCACCAACCAGCGGGAGACCACCGTGGTCTGGGACCGTCACACCGGAGAACCGGTCTACAACGCGATCGTGTGGCAGGACACCCGCACCGACGGCATCGTCAGCGAGCTGGCCCGGGGCGAGGGCGGGCAGAACCGCTACCAGTCCCGGACCGGCCTGCCGCTGGCCACCTACTTCTCCGGGCCCAAGATCCGCTGGATCCTGGACAACGTGGACGGTGCCCGGGACAGGGCCGAGCGGGGCGAGCTGATGTTCGGCACCATGGACACCTGGGTGCTGTGGAACTGCACCGGAGGCACCGACGGCGGGCTGCACGTCACCGACCCGACCAACGCCTCCCGCACCATGCTCATGGACCTGCGGACCCTGAGCTGGGATCCGGACATCTGCGCCGAGTTCGGCGTGCCCATGTCGATGCTGCCGGAGATACGCTCCTCCTCCGAGGTCTACGGCCACTTCAGGAGCAGGGGTGTGCTCGGCGGGCTGCCGATCTCGGGAATCCTGGGCGACCAGCAGGCCGCCACCTTCGGCCAGGCCTGCCTGACCCCCGGCGAGGCCAAGAACACCTACGGAACCGGCAACTTCCTGCTGCTCAACACCGGGACCGAGCCGGTGCTCAGCGAGAACGGGCTGGTCACCACGGTCGGGTACAAGATCGACGACAAGCCCACCGTGTACTGCCTGGAGGGCTCGATCGCCGTGACCGGCTCGCTGGTGCAGTGGCTGCGGGACAACATCGGGCTGATCGGCAGCGCCCCCGAGATCGAACAGCTGGCCTCCGAGGTCGAGGACAACGGGGGAGCCTACTTCGTGCCCGCCTTCTCCGGACTGTTCGCCCCGCACTGGCGCTCGGACGCCCGCGGTGTGATCGCCGGACTGACCCGCTTCGTCAACCGCGGACACCTGGCTCGGGCCGTGCTGGAGGCCACCGCCTTCCAGACCCGCGAGGTGGCCGAGGCGATGAACGTCGACTCCGGCGTGGACCTGAAGGCGCTGAAGGTCGACGGCGGCATGGTCAACAACGAGCTGCTGATGCAGTTCCAGGCCGACATCCTCGGTGTCTCGGTCATCCGCCCGAAGGTCAACGAGACCACGGCGCTGGGAGCGGCCTACGCGGCGGGACTGGCCGTGGGCTTCTGGTCCGGGGAGAAGGACATCCGGGCCAACTGGGCCGAGGACAAGGTCTGGGAGCCGAAGATGTCCGAGCAGCTGCGTGAGCAGCAGTACCACGAGTGGCAGAAGGCCGTCACCAAGACCTTCGGCTGGGTCGAGGAGTGAGTCGACGCGAAGGGGACGGCCCGCGCGCGTGACGGCGGACGGTGTCGCACGGAAACCGGTGGGGCCCGCGAGTGCGCGGCGCCCCACCGGGGCGTGTACCGTTCCGCCCGGAACCGGCCGGTTCCCGTGGGAACGGCGTCACGGACGCGAGGTGGGTATGCGGCAGTATCCGTCCGGGGGACGGGCCTCCGGTCCGAACACACTGTGCTTTCGGTGCGGCGGCTTCCGGAAGGTCAACGCACCCCGCCTGTACATGATCCAGGCGACCGAGGACACCCGCGCGGGGATGACCCTCGGGGAGTGGAGAACCTGCCCCGCCTGCCGTGGTTCGGGGCGGTTGGACGGGCTGACCCCTCCCGCGTGAGGAACGGTGTCGCCGGCCGGGAGCACACTCCTCAGCCGGGCAGTGCCGAGGCCCGCCACGCGTGCGGCCCCGGACGCAGCGGGCGACGCCCACCCGGGTAACGCAGCGCGCTCGCCCGGTCGGCCCACACCGACATCCGGGCCGGCTCCCGAGTGGGCCGCTGTTGTCCGGCAGCGGCCAGACCCGCCAGCGTCACCGTCAGCGCCGCGAGTTCGGCCTCGTCCGGGTTGCCCCGTTCGATCCGCAGCCACGGTCGTGCCGCACCGAGCTCCGGGGACTCGGCGACGCCCTCGATCTCCGGGGCGGCGGAACCATCCTCTGTCATCGCGTACCTCCGTGTGCGGGTTCTCCCGTCGGACGCGCCCGCCGGGAACGGGGAGCGGCGACGCCCGTGGGCCACGCCGGCGGTCACGGGCGTCGCGGATTCTCCGCGGTTCACAGCGGGATGTTGCCGTGTTTCTTCGCGGGCAACGACTCCCGCTTGTCACGCAGCATCCGCAGCGAACGTGCCAGATACCCCCTGGTGTGCGAAGGGGGGATGACCGAGTCCACATAGCCGCGCTCGGCCGCCACGTAGGGGTTGCACAGGGTGTCCTCGTACTCCTGCTGCAACCGCGCCCGCACCGCCTCGACGTCCTCCCCGCGCTCGGCGGCCTCGGAGAGCTGACGCCGGTAGAGGATGTTGGTGGCTCCCTGCGCGCCCATCACGGCGATCTCGGCGGTGGGCCAGGCGAGGTTGATGTCGGCTCCCAGGTGCTTGGAGCCCATCACGTCGTAGGCCCCGCCGTAGGCCTTGCGGGTGATCACGGTGGCCAGCGGGACGGTGGCTTCGGCGTAGGCGTACAGCAGCTTGGCGCCGCGACGGATGATCCCGTTCCACTCCTGGTCGGTGCCAGGGAGGAAGCCCGGGACGTCGACGAAGGTCACCACGGGGATGTTGAAGGAGTCGCAGGTGCGGACGAACCTGGCCGCCTTCTCGCTGGCGTCGATGTCCAGGGTTCCCGCCAGCTGGGTGGGCTGGTTGGCGACGATCCCCACGCTGTGGCCCTCGATGCGGCCGTAGCCGACCACGATGTTCGGGGCGAACAGCTTGTGCACCTCGCAGAACTCCCCGTCGTCCAACACCCGGGTGAGGACCTCGTGGATGTCGTAGGGCTGGTTCGGGGAGTCGGGGATCAGGGTGTCCAGCTCGTGGTCGGAGTCGGTGAGCCCGTCGGTGACCGAGCCCTGCTCGGCCGGGGTGTCCAGCACCGGCGGCTCGGTGAGGTTGTTGGAGGGCAGGAAGGACAGCAGCTCCTGCACGTAGGAGATGGCGTCCTCCTCGTCGGAGGCCATGTAGTGCGCGTTGCCGGACTTGGAGTTGTGCGAGTGTGCGCCCCCGAGCTCCTCGAAGCTGACGTCCTCGCCGGTGACGGTTTTGATCACGTCGGGACCGGTGATGAACATGTGCGAGGTCTCGTTGACCATGACGGTGAAGTCGGTGATCGCCGGTGAGTACACCGCCCCGCCCGCGCAGGGGCCCATGATCAGCGAAATCTGCGGGATGACCCCGGAGGCGTGGGTGTTGCGCTTGAAGATCTCGGCGTAGAGGCCCAGCGCGACGACCCCCTCCTGGATGCGGGCCCCTCCGGAGTCGTTGATCCCGATCAAGGGGCACCCCGTCTTGAGGGCGAGGTCCATGACCTTGACGATCTTCTCGCCGAAGACCTCGCCGAGCGAACCGCCGAACACGGTGAAGTCCTGCGAGAACACGCACACCCGACGTCCGTCCACGGTGCCGTATCCGGTCACGACCCCGTCACCGTAGGGGCGGGAGGCGTCCATTCCGAAGTTCGTCGACCTGTGCCTGGCGTGCTCGTCCAGCTCGACGAAGGAACCCTCGTCGAGCAGCATGTCGATCCGTTCGCGCGCGGTCTTCTTGCCTTTGGCGTGTTGTTTCTCCACCGCGCGTTCGGAGCCGGCGTGTACGGCCTCGACGTTGCGTCGATACAGGTCGGCCAGTTTCCCGGCCGTGGTGTGGATGTCCGGCTCGCCGGTGGGCGGTTCACCGATCGGTTCGGTCGCACTGCTCATGCCCGGCAGCCTAGCCAGGGGCGGTGGCGTCCCACGAAGAGGTGGCCGGTGACACGTGTCACCCGTGCTGAGCGGCGGGGCGGTCTCCCGTTCGGGAAGGCTGCGCGAGCACCTAACCTGGTCGCATGACGAGCCCGCCCCCGCTGGACGCCGACGCGCTGCGCGCGCGTCTGGTCGAGAACGGACCGTACACCGCGCTCGACGTGGTGACCGTGACCGGTTCGACCAACACTGACCTGGTCGCCGCGGCCAACTCCGGCGCGGCCGACCGGACGGTGCTGGTCGCCGAGGAACAGCAGGCCGGGCGGGGCAGGATGCGGCGCTCCTGGGTCTCGCCGCGGCACTACGGCTTGCACGTGAGTGTGCTGCTGCGGCCGGTGGTGGCCGCCCACTCGGCGTTGTCCTGGGTGCCGCTGCTGGCGGGCACGGCGCTGGCCGAGACGGTGCGCGAGACCACCGGGCTGGACGCGGTGCTCAAGTGGCCCAACGACCTGCTGCTCGGTCACCAGCGCAAGGCCGCCGGCATCCTGGCCGACGCCGTGTCCACCATGGACGGAATGGCCGTGGTGCTCGGCATGGGGGTCAACGTGCACCACGAGTCCGCCGACCTGCCCGAGAGCGCGGGAGGGCTTCCCGCGACCTCGCTGGCGGCCGAGGGCGTGAAGGTCGACCGGACGGAACTGCTGGCCACCCTGCTGGAACGGCTCTCCCGGGCCGAGTACCAGTGGCGGACCGGGGCCACCGACGGAGTGGAGCGCGGACTGCTCGAACGCTACAGGGCACTGTGCTCCACGCTCGGGATGCGGGTGCGGGTGGAACTGGGAGGAAGTCGGGTGCTCGAAGGCACGGCACGGGACGTGGACGAACACGGAAGGCTCGTGGTGCGCGGCAGGGACGGAGTGCGCACCCCCCTCTCGGCCGGTGACGTGGTGCACCTGCGCCCGGCGGAGAGCTGATCGGTGGCGAAGACCCGTACGACTCGGGAACCCCGGGGGAGGACCGGTACGGTGATCGGTGCTCGCTGCGGACCCGACAGGGAGGGGACCCATGGCCTACCCCGACGATCTCCTCGGCGAGGGGGAGCACGTGCTGCTGCACCGGCACCCGCACTGGAAGACACTGTGCGGCCCGCTCGCCGCGCTCGTGCTCCTCGTCGGTGCGGGCGGATGGCTCGCCGTGGCGGCCGCGCCCGGCTCGTGGTGGTTCCCGCTGCCGTGGGTGGTGCTCGGCCTCGGCGGGGTGCTGCTGCTCTGGCTGGTGCTGGCTCCGCTGTTGCGCTGGGCGACGACCCACTTCGTCGTCACCAGCCACCGGCTGATGATCCGTGAGGGAGTGCTCACCCGCTCCGGGGTGCACATCCCGGTGGCGCGGATCAACAGCGTGCAGTCCCGCCGGAGTCTGCTGGACCGGATCCTGGGCAGCGGGACGCTGATCGTCGAGTCGGCTTCGGACGAACCGCTGGAGTTCGAGGACGTGCCCGGGATCGACCGGTTCCAGTCCCTGCTCCACGGCGCGGTCGACGACGAGTCCCACGGCGAGCGGTTCGGTGGCTGAACGCCCCGGTCCGGTCGAGCCGGCCCTCGCTGCGGGCGCAGAGGCCGAAGAACACCAGCCGGGTGCCCGTTCGCCCGAGTACCCCACGGCCCGACAGGGCACTGCCGGCGGCGGAAGGAGAGTTGTATGGGTGTGCGCGAAATCGGTCTTCCCGAGGTCACACGCTCCCCGGAACCCGGTGTTCCGGAACGGGTGACCATCTGGGAGGTCGGTCCCAGGGACGGGTTGCAGAACGAGAGCGACGTGGTGCCCTCGGAGACCAAGCTCGAATTCCTCAACCGGCTCAACGCGGCGGGGCTTCCGGTCATCGAGACCACGAGTTTCGTCCACCCGGAGTGGGTGCCGCAGCTGGCGGACGCCGCCGAGGTGCTCGACGGACTGTCCCGCAAACCGGGGGTGCGTTACCCGGTTCTGGTCCCCAACGAACGCGGCCTGCACCGGGCCCTGCAGGCGGGTGTGGAGGACGTGGCGATCTTCGCCTCGGCCACCGACAGTTTCGCCCGCCGCAACCTCAACAGACGGGTCGAGGAGCAGTTCGAGATGTTCCACCCCGTCGTCCGCAGGGCCGTCTCGGCCGGACTGCGCGTGCGCGGCTACCTCTCGATGGTCTTCGGGGACCCATGGGAGGGGCCCGTGGCCGTCGACCAGGTGGTCAACGCGGGCAGACGGCTGCTGGAGATGGGGTGTGACCAGCTCTCGCTCGGCGACACCATCGGGGTGGCCACCCCGGGCCAGGTGGAGACCGTGCTGCGGGCCTTCGTCGCTGCGGGCGTGTCCGTCGACCGGCTCGCGGTGCACTTCCACGACACCTACGGCCAGGCCCTGGCGAACACCTACGCCGCGCTGCGCCAGGGGGTGTCCACCGTCGACGCCTCGGCAGGCGGTCTCGGCGGATGCCCCTACGCCGCCTCGGCCACCGGGAACCTGGCCACCGAAGACCTGGTGTGGATGCTGGACGGGCTGGGTATCAAGCACGGTGTCGACCTGAAGATGCTGGTGGACACCAGCACGTGGATGGCGGAACGGCTCGGCAAACCCAGTCCTTCCGCCGTGGTCAGGGCACTGGCGCTGTGAGTTCGGAGGGACGGGCGCGCCCGCCCGCCGCGACGCTGCACACGGTTGAGGGGGCACCGCTGCTGCTGTGGCGGTTTCCCGCTCCGTTGTTGGCGGTCTCCTCGGCGGTGTACGGCGGCGGGCTGGGAACGCGGCACTGGGTGCTCAACGCGACCGTGCCCAGCGGTTACGACCGGTCCGACCCGGAGGGGCACGTGGCCGAGCTCGCCGGGGAACTGGGACTGGACGGCGTGGGCAGCGGTCTGCTGACCGCGGTGGACGTGCGCCACGAGGTGACGGCCACGGAGTCCGGGATCCGGGCCGGCGTGACCACCGGCGTGGGCCAGCCGGTCTGGGCGGCCCACGAGGGGGCGGACACGCCCTCCGAGGTCCACGTGCCGGGCACCATCAACGCGGTGTGTTTCTGCCCCGTGCGTCTGAAGGAGTCGGCGCTGGTCAACCTGGTGTCCACCGTGGCCGAGGCCAAGACCCAGGCGCTGGTGGAGGCCGGGGTCCCCGGCACGGGAACCTGTACCGACGCCACCGTGGTGGTGTGCCCGGCCGACGGCGACCCGGAACCGTACGGAGGTCCGCGTTCGGCGGTGGGAGCCCCGCTGGCGCGGGCCGTGCACCGTGCGGTGAGCGAGGGACTGCGTGTCGACGGTCCCGGGGGACGCTGAGCGAATCCCTTTTCCGGACGGGCCCGGGGAAGCCGTGGAACCGCGTGCGGCCTCGGGCACGTCCGAGAAGCGACACGTCGCACCCGTCGTGCCGCCACCGGGTGGCAGGGTCGTGGGAGGAAGGTGAGTGCCCGTGAGCACCGAGCACCGGGCGCGGGTCGAGGAGCTGGTCGCCGACTACCGCAGGAGCCGTGAACGCGCCGCCGAGCTGAGGGCGGAACTGGCCACGTTGGAGGAGACGGTGAGCAGTGAGCGGGCCACGGTGTCGGTCACCGTCGGCTCCGGTGGAGCGTTGCGTGACCTGTGGCTGTCCGACCGGGCCTACCAGCAGCACCGCCCCGCCGAACTGGCCGAGCTGATCGTGCGCCTGTCCGGCACGGCGGCGGAACGGGTGGCCCGCCGTGCCGACGAGGTCGTCGCCGAGACACTGCCCCCCGGATCCGATCCGGCGGCCCTGCGCGGACACCTCCCGGAGATCCCCGCCGCGCCCGTGGAGCGGCGGAGCACACGGCCGGGCGGGGACGAGGACGCCGAGGAGCCGGAGGAGCACCATCAGCGCAGCTGGTTGCGGGACTGAGCGAGAACGGAACGGAGCGGTGATGAACGGATTCCGTGGCGATCTCCGGCGGCTCACGGAGCAGTCCGGGGCCTTCGAGGAACACGCGGCGACCGCGCGCGGGATCGCGGCCGAACTGCGCGAGGCGCTCGAACGCACCGGGGACTGTTGGGGAACCGACGAGGCGGGCACCCGGTTCGCCGAGCTCCACCTTCCGGGAGCGCGACGTGCCCTGGACACTGTGGACGAGCTGTCCGAACGGCTCGGTGCGCTGGGCGGGAAGTTCGCCCACACCGCCGAGGAGTACGACCGGGCCGACGAGGACGCCTCGGCCCGGCTGCGGGCCGTGGACGGCGCTCAGCGGGGACGGGAGTGAGCCGGTTGGGGATCGAACTGCCCGCCGAACTGCGCGAGGTCGCCGAGCGCACCGGAACGCACTGGCCGGAGGCCGACGAGGACGCCATGCGGGAGGCCGCTCGTGCCTGGCGCGCGGCGGCCGAGTCGCTGGCGGCGCTGGCGCGGGCCTCGGACGCCTCCGCCCAGCGGGCCCTGGCCGCCTTCGAGGGTGAGGCGAGTCGGGCGGCCCGCCGGGAGTGGGACGGTTTCGTGGACCCGGACTCCGGGCGTCTGCCGGTGTGCGTGCGCGAGTGCACCGCCGCAGCGGACCGCCTGGAACACGCGGCGGGACAGGTGGGTGCGGCCAAGGTTCGGATCGTGCGGGAGCTGGTCGCGCTGGCCAAGCACCTCGACGTCGCGGAGAACACGACTGCGGGACCGGTGGCCGAGGCGGAGGTGCGGGCGCTCACCGACGCCACGGCCACCAACGTCGCCGAACTCAACCACACCCTGGTCCGAGCGGTGGACCGTGAGGGTGGGGTGACGGTGGAGGCGGTGGACTCGCCGCTGTCCGGACGGGCGGGGGCCGAGGGCGGTGTCCCGGATCCGGGGGTTCCCGAGGCGGTTCGGGGCGACCTCGAAGCTCCGTCCTCGGCGGGGGCCGACCACCCCGCCGGTGCGGCGGCCGTGCGGACGGTCGGGGAGGCCGCCGGGTCGCCGCCCGAGGTGCCCTCCCCCGAGTCCCCGGCGGAGGAAACCGGGGTCCAGCCGCCACTCGTACGGGACGACCAGGCTCGTCCCGCTCCGGCCGAGGCGGCCGAACAGGCGCCCGCTGCCGGGTTCGACCGGTCGCCGGAGTCTCCCGTTCGGGAGACGACGGGGCCGGTGGCGCCGGAGACCGTGCAGGCGGCCGAACAGGGGAGGGACGAGGCCGATCCCGACACGGGACCGATCCCCGCCGTCGGCGGCCGGGGCGGTGCTCCCTCCGGAGGGGATCCGCGGACCACGCCCGGGGCGATGCACCAGGCGTGGGCCGCGCCCCAGCCCTCCGAGGCCGCCCCCGCACCGCGCGCCGGCGGTCCCGTGGGG
>NZ_PVSR01000033.1:0-47792 GCF_003001495.1 Actinopolyspora mortivallis
AGGGGAAAGCACACGGGGTGCGAGCGTTCGACTTGCATGTGTGAAGCGCGCCGTCAGCGTTCGTCCTGAGCCAGGATCAAACTCTCCAACAAACAACCAGAGAAAAAACCCCAGCAACAAACACTCAAAAAAACCACAAGACCCACACGGGCCCCACACGCACACAAAACAGGGCACTGTTGAATTCTCAAAGAACACACCCACCACCGTGGGCTTCCCGAGTACCGGGACTTCGTCCCCGGCATCCGAGCGTCAACCATTGTAGCACCCCCGCACCGTTCCCCCAACCAGGGGGGTTGGCACCGCCCGACAGCACGCCGAGCATCACACGGGCACCACAACAGCTATTCGGTTACCACCGTGCTCCCGGTCCAACCGGACCCCGGAACACCGCCAAGCGGCCTGACCGCCTGACGGACAAACACTCTACACACTCCCGGAGAACCACTCGCACCCACCCCCCGGCAATCGACAAAACACCAGGTCAGCTCCGGTTTATTCCGCGAAACGAATTCGGTTGTCCGTGGTGGCTTCACACCCGAGGCACCACGAAGCTCCTCGTTCGGACACACGCAGCGGTTCCGACCGGAGATCCGCGACGGACAACTCCGCCACCTCAACCGACACGACGTCGTCGCAGCCACGTGACGGCCCCACCGATCGCGGTCACGAACAGCAGGAGGGCACCGAGCAGAGTCGGCCAACCCCACCGCTGCACCACCGCATCCAACGTACGCCGGGTCAGACTCGTCTCGTCGGCCAGCACGATCGCCAACAGCACGGCCGCCGCCACCAGCACTCCCGCCAACAGCACGTAGCGCGCCGCTCCGAGAACACCGACCCGCTCGTGCACCACCCGGGCCACCTTCACCAACCGGACGACGCGGACGAGCTGAACCGCCGCGACCAGCCGGACCAGTCGCAGCACCTGGGCCGGACCGAAGGCGAAAACCACAGCCGGGATCGTCAACAGCGAGACGAGCACCATCCACCAGTGGGTGCGCAACCAGCGCAGCCGGTTCTCGCTCGCCCAGAAGAGCAGCACCGACTCGGTGGTGAGCACCAGCATCGACAACCAGTTCAACACCGAACCGGCCGCCCCCACGGGCCCGTCCAACCGGGCCAGGAACACGGCGGGGACCGAGACGGCCGCAGCCGTCAGCACCGGAACGTGCAGCGCCCGACCGACCCGGTTCTCCCACGAGTCCGTCAACGGTTCCCCGCCGGACATCACACCGCACATCCTGACAGAGCACCCCCGGATCCGGGGTGCACAGCCTTCTCACCGTCGAGAGATCCCTCCGACTCCGGCCCTGGGGACTCCCGAACGGTGAAAGGCCCCGCTCCTTCGGGCGAAGGAGCGGGGCCCGCAACGGAACTCATCCGAACCACTCACTCGGAGGAGGTGGGCCCCTCCGACTGGTCGTCCTGGTTCGAGGTGGTGCCTCCCGAGGAGTTCCCCGAGGAACCGGCCAGGTCGACCGGCGGGGCGTCCGGGACGGTGGAGGGCTTGCTCTCCCCGCGGAAGACGAACTGGGCGTCGTCGTCCGGGCCTTCCTCGTCGTCCCAGCCCTCGACGTCGACGATCACGATCTGACCGGGTTCGACCTCACCGAACAGGATCTTCTCGGAGAGCTTGTCCTCGATCTCGTGCTGGATGGTGCGCCGCAGCGGCCGCGCACCCAGCACCGGGTCGAAGCCCCTCTTGGCCACCAGCTTCTTGGCCTTGGAGGTCAGCTCGATGGACATGTCCTTGCTCTTCAGCGCGGTTTCCACCCGGCCGATGAGCAGGTCGACCATCCGGATGATCTCTTCCTCGGTCAGCTGGTGGAAGACGATCACGTCGTCGATCCGGTTGAGGAACTCGGGCCGGAAGTGCTTCTTCATCTCCTCGTTGACCTTGGCCTTCATCCGCTCGTAGTTGGAGTCCTGCTGACTCCCCGAGGAGAAACCGAGGCCGACGGCCTTCGAGATGTCCGAAGTACCGAGGTTGGAGGTGAAGATCAGCACCGTGTTCTTGAAGTCGACGACACGACCCTGTCCGTCGGTGAGCCTGCCGTCCTCCAGCACCTGCAACAGCGTGTTGTAGATCTCGTGGTGCGCCTTCTCGATCTCGTCGAACAACACCACGGAGAACGGCTTGCGCCGGACCTTCTCGGTGAGCTGGCCGCCCTCCTCGTAACCGACGTATCCCGGGGGAGCACCGAACAGCCGCGAGGCCGTGTAGCGGTCGTGGTACTCACCCATGTCGATCTGCACCAGCGCGTCGTCGTCGCCGAAGAGGAACTCGGCCAGCGACTTGGACAGCTCGGTCTTACCGACACCGGAGGGGCCGGCGAAGATGAACGAACCGGAGGGCCGCTGCGGGTCCTTCAGTCCGGCACGGGTGCGACGGATCGCCTGGGAGACGGCCCGGACCGCGTCGTCCTGCCCGATGATCCTCTTGTGCAGCTCCTCCTCCATGCGCAGCAGCCTGGAGGTCTCCTCCTCGGTGAGGCGGAACACCGGGATACCGGTCCAGTTCGCCAGCACCTCGGCGATCTGCTCGTCGTCGACCTCGGCGACGACGTCGAGGTCACCGGCCTTCCACTGCGCCTCGCGCTCCTCCTTCTGGGCGATGAGCTGCTTCTCCTCGTCCCGCAGGCGCGCGGCGCGCTCGAAGTCCTGGCCGTCGATCGAGGACTCCTTGTCCCGACGGACCTCGGCGATCTTCTCGTCGTACTCCCGCAGGTCCGGCGGAGCGGTCATCCTCCGGATACGCATCCGCGCACCGGCCTCGTCGAGCAGGTCGATCGCCTTGTCCGGCAGGTACCGGTCGTTGATGTAGCGGTCGGCCAGGCTCGCCGCGGCGGACAGCGCGGAGTCGGTGATGGAGACCCGGTGGTGGGCCTCGTAGCGGTCCCGCAGCCCCTTGAGGATCTCCACGGCGTGTTCGAGGGAGGGTTCACCGACCTGGATCGGCTGGAAACGGCGCTCGAGCGCCGCGTCCTTCTCCACGTTCTTGCGGTACTCCTCCAGGGTGGTGGCACCGATGGTCTGCAACTCACCACGCGCCAACATCGGCTTGAGGATGCTGGCGGCGTCGATGGCGCCCTCCGCGGCTCCCGCACCGACGAGGGTGTGGATCTCGTCGATGAACAGGATGATGTCGCCCCGCGTCTTGATCTCCTTGAGCACCTTCTTCAGGCGCTCCTCGAAGTCACCACGGTAGCGCGAACCGGCGACCAGCGAGCCCAGGTCGAGTGTGTAGAGCTGTTTCTCCTTCAGCGTCTCGGGCACCTCGCCCTTGACGATCTTCTGGGCCAGCCCCTCGACGACCGCCGTCTTGCCGACACCGGCCTCGCCGATCAGCACGGGGTTGTTCTTGGTGCGCCGGGACAGCACCTGCATGATGCGCTCGATCTCGGTGTCCCTGCCGATCACGGGATCGAGTTTCGACTCGCGGGCGCTCTGGGTGAGGTTGCGGCCGAACTGGTCCAGTACCAGCGAGGAGGACGGAGTGCCCTCGCTGCGACCGCCAGCCTCGGCCGGTTCCTTGCCCTGGTAGCCGGACAGCAGCTGCAGGACCTGCTGGCGGACCCGGTTGAGATCGGCGCCGAGCTTGACCAGCACCTGGGCGGCGACGCCCTCGCCCTCCCGGATCAGCCCGAGCAGGATGTGCTCGGTGCCGATGTAGTTGTGCCCGAGCTGGAGAGCCTCGCGCAGCGACAGCTCCAGAACCTTCTTGGCCCTCGGGGTGAAGGGGATGTGGCCACTGGGGGCCTGCTGGCCCTGGCCGATGATCTCTTCGACCTGCTGGCGTACGCCCTCCAGGGCGATACCCAACGATTCCAGCGCCTTGGCGGCGACACCCTCACCCTCGTGGATCAGACCCAGGAGAATGTGCTCGGTGCCGATGTAGTTGTGGTTGAGCATCCTGGCCTCCTCCTGGGCCAGGACAACCACCCGCCTCGCGCGGTCGGTGAACCTCTCGAACATTCGCACTCCCTGACTGCTGCGCCGGCGGTCTCGTACCGGGCACGGCTCCTGCTCACGCCCATGCCCGCGATGGGTTCAGCACTCTGAGCTCCACTCTAGTAGCCCCGGCCCGTTCAGGGCCGGTCCGGCTCACAGCCCTCTTGTCGACAACGCTTAATTCACTGTGCCTAACAGCCCGCTGAACTGCGACATTCCAGCCGGAAACAAACCGGTGCGCGGTGTCCGCCGAGCGCGAACAACCCCCTGCGTACCCACCGTGTCACTCGTTCGGCCCAGTGTCCTCCTCCTCGCTCGGCCCGTCGGACCCCCGGGGGCGGCGCCCACCGAGTGGAACCACCATGGGGGTACCCGTCACCGGATCCGGAATCACACGTGCCCGAAGGTCGAAGACCTCGGCGAGCAGGCTCTCGGTGATCACCTCGTGGGGAGGCCCCTCGGCGGCCACGCGTCCGGCGGACATGGCCACCAGACGGTCCGCGTAGCGTGCGGCGAAGTTGAGGTCGTGCAGCACCATGACCACCGTCCGCCCGCTCTCGGCGTGCAGCCGACCGATCAACTCCAGCACATCCACCTGGTGGGACAGGTCCAGATAGGTGGTCGGCTCGTCCAGCAGCAACAGGTCCGTCCGCTGGGCCAGCGCCATGGACAGCCAGGCCCGCTGCCGCTGTCCACCGGAGAGCTCGTCCACGGACCGCTCGGCCAGGTCCCCGATGCCGGTGAGTTCGAGGGCCTCGGCCACCGCCCGCTCGTCGTCGGAGGACCACTGGCGGTACCAGGTCTGGTGCGGATGCCTCCCCCTGGCCACCAGGTCGGCCACGCACAGTCCCTCCGGGGCCACCGGGGACTGGGGCAGCATCCCCAGGCTGCGGGCGACCTCCTTGGTCGACATCCGGTGGATCCGCTTGCCGTCGAGCAGCACGCTCCCGCTGCGGGGCTGCAACAGTCGTCCCAACGCACGCAGCAGGGTGGACTTCCCGCAGCCGTTCGGCCCGATCACTCCGGTGATGCCGCCGTCGAGGACGTCCAGGTCCAGTCCGTCCACCACGACCCGCTCACCGTAGGCCAGGGAAACGCCGCGGGCGCGTAACCGCGACGACTCCCCCTCGGGGGCCTGGGCACCCCCACTTTCCGACACGGCGGTGGCTCCGACCTGTGAGGCGGTCATGTCCGCACCTCCCGGTACCGGCGAACGAGCAAATAGATCAGGTAGGGCGCGCCGAGTGCCGCCGTGACCACACCGACCGGCAGCTCCAGCGAGCCGAACATCGTGCGTGCGATCAGATCCGAACCGACCACCAACGTCGCCCCCAGCACCATCGAGATCACCAGGGGCGGACGTGACGTGGCGGCCAGGCGCAGAGCTATCTGGGGAACGGACAGGGCCACGAAGGCGATGGGCCCCGCCGCCGAGGTCGCCAGGGAGGCGAGCACGGTCGCCCCGAGCAGCATGGCCGCCCGGGCGGCCGTGACCCGGATCCCCAGTTCGCGCATGGTGTCGTCGTCGAACTGCAACGCCCCGAGCACGTGGGCACCGACCAGCGCGAGCGGCACCAGCACGGCCAGGGCCAGCCCGACGGGAACGACGTTCTCCCAGCCGCGGGCGTTCAGGCTTCCGGTCAGCCACACCATCGCCCTTCCCGCGTCCTGGACCTCACCGGCGGTCAGCAGCCACAGGGTGGCGTTGACCATCAGGGTGTTCATCCCGATGCCCACCAGTACCAGCCGGAACGAGTCGACACCGTTGCGATAGGCCAGCAGCGCGACGAGCAGTCCGGTGCCCACACCGCCGAACAGCGCGACCACGGGAACCCCGAGAGCGGCGACGAGGCCGCTGACACCGCCGAGGGCTCCTCCGGCGACGATCACGGCCGTGGCCGCGGCTCCGGCTCCGGCGGTGATCCCGAGCAGGTCCGGGCTGGCCAGCGGATTGCGCACCACCGCCTGAGTGATGGCACCGGCCAGGCCGAGAGCCGCGCCCACCAACAGGCCGGTCAGGGCTCGCGGCAGGCGCAGTTCGAACACCACGAGGTTCTCCCCCGTGTCCCCGCCGCCGAGGAGGGTCCGCAGCACCCCCAGTGGGGTGATCGGATAGTCCCCGAGCGCGAGATCACAGGAGAACACCACCAGCAGCGCCAGTATCCCCCCGAACAAGGCCAGCAGGGGGCGCGGACGCAGCACGGTGGAGACCGGACCGAGGCGCAGCGGTCTTCTCCCCGGAACCGGGGGCGTGGCGGACCGCGCGGGAGGTGTCCGCTCCGTCGCCTTCACAGTCGCATCAGCCTCCTGCGCCGTACGAGCGCGATGAAGAACGGGGCACCGACCATCGCCAGCATCACGCCGACCTGGATCTCCGAGGGCCGGGCGACCACCCGCCCGACCAGGTCGGCCAGCAGCACCAGACACGCCCCGGTCAGCGCCGCGAACGGCAACAGCCACCGGTGGTCCGGCCCCGAGAAGTATCTGGCCACGTGGGGCACCACGAGTCCGACGAAGCTGATCGGGCCGCACAGTGCCACGGCACTGCCGACGAGCACGGCTATGGCCGCGACACCGGTGGTCCGTGATCTCGTCACGTTGTGCCCGAGGGCCGCGGCCATGTCGTCACCGAGGGAGAGCGCGTTCAGGCCGGGGGCGCTCGCCAGCCCCAACACCATCCCGAGCAGCACGAAGGGCAGCACCTGCCGGATGACGGTCATGTCGCTGACCGCGATGGAACCGACCTTCCAGAAGCGGTAGGTGTCCATGCTCTGCCGGTCCAGCAGCACCAGCGCCGAGGTGAGCGCCTGGAGCAGCGCGCTGATCGCCGCGCCGGCCAGCGCCAGGGCCGCCGGGGTGGCGCCGCCCCGTCCCACCGAGCCGATCGCGAACACCGCGAGCGCGCTGATCAGGGCTCCGCCGAAGCTGAACCAGACGAAACCGAGCATCCCGGATATCCCCAGGGTGAACACGGCCAGTACCACCGCCAGTCCCGCGCCCTGGGTGATCCCGAGGATGCTGGGCCCGGCGATCGGGTTCCTGGTGTAGCCCTGCATCAGCGCCCCGGCCAGGCCGAGGGCCGATCCCGCCAGCACTCCCACGAGGGTGCGGGGCAACCGCAGCTCGTAGACGATCAGATGGTTCTCGGTGTCCGTCGTGGACAGCAGGGCTCGCAGTACCGCCTCGGGCGGTATGAGCTTGGCTCCGACGAAGACGCTCAGCACGCAACTGACCAACAGCAGTGCCGCCAGCAGGGCCAGTCCCGTCAGTCTTCTGCGGCGACGGGCGCTCACGCGCTCCAGCGAGGTGGCGCCTTCGGTCCCTTCCGGAACGGACGGAGCACTCCGGGAGGGGGGCGAGTCGGGATCGGGGTCCCGCGGGTTCCGGTCGACCGAGCTGCGACTCACATCCCACTCCCTTGGCTGTCCGCCCCTGCTTCGCTTAGGTTACCCGCACTTAGGTTAGGCCCACCTAAGATTAACGCATACGGGGGAGGAAAACCGATGCCCGACATCACACGAAGCAGACGGGACCTACTGCGAACCGCGCTGACCGCGGCGGGAGCCCTGCCCGTCCTCGGACTGAGCGCCTGCGGCGGGGGCTCGACGGAGTCGAGCGGAGCGGACTCGGCCGACAGCCGCACCGTCGAGCACGCCATGGGCACGACCACGGTCACGGGCACGCCGAAGCGGGTGGTCGCACTCGACGCGACCTTCACGAGCGCGGTCATGGCCCTGGGCACCGACGTGGTCGGCTACACCACCTTCGGCGGCAGGAAGGGGCTTCCCGCCTACCTGGGCGAGGACCGCGAGGAACACGGCGCGGACGCCCAGCGGGTGGGCAGCCTCAGCGAACCCTCCCTGGAGGGGATCGTCGGGACGGACCCCGACCTGATCCTCTCCGCGAAGGTCCGCCACGAGAAGCTCTACGACCAGCTCTCCGAGATCGCCCCCACGGTGTTCAGCGCGGACACCGGGGCCAGCTGGAAGGAGAACCTGCTCCTGACCGGTCGTGCCCTGGGCAAGGAACGGCAGGCGCAGCGTGAGCTGAGCGACTACGAGCGACGTGCGAAGGCCGTGGGCGACAAGATCCGCACACGGGTGGGACACAATCCCACCGTGTCGGTGGTGCGTTTCGCCGGGGAACCGACCGTGCGCCTGTACAGTGCCGACTCCTTCCCCGGTCTCGTGCTGGGGGACACCGGACTGGCCCGTCCCGAGGGGCAACCGACCGGAGAAGGCATCGCGGTGAACCTGAGCCAGGAACGGATTCCCGAACTCGACGCGGAACACATCTTCCTGACCGTCTACCCGGACGAGGCGGGAGAGGCCGCAGAAGCCAGAAAGAAATTCACGTCCAATCCGCTGTGGGACACCCTGCGAGGCCGGGTGCACGAGGTCGACGACATCACCTGGATGACCTCCGTGGGCATCCACGGTGCACACGCCATCCTGGACGACCTCGCCGACGCTTTCGGCACGGACCGCGCACGCTGAAGCACCACAAGGACGCGGAAGGGTCGGACACCTCGCAGGTGTACGGGTGCGCTCCACGAGGGCGACGTGGCACGACGTCCGCCGGGGGCGCACCCGGACCGAACCGACTTCACGACAGGACGGCCGGATGGTGCCGACGGAACCCGGTACCCGAACGAGTCCGTCCGATCCACGGACGGCCCGAGGAACCGAGCCGTTACCGACTTCCGCGTCGGCTCAGTGCGCCTTGTGGTACTCGGCCACGATGTCGGCCGGGATACGCCCCCGGTCCGAAACCTTCATGCCACGCTTGCGTGCCCATTCCCGAATTGCCTGGTTCTGCTCACGATCCGCGCTGGTGGAGCCTCCCGAGGAAGAGGAAGCCGACCGTGTCGAACCGCTCTTCGGCCCCGGCTTCTTACGCCCTCCGGAACGGCGGGCACTGGCCAGATACCCGCTCAGCGCCTCACGCAGCTCAGCCGCATTCTCATTCGAAAGGTCGATCGTGTAAGAGACGCCGTCCAAGGCGAACTCGACCGTTTCGTCGGCTTCTCCACCGTCCAGATCGTCCACCAGCTGGACGGTCACCTTCTGCGCCATCTTCTTTGTTCCTCTCCGGACCAATCCCTCATGCGACGATGTCCTCACTTCCGGAGTACAGCCCGGTTCCGGGGGAACCGGGCCAATACCGAAGTCCTCCCGCGAGCCCGAGTCGGTATCAACCCCGCGAATACATCGTCACCGTTTCATTCTCGTCAGCAAGGTTAGCGCAGTAAAGCCGGAGCCGCACTCACCCCGCCGAAGAAATTTTGAGGGAGCCGGCCCGGAAGTCCGCGGAACCCTCATTCCGGCCGAACGAGCGGGAACAGTATCGTCTCCCGGATCCCGAGACCCGTCAAAGCCATCAACAGACGGTCGATCCCCATTCCCACGCCCCCGGTCGGCGGCATTCCGTACTCCAGGGCCCGGAGAAAGTCCTCGTCCACGGGCATGGCCTCCTCGTCTCCCTCGGAGGCCAGCCTCGCCTGTTCCTCCAGACGGCTACGTTCCACCACGGGGTCGACCAGCTCCGAGTAACCGGTGGCCAGTTCGAAACCACGGACGTAGAGATCCCATTTCTCCGCCATCCCCGAATGCTGCCGGTGCTGCCGGGTCAGCGGGGCGGTATCCAGCGGGAAGTCCCGGACGAATGTGGGTTCGTAGAGGTGGTTGCCGACCAGGTGTTCCCAGAGTTCCTCGACCAGTTTGCCGTGGCCGTGGGAAGGATCGAGATCGGACAAACCGACGCTTTCGGCGTGTTTACGCAGGGTTTCCACCCCGGTTTCGGGAGTTACCTCGAAACCGAGCGCCTCGGACAGCGAGCCGTACATCGTAATGTGCGACCAGCTGCCGGAAAGGTCGTACTCCGAGCCGTCCGCCCACGTCACCGTCTGAGTTCCGAACAGGCTCTGGGCGGCCTCCTGGATCAGTTCCCGGGTGAGCTCGGCCATCCCGTCGTAATCCGAGTAAGCCTCGTAAAACTCGAGCATCGCGAACTCGGGAGAGTGGGAAGAATCACTCCCCTCGTTGCGAAAGTTGCGGTTGATCTCGAAGACTTTCTCGATCCCACCGACGACACACCGCTTGAGGAACAGCTCCGGGGCGATCCTCAGGTACAGATCCGTGTCCAAAGCATTCGAGTACGTCACGAACGGACGAGCCGCGGCTCCCCCCTGCAGGGTCTGCAACATCGGGGTCTCGACCTCGAGGTAACCGCGCCGGTCGAACGAGTGCCGCAACGAACGCAGCGTCGCGGCCCTGGTCCGCACGGTTTCGGCGGCCTGCCGCCGAACCAGCAGGTCCACGTAACGCTGACGTACCCTGTTCTCCTCGTTGAGCTCCTTGTGCGCCACGGGCAGCGGACGCAGTGCCTTGGCCGCCATACGCCACTCGTCGGCCAGCACGGAAAGCTCACCCCGGCGGGAGGTGATGACCTCCCCAGCGACGAAAACGTGATCCCCCAGGTCGACGTCGGCCTTCCAGTCGGACAACCGCTGTTCGCCGACCTCGTTACGGCTGATCATGGCCTGTAGCTCGGTACCGTCCCCACCGCGCAACGTGGCGAAACAGAGCTTGCCGGTGTTGCGCAGGAACATCACCCGACCGGCGACACCGACCCGCTCACCGGTCGCGGTGTCCACGGGCAGATCCGGGTGAGCGGCCCGCACCTGGGCCAGCGAGTGCGTGATCGGCAGCGCGACCGGGTAGGGGTCCTCGCCCTCCTCCAGGAGGCGCTCCCGTTTCTCCCGACGCACCCGCAGTTGTTCCGGCAGCTCCTCGGCTCCGTCGACACGCCTTGATTGATCCTGGTCATTCACGGTTCCCCAGGGTACGGCCCCCGGGGATGCCCCCACGGCCGGAGGGGTTCGGAAACCGGTCCCGCCACCGGCGGGAATCACTCCATGTTGCGGTCGAAGACCAACCGCAGCCCGAGCAGTGTGAGTTCGGGAACGTGGTGGGAGATCGTCTGCGACTCGCCGATCACCAAGGGGGCCAGCCCTCCCGTGGCCAGCACCGTGGTCGGGCCTCCGTGCGTCTCCTCCAGCTCGGCGACGATGCTGCGGACCAGACCGTCCACCTGACCGGCGAAGCCGAAGAGCAGACCCGACTGCAGGCACTCCACGGTGTTCTTGCCGATCACCGAACGCGGCCGGACCAGCTCCACCTTGCGCAGCTGGGCGGCACGGGAGGCGAGGGCGTCCAACGAGATCTCCACCCCGGGAGCGAAAGCCCCGCCGAGGAACTCCCCCTTGGCCGAGATCGCGTCGATGTTGGTCGAGGTCCCGAAGTCCACCACCACGCAGTTCGTGGAGTACAGGTGGTGGGCCGCCAACGTGTTGATCACCCGGTCGGCCCCCACCTCCTTGGGGTTGTCCACCAACAACGGGACACCGGTACGGATGCCGGGCTCCACCACCACACGCGGGACCTCGCTCCAGTTCCGCCCGAGCATCACGCGCAGTTCCCGCAGCAGCGTCGGCACGGTCGACAACGCGGAGATCCCCGTGATCCTGTCGGCGTAGTCCCCGAGCAGTCCCCGCATCGTGAAGGCCAGCTCGTCGGCGGTCATCCTCGGCTCGGTGCGCATCCGCCAGTCCCGTACCAGGCGGGCCCGCGCCTTCGGCCTGCGTGCCGAACCGGATCCCTGCTCGGAACCGTCGTCAGGGTCGTCCTCGTAGAGTCCCAACACGATGTTGGTGTTGCCGACATCGATCGCGAGCAGCACCGTTGCCTTCCTTCCTTCGACTCGGTCGGCACGACACCGACACGCGGGCGCTCCCCGGATCCACACACGGGGGGGGACACGCCGGAACACGACGGGTGCCGTCACCCGGAAACGGCCGAACTGGCCAGCCCCGAACCGGCGGGGGCGTGCCCGGGATCCCCACCGGTCTCGACGACACGGTTGTCGGAGTCCACGAACAACACCCGGGGACGGAAGGAGCGGGCCTCCGACTCGTCCATCATCCCGTAGGCGATCAGGATCACCAGATCCCCCGGATGCACCAGGTGCGCGGCCGCCCCGTTGATCCCCAGCACCCCGGAGTCCCGCTCACCGGTGATCGCGTAGGTCTCCAGCCTGGCCCCGTTGGTCACGTCCACGATGGTGACCTGCTCACCGTCGAGCAGGTCGGCGGCCTCCATCAACGCCGCGTCTATGGTCACCGAGCCGACGTAGTGCAGATCCGCCTGGGTGACGGTGGCTCGGTGGATCTTGGACTTGAGCATGGTACGAAACATCGGTACTCCCCTCCCGGTCCCGAACACCGGGACCTCGGCCCGGTGCCGGAGACCGCCCGGAACATCCGGAAACGGCAACGGTCGACTCACCCGTGCGTGGCGAGACGGAGAACACGCCGCGCCCCTAGCCCGCCACCGCGTCGGACTCGTTCAACACCACCAGCGCGTTGTCCAACAGCCTGGTCCCTCCCACCGTCGCCGCGAGCAGCAACCGGGCCTCCCCCCGTTCCGGCGGCGGCCCGAGGTCACGGTCCCGCAGCTGCAGGTAGTCCACCTCCACCATCGGCTCGGTGTCCAGCACCTCCCGCGCGGCGGCCAGCACCGCCTCGGCCCCGCGCGGCCCCGCGTGCGCCCCGGCGGTCAGGGCGGCGGACAGTGTCAGGGCGGCCGAGCGCTGCCGTTCGGTGAGATAGGCGTTGCGGGAGGACAGCGCCAGACCGTCCGACTCCCGCACGATCGGAATGCCCTGGATCTCGGTGGGGAAGTCCAGTTCGCGAACCATCCGACGCAGCAGCACGAGCTGCTGGTAGTCCTTCTCGCCGAACAGGGCCAGATCCGGCCCCACGATGTTGAACAGCTTCGCCACCACGGTGAGCACCCCGTCGAAGTGGCCCGGCCTGCTGGCCCCCTCCAGCTCGTCGCCGGCCCGGCCGGCGCTCACCGTGATCCGCGGATCGGGACCGTAGAGGTCCTGCTGCCCGGGAGCGAAGACGAGCTCGACCCCCTCCCCGGACAACGCCGCCACGTCGGAGTCCAGCCGGCGGGGGTAGCTGTCGAAGTCCTCGTCGGGACCGAACTGCAACGGGTTCACGAACACCGAGACCACCGTCACGCTGTTGGGCACACGGCGGGCCGCCCGGACCAGCTCCAGATGCCCCTCGTGCAACGCCCCCATCGTCGGCACCAGCACGATCCTGCGTCCGGTGGCCCGCAGGGCGCGTGTCACCTTGCGGAGCTCCTCGGGCCGCCGGTGCACCGTCAGCTCACGCGGGGTGAACCCCGGCCCCGCACCGACCTCCTCCGAACCGCTCCGGTTCGACGACGTTCTCATCGGCCACCCCCGTCGAGTACCTCGTGAACACCCACCGCGTCGTCCGAGCGAAGCACCCCGGAAGTGACCGCCCGCTGTGCGGTGCGCCTGGCAAGCTGCACGTAACCGGCCACCGTGTCCGGTTCCGCCTCCTCGAGAACCTCCAGATGAGCGCGCACGGTCCCCGCGTCCCCCCGGGAAACCGGCCCGGTCAACGCCCGGTCCCCGTAACGCAGCGCGTTGTCCAGCGCCGCGGAGAGAATGGGGCCCAGCACCCGGTCGGTGTGCTCGATGCCCGCCGAGCGCAGCAGCTGAGCACACTCGTTGACGAGGGTGACCAGGTGGTTCGCCCCGTGGGTCAACGCCGCGTGGTAGAGCTGCCGGGCCTCCTCCGGGATCCGGATCGGGTCCGCGCCCATCTCCACCGCCAGTGCGGTGCCGACGTTGAAACCGGCCTCGTCGTCGGGACGTGCGGTCACGGCCATGCACGCCGTACCCAGCCGCTCCAGGTCCTCCCGTTTTCCGGTGAACGTCATGGCCGGATGCAGCGCCACCGGCAGCGCCCCGAGCCGGGCGGCCGGTTCGAGCACCCCCACACCGTGGGCCCCGGAGGTGTGCACCACGATCTGTCCGGAGCGCAGCGATCCGGCCGCGGCGAGCCCGCGCACCAGCCCCTCCAGGGCGTCGTCGGGAACCGTCAGCAGAACCAGGTCGGCCTGGCGGGCGACCTCGTCGGGAGCACGCACCGGGACCGTGGGAAGCAGTTCGTCCACGCGTCGCAGAGCCGCGTCCGAGACGGCCGCGACCGCGCCCACCTCGTGGTTCACCCCGTGCAGCGCGGCGCCGAGAACACTGCCGACCCTGCCGGCCGAGATCACGCCCACGCGCAACCGCGGACGTGAGGGCCCCACGTCCGAGGGAAGGAACCCGTCCGTGGTCTCCGAACGGGTACCGTGTCGATCAGCGGACACGTCAACCAATCCTCCTACCGTTCCAGTCCCGTACCGGGTACCGGACAGCGCCGCGAGAGTAACGCCGAAACCACCCCCGTGTGCCCCGAGGGTGGCGAGAACCACGCACCGCCGGGCGCGAACGGGGGCGAGAAGGTGCCCGACACCACACCCGGTCGGGCCCGCCGGCTCAACGCCGCGAGGACCGCCGGACGTTCGTCCTGGTGAGCTCGTCCAGCTTGATGTGGGCAGTGCGGATCGCGTCCGGCGATCCGCTCGCCGAACGCCGCGCCTCCTTCAGGTCCGCGATCAGCTTCTCACGGCGTTTCCGGCGCACCGCGCTGGTGGTGTTGCCCTGTTCGGCCCGGTGTTGCAGGAAGGCCAGCTCGGTGACGGCTATCTGGTAGTCCCGCACCGCCTTGGCCGCCTCGGGACCGGCGCTGCGCCGCACCTTGCGTTTCCAGCCACGCCGTTCTGACAGGCTGGCCAGCAGTTCCAGTTCGCTGGGCACGATCAGACCCGCCCGTTGCAGGGCGGGAAGCTGCTGGGCCACGATGCGCTGTTCCCTCCGGCGCTGCCAGACGACCAACCAACCGGTCCCCAGGAAGACGGGCACCATGATCACGAAGTAGACGTTCAGGAAACGGTCCCCGCCGAGCGTGGTGGAACCGTTCCAGACGGCGTGCAGCACCACCGCGGTCAGGAAGCCGAGGGTGGGCCACACGGCCCTCATCCGCCTGTTGCGTGTCCGGGTGGCCATACCGATCCCGATACCGACCATGGCGCTGAACAACGGGTGCGAGAACGGCGCGAGAAGTCCGCGCAGCACGAAAACCGCCACCACGCCCCCGCTCAGGTCGCCCAGACCGGTCTGGGCGAAAGCCTTGCCGAAGTAGAAGATGTTCTCGATGAAGGCGAACCCGGCCGCGGTCAGCGCGGCGTAGACGATGCCGTCGACCATGCCGTTGAACTCGGACCGGCGCCGGATCCAGAGCGCGATCACGAACAGCGCCTTCGCCGCCTCCTCCACGACGGGGGCGGTCACCACCAGGGCGAAGTGCTCCTCGAAGGAACCGTCGAACAGCACCTCGCCGAAACCGGTCATCGCGTCGTTGAGCAGGAACGCGCAGGCCGTGGCTCCCCCGGCACCCCACAGGAACGCGCCGAGCAGCATCATCGGGGGTTCGGGCTCCCAGCGGTCGATCCAGACGATCGCGCCGAACACCACTCCCACCGGCAGCAACGCGGCCAGCGCGCCGACCGTCGCGGCCACGTACCCCATGCGGGCCGTCGCGATGCCGAGCATGGTCAGCCCGCACATGCCGAGCAGTATCAGTCCGGCGACCGGCCATCCGACGGCCTGGTGCTTGTGGGACTGGGTCCTCCGGGCGTCCGAGAGATCAGGATGGGACACGCACGAAACGATAAGCCTCCCGGGGCGACGCCGACACCGCGCACCGCACCTTCGAGACCGCGCGTTTCACTCTTCCCGGCGGCGCCTGCGACGTGTCTCACCGGACTCGCCGTAGGCGGCGAGCAGATCCACCACCGAGGTTCCCTGGGTGTGTGCGCCGGTGGAGCCGGCGGGGGCGTTCTCCCCGCCGGAAGACTCGGAACCACCGTCCCGCCGCGGAACGGGAGGCGGCTGGTTGGCGGAGGGCTGTGCGGACGCCGCCGCTCCCTCCGAGGTCCGCTGTCCAGGCGGTGGGGCGGGCGGCGGGACGGCAGGAGGTTGATCTCCCCGGCCTCCCGAGGCGGCTCCGCCAGAGGGGCGAGGCGGGGTCGGTCTCGCTCCCTCCGGAGCCGGGGGTTCCGTTCCCTCCTTCTCGGCTGGGGGGTGTGGCCCGGAGGGCGGTGTCCGAGTCGGTGCGGGTCTGCCGGGACGGGAAACCGTTCCCCCACCCGTCGCGTTGCCGGGTCCGGCCTCCGCCTCCCGCCCTGCGCGGGGAGGTCCCGCCGGGGAAGGTGGAGGGGTTCTCCCGCTCTCCGGGGAGGGTCGGGAAGGCGGCTCGGGGGGCTGCGCCCGCTCAGCGGATCCGGGGTTGGTGACCGTCCCGGAAAGTGCCCCGACGAAGCGAGGCGGACGTTGGGGAGGAGGCCCCTGGGGCTGTCGTACCAGTCGGGGCTGGTTCACCGGGGCCGCCGGTACCGACTCACCCCCACCGGGGGGAGCCGGAACCGGGCCGTCGGTGGCCGTCTGCCGGGGCGGACTCCCCGCCGAGGAGTCACCCGCGACGGGGGAGGCGGATTCCGCGGAAGCCGCACCGACCGGACGCTCCGCCGCCGCGCGCTGTTCTCCCTCCGAGCGGAAACGTTCGTCCCCCCGGGCGGAGGGGGCACCTCCACGACGTTCGAGCAGCCGACGAAGCTCGTGCACCTCGGAACGCAGCTCGGTGAGCTCGGCGTTGTCCCGTTCCTCCACGCGCCGCCTGATCTCCTGCTCGGTCTCCGCCTCGTGTTCCCGACGTGCCGCTATCTCGCGTTCGAGTTCGCGTTCGTAGTCGAGTTGGCGGCGGTCCAGCAGCTCGTCCCGCTCCCGGACCCGCTCCCGCAGCCGTCCCGCCCGCAGCGCCGCCAACAGGGTCGCCCACAGGGCGGCGATCGTGCCCACACGCAGCAACCGGACATCGTCCCCCAGGACCAGCACGAACGTCGCCGCGCCGGACAGGACACACGCACCGATCCACAACAGGGTGGTTCGAGCACCTCGCGCCGGAGCTTCCGAATCGGTCCGGGCAGTCATGCGGCCAACCGTACCCGGATTTTATCCGTTCGAAATCGGACGGGACTCGGCCGCCACGAGACGGCCACGCAACGAAACGGGACTCCTGCCCACCCGCCACCCGGGAATCCACCGTTTCGCGGGAGGGGCACGCGGCGGGACAACCGAGTGTCCTTCCGGATCCCCGGATCGGTACCCGCGCTCCGCGCCCACCCCGCACCGGAAGACACGAAAGTGTGTTATTCGTCCTCGGTGTCGTCCTCCTCCGGCTCGTCCGGATTGCGCATGCACCGCTCCAGCCACAGCCCCGAGGCGATCAACGCCGCCGCACTGACCAACCCGACCAGCGCGGCCGCCGTGTCCGAACGGGCCACCTCGACACGGGCGTACATCGGCACCAGGAACACCAGCAGCGCCACCCACACGCCGGACATGAGCGCCCCCGCCAACGAGGAGGCCTTGGCCAGCGCCACCATCCGGGTGGCCGTCATCGGATCGAGCGGCTCCCGCCCCTGCCAGTGCTGCGCCCGGGGACGCACCGCGAAGGCCAGCACGACCTCCAGCACAGCCACCACCAGCAGGGTGGCCCCGGCGGCCAGCGGCAACGGAGGCAGGGCCTCGTAGCCCACCCGCACTCCGGCGTAGACCAGCACGGCCGCGATCAACGCCGCGACCACGAGGTCTCGGGCCCTGGTGTAGTTCATCCGTCCTCCGTGCCCACACGGCCGCGCCGCCGACGAACCCCGGGACCCGCCTCGGGCGTGCCCCACCCGAGCACGGCTTCCCGACCCACGCGCTGCGGCCACGGTTGTCAGTACAACGTCAGATCCGAGCGTTTCCGCACCCCGGCGACCTCCTCAGGAGGGAGTTCCCGGCACAGCGCGAAAACAGCACCGTGTCCGGGTAACACGGCGGCACCGTCCATCTCCGCCCAGGGAACCAGCACGGTGGCCCGCTGCGGCGTCCCCGGGTGCGGCAGCAACAACTCGGGGTGGTCGCTGCGCACGTCGTCCACAGTGACCACGTCGACGTCCAGTGTGCGCGGTCCCCACCGCTGCCGGCGAACCCGTTCGGCCCGCTGTTCGAGCTGCTGGGCACGGCGCAACCAGTCCCACTCCCCGAACTCGACGGAGTCCACCAGCACCACAGCGTTCAGGAAGTCGGGCTGATCGGTGACCCCCCACGGAGCGGTCTCGTACACCGAGGAGGTCGCCACCAGCACCTCGGACAACCCCCGCACCGCCAGCCGCAGGTAACCGAGCCGGTCCCCGAGGTTCGACCCGAGGGAAAGGACCGCCCTGCTCATGCCGAAACGGCCCTCCCTCCGCGGCCGCCGCGCCGTGAGCGCCGGATGGTCACCGCGACGTCGTCGAAGGTGAGCGGGATCGGAGCGGAGGGTTTGTGTATCGTCACCTCGGCGGCATGGGGCCTGTCGTCGGTCATGATGTCGTCGGCAATCTCGGCGGCCACCGTCTCGATCAGGTCCCGCGCGGGACCGGCCACCACGGCGGCGGCACGTTCGGCGAGCACCCCGTAGTGCAGCGTGCCGGTCACGTCGTCGCTCGCGGCGGCCTCCCCCAGGTCGACCCACACCGTGATGTCCACGACGAACTCCTGACCGTCCCGCTTCTCCCGCTCGAACACTCCGTGGTGTCCGAACACGCGCAGTCCGGTGAGTGTGATCCGGTCAGCCACGTTCGCTCCCTCCGTGCTGCCAGTGGGCGGCCACCGTCACCGCGTCCAGCGACGCCCGCACGTCATGCACCCGCACCGCCCACGCCCCGCGCTCGGCGGCCAACGCGGACACCGCGGCGGTGGCCACGTCCCGGCCGGAGGCGGGGCGGGGAGTTCCCGCGGAGTCCGCCAGCGCGCTGCCCAGGAACCGCTTGCGGGAGGCACCCACCAGCACGGCGGGCCCCATGTCCAGGAAGGTCTCCAACGCACGCAGCAGCCGCCAGTCGTGTTCGGCGTTCTTGGCGAAACCGAGCCCCGGGTCCAGCACGAGGGCGTCCTCGGACACCCCCGCCGCCAGCGCGTCCTCGACACGGGCGGACAGCTCCGCCCGCACCTCGCTCACCACGTCGGTGTACACGGCCAGGGAGTTCATGTCCCTGCTGTGACCCCGCCAGTGCATGAGGATCCAGGGAACACCGGCGTCGGCGACCGCAGCGGCCATCTCCGGATCGGCGAGTCCGCCGGAGACGTCGTTGACCAGCACGGCTCCCTCCCGCACGGCCGCGACGGCGATCTCGGCGCGCATGGTGTCCACACTGACGGGAACACCGGCCCGAGACAGCTCACGGACCACCGGCAGCACGCGTTCCGCCTCGACCTCGGCCGCCACGCGTTCGGCACCGGGACGGGTGGACTCCCCGCCCACGTCGACGATGTCGGCACCCTGGTCCCGCAGGTGCTTGCCGTGGGCCACGGCGACCTCGTGGTCCAGGTAACTGCCACCGTCCGAGAAGGAGTTGTGCGTCACGTTCAACACGCCCATGACCAGGCAGCGCGACGCTCTCGGCAGCTCTGCGGGCATCACTTCCCCCGAATCAACGACAACGCCTCGGACCGGGAGGAAGCCGAGGAGCGGAACACGCCGCGCACGGCGGAGGTGGTGGTCACCGAGCCCGCCTTGCGCACCCCGCGCATCCCCATGCAGAGGTGCTCCGCCTCCACCACGACGATGACCCCGCGCGGCTCCAGCTTCCTGGTGAGGGCGTCGGCGATCTGCGAGGTCAGCCGCTCCTGCACCTGCGGGCGCTTGGCGTACAGGTCGACCAGCCGCGCCAGTTTGGACAGCCCGGTGACCCTCCCCTGGTCGTTGGGGATGTAGCCGATGTGGGCCATGCCGTGGAAGGGCAGCAGGTGGTGCTCGCACTGCGAGTACATCGGAATGTCCCGCACCAGTACGAGCTCCTCGTGCGACTCGTCGAAAGTGCGGTCCAGCACCTCGTCGGGGTCGGTGTAGAGCCCGGTGAACAGTTCCTCGTAGGCACGGGCCACCCGCTCCGGGGTCTCCCGCAGCCCTTCCCGGTCCGGATCCTCACCCGCGGCCAGCAGCAACTCGCGGATCGCGGCCTGCGCTCGGGGCTTGTCGAAGCGTTGATGCACGAACTCGGCGGGGTCGGAGCCGAATTCGGCGTCCGGCCCCGCCGGCACGTTCTCAGCTGTCACGTGTCGTTCCCTCCACGGAGGCGAGGCCTCCGGCCTCCGCCGGAAGCCTCCGGGACCCCACCCTCTCAGCGGTGGTCGGAAGAACTCCCGTTCTCCCCCGTCGACGGCCCCGTCTCGTCGCCTCCGGAATTCCGTCCTCGGTCCTGTTCGGCGGACGTTTCCGCACTCGAATCAGTCGGGGACTGCTCGGCCCGCTCACCGGCCCCCTCCTCGGGGGAGGCGGAGGGCGAGGCGGACTGCTGTCCCTGCTGGATCTGCTCGGTCTGCTGCCCCGGCTGTTGGGAGGGGGGCTGTCCCCCGCCCTGCGGGCCACCGCTCCCCGGCTGACCCCCGCTGTCCCACGAGGGAGTCCAGTTGTGCTGGTTCGAGGCGGGAGGCTGGTATCCGGGCTGGGCGCCGGGGGAGGTCGCCGGAGTCCACCCGGGGGGAGCACCGTAGTTGGGCGGAACACCCTGCGGCGCGTACCCCTGGGGAGGAGCGGGGTAGGGCATCTGGACCGTTCCCGGCTGCTGCCCCTGTGGGGGCTGCTGGGGATAACCGCCCTGTTGCGGCTGTCCGGGGTAGCCCTGGGGCTGCGGCCCCTGCTGGTTCGGTGCCGGATATCCGGCGCCCTGCTGCGGGCCGTAACCGTTGGTTCCGGGCACCGCCCCCACCGGGGTCGGACTGGGCTGCTCCTCGACCGGGGGCGGCCAGGGCTCACCGCGTTCCATGGCCAGCTCGCCGGGCGTCTTGATCGGCGGCTTGTCCGAGGGGGTGCGTCCACCGAAGTCGTTGAACGCGGTGATCCGGGGACGCTTCTCGACCTCGGCGAAGATCCGCTCCAGGTCGGTGCGGTTGAGCGTCTCCTTCTCGATGACCTCCAGCACGAGGTTGTCGAGCACGTCCCGGTAGGTGTTCAGGATCTCCCACGCCTCGGTGTGCGCGGCTTCGATGAGCTTGCGCACCTCCTCGTCGATCTCGTGGGCCACCTCCAGCGAGTAGTTCGGCTGCTGGCCGGCGGAGCGTCCCAGGAAGGGGTCCCCCTCCTCCTTGCCGTACTTGACGGCACCGAGCCGGGCGGTCATGCCGTACTCGGTGACCATCGCCCTGGCGATCTTCGTCGCCTGTTCGATGTCGCTGGAGGCCCCGGTCGTCGGCTCGTGGAAGACCAGTTCCTCCGCCGAACGCCCACCGAGTGCGAACACCAGACGGGCGATCATCTCCGAGCGGGTCATCATGTCCTTGTCGTCCTCGGGGACGACGAGAGCGTGCCCGCCGGTCTTGCCCCGCGGGAGGATCGTCAGCTTGTAGACGGGCTCCAGGTCGGGCATCGCCCAGGCGGCCAGGGCGTGGCCACCCTCGTGGTAGGCGGTGATCTTCTTGTCCCGCTCCGAGATGACCTTGGTCTTGCGGCGCGGACCACCGATCACCCGGTCGACCGACTCCTCCAGCGCCGCACCGGTGATGAGCTGCGCGTTCTCCCGCGCGGTCAGCAGGGCAGCCTCGTTGACCACGTTCTCCAGGTCGGCACCGGAGAATCCCACGGTCCGTTTGGCCAGCCCGTCCAGGTCGACGTCGGCGCCCAACGGCTTGCCCTTGGTGTGCACGTTCAGGATCGCGCGTCGACCCCGCAGGTCGGGCGCGGCCACCGGAATCTGGCGGTCGAACCGACCGGGGCGCAGCAGAGCCGGGTCGAGGATGTCGGAGCGGTTCGTCGCCGCGATCAGGATGATCCCGCCACGGGAGTCGAACCCGTCCATCTCGACCAACAGCTGGTTCAGGGTCTGTTCCCGCTCGTCGTGGCCGCCGCCGAGACCGGCACCGCGTTGCCTGCCGACGGCGTCGATCTCGTCCACGAAGACGATGCACGGAGCGTTCTGCTTGGCCTGCTCGAACAGGTCGCGCACCCGGGAGGCACCGACACCGACGAACATCTCCACGAAGTCCGAACCGGAGATCGAGTAGAACGGCACCCCGGCCTCACCGGCCACGGCACGGGCGAGCAGCGTCTTACCCGTTCCGGGAGGCCCGTAGAGCAGCACGCCCTTCGGGATCTTCGCGCCCAGCGCCTGGTACCGACTCGGGTGCTGCAGGAAGTCCTTGATCTCGTGCAGCTCCTCGACGGCCTCGTCGGCCCCGGCGACGTCGCTGAACAACGTCTTGGGCATGTCCTTGGTGAACTGCTTGGCCTTGGACTTGCCGAAGTTCAGCACCTTGCTGCCGCCGCCCTGGGCGTTGTTCATCATCCACATCACCAGCAGGACCAGCAGCCCCAGCGGGATGAGATAGATGAACAACTGGCTCCAGATGGAGCTCTGGGAGACCTCGGAATCCCAGTTCGAGATACCGGACTGCTCTATCCGGTTGACGATGTCCTCGTTCGCACCGCTCGGATACTGGGCGATGATCCGGTTGCTGCCCTGAACCTGGACGCCCTCGTTCAGAGTCAGTTTCAGCCGCTGTTCCTTGTCCTCGATCGTGGCCTCGGCCACGTTCCCCTGCGAGATCTGGCGCAGAGCCGTGGAGGTCGACACGTCGGTGTACCCACGCGTGTCGTCGAAAAGCACGCTGAAGGCGTAGAACAGCAGCAACACCGCCAACAGCCACAGCAGCGGGTTGCGGAGCAGGCGCTTTCGGTCCATTCACTTGCGGCCGCGGCGCGGCCTCGACCCTCCCTGACTGTCACGTCGGGTGGTGGCGGGCGTCCATTCAACGTCCACCCCCGGTTCGGCCCAGCGTACCGGTCCCACCAGCGTGAAACTGAGCGAACCGAGCCACAGCCCTCCAGGGTACCCGCCCCTGGATTTCCAACGGGTCACACGCCGGATTAGTTCCCACCACCTCCCCACGGGTGGTACGACACACCGACGAGGACCCGCCCGAGCCGTTCTCCGAGGTCGCCCCGGAGACGGACTCCACGCGGGCGCTTTCCGTCCCCTTCCGGTTGTACCCGCCACCACGGCACCACGGGAACCGCGCGGAGTCAGGTCCCGGAGGTGTAGACCTTCGGATCGAGGCTACCGATGTAGGGGAGGTCGCGGTAGCGCTCCGCGAAGTCGAGCCCGTAGCCCACGACGAACTCGTTGGGGATGTCGAAGCCGACGTACCTGACCGGGATCTCGACCTGCACCGCGTCCGGCTTGCGCAGCAGGGTGCACACCTCGAGCGAGGCGGGGTTGCGCGCGGTCAGGTTCTTCAGCAACCAGGACAGCGTCAGCCCCGAGTCGATGATGTCCTCGACGACCAGCACGTGCTTGTCCGCGATGTCCCGGTCCAGGTCCTTGAGGATCCGCACAACCCCGGAGGAGGAGGTCGAGGACCCGTAGGAGCTGACCGCCATGAACTCCAGCTGGGCAGGCCGGGGAAGCGCCCGGGCCAAATCGGTCATCACCATGACGGCGCCCTTGAGGACCCCCACCAGGACCAGATCCCCGCCGTGGAGCTGCCCGTAGTCCTCGTCGATCTGCTTGGCCAGTTCGGTGATCTTGTCGTTGATCTGCTGCTCGGAGATGAGCACGGAGGCAATGTCGCCGTCGTACACGGCCCGCCTTCCCCTCTCGATTGGGTTGCTGTTCACCCGTCGCTCGCTCGTTCTTCGATTCGGCGACCCCCGCATTCCACCAGAAGAGTTCCGCGCACACGAATCAGCTCGAACCCTCCGGGCAGAGCGTGACCACCCTGACCGCGCCAGTCACCGACCAGCGCGTCCGCCTCACGCAGATGGGCATCGCTGAGCTCGGGGACACCGCACGCGCGCAGCCAGTCCCGCAGTACTCGTCTGCGCAGCGGGGGCGGGTTCTCGGCCAGCGCCGGCGCGTCGAGTCCCTCCGGGGTGCGCACCCGCGCGCGCAGCTCCTCGGCGAGCGTGTCCAGCGCGTCCGCGTCCTCCCGAAGCTGCGCCGCCGTCCGGGACAGGGCGGAGGCAACCCCACCCTGCAACACGTCCTCCATCAGGGGCAACACTTCGGTGCGCAGCCGTACCCTGGTGAAACGGGAGTCCGCGTTGTGCGGATCCCTCCAGGGGGACAGCCCCAGTTCGGCACAGACCGCCTCGGTGGTCCTGCGGGAGACCTCCAGCAGCGGACGCAGCCACGGCGGATCCACCGGCCGCATGCCCGCCACCGACCGGGGGCCGGAGCCCCTCCCCAGACCGAGCAACACCGTCTCGGCCTGGTCGTCCCTGGTGTGCCCCAACAGCACGGGAGCCCCCTCCGGGCGGCACCGGCGCAACGCCTCGTAACGAGCACGGCGGGCCGCCGCTTCGGGTCCCCCACCGCCCCCGGGGGTGACCCGCACCGTCTCCACCCCGGAACAACCGAGCCCGCTCAGTTGGTCGGCCGCCCGTGCGGCCACCGCCTCCGAACCCTCCTGCAGGCCGTGGTCGACGACCACCGCGTGCACCGGAACGTGGCGGTGCCGGCCGACGTACACCGCCGCCGCGGCCAAGGCGAGCGAATCAGGCCCGCCGGAGCAGGCCACCACCAGCGGTTTTCCCCGGTAAGGGGCAGCCTGTTCGGAGTCGAGCAGTCTGCGCACCGCGACGCGGATCTCACTCACACAGGGAGCTGGAGGCACACCGGAATTGTGCCCCTCGCCCTCCGGGTTCCCGACCACCGGCCACGCGGCGGTGTGCGGTCACCCGTGTACCCGGCGCACCCACTCGGCGGGAGCTGACAGCTCCGCGCGGGTCGGCAGGTGGTCAGGACGGCTCCACACCGCGTTGAACCCGTCCATGCCCACCGTGTCCACCACGTGCCGGGTGAACTCGGCGCCCTTGGCGTACTGCTTGATCTTCGCGTCCATCCCCAGCAGACTCCGCAGCACCCTGTCCAACAGTCCTCCGCCCGCGCGGCGGCGGGTGAACCGCTCCCGGATCGTGCGCACGCTGGGGACGACCCGGGGGCCGACCGCGTCCATCACGTGGTCGGCGTGGCCCTCCAACAGGGTGGAGACCGCGATGATCCGGTCCAGAGCCGCGCGCTGCTGCGGTGTCTGCAACAGCTCCACCAGCCCCAACACACCGGGACTGGTGTCGGCCTCCCCGGAACGGCCGGAACGCACCTCCCGCACCGCAGCCGGCACCCTGCTCAGCATCTCGCCCGTGGAGCCGTCCATCTCCCCCATGAGCTCACCCACGCTGTCGGCGAAGTACTCACGCAACCAGGGGACCGCGTTGAACTGCAACCGGTGGGTGGACTCGTGCAGGCACACCCACATGTGGAAGTCCCGCTCCGGAACGTCCAGCGCGCGCTGGGCCGTCACGATGTTCGGTGCCACCAGCAACAACCTGCCCGGGTCCTCGTCCGCCGACACGGCGGGGGCGAAGGGGTCGTACTGCCCCAGGACCTTGCTGCCGAGATAGGCCAGCACCACACCGGCCTGAAGTCCCGCACCGCGGCTGCTGACCGCCGCCAACAGCTCACCGGAGCGCTCCGCCCCGGCGGACACGGCGTTCTCGACGGCCGTCTCGGTCAGCTCGGCCAACCCTCTGCTCGCGCAGTGCAGCCATCCGGGCCGGTCCACCACGTCCCCGGAGCGCACGGGAAGTTCCGCACCCAGCCCGGTCACCTCGCGCACATGGGTCTCGGCTCCCACGCTGTACTCGCGCAGGCTCGCCACCGCACTGTCCGCCTCGGCGCGGGAGATCTCCGGCCCCGGACCGAGCAGCCTGGCGGCCGTGCCCACGGCGAGATCCCAGTCGATCGTCCCCGATCCCGCCCCCGCGGCCGCACGTTCGTCCCGGATCCGTCCGGGGCGCTCCGGGCCGGCGTGCCCGGACACCGTACGACGCGGCGGCACGGGGAACGCGGAAGCACGAACACTCACAGCACTGACCGTACACGCATCGGAGCGGGGCGGCGAACCTCGGAAGGAACACCCCGGAGACCGGTCACCGGCAACCGCACTCGTGCAGGTGCGCGGCCATCCTGTCCAGCAGCGGACGGGCCTGCGCAGCCCGGCTGCCGTTGGTGAGGAACACGAAACCCAGCAGGCGCCCGTCCTCGGTGACCACCGTGCCCGCCAGGGCGTTCACCCCGGTGAGCGTCCCCGTCTTCGCCCGCACCCAGCCGCGTGCCTCGGCGGAGCGCCCGTCCTCGTAGCGTCCGGCGAGACTGCCGGTGGCACCGGCGATCGGGACCGCCGTGAGCAGCGGACGCAACCGCGCGCTGGCTCCGGAGGGACTGTCCGCAGGCGCGCTCGCGGTGCGCAACACCTCCCCCAGCAACCGGGGGGTCACCCGGTCCTGCTCGGAGAGACCGCTGCCGTCCCGCAGACGGAGTCCGCTCGTGTCGAAGCCGTGCTCCTCCAACACCTCGCGCACCGCCTCCGTGGCTCCGGAGAACGAGGGCTCGTGACCGGTGGCGATCGCGACCTGGCGCGCCACGGCCTCGGCCAGCACGTTGTCCGAGTCCCGTAACAGCTTGCCCACCAGTTCCCGTAACGGCGGGGACTCGACCTCGGCGACTTCGGAGGAACCCTCCCGGACCGTCGTGGTGCTCACCGACTCGGAGGACACCCCGAGTCGGGAGGCCAGTTCCCTGCCCACGTCGAGAGCCGGTTCGTGGCTGCGCCCACTGACCTTGCTCGTGGGGTCGTCACGCCCTCCGTCGAGCATCACCGGACGCATCGGGGCGATGTATCCCCGGTCCACGTCGTCCGGGTCCCAGCCGGGGGCCAGCGTGGGACCGCTGTACCGGCTCACGTCCACCTTGATCGACTCGATCTCGCCGGTGGTGGTCTCGCGGATCTCGCGCACCAGCTCGTCCAGCCGCGCCGCCCCCGGATACACCGACTCCTCCCCCTCGGGGAGAGAGGACAGCGTGGGATCCCCTCCGCCCACCAGCACCAGGCTGCCCGGTTCCTCACCCCGCACCACCGTGGTGCGGAACCGGAAGTCGTGGTCGACGGCCAGCAGCGCGGCGCACGAGGTGAGCAGCTTGTTCGTCGACGCCGGGGTCATGGCCCGTTCCTCGTGGTGGCTCCACAGCACCTTCCCACTGGCGGAGTCCAGCACCACTCCTCCGAACTCACCCAGCTCCGGACGCGCGGCCGTCCCGTCGAGCGCGGCGGCCAGCCCGTCCCGGGTGGGGGTCGGGGCGGCCGAGTCCAGCCCCCGGACCGAGGGGTTCAGCCACGCGAGCGCGGGGCCGTGGGCCCGAGGTGTGGTCCCGCCCCACCAGGCCAGTGTTCCGAGCACCGCGGCGCAACCGAGCACGACCACCCCCACCAGAGAGAGGAGCACGGTCGGCTTCCTGCCGAGTCCTCTCCTCCGGGGTGGCCGCTCGCTGTCCGCGGGCGTCTCCTCCCCGGCGGTGGCGGCCGGTTCGCGGACGGCCTGTTCGGCCGGGGGGTGTTCCCCGGCGACCGGTTCGGCCGGGGGTTGTTCACCGACGGCCTGTTCGCCCGAGGATCGTTCGCCGGAGTCGGTGTCCTCCGCCGGGGTCCGGGGTGGAACGGGCGCGGGCGGAGGCGGGGGCTGCTCGGAACCAGTGGTTCGTCCGGCCACCGGGAACACGGGGAGGGTCGCCGAGGGCATCCCGAAGTCGGAGGGCTCCGCCGGCCGCTCGGTCGTCGGGGGGACGTTGCCCGCCAGCGTGTTCCCCGTGAAGAGGTCCGCCCCACCGGCACCCTCACCTCGCTCGTCCGGGGTCCCCGGAATCCCGGAGGAACCGCAGGCCCCCTCTCCTCCGATCAC
Organism: Actinopolyspora mortivallis; assembly: GCF_003001495.1. Lineage (GTDB taxonomy): Bacteria > Actinomycetota > Actinomycetes > Mycobacteriales > Pseudonocardiaceae > Actinopolyspora > Actinopolyspora mortivallis_A. Next base: position 27,761 of record NZ_PVSR01000033.1, read on the forward strand.
GGGGATCGTCGTGGTCGGGGGATCCGAGATCGGGTCGCTCGGCCACGGCCCGGCGGGGGACTCCGGTTCCTCCCGATCCCCCTCGGGTTCGGGCTCACGGGCCGCGGTGTGCAGCCGTTGCGTGCTCTCGACGGCTGCCTCGTCGTGCTCCGGCCACTCCGGCACCGGCTCGGACGTCGCCCCCGACGTGGCCTCCTCGGGGTCCTCGGTGGGCCAGGCCGGGGCCTGCTCCTGCTCGTTCCCCTCCGAGCACGTCGCGTCCCGGTCGCCGGAGACGGCGGCGGCACCGGTGTCCGCCTCCCCGGAGACGTCGGTCTCCGCGTACTCGCCGGTCGCGCCCTCCGGTTCCTGGGGCTCGGGCAAGGGACTCCTCCTGGGGTGCTGCCTGTCCGCGGGTGCGATCTCGCGCACTGTCGTGCGGCTGGAACGGCTGACGTGTCCCACACTAGATGCGCCGGAACGACAGGCGGGCACAGCCACACCCGGAAGAGCCGGAGACGAGGGACACGATGCGAGAACCCCCGCAGCGCCGCTCGCCGTGGGGCGGGTCGGTGACGACTCGGTCACGGCCCCGCGGAGGATGGGGGCCAACGGTTCGCCCGTGCTCCGCGTCGGCCCGTCGCTCGGCACCGTTGTGGGACGGCCCGCCAAGCCCGCTCCGGAGACGCTCACTTACGCTGTACGCGCATTCCACCGGCGAGCGGCGAGGGTCGCCGTGTGGCCTGCGCGCCGCCGCGACCGGCCCGGCGCCGGACGGTCCGCCAGTGCGCGGGCGATCGGGGACTCCCCGAGAAAGGGTCGGCAACGGCACGGCCGTTCCGGCGACATCCGAGCGGTCGGCGGACCGCACGAGGGGTCGCCGTCCGAAACACCGTCAGGACGAATGAGGAACCGCGTGGACTTCGACGTCACGATCGAGATCCCCAAGGGGAACCGCAACAAGTACGAGGTGGACCACGAGACGGGGCGGATCCGTCTCGACCGGACGCTGTTCACCGCCACCCAGTACCCGGCCGACTACGGGTTCATCGAGCACACCCTCGGCGAGGACGGAGACCCGTTGGACGCGCTCGTGCTCGTGCAGGAGCCGACCTTCCCGGGCTGCCTGATCAGTGCACGCGCGATCGGAATGTTCCGGATGCGCGACGAGAAGGGCGGCGACGACAAGATCATCTGCGTTCCCGCCGACGATCCCCGGCAGGAGCACATCCGGGACATCCACCACGTCCAGGAGTTCCACCGGCTGGAGATCCAGCACTTCTTCGAGGTCTACAAGGACCTCGAACCGGCCAAGAGCGTCGAGGGGGCCACCTGGGTCGGCAGGGACGACGCCGAGGCGGAGATCAAGCGTTCGTACGAACGCGCCAAGGAGCAGGAGCACTGAGCCCTTCCCGGGACGCGGAAACGACGAGGGTCCCCACCCGGTGCGGTGGGGACCCTCGCGTTCCGAGGGCGCCGGTCCCGTACCGGAGCGGCGACGGCGAACACGCGCCCCGCCCCGGGGGGAGGCGTCACCGATGTTCTACCGGCCGCTGATCGGCAGTCCGCCGAGGAGCCCTCCGAGCGGGGAGTCGCCGAGCAGGTCCCCCCCGGTGGACGGGGCGGAAGCCCCGTCGCGCTGCCGCAGCTCTCCCGGCAGCACACTGCTCGTCCCGTCCACGGAGTGGGCGTCGGCGATCCCGGGGACGGTCTGGTCGTGGCCGGGAAGCCCCGCGGGCACGGCGGGAACGTCGTCGCCGGAACGAGCGCTCGCCCCGGGAGCGGCAACGACGTCTCCGACCACTTTCTCGGCGGAGTGCAGGGTCGTGGCCGTGTGGTGGGCGGCCTGGGCGGTGCTTCCGTCGGTGGGCAGCTCGGTCGGCAGGGCGGGGGTCTCCGCCGCGGCGGTGCCCGCGAGTCCGACGGCGCCTGCGCTTCCCGCCAACAGAGCGGCCGCTGCGCTCACAGTGCGTTTCATCGCCTTGCTCCTCTCTGCACAGGGGGCGGTCCTGCGCGCGGCAAAGAGCCTACGGAAACGCCACTGGACACGGTTCAGCGATTACCGACAGCCAACCTTGCACGAAAAGTAATCAAAAACTCCCCAGTTCCCCCTCCGCTACAGTCCGAATCACACCAAAGGGTCAAACAAGAGTGTCCGGGAGGACAGCGGGCCCCACCTGCTGCTGACGTTTGGCGTGTTCGTCCAACAACACCTCGGCCTCGTTGGCGAACTCGGCGTAGGCGGCCTGCTCACTGTCGAAACGGCGGTACTTGCCCACCCGCAGCTCCACCGAGTGGTACTCCCGTTCCAGGGAGTCGGCGGTGAACTGCAGATTCACGCTGCGCTCCCGGTACTTCCCGTAGCCGGACAGCGCCGCCGTCACGGCCACCACGAGACTCAGCCCGACGGCCACCCACCGCGCGGGGGCCATCGACACGGAGGCAGCGGCCACCACCGAGGTCACGATCGACCCGGAGATGACCACCATCTGCAACGAGTTGTGCACGGAACGATAGCGACGGGCCTGTCTGCGGTAGGCGCGCACCGCATCCGGCAGGTACACGCGGTAACGCTTGTGCGCGGACAACAGGTCCCCCGACCCCACCTCCTCCAGCAACTGTTCGCGCCGCGCCTGGTTCAGCTCACGCAGTTCGATCGCCATACCGCGTACCTTGAAGTACTGGCGGTACAGGAGGAAGGCGGAACACACTACGGAGATCACCGAAATCACCGAGACGAGTGTGGTCATCCCCCATCCCGGTGTTCCCAGCACGAAGTAGCTCACGGCCGAGGCGAGCAACGCCACGTTCACGGGCAGGGCCCACACGACCAGCAGACGTCGTAACAGCAGCGCCCGATGCGCCTGCTCGGAGAGGTCCGCGATGCGTCGCGCGACGTCATCGGGTGGCGAGTCGGCGGAGAGCACACCTCCTCCGACTATCCCCGTACTGACCTCGGTACTGCTCATCACACGATCCCTTCACGGCGTCACTGTGATCGAAATAGCTCAACAGCGTTACTGCAATCGGCTGACGGGGTGACGCCCGAGCTGATCGAATAACGGAACGCGTTCGGCACCTCCGAACGGAGGTACCGCTCCCGCTCACCGGCGACCACCGACCCGCCACCTCACCCACGAGCTCTCCCAGACGATCACACGCGTCATGAACACGGGTTGTACCACTTCGGACACTCTTCTCCGACACGGTCTCCCGCACCGTTGTCCTGCCCCGGAGAAAATCCGGTTCCGCGCACTCGACCACAGCGGAGAGCCAACATACCGAACCGGAGAACAGGCCTTCCGGGCAAGCACGGCGGACCGAAGCGACGTCTCCCCCACCCGCGCGGACGGCACCGCCACGGGTCGTCGTTCGCGTGCACCACTCGGCAGAGCCGACGACAACTTCCCGCTATCGGGAAAGTAAGCACCACCCACGATCACCCGACCGTGTCCCGGCTCCCGCGGTCACGCACCACGAGTACGCCCACAGCCGCCCCGTCGTCGGAACGCGGGAGCGCCGGGGCCGCGGACACGGCAACACCTCCGGCACCACTCCGAGAACTGTCGTCCACGACGGACCGAGCGGTCGCGACGGGAAGATTCCGGGGAGGTCCATCGCGAAAACGTCCCGAAAAATCCCCCGGAAGAGGGCCCACACGTCTTTCCGGCGCCTCATCCGAACAGTGCCCCCATTCACACCACCCCAGCACTCGACCACCGCTCGGAGTGCTCGATCACGTCATGCCCCGTGGCTGTGCGACATCCGGCCCGAAAGAGCTCGCGGAGCTGGCCACGCGATGATCATATTACATCCCGGAACGGAATCGTCGGGCCTTCCGAACCGAGGAAGTACCAGCAGCGCAGTCCGGCTTCGTGCCGCCGTGTCCGCGCGGCATCACAAGGCCCGGCGCACACGCGGAAGGGGGCCGGTGAGCATTCCCTCCGCCGACGGTGTTTCCCTCGTTCCGGACGAAAAGGACTCGAAGACAGCGTCGAATCGCGGACCATACCTCGATTCGACGAAAATTCTCATTCCTTTCGGTGCCCACCGAACCGAAGAATTTTTCTCATCGGCGTGTTCGCCCCACCCCATACCGATCGGAAGAAACACCGTCACGACTCATTCGGACCCCGTCCGCGTGCGTTCCTCGGAGCTCCCCCGCTGGAACAGGCTGAACATCCACCACAAGGACGGAAGCAGCACCAAGGCCCCGACCAGGATCACCCACAGGCTCACGCGCAGCACGGCGGGTTGGGCCGCGGCCTCGGCGATCGTGGTGTCCGGCAACAGCACCAGGGGGTACTGGGCCACCGCCCACCCCCACAGCAGAGCCGCCACGGCCACAGCCGCGGCGATCCGCGAGAGCAGGTAACGCCTGGTCAGCAACAACAGCAGCGAAACGACCCCGCCGAGAGCGGAGACCGCGATCACCCCGATCCCCCTGCCCACCAGCCCCGCGTAGAGCCGAGGGGCGTCGGCGTGCAGCACACCGATACCGGCCAGGGCCACCACCCCGGTGACCACGGCGGTACCGAGCGCCTTGCGCCGGAAGACCTCGGCGAGCTCGGCCTTGCCCTCCCTGCGCGCGTCGGCGCACAGGAACACCGCCGCCAGGTAGGCCGCGACGGCCACCGCGAGCACTCCTCCCAGCGCGGAGGTCGGATTCACCCAACTGGTGATCAGCCCACCTTCGGCGATCCCCAGTGGGGTACGACCGGAGGCTATCCCCCCGGCCACCGTTCCGAGGAAGAACGGAGTCACCACCGAGGAGGAGGCGAAAGCGGCCCCGTACATCCGGCGGTGCCCCGACTCGGTGCTCGCCTTGCGGAACGCGAAGGCCGCTCCGCGTGCGATGATGCCCAGCGCCACCAGGGTCAACGGTATGTACATCGTGGAGGCCACCGAGGCGAACACGCCGGGAAACCCGGTCCAGCACAGCACGATCACGAAGATCAGCCACACGTGGTTGGCTTCCCAGACCGGACCGATCGAGTGATTGATGAGCGCACGTTGTTCGGAACCCCGCTCGGTCCCACCGGCGAGCAGGTCCCAGAAGCCACCCCCGAAGTCGGCCCCGCCCAGCAGCACGTAGGCGGTCAGCGCCAACCACATGACAGCGATGAACCAGTCCGCCGGAGTCATCGGAGTTCCTCGTCGTGTTCCTGCGGGGCCAACGGGGCACGGGCCAGGCGTCTCAGCACGTAGACACTGGCCACGGTCATCACGAGATACACCGCGAGCACGGCCAGCAGCCCCCAGAGCAAGCCGGGCACGGGGGTGACGGCCTCGACGGTGCGCATCCGCCCCCAGACGATCCAGGGCTGGCGACCCACCTCGGTGGTGATCCATCCGAACTCCACCGCGAGCGGGGCGGCGAAACCGGCCGCGGTGGCCAGTGCGAGAAAGACCCGCCCCCGGGGCATCCTCCGGCGACGCCACCACACGAGCCCGCACCAGGCCGCGAGCACCAGCAGTCCGAAACCGATCGCCACCATGAGCTGGAAGGACCAGTGCACGATGTTCACCGGGGGGCGGTTCTCGACGGCAGCCGCGGCCAAGCCGGTTATCCGACCCTCCGGGGTCCAGTGGGCCAGCAGGGACAGTCCACTGGGGATCTCGACCGCGTACTCCATCTCCCCCTGCCGGTAGATCCCACCGATGTGCAGCGGAACATGACGCGCCGTCTCGTGCACGCCCTCGATCGCCGCGAGCTTGATCGGCTGGTTCACCGCGAGGAACTTGGCGGCCCAGTCCCCCACCCCGATCTGGACGGGGGTGAGCACCGCCCCCACCGAGAACGGCACCAGGAAACCGAGCCGGTGGTAGCGGTCGTCCCGACCACGCAGGATCGCCGCCGCGTACACGGCCGCCATGCCGAAGCCGGCCACCATGAAGGCCGCGAGGATCATGTGCACGCTCTGGGGCCAGGCCGCCGGGTTGAACATCGCCGCCCACGGCTGTACGTGCACGACCCGACCGTCCCGCAGCTCGAACCCCCGGGGCTGGTTCATCCAGGCGTTGGCCGTGACGACGAAGAACGCCGAGGCGACTCCCGCCACGCACACCGGGATTCCGGTCCACACGTGCACCCGGGGCGGAAGTCTGTCCCAGGCGTAGAGATAGATGCCCAGGAAGATGGCCTCGACGAAGAAGGCGAAACCCTCCAGTGTGAACGGCAGCCCGATGACCTGCCCGTAGGTGTCCATCATGCCGGGCCAGAGCACGCCCATCTCGAAGCTGAGGATCGTGCCCGAGACAGCCCCCACGGCGAAGAGCACTCCCATGGCCTTGGCCCAGCGCCGTGCGAGCAACCGGTAGACCTCGTCACCGGTGCGCACACCCCGCCACTCGGCGAAGACCGTGATCGCGGGCATTCCCACGCCGAAGCAGGCGATCACGATGTGCCATCCCAGCGAGAAGGCCATCTGCAACCGCGCCGCGAACAGATCCGTGGGAGAGGCCGCCTCGGCCAGCACCGGGCCCGTCAGGGACATCCGACCACGTCCCCGGACGACCCGGTCCCCCGCACCCCGGAGCTCGACAACGTTCCTCCCGCTCGCACCGACGAGTCACGGCGCGGACCCGAAGTCACCCCGGACCACGGATCCGCCGCACCACGGTCCGGAACATAATGGATCTCCGGGCCGCTCGCAGGACGAACGAAGCTCCGGGGAACGACACGAGCCGCTGTTCCACACGACGAGCGCACACGGACTTCCCGGTCAGTCGAGTGGGTTGCTGGGGAAACCTCGCGAGCAGCGGTGAGCGCACCTCGGAAGGGGCAACTGCGACCAGAACTGGGACCAACGAGAACCGGCCGCTTCCCGCATCGCGGAAAACGGCCGGTCACTCTCGGAGCCGCCTAGGGGAGTCGAACCCCTGACCTACGCATTACGAGTGCGTCGCTCTGACCGACTGAGCTAAGGCGGCGCAGCCTGGTCCCACTATAGCCTGCCGTCGAACGTCACTCGCAGACCCCCCGCTCGTTGAGCCCCACGGTGACCTCGATCACGAACAGTCGGAAGGTGCCGGATGCGCATACCCACCGTCCACCGCATCGCCGTGTGCTCCGTCGTCTCCCTGGCCGTGGGGTTTCTGGGCCTTCCCGCCGCCGCTCAGAGCACCCCACCGAGCACCCCGGTGCCCAGTCCCGAGTTTCCGGACCAGCCACCGGGTGCCTCGGAACCCGAGGTTCCCCCTCCCGGCCCGGTCGTGGCCGAGGCGGGAACCGGCATAGGTATGCTGCGCGTGCTGCCCAACGCCGTGCCCGGTGAGTCGATCCTCGACGATCCCGAGTTCGACGAGAAGATCCCCAGGCAGGCGCTGGTGGAGACCGGCATGGGCATCTCGGTGGCCAAAGCCAACTCCGAGGCCTACCTGGCCCAGGAGAGGGCCGTGGCGGAGGCGGCCCCCTTCGGTTTCGCCGTCGGAGGCCACGCGCCCGCCCTGCCCGGTTCCCTGGCACAGACGGCGGTGCCCGACCACGAGGAACCGAGGACCCGCGGACTCGAACCCCCTTCCTCCCCGCTGGACAAGCTGCTCGACCTCGGACTGCTCGAAGGAAGCGTGCACGCCCGCTGGGACGAACGGCTCGGCCCCTGTGTGAGCCCCATCTCCGACGCGGAAACCTCGCTGGCCAGCATCTCGGCGGTGAACGTGCTGCCCGCCCTGAAGGACAAGGAACCGGAGTTGGCCCGACGGGCCACGCAGGCTGCTCCCGGGGCGGCGGACGAACGGACCGACGAGCTGTTCGCCCCGCTGGAGCGGCTGGGCGGACTGCTCGGTGGCCCCGCGGCCGAGCCCACGGCGGGCTCGCTGCTGCGTGTTCCCGACCTCATGCGGGCCCACTCCAACGTACGGCTGGTCGACGCCGAAGGGCAGGAGGGCAAAGCGGTCCGGTCCACCTCCGAGTTCGAGGTGGCCAGCATTCGCCTGTTCGCGGGAACCTCCCAGGAACTCCGGGTCGACGTGGTCAGTGCTCCGCGCCTGACGGCCACCGCGACCGGCGACCCCGAGACGTCCACGGTGGACTACATCGCTCCCGTGCTGCGGATCAGCCGGGACGGCGAGGAACTGTTCACTCTCGACGCCGCCCACCCCGAGTTCGAACTCCCGATCGGACTCCCGCTGCCCGGCGACGGGGACACGCCGGGCACCGCCGTGGTCGGCGAGACCGAGCACCCCCGGGTGATCGACCTCGGAGTGCTGCGCCTGAGTCTGGGAGAACTCACCGAGGACAGGGTCGGCACCGAGATGCGTGCCAGAGCCAGGCTGCTGGACCTGGAGATCCTGCCCAACGACTTCCTCGGTTTCTCCACCGCACTGGCCAAGGTCTCGTTCGGGGAACAGTTCGCCAGGGCGAAGGCGCCCGAAGGAGGAGTCCACTGTGATCGGGAACCCGCCACCGAGCCCCCGACCACACCACCGGTGAAGCAGGTGGCGGATCCGCCGCTGCCGAAAACCTCCGGGGCCTACCACGCGGTGGGGCTCTTCTGGACCGGAACCCTGCTGCTGTTGTTCGGGGCCGTGCTCATCGCCGCGCTGCCGCGTCGCCGTTGATCCGCTGCCCTCTTTTCGCGCCGGCAGCGGTCACCGGTACAACTCGGCGGCCAGGGCCTCCACCGCCACCACGGGTTTGACGTTGCGGTTCAGGGCGGTGCGGCAGCGCAGCACCGCCTCCAGCCGACGCAGTGTGGTCTCCGAGGTCCACTCCTCGGCGGCACCGCGGATCTCCCGGGCGAAATCGGGATGGTTCAACGGGACCGAGGCCCCGAAACGGGTGGCCAGCACGTCCCGGTAGAAACCGGCCAGGTCAACCAGGGCGAGGTCCAGGGCGTCCCGTTGGGAACGGGTCGTCCTGGCCTTCTGCTTCTTCTCCAGCTCCTTCAGCGCCGCGTTGGCGCCCTTGGCGGCCGAGGAGGCACCCTTGCCGCTGCCCCCGGCCCCCATGGCGGTGCGCAGCTCCTCCTTCTCCGCCTCGTTGCGCTCCTCGTGCATCTCGGAGGCCTCGGTCTCCGCCGAGCGCACCAACGCCCCGGCCTCGGTGAACACCTCGGAGAGGTCCCGCAGGCCACGCGGGATCCGCAGCACGTCCTCCCGCCGCTGCCGCGCCTGGGGATCGGTGGCCAGCCTCCTGGCCCGGTCGATGTGCCCCCCGCACACGGAGGCGGCCCACTCCGCCGTCTCCGCGTCCACACCGTCCCTGTGGCGGAGCGACTCGGCGATCGCCCCGGTCAGGGGAGTGCGCAGTTGCAGGGGCCGGCACCGGGACCGGATCGTCACCGGGACATCGGCGGGATGGTCCGAGGGGGCGCACAGCAGGAACACCGTCCGTTCCGGGGGTTCCTCCACCGCCTTGAGCAGCGCGTTGCCCGCTCCCTCGGTGAGTCGGTCGGCGTCCTCGATCACCACGATCCGCCAGTGGCCGGTGCTGGGCTTGCGGGCGGCGGCCTGCACCAACGACCGCATCTCGGAGACCGAGATCGACAGTCCCTCCGGTGCCACGGTGGTGACGTCCGCGTGCGTGCCCGCCAGCGCCGTCTCGCAGGAGGCGCACGCCCCGCACCCCAGCGAGTCCGGGTCGGAGCACTGCAACGCCCCCGCGAAGGCCCGCGCGGCGAGCGAACGACCGCACCCCGGCGGCCCGGTGAACAGCCAGGCGTGGGTCATCGCCCCACCCGTCACGTCACCGGTGCCCCGCAGGGCCCGCCGCGCGGCCCGCACCGCGGCCGTCAGGGTGCGCACGGCGGCGGGCTGCCCGATCACCTCGGACCAGATGCCCTGAGCGGGCGAGACATCCTGCTCCGTCATCGACGCCCCTCACCCCGGGTCCGCCACCGGCGGTGGGAGCCGCACCGGCCCCGGCCCCGGTGGCGCGCCCGGTCAACCGTTCGAACTGCCCGCGGCACTGCGCGCGTCCCCACCCGCCGAGCTCCCCGCGCCGGAGTCCTCGGACGTCGAGGCCGCCGAACCGGCCTTCCGGGTGGAGGACGACTTCGCGCCCTTGGCGGAGGTCCCCTTCCTTCCACCGGAACCGCTCTTCGCCGAACCGTTGGACCGGGAACCGCTGCCGCCGGTGGAACCGGTGGTGCTCTTCGACTTCTTCGAGCTCTTCTTCTTGGCCGGAGCCTTGGCCCGGCGTTCGGCCACCAGCTCGATCGCCCGGTCCTTGGTCAGTTCCTCCACCGTGTCGCCCTTGCGCAGCGACGCGTTGGTCTCCCCGTCGGTCACGTACGGCCCGAAACGGCCGTCCTTGACCACGAGGTTCCGTCCCGTGTCGGGTTCCTCGCCCAGCTCCCGCAGCGGAGGGGCCGGGGCCCGACGACCGCGCTGCTTCGGCTGCGCGTAGAGCTCACGGGCCTGCTCCAGCGTGATGGAGAAGATCTGCTCCTCGTTCTCCAGGGACCGCGAGTCACTGCCCCGCTTGAGGTACGGGCCGTAACGGCCGTTCTGGGCGGTGATCACCTCACCGGTGTCCGGATCCGTGCCCACCGTGCGCGGCAACGAGAGCAGCCGCAGCGCGTCGGACAGGGTCACGGTGTCCAACGACATCGACTTGAACAGGCTGGCCGTGCGCGGTTTGCCCTTGGAACCCTCGGGCAGGATCTCGGTCACGTACGGCCCGAAACGGCCGTCCTTGGCCACGATCTCGTTACCGGTTTCCGGGTCGGTGCCGAGCCGGTGTCCCTCCATCGGGGTGGCGAACAGCTTCTCCGCCACCTCCGGGGTCAGCTCGTCGGGGGCCAGGGCGTCCGGCAGGTTGGCGCGCTGGGTCTCGCCGTCGCCGTTCTCCCCCGGCTGCGCGGCCCGCTCCAGATAGGGTCCGTAGCGGCCGACGCGCACGTACACCGTGCGCCCCTGGTCGTCGGTGAACATGGGGATCGAGTTGACCTGCCGCGCGTCGATCTCCTCCACGCCGGAGCCGACGAGCTTCTTCAGCCCACCGGCACGCCCGATCGACTCCTGCGGCCCCACGTCACCGCCGAAGTAGAAGCCGTGCAGCCACTTGGTGCGCTGCTGCGCCCCCTCGGCGATGCGGTCGAGCTCGTCCTCCAGCGCCGCCGTGAAGTCGTAGTCCACCAGCCGGGAGAAGTGCTGCTCCAACAGCCCCACCACGGCGAAGGCGATCCACGACGGCACCAGCGCCGAACCCTTCCGCCACACGTAGCCGCGTTCCTGGATGGTGCTGATGATCGAGGCGTAGGTGGAGGGACGCCCGATCCCCAGGTCCTCCAGCGCCTTGACCAGGCTCGCCTCCGTGTAGCGGGCGGGGGGGTTGGTGGTGTGCTCGTCCGGGCGGAGCTCGCCCGCCCGCAGCGACTGGCCCTCGACCAGCCGGGGCAGGCGCGACTCCGCGTCGTCGGCGACCCCACCGGCCTCGGTGTCCACGGACTCGACGTAGGCCCGGAGGAAACCGGGGAAGGTGATCGTCCGGCCGGAGGCGGCGAACACGCACTCCCGTCCGTTCGCGGCGGTGCCGCTCACCCGCACCGTCATCGTGGTGCCCTTGGCGTCGGCCATCTGGGAGGCGATCGTGCGCTGCCAGATCAGCTCGTAGAGCCGGTGGCCGTCGGCGTCCAGCTCGGAGGCCACCTCACCGGGGGTGCGGAAGTTCTCCCCGGCGGGGCGGATGGCCTCGTGAGCCTCCTGGGCGTTCTTGACCTTGCGCGTGTACTGCCTGGGCTGGGCGGAGAGGTGGTCGTTGCCGTACAGCTCCCCCGCCTGCCGGCGGGCCGCGGACAGCGCCGTGTCGGACAGGGTGGTGGAGTCCGTACGCATGTAGGTGATGTAGCCGTTCTCGTACAACCGCTGCGCCGTGCGCATCGTGCGGTCCGCCGAGAAGCGCAGCTTGCGACCGGCCTCCTGCTGCAACGTGGAGGTCATGAACGGCGCGTACGGTTTCCGCGTGTAGGGCTTCTCCTCGACGCTGGACACGGTCAGCTCGGCCGTTTCCAGGCCGGAGGCGAGCTCCCGGGCGTGCTGCTCGTCCAGCACGAGCGCGTCACCGGTCAGCTGCCCGTCCGGGCCGAAGTCCCTGCCGGTGGCCAGCTTCTGCCCGTCCACGGCCACCAGCCGCGCGCCGAAGTCGCCGTCGTCCTCCTCGGAGCGCAGTGTCGCGGCGATGTCCCAGTACTCGGCGGGGACGAAGCGGATGCGCTCGCGCTCCCGCTGCACCACGATGCGGGTCGCCACCGACTGCACCCTGCCCGCCGAGAGCTTCGGCATGACCTTCTTCCACAGCACGGGGCTGACCTCGTAGCCGTAGAGCCGGTCCAGGATGCGCCTGGTCTCCTGGGCGTCGACCAGGTTGTGGTCCAGCTCGCGCGGGTTGGCGGCGGCGGCCCGGATCGCGGACTCGGTGATCTCGTGGAAGACCATGCGGTGCACCGGCACCGAGGGCTGGAGGGTCTCCATCAGGTGCCAGGCGATGGCCTCGCCCTCGCGGTCGCCGTCAGTGGCCAGGTACAGCTCCTCGGCCCCGGAGAGCGCCTCCCGCAGCTCGTCGACCGTCTCCTGCTTGTCGTCGGTCACCAGGTACAGCGGTTCGAAACCGTTGTCCACGTCCACACCGAGCCGCGCCCACGAGTGCCCCTTGTAGTCGGCGGGCACGTCGGCCGCACCGCGCGGCAGGTCCCTGATGTGCCCGCGGGAGGACTCGACCTCGTACCCAGCGCCGAGAAAGGAAGCGATCTTGCGCGCCTTCGCCGGGGACTCGACGATCACCAATCGCCGACCGCCGGAACTCCCGGTGGAAGCCTGAGAAGCGCGCCCCTTGGCGCCGTCCTTCTTCGTCCGTGTCGAGCCAGCCACGCCTACCCTGCTCTCGTCCGAAGGTGTCCGATTCGTCAGTGTGCACCCTGCACGGTCGGGTTCACCGCGCCGGGGAACGCACAGCGTGACACACGTCGAGTCCGTTCCGCTCGTTTCACCGGGCCGAACGTCTCCGATGCTGGCGGTGTTCCTCCGTGACGACAGGGGTGGTCTGTGTCGAACGACTCACGGCGAGAACGGCCACGCTCCCCCAGCGACGCCTTCCGGCGCCGGTCCGACGAGCTCGGCCAACCGCATCAGACGACGTCTGCCCGCGATCCGCAGAGCGGGTTGGCTCCCCGGCGAGCCCACCGTCCGCGCGGGCAGGCCGACCCGACCGAGGGAACTGGCCAACGGTCCGTGCGTTTCCGGCACACACGGATCCAGCCCGAGAAGATAGCCCCCGGCAGCAGGGGCGCCCGAGACGAGCACCCAGACTCGGAGCGCCGAACCATCCGGGATGAATCCGTTCGGCACCGACTTTACCTCGCCGTGTAACCAGCACGCCGCCAGCTGGGTCAGATCGGCCCGGAAAGGGGTGCGGAGCAGGGGTTGCCCCGCCTCGTCACGCCCCAGTTCCACGTCCACCCCGCGCTCGGCGCACACCTCGGCCAGCGTCCGGGCCCGCCACGTCTCGGAGACCACCACGGAAAGCCGTGCGGCCGTCCCGCGTCCGAACGTGGTGATCCGTCCCGGCCCACACAGCAGCCCGGCCAGATCCGCCACACGGGCGGGCCGTGCCTCGGCCGAGAAGAACGAAAGCTGGCCCACGCCGGTGATCGTAGGACCCCCGCCGGCCACGCACCAGACTCCGTTCGGCCCGTGCGGGCAACACGACCCGATCGACGGGTGCGAGCGGGCCCCGGCAGCCGCCCCGCGCACCCGTGCCGTGATCGGTGGCCCACCCGGAGTCCGTCCGCCGGGGCCGGGGGCTCACCCGACTAACTCGTTGTTGCCCGTGGACTCGGCGATGGCCGTGCTCCTGCGCTTGGAGACGATCACCGCCGCCGCGATCGCCCCCACGCACAGCACCGCGATCACCGTCCGCAACGGTGCCGAGCCCTCCATGCCCACCGTGACGGTGACCACGGCGGGGGCCACCAGCACCGAGACCAGGTTCATCACCTTCAGCAGCGGGTTGATCGCGGGACCGGCGGTGTCCTTGAACGGATCACCCACGGTGTCGCCGATGACGGTGGCCTCGTGGGCCTCCGAGCCCTTGCCACCGTGATGGCCGTCCTCGACCAGTTTCTTGGCGTTGTCCCAGGCTCCTCCCGAGTTGGCCAGGAAGATCGCCATCAGGGCTCCCACCGCGATCGCCCCGGCCAGGTAACCGGCCAGCGGACCGACCCCGAGCCCGAAACCGACCGCCACCGGAGCGAGCACGGCCAACAGCCCCGGAGTGGCCAACTCCCGCAGCGAGTCCCGGGTGCAGATGTCGACCACCCGCCCGTACTCCGGGCGCTCCGAACCGTCCATGATCCCGGGCTTGGCGGAGAACTGCCTGCGCACCTCGTACACGACCGCACCGGCCGCCCGGGAGACGGCGTTGATCGCCAACCCCGCGAACAGGAACACCACCGCGGCGCCGATCGCCACCCCCACGAGCACGTTCGGGGCGTAGACCAGGAACTCGCCCACCGCGATCTCGGCTCCCAGCCCGGCCAGCGCGGAACCGATGGCGTCCCGGTAGGAACCGAACAGGGCGGTGGCCGCGAGCACGGCCGTGGCGATCGCTATCCCCTTGGTGATGGCCTTGGTGGTGTTGCCCACCGCGTCGAGTTCGGTGAGCACGTCGGCCCCGGAACCCTCGAACTCGCCGGACATCTCGGCGATGCCCTGCGCGTTGTCCGCGACCGGCCCGAAGGTGTCCATGGCCACGATCACCCCGACCGTGGTCAGCAGGCCGCACCCGGCCAGCGCCACCGCGAACAGGGCCACCGAGATGGAACCGGACAGCAGGAAGGCCCCGAACACCGCGGCGGCGATCACCAGCGCCGTGTACACGGCCGACTCGAAGCCCACCGAGAATCCGGTGAGGACGACGGTGGCCGGGCCCGTGGTGGAGGACTGCCCCACGTCCCGCACCGGTTTGCGTTCGGTCGCGGTGAAGTAACCGGTGAGCTTGAGGATCACCACGGCCAACGCGATCCCGATGAGCACCGCGACCAGGGCGACCACGGCCGGGTTGCCGGGCAGCTCGCGCACGGAGGGCGCCACCCCGCTCAGCCCCGCGTAGGAGCCGGGCAGATAGACCAGCGCGGCCACGGCGCAGGCCAGACCGGAGGCCCCGGCGGAGAGGTAGAAGGAACGGTTGATCGACCGCAGCGCCCCCTCCCCCGCGCGGGCCCTGGTGATGTAGACGCCCAGCACCGCCGTGACCACCCCGATCGCGGGCACGATGAGCGGAAACAGCAGCCCCTGGGTGCCGAAGGCGGCCGTGCCCAGGATCAACGAGGCGACCAGAGTGACCGCGTAGGACTCGAAGAGATCCGCGGCCATACCCGCGCAGTCACCGACGTTGTCCCCGACGTTGTCGGCGATCGTCGCCGCGTTGCGCGGATCGTCCTCGGGGATGTTCTGCTCCACCTTGCCCACCAGGTCCGCGCCCACGTCGGCGGCCTTGGTGAAGATGCCGCCACCGACGCGCATGAACATCGCCAGCAGGGCGGCACCGAAACCGAAGCCCTCCAGCACGCGGGGTGCCTGGCCCGCGTAGACGAGCACCACCAGGGCGGTGCCGAACAGTCCCAGCCCGATCGTGCTCATCCCGACCACACCTCCGGTGCGGAAGGCGATCCGCATCGCCTTGGCCCGCCCACCGGAGGGCTCGTTGGCCGCCGCGGCCACCCGCAGGTTGGCCCGTGTGGACAGCCACATCCCGAGGTATCCGATGACGGCGGAGAACACCGCCCCGAACAGGAAGAAGACCGATCTGCCTATGCGCTCCTCCGCGCTCTCGGCGGGCAGCGCGAACAGCAGCAGGAACACCACCACGGCGAAGACGGCCAGGGTGCGGAACTGTCTGTTGAGATAGGCCGCCGCTCCCTCCTGCACGGCCCTGGCGATCTCGCGCATCCGCTCCGAGCCCTCACCGGCCGCCAGGACCTCCCTGATGAGGACGTAGCCGACGACCAGCGCGGCGAGCGCGATCACCAGCACCGCGGCGACGAGGGTGTAGTCGGCGGCGTCCAGCCGCAGCTGGTGCACCTGCGAGTCCTGTGCCAGCAGCCGCGCCCCGTGCGGGAGAGGGTCCGGTTCCGCGCCCCCACCTCCCGGCGGCTCGGGGCGCGGCGGACCGTGGCCGTCCCACCCGGGGCGGGAAACACTGAGCAGGGACATCCGTCCTCCTCGGTCGTAGTCGGGTCCGCCCTCGGGAACACCTCCCGACGGGCGGTACCCGCGACGCCGGACGAGTCGCGGAACACCCCGCGACCCAGGTCCCGCGTCGCCTCCGTCCACGATGTGTCCTTGTTCACCTTGTGATATTTCACTCGTCCCGAGGTGGGGATTCTTCCATCATGGACCGATCAAGGCATCCGCACGATCACCCGTTCAGGGGCGTCGCGGGCGACCTCTCCGCGCGCGGACGGCACCCAGGGCCGGAAAACACACCTGTGCGAGGCTCGGTCCGTGAGTTCCATCGGAGAGGGACCGCCCGGGGCGGAGCCCCACGGCGGAAACGGTCCGGAACTGCTCGACAGGGTGCTGGCCGGAACTCCGCCGGCCGAGTCCCCGCTGCGGCACGTGGAACGGCTCCCAGCCAGGCCCGCCCGTCACGGGGAATGGCCGGAGTGGGTTCCGGCACGGGTGCTGCGGGCACTGCGCGCCCGGGGCACGGAACTGCCGTGGAGCCACCAGAGCCGGGCGGCGGAGGCCGCACACGGGGGAGAGCACGTGGTTCTGGCCACCGGCACCGCCTCGGGAAAGTCCCTGGCCTACCAGCTTCCCGTGCTGGCCGCCCTGGAGCGTGACCCGCGTGCCACGGCGCTGTACCTGTCCCCGACCAAGGCGTTGGGCGCCGACCAGCTCCGCGCCGTGGAGGAGCTGGGCCTCGACGGGATCCGACCCGCCACCCACGACGGCGACACCCCCACGGACGAACGCGAGTGGACACGGGCCCACTCCAGGTGGGTGTTCACCAATCCGGACATGCTGCACCACAGCATCCTGCCCAGGCACAACCGCTGGGCGCGTTTCTTCCGCGGTCTGACCCACGTCGTCGTCGACGAGTGCCACACCTACCGTGGCGTGTTCGGCTCGCACATCGCCCTGCTGCTGCGCAGACTGCACCGGATAGCCCGGCACCACGGCTCCCACCCCGTGTTCGTGCTCGCCTCCGCCACGATCGCCGAACCCGCACAGCTGGGGCAGCGACTCACCGGACAACGGTGCTTGGCCGTCACCGAGGACGGCTCCCCACGTGGGGCACGGGCGGTGGCCCTGTGGGAGCCCCCGCTGCTCGACGAGATCACCGGGGAGAACGGGGTTCCGGTACGGCGTTCGGCCGGGGCGGAGACCGCGCGGCTCCTCAGCGACCTCGTTCTCGAGTCCGCCCGGTGCCTGGCGTTCGTCCGGTCCCGTGTGGGCGCGGAACTCGCCGCCGTCGGTGCCGGCCGCGCCCTGCGCGAGGTCGCCCCGGAACTGGCCGACAGGGTGGCCGCCTACCGGGGCGGATACCTCCCCGAACAACGCAGGGAGCTCGAACGCGCCCTGCTGTCCGGGGAGCTGCTCGCGCTGACCACCACCAACGCCCTCGAACTCGGGGTGGACATCTCCGGGCTGGACGCGGTGGTGCTGGCCGGCTACCCGGGAACGCTGGCCTCCTTCTGGCAGCAGGCGGGCCGGGCCGGGCGGGAAGGGGGCGACGCGCTGGTCGTGTTCGTGGCCCGGGACGATCCGCTCGACACCTACCTGGTTCATCATCCGTCCGCGGTGTTCGACAAACCCGTGGAGGCCACGGTGCTCGACCCGGGCAACCCGCACGTGCTGCACCCCCACCTGGAGTGTGCGGCCGCGGAACTGCCGCTGCGCGAGCACGACCTGGACGCCTTCGGAAACACCGCCGCGCGGGAGGCCGTGGAGGAGCTGCGGAGTGCGGGCAGGCTCCGGGCCCGTCCGAAGGGGTGGTACTGGACGAGTCGGACTCCTCCGCACCGCACGGTGGAGCTGCGCGGCTCGGGAGGACAGCAGGTGATGGTCGTCGAGGGGGACACGGGACGGGTGCTGGGCACGGTGGATCCCGAGTCGGCCCACGGTCTCGTCCACCCGGGCGCCGTCTACCTGCACCGGGGCGAGTCGTTCGTCGTGGACGAGCTCGACACGGAGGAGGGGATCGCCCTGGTCCACGCCGAGGACCCCGAGTGGCACACCACCCCGCGCGAGGAAACCGACATCACGGTGCTGGAGACCCGGCGCGAGCACCGCCTCGCCCCCGGCGTGGCCGCCCACCTCGGCTCCGTGGAGGTCACCTCGCGGGTGGTCGGTTACCTCCGCAGACTGCCCAGCGGGGAGATCCTCGACCAGGCGCCGCTGGACCTGCCGGCGCGCAGGCTGACCACGGTCGCCGTCTGGTACACCCTGGACGAGGAGTCCCTGACCGGGAGCGCGCCGGGAAGCGCCGGACTGGATCCGGCACGTGTCCCCGGCGCGCTGCACGCGGCCGAGCACGCGGCGATCGGCCTGCTACCGCTGTTCGCCACCTGCGATCGCTGGGACATCGGCGGGGTGTCCACCGCGTCGCACCCGGACACCGGGGAGGCGACGGTGTTCGTGCACGACGGTCACCCCGGAGGCGCCGGCTTCGCCGAACGTGGGTTCGCCGCGCTGTCCCCCTGGCTGGCCGCCACACGGGAGGCGATCGTCTCGTGCGAGTGCCCGGCGGGCTGTCCGTCCTGCGTGCAGTCACCGAAGTGCGGCAACGGCAACGAACCGCTGGACAAGGCCGGAGCCGTGGCCGTTCTCGACGTGGTGCTGGCCGGGGACCAGGCAGTTTCTTCGGAATGAGCCACCGAACCGGTCGGGTACCGGCACGTGGATCGGCGCCTCGCGCCGTTGCGGGGCATCCGACCCACGCACCGACACCCGGGTCACTCCGTCCGAGACAGTCACGCGAACACCGCGAGGGGCCGGGCGTGGTCACTGGCGCGTTCGGCCGGATCGTGCAGGCCGGTCAGCAGGGCCTCCTGCACGTGTTCCGGCTCGGGCAGCCACCAGTCGCACACCTGGGGCTTGACCCGCCAGTGCAGCACCCCCTGGGGGAAGGTCGACGGCGGAAGCGGCACCCAGCTGCCCCCGGAGTGCAGCACGAGTCCCGCCTCCCCGAGTTCCTCGTGCAGTCGCTGCCCACCACGGGTCAGGAAGTACCACCGCCCGTGGGGGGTGGCGGCCATCGGAACCGGGCGTCCCCGCCCGCGGAGCGCGCGGGCCGCGCGGCGGCCGAGATCGGCCTCCACCTCGATCGCCTCGATCTCCGGACCGGTGGCCAGCAGGACGCTGTGCGGGTGTTTCGACCACCACGCGGCGATCCCGTCGGTGTTCCCGGCTCTGTCCGCCCAGTCCTCCCACACCGGGATCGGACCTTCCGAGAGGACCTCCTCCGGCGCGGAGTCCGAAGCGCTCCATCCTCCCGGGACCGGATAGGTCCCCGGAAAGACCGGCCAGCCGCGCGAGACCAGTTCGAGAACCTGAACACGCAGCTCGATCCGGAAGGCGCTGTGCCAACCTTCCGCCGCCAAATCCATTCCGTCTCGCCTCCTTGTTCCGGGCTCGTACTCCCACGAAACGGCACCGGCGGGTGTCGAGTACACCCCCGTGTCGACGACCGGTCGACGGAGAACGACGAGCGTGATTCGGATAACAGGACAACCGAAGAACTCAGCATGACGAGTGGTCGTGCCGACACCGTTCATCGTGGACCGGACCCGCGTGTGCCCTGCCGATGACACGCCGGAACCCCGGCGGCCCGACGTTCCCGGAGGACGCGGTACGCACCCGGGCGTGCCCCTGCCGCGTCCGGCAGGAAAGCACCACGATCCCGGTCTGCCGCACCACGCGCTCCGCCCGTGCACAGGCGGTCTCCCCTCCCCACCGCGCGTGCGCGGCCACCGCGAGAGCCGCCAGGTCGGCGGCACCCTGCACGCGGTGGCGTTCCACCACCAGGATGCCCACCTGGACCCCCAGCCACACCACCGTCAGCACGACCACGGACAACACCGCCCCCACGAGCGTGATCCCGCCC
>NZ_PVSR01000034.1:0-47268 GCF_003001495.1 Actinopolyspora mortivallis
GTCCCAACCCACCCGGCGCGGTGTCGAACTGGTCATGCTCGCCTTCGCCGCCGTGATCGTCACCTCCGCGCTGACCCTGGTCAGCATCAACCAGAACTCCCAGCCCACCACCCAGATCCTCTACTACGGGCTGGCCTTCCTCGCGCTGTTCGGCCTGGCACACCTGGCCGTGCGCCGCTGGGCCCCCTACTCGGACCCGCTGCTGCTGCCCCTGGTCGCCTTCCTCAACGGCATCGGGCTGGTCCTGATCCACCGGGTCGACCTCGGCAACGCGGCCGAAGCCGCCCGCACCGGAAGCACCTTCAACGCCGCGGCACCCTCCCAGGTGATCTACACCGCCATCGGACTGGTGCTCTTCGTGCTGCTGCTGGTGTTCGTCTCCGACCACCGGTCCCTGGCCAAGTACGCCTACACCTGCGGACTGACCGGGCTGGTGGCGCTGGCGCTGCCCGCCGTGCTGCCGAGCGTCATCGCCCCCTCGATCAACGGGGCGAAGCTGTGGATCCGTCTCGGCCCGCTGTCCTTCCAGCCCGCCGAGTTCGCCAAGATCCTGCTGCTGGTCTTCTTCGCCGCCTTCCTGGTCTCCAAACGGGAACTGTTCACCACGGCGGGCAGACGCTTCCTCGGCATCGACTTCCCCCGCGCCCGCGACCTGGCACCGGTGCTGGTCGCCTGGGCCGCCTCCATCGGGATCGTGGTGCTGGAACGCGACCTGGGGACCTCGCTGCTGTTCTTCGGGATCGTGCTGGTGATGATCTACATCGCCACCGAGCGCGCGGTGTGGATCACGATCGGGCTGTCGCTGTTCGCCTTCGGCTGCGCGCTCGCCTACCCCCTGTTCGGCCACCTCCAGGAACGGGTCGACGTCTGGCTGAACCCGCTGACCAGCGAATCCGGCTACCAGCTCCGCAAGGCGCTGTTCGGGATGGCCACCGGGGGCATCGGCGGCTCCGGGCTCGGCGGGGGATACCCCTCCATCGTCCCGTACGCGGAGAGCGACTTCATCCTCATCACCGCGGCCGAGGAGCTGGGACTGCTCGGGTTGGCGGTCCTGCTGCTGGTCTACATGCTGGTGACGACCAGAGGGCTGCGGGTGGCACTCGCCGCCCGGGACTCCTTCGGCAAGCTGCTGGCCGGCGGGGTGTCCTTCGCGATGGCCCTGCAGGTCTTCGTGGTCGCCGGAGGCGTGACCGGCCTGATCCCGCTGACCGGGCTGACCACGCCGTTCCTGGCCGCCGGGGGGTCCTCCCTCGTCGGCAACTACATGTTGGTGGCGTTGCTCATGCGGATCTCGGACTCGTCCAGACGGCCCCAGCAGCCGAGCAGACCCCGACCCCAACAACCCCCGATCGCCGAAGCACACACCGAGTTGGTGGAGCGTCCACGATGAACAAGCCACTGCGTCGGGTGGCGATGGCCATGATGGCGATGATCGTGCTGTTGCTGGCCAACGCCACCTACGTGCAGGTCATCCGCGCCGACGAGCTCCGCTCCCAGCCCGGCAACAAGAGGACCCTGTACGCGGAGTACTCCACCCCGCGGGGGCAGCTGATCGCCGACGGCAAGCTGATCGCCAGTTCCGAGCCCACCGGTGACAAGCAGTTCAAGTACAAACGGGTCTACTCCGACGGGCCGGTCTACGCCCCGGCCACCGGCTACTACTCGTTCATCTACGGCTCCAGCGGGATCGAGAACGCCAAGCGGGAGGTCCTCAACGGCAACGCCGACTCGCTGGCCCTCAACCGGCTGCGGGGCATGCTGACCGGCAAGGACAAGCAGGGCGGCAACGTCGAGCTGACCCTGGACCCGCGGATGCAGCGCACCGCCTACCAGCAGCTCGCGGGAGACGGGGTGCGCGGCTCGGTGGTGGCGCTGAACCCCAGCAACGGGAAGATACTGGCCATGGCCAGCTCCCCCTCCTACGACCCGAACCGGCTGGCCACCCTCTCCTCGGAGAAACAGCAGCAGGCCTGGAAGGAACTCAGCGACGCCCCCCACGACCCCATGATCAACCGGGCGACCTCGACGTTGTACCCGCCGGGGTCCACCTTCAAGCTGATCACCGCGGCGGCCGCGCTGGAGACCGGCGACTACGACTACGACACCCAGGTGACGGCCGCGTCCTCGATCGAACTCCCGAACAGCGACGCCACCCTGCCCAACTACGGCAACAGCACCTGCGGCTCCATGCCCACCGCGCCGCTGTGGGAGGCGATGGCCCGCTCCTGCAACACCGCCTTCGCCGAGATGGCCGGGGACGTGGGCGAGCAGAAGCTCCGCGAGACCGCACGCGAGTTCGGATTCGGCCAGAAGATCAACATCCCCATGAGCGTCGCCCCCTCCTCCCTCGGGGAGATCGAGGGCCCCGCCGCCCTGTACCAGAGCGGGATCGGACAACGCGACGTCCGCATGACCCCGATGCAGAACGCCATGGTGGCCGCGGCGATCGCCAACGACGGGGAACTGATGAAACCGCACCTGGTGAACAAGACCCTCGCCCCGGACATGTCGGTGCTCGACCGCACCGAACCGGAGCGGATGAGCCAGGCGATCCCCGAGGACACCGCCCACACCATCCGCGACATGATGGTCAAGGCCGAGCAGTACGCCGGCGACGAGGGAAAGATCACCGGCGTGCAGATCGCCTCCAAGACCGGAACGGCCCAGCACGGTGAGGGCAAGGACCCCCACGGCTGGTACGTCGCCTTCGCCCCCGCCGAGAACCCGAAGATCGCGGTCGCCGCCGTGGTCGAGGACGGCGGCAACGTCGGGGCCAACGCCACCGGAAGCAAGATCGCCGCCCCCGTGGCGCGCGCCGTGATCCGCGCCGGACTGCAGGGGGGTGGCTGACGGGTGCCGAACTCCGGTCAAACGCTGGCCGAGCGCTATCGGCTCGCACAGCGCATCGCGGTCGGTGGGATGGGTGAGGTCTGGCGTGCCGTGGACACACGCCTGGACCGGACGGTGGCCGTCAAGATCCTCAAGCCCGAGCTGTGCGGGGACGCGGAGTTCCTCCACCGTTTCCGCACCGAGGCCCGCACCACGGCCGCGCTGAACCACCCCGGCATCGCCGCCGTACACGACTACGGCGAGACGGCCGCGGTACCGGACGGCCCCGAGGACACCGCCTACCTGGTGATGGAACACGTGGAGGGCGAACCGCTGGCCGCCATCCTCGCCAGGGAAGGCCGCATCACCGCCGAACACACCCTGGAGATGCTGGAGCAGGCGGGCAACGCGCTGCACGCCGCCCACCGGCGCGGGCTGGTGCACCGGGACGTGAAACCCGGAAACATCCTGGTCACCCCCGACGGGACCGTGAAACTGACCGACTTCGGCATCGCCAAGGCCGCCGACGCGGCCCCGGTGACCCGCTCCGGCGTGGTCATGGGGACCGCCCACTACATCTCCCCGGAACAGGCGCTGGGCGGGGAGGCCACCCCCTCCAGCGACGTGTACTCGCTGGCCGTGGTCGGCTACGAGTGCCTGCGCGGGCACCGCCCGTTCCTGTCCGACAACGCCGTGACCGTGGCGATGATGCACATCCGCGACCTGCCCCCACCGCTGCCGCCGGACGTGCCGCCGGGTACCCGGGCGCTGATCGAGGCCACCCTCGTCAAGGACCCCCGCAGGCGCTACGGCGAGGGCGGGGAGTTCGCCAAGGCGGTGGCCAGCGTGCGCGCGGGCAAACCGTTGCCCGCTCCGCTCTCCCTGGCCTCCGCACCGATGGCCGTCTCGCCGCAGCAGGCTCCCCCGCCACAGCCGGGTCAGCACCCCCAGGGGCCTCCGCCGCAGTCGCCCGGAGCCCAACACGTGCCTCCCCCGCACGCCGGCCGCCCGGGCGGGCCACACCAGCCCACCGACAACCGGCGGCACGGGACGTTCCCCGCCACGGGAACACACTCCGTCCCCGGCGCACCGGGGAACTCACCGGGCACGGGGGCCGTCGCCCCCGCACGTCCGCATCCGACCGGTACCACGGTTCCGCCCGGGGTCATCCCCCCGCAGGTTCCGCCGGGCACCACCCCCGGAGCGGCCGGTCACTCCCCGGGGGGAGGCTCTCCCGTGGGGAAGCGGACCGTTCTCTGGGTGGTGCTCGCCGTGGTGGTGGTGCTACTGCTCGGATGTGGCCTGGCGTTCGCCTGGTACCACAACCGCTATGATTTCTCCCCGTTCGGCGGTTCCGACGGGATCGACACGGCCATGACCGGTTCCCGGGATGCGCGACCTCACACGGCGGACCGTGTGAGATTGCTCGATTTCGCTTCGTCGGGGGAGTTCAAAACGCGCTCGGTACGGCATCCTGAAGGACGGCTCTCGCCCACTCCCACCTCGGCGATCCGCTCGTGGGCATCCGACACGGACCGAAAACAGCCCCCCTCGTCGACCGCCGAGCGGGCCGCGACGGCCCCACCGGCGGGCAGTGAGGCAGACGACGCCGGGACGTACGAAGTCGGGGGAACCGCGCACCGCGCCCGGACCTGGGCCCGCTCGGCAGTCGCAGGTTCTCGGGGCAACTTGATGGGACGCTCGTGGACACAGATCGGGACGACGCAGCGATGAGCTCACCGCGACTTCTCTCCAACCGCTACGAGATCGAGGACGCCCTCGGTTACGGCGGTATGTCCGAGGTACACCGTGGCCGGGACGTCCGGCTCGGCCGGGATGTCGCAGTGAAGGTGCTGCGCGCCGACCTGGCCAGGGACCCCACCTTCCAGCTGCGTTTCCGCCGGGAGGCCCAGAACGCCGCCGCGCTGAACCACCCGGCGATCGTGGCCGTCTACGACACGGGCGAGACCGACTCGGAGAACGGTCCGCTGCCCTACATCGTCATGGAGTATGTCAGCGGCCGGACACTGCGCGACGTCGTCAAGAGCGAGGGCCCGCTCGCGCCGCGCCGGGCCATGGAGGTCATGGCCGACGCCTCCGCCGCGCTGGACTACAGCCACCGCAACGGCATCGTCCACCGCGACGTGAAACCGGCCAACATCATGATCACCGACTCCGGCGCGGTGAAGGTGATGGACTTCGGCATCGCCCGGGCGGTGGCCAACGGCCAGGCCGCCGTCACCCAGACGGCGGCGGTGATCGGAACGGCGCAGTACCTCTCCCCGGAGCAGGCCCGCGGGGAGACCGTGGACGCCCGTAGCGACGTCTACGCCGCCGGGTGCGTGCTGTTCGAGCTGCTGTGCGGACAGCCGCCGTTCACCGGCGACTCCCCGGTGGCGGTGGCCTACCAGCACGTACGGGAGCAGCCCGACAAGCCCTCCGAGCACAACGCGCAGGTTCCCGCCGCCTTGGACGCCGTGGTGCTGAAGGCCCTCAGCAAGCACCCGGACAACCGCTACCAGTCCGCCGCCGAGATGCGCACCGACCTCGTCCGGGTGCTCTCCGGACAACGACCGCAGGCTCCCCTGCTGGTCCCCGAGGGGGAGGAACCGACCGAGCGCACGGAGGAGCCCCAGCCCACCCGGGTGCAGCCCGAGGCCGCCGCGCAGCCGGACACCGCCGCCGTCCCCCCGGTGGACGACGGGGACGACGAGAGAGGCGGTCGCAGACGGCGCCGGTGGACCATTGGTCTGGTCACCGTCGCGTGCGTGGCCGCTTTCGCGCTGCTCAGCGGGCTGGCGGTGATGATGTTCGGGCAGCAGCAGCCGGAGAAGATCGAGCTTGTCGACGTCACGGACAAACGAGTCGAGGTCGCCCGGAGCGAACTGAGCGAGGCGGGCTTCACGAAGGTGACGACCGAGAAGAGGAGCTCCGCCGCCGACAAGGACGGCATCGTGCTGTCCCAGGACCCCGGACCGGGCCGGTACGTGCCGGACCGGAAGATCGTCCTGGAGGTGGGGGCCGGCCCCGGCAAGGTGGAGGTGCCGGACCTCGGCGACATGACGATGGAGGAGGCCCGGCAGGCCCTGGAGAAGAGGAACCTCAAACTCGGCCTGGAGCCCGAGTACCAGGAAGTCGACGACCAGAGTGACGTCGGCAGGATCCTGGAGCAGAGCGAGGAACCCGGGAGCATGGTTCCCGAGGGGAGGGTGGTCCATGTCACTGTTGGTGAGCCCGTGCAGAAGCAACCCGTCACCGATGTGACCGGTTTCCGGCTGGAGCAGGCGAAACGGGCCCTGACCAGCGCGGACTTCAAGGTCCGCACCAAGGAGGTGGACTCGCCCGAAACCGCCAACACCGTGGTTCGGCAGAACCCGGCCGGAGGGGCCAGCGCCCCGGTCGGCTCCACGGTCACCCTGTTCGTGTCCAACGGCTCCCAGCTGAACATGCCGGACCTGACCGGGCTGAGCCCGGAAAAGGCCAGGGCGGAGCTGCGCGACAAGGGCTTCAGGGGCAACGTCTCCACGGCGGAGAAACCGGTCGAGGACCCCAGCAAGGAGGACACGGTGGTCTCCACCTCACCGTCGGCCGGTTCCACGATCGACAGGAACCAGGACGTGACCCTCCACGTGGGCACCGAGGCGGACACCACGACTCCACCGCCCCAACCCTCCACCAGCGAGGACCCGGACTTCCCCTTCTGAGGATCCCGCGGCCCCGGTGCTTCGGCGCCGGGGCCGCGCCTCGTCACGCGACACCCGACCACCCCGGCGGCCCACGGCGGAAGGACCCCTTAGAGTCGCGGTATGAGCTCGGGGGAAGGAAAACGGGTCTCGGAGACCGTCGAGTGCTATGTGCACCGGCTCGACGCCGGTGACGTCCCCGGCGTGTTGCGGCTGTTCTCCGAGGAGGGTGTGGTCTCCTCCCCCATGCAGGGCAAGATCCCGGCTCGGGAGTTCTACCCGGAGCTGGCCGCCACCCTGCAACGCGCCGACATCACCGCCCAGGAAGTCTTCGTGTCCACCACCGACCCGCACCGCGCGGCCGTGCACTTCCGCTACGATTGGGTGGCCGCGGCCGAGAACCCGCCGGACTTCGACTGCATCGACGTGATCACCGTCGACGCGCAGGGACTGATCTCCGAACTCCGCTTCGTCTACGACACGCATCCACTGCGGGTGGCCTGGCAGGACGCGTTGGACCGACTGCGCTGACCCGGCACCCCGCCCGGCGCGGCGGGTGCGGGCCGGAGGGGTTCCTCAGCGCAGCGCGTTCGCGGCCACCTCGCGCATCCCCTGCTCCAGGCGGTCCACGGTCCGCGGGTCCGGAGGGTGGCCTGCCGTCTCCATCCAGTTGGCCAGCATCCGGTGCCCGCCCTCGGTGAGCACCGACTCCGGATGGAACTGCACCCCCTCCAGGGGCAGTTCACGGTGCCGGAGCCCCATGACGACCCCGCCCGCCGTGCGCGCGGTCACCTCGAACTCCGCGGGGACGGTGTCCGGACGGACCGTCAACGAGTGGTACCGGGTGGCCACCACCGGCTGCGGCAGGCCGGTGAACACCCCGACGCCCTCGTGGTGGATCTCGCTGGTCTTGCCGTGCAGCAGCTCCGGTGCCCGCTCGACCGTGCCGCCCCGGGCCGCCCCGATGGCCTGGTGCCCGAGGCACACCCCCAGCAGCGGGATGCCTCCGGTCGCGCACTCCGCGACCAGCTCCATGGACCTGCCGGCGCGCTCCGGGGTCCCCGGCCCGGGGCTGAGCAGCACCCCGTCGGCGCCTTCCACCTCGGCGTCGGTGACGGCGTCGTTGCGGCGCACCACGCACTCCGCCCCCAGCTGCGCCAGGTACTGCACCAG
The DNA here is from genome assembly GCF_003001495.1 of Actinopolyspora mortivallis. Lineage (GTDB taxonomy): Bacteria > Actinomycetota > Actinomycetes > Mycobacteriales > Pseudonocardiaceae > Actinopolyspora > Actinopolyspora mortivallis_A. The sequence goes on from NZ_PVSR01000034.1 coordinate 7,686, forward strand.
GTTGTAGACGAAGCTGTCGTAGTTGTCGACCACCAGAACACGCACGGGGCCAGCCTACGGGTAACACCGCCGGGACGGCGACCCGTCCCGGCAGCCCGGCAGGCGGGTCGCGACCGCGCACACGACACCCGGAACACCCGATTCGCCCGATGTGCTGGGACGACACCCGCAGCCCGGCCAGCCGGGACAGCCCGGATGCGATAACCTGCGCTTCTCGTGGACCCAGCAAGCCCGTCGACGCGGAAAACGGCCCGACCGTGACACCCACGGGGGACGCTCGCCGAGGTGGACCCGCTGTCACCCAGCGGGTCGCGAAGCTGCTGCGCGGACTTCCCCGGGCCAGCCACCCGGCCCGGATGGTGGTGATCGGGTTCGGACTCGCCGTGCTCGTCGGCACGGTGCTGCTGAAACTGCCGGTCGCTGCCCAGCACGGCAGTACCGACTGGGTGACGGCCGTGTTCACCGCCACCTCGGCGGTGTGCGTCACCGGGCTGGTGGTGGTCGACACGGCCGCGCACTGGTCCGAGTTCGGCGAGCTCGTGATCCTCGGACTCATCCAGGTGGGCGGCCTGGGGATCATGACCATGGCCTCGCTGCTGGGGATGCTCGTGGTGCGCAGGCTGGGGCTGCGGATGCGCCGCACCGCCCAGACCGAGACCAAGAGCCTGGGGCTGGGGGACATCCGCTCGGTCATCGCCGGGGTCATCACCCTCAGCCTGGTGATCGAGGCGCTCGTCTCCGGTGCGCTCACCGCCAGGTTCGCCCTCGGCTACCACCAGCCGCTGCCCCACGCCCTCTACTTCGGCGTGTTCCACGCGGTCTCGGCCTTCAACAACGCGGGTTTCGCGCTGTACCCGGACAGCCTGGAACGCTACGCCACCGACCCGTGGGTCTGCCTACCCGTGCTGGTCGCGGTCGTGACGGGCGGGATCGGGTTTCCCGTGCTCTTCGAGGTCGGCCGAAGACTGCGGGGCAGGCGCAGGCGCTGGTCCCTGCACGCCAAGGTCACCCTGGTCACCTACACGGCCCTGCTGCTCGTCGGGACAGTGGCGTTCACGACCTTCGAGTGGAACAACACGCGGACCCTGGGCGGCTTCGACACCGGCGGCAAACTGCTCGCCGGTCTGTTCCACGGGATCACCCCCCGCACGGCCGGGTTCGACACCGTGGACATCAGCGACATGAACCCGACCACCATGCTGGTCACCGACGTGCTGATGTTCGTCGGCGGCGGCAGCGCCGGAACAGCGGGCGGGATCAAGGTGACCACCTTCGCGCTGCTGGCCTTCGTCATCCTCGCCGAGGTGCGCGGCGAGTCCCAGGTGCACGTGGCCGGTCGGCGACTTCCCGCCAGTGTGCAGCGCCAGGCGCTGACCGTGGTGCTGGTGGGCGTGGGCATGGTGTTCGTCGCGACCCTGCTGCTGTTGGTGCTGTCCCCCTTCCGGTTGGACGCCGTGCTGTTCGAGTCCGTCTCCGCGTTCGGTACCGTCGGCCTGTCCACCGGCATCACCGAAGGACTCCCCCAGCCGGGTCAGCTGGTGCTCGTGGTGCTGATGTTCACCGGCAGGCTCGGTCCGATCACCCTGGCCTCGGCACTCGCGCTGCGGGAACGCGGGCGCCGGTACGACTTGCCCGAGGAGCGACCGATCGTTGGCTAGACAGACGCAGAGAACCCGTCCCTCCCGCGTGGTCGTCATCGGTCTGGGCCGTTTCGGCGGTTCCCTGGCCGTGGAGCTGGTCCGGCGCGGTTCCGAGGTGCTGGCCCTGGACAACCGGCCCCACCTGGTGCAGCAGTTCTCCGACGCGGTCACCCACGCGGCCGTGGCCGACACCACCGACCCCGAGGCGCTGCGCCAGCTCGACGTGGCCGACTTCCGCCGCGCGGTGGTCGCCATCGGCGACGACCTGGAGGCCAGCATCCTGACCACCTCGCTGCTGTCCGACTTCGAGATCCCCCACATCTGGGCCAAGGCCGTCAACCGCCAGCACGGGCGCATCCTCGAACGGGTGGGCGCCCACCGGGTGGTGCTGCCCGAGCACGACATGGGCGAGCGGGTGGCCCACCTGGTCACCGGGCGGATGCTGGACTACATCCAGTTCGAGGACGACTACGCCATCGTCAAGACCCGCGCCCCGGGCGCGGCCGTCGAGCGCCCCCTGGGCGAGACCCGGGTGCGCAGCAAGTACGGCGTCACCGTGGTGGGCATCAAACGGCCCGGCGAGGGGTTCACCTACGCCACCCAGGACACGGTGCTGCACCACGGCGACATCCTCATCGTCTCCGGCCGCTCCCACGACGTGGAGAAGTTCGCCGACCTCACCTGACCGGAGGTGGGCGGTTCCGGCTCAGAACCCCGCCACCGGCTGGCTCGCCCACGGCGACCCCCGCTCACTCCAGGGTCGGGTCGGTGAACGGCAGCACCGGTTCCACCCACGGGAAGACCACGAACAGCAGCACCGCCACCACCACCGCGACCAGTACCACGGCCTGCACCACCTTCACCGGCACCGAACCGGGCAGGTGCCTCCAGATCCACGCGTACACACACCACCTCCGGATGCCACCACGGCAGCCGCGTCCGCGCCCGCTACCGCCCCAGCTCGGGGGGTTTCAGCTCGGGCCGGTCGGCGACCTTCGGGTAGCGCTTGGTCAGTACTCCGTGCACGATCATGCGTTTCTCCGCCGAGTACCGGGGGTGACAGGTGGTCAGCGTGATCAGTCTGCTGCGCCACTGCCGCGGAACGGTTCCGGGCGGCTGACCCGGCACCGGGTTGATCACCTCGCGGCGGGCCGGCTCCACCACGGTCCTGCCGACCACGCCCCGGTAGGGCCCCCCGATCGGAGCCACCCCGGAACACCGCCGCCCCCGCTGCTCGGGGTCCCACCCGTCGACCTCGCCGCGCAGCGGCAGCACCCGGTAGACGTACCACTGGCTGTCCGTCTCGACGACCAGCGCGTCGCAGGACTCCAGCTCGTCCAGCTCGGCGAACGGGGCCATGCGCCCGGCGCGATGCCCGGCCACGGCGAAGTTGCCCCGTTGACCGGGCAACGCGCTCTCCGCGTAGTGCCCCGGCCCGGCGGACAGCGTCGACTGGTCGGTGCCCTCCAAAACCGTGAACGGGAAGTCCGGTCCCAGGGCGGGCACGTGCAGCCGGGCGAAGCCCTCCCCGGCGACGGGGTCGACGGGCTCCTCGGTGTCGACGGGTTCACGCTGCCACCGCTGTCGCAGCTGCTCGGTGGCGCGTGCCTGCTCCCGCGCGGAGAACCAGCTCGTCACCCGGAGTTCGTAGAAGACGAACAACAGCACGATCAGTCCCAGCGTGATGCACACTTCCCCGAGTCCGCGCAGCACCGGACGCAGGCGGGACGGCCGTTCGGGCGGGGGGCTCTGCGCCGGAATCCGTGTGGTGGTCACCGTGTGCTCCTCGACCCGTTCCCCTCGTCGTGTCGGAAAGCAGCATACGGCTGTTCGGAAAATTCCGATATTGCGTTAACGTGTGGGTGCAAGAGGGTCGCCGCGGGGCGATTCGGTACGAGTTCCGGCCTCCGGCGCGGGACGGTGTCGGTTCGTCCGGATGCTCGTGAGTGGTCCCGCCGCGACGCACCGACCATGTCGAGGAGGTCGATCCGGCCGTGTGAGCAGCGCGGTGGCGGGTCGGCCGAACCATCCGGCGAGGACACCATGCCCAAGTCAAAGGTCCGCAAGAAGGCCTCCTCTCCCCCACCGGTCGACCGCCGCACGCCGGTGAAGGCGAAGTCGGCGAGTCCGTCGCATCCGATCTATGTCGGCGTGATGCTCGGCATGATGCTGCTGGGGCTGCTGTGGCTGGTCGTCAACTACCTGGCGGGTCCGAAGATCCCCTTCATGGCCGAGCTGGGCCCGTGGAACTTCGCCGTCGGGTTCGGGCTCATGATCATCGGACTGCTGATGACCATGAAGTGGCGGTGACCGAGGCGCGGAACGAGTGCCCGGGAATCACACGGGTGTAATCCATCCCCATGTGGACAACTCCTGTGGACAACTCAGAAGGAGAGCTGTGCTCGCATCCTCCGACTCGTCGCAGTCGTCCACCGACGGAACCCACCGCTGGTGCTACCCGCCGGTGCTGCTCGGGCTCAGCTGGGTGATGACCTGCTTCCTCGTGGTGAGCACACTGCTGATCCCCAACGGTATGGACCGGGTGGTCACGGCGGCGGGGGCAGTGTTGTTGGGCGCTCTGTCCGGGATGCAGAGCTACATGCACCCGCGCCTGCGGGCGAACTCCAGCGGGATCACCGTGCGCACGCTGCGCGGTCCCCACACCTGGAGCTGGGAACAGGTGTCGGTGCGCGGCCGGAACGTGCCCCGTCTCGGGCTGAAGGCCCCCGTGCTGGAGCTGGACGTCCCCGAGTCCGACGTTCCCGGGGGGCTCGTCGTGCTGACTCGCCCCGACCTGGGCGCCGATCCCCTCGAGGTCGCCGAGACGCTCAACGGGCTGAAGTCCGGCTGATCCCACCGCCGGGTCCCGCACACGCCGCTCGGGCGTCAGGAGACCCGGACACAGCGGGTTTCCCCGCGCAGCATCCCGCACATCACGTCACCGATCACGGCGTCCCGGGTGAGCATCGCGGCGAGCACCACCAGCAGCAGCGCCGCGAGCGCGCCCGCCTGCCAGGTCCCTCGCCGGTGGGCGGGCGCGTAGAGCAGGGCGGCCGTGGCGGCCGTGCCGAGCACCAGCCCGCCGAGGTGGCCGAGCAGCGAGATGCCGGGGATGGTCACGGTCAGCAGCACGTTGATGCCGATCACCAGCAGGATCGGCCGCATGTTCAGCCTCAGCCGCCAGGCGGCCACGGCGATCCCGCCGAACAGGCCGTACAGCGCGGCCGAGGCCCCCACCACCGGCTGGAACGCGGCGCCGAACAGGAAGACGAACAGGCTTCCGCCGAGCAGCCCGAGCAGGTACACCGCGAGGAACCGGAGTCGGCCCAGCAGCACTTCCAGTTCCCGGCCCACGATCCACAACGCGACCATGTTGACCAGCAGGTGGATCATTCCCTGGTGCAGGAAACCGGAGGTGACCACGCGCCACCACTGCCCACCGGCCACCGGCGGGGGAGCCATCGCCCACCGCTGGAACAGCTCGGAGTGGAAATTCGCCGTGGGGGATCCGGCCTGCACGGCGGTGACCAGGAAAATCGCGATGTTCAGCGCGATCAGCACCGGAACCAGCACCGGTTTGGTGCCCAACCGGGCCCCGGCCACCGTCACCGGCTGCCGGGTGTTGCGCTGCGACTGCCGGAGGCAGTCCACGCAGTGGTAGCCCACGCTGGCCTCGCGCAGGCACTCCGGGCAGGCGGGGCGCTCGCAACGCGTGCAACGCAGCCCCGTGGGGCGGTCCGGATGACGCACACACACCGGCATGGCGCGGGCGTCATCCGGCCCGCCGGACTGTTCGGGCGGAACGGTCACCACGCACCCCACTGCGACGGGCGGGCCCGAGCGTGGTGCGGCGCGCGCCGCGCGGGCTCAGGACTCCGCGGATTCTTCACCACGGTCGATGGTCACCTTCTCGATGACGATGTCGTTGACGGGACGATCGCCCTGGCCGGTGGCAGTGTGAGCGATCTCGTCCACCACGTTACGCGACTCCTGGTCGGCGACCTCGCCGAAGATGGTGTGCTTGTAGTTCAACCACGTCGTGGGAGCCACCGAGATGAAGAACTGCGAACCGTTGGTGTTCGGCCCGGCGTTGGCCATCGCCACCAGGTAGGGGCGGTTGAACTGCAACTCCGGGTGGAACTCGTCGGCGAACGTGTAGCCGGGGCCGCCACGACCGGTTCCGGTCGGATCACCGGTCTGGATCATGAACCCGTCGATGACCCGGTGGAAGATCACGCCGTCGTAGAAGGGGCCGGACCGTTCGCCCCGCGCGTTGGGCTCCGTGTAGTCCACGGTCCCCTCGGCGAGCCCGACGAAGTTGGACACCGTCTTGGGGGCCTGGTTCGGGAAGAGGTTGATCCTGATGATCCCCTGGGTGGTGTGCAGGGTCGCGGTGACCGTCTTCCCCACAAGCGATCCGTTTTCTTCTGCCACCCCCTCATCCTCCCATCACCGAGCGCACCCGATGCCGCAGGGTGCAGGATGGAGTTTGATCGTCAGCCACGGCGCGGTACCCGGAGAGCGAGCCACACGGTCCCGTGCCGACCGTCCGCCGAACCGGCGGGACGAACAACCGGATACCCGAGTGGCCGGCTCTGCGGAGCCCCGACTAGGAGGCGAGAACGATGGACGAAGTCGAAACCCTGTCCCGCGCGGGCGAGAACGTGGGCAAAGCCGTGGGCACCGGGGTGCGCACCGCCCGGCACGGTGCGCGGCGGGCCCGGCACGCCGGTTCGGAGGTGACCAGGCAGGCGGTGGCACTGGCCGAGCAGGAGCTGGCCTCACGTGGGATCTCCACCGACGACCTGCAGGAGCGGATCGCCCAGCGGGCCACCGGCATGTCCCGCAAGGAGCTGGCCAAGCGGAGCGAGAAGGCCCGCAGGAAGTGGGAGAAGCGGGCGGCCAAACAGCGTAAGCAGCTCGCCGAGGGGGCCAGGGAGTTCGCCGAGCGCATCGAGCCCTCCAAGCCCCGGCGGCGCAAGTGGCCGTGGCTGCTGTTGATCCTGGCCGGACTGGCCGGGGCCGCCGCGGCGGCGCTGTCCCGCCGTCCCGAGGAGCTGCCCCCGGAGGAGGGGAGCTTCCCCGTGGGGGACACGGGCTCGCAGCCCCCGGCCTCCTCCACCGAGAACGGCCAGGTCTCCGGGGTCCAGTCCGAACAGGGTCAGCACCACTGAGACGAGTTCGACCGAGCCGGGCGGGTCCGTGACGGGCCCGCCCGGTTTTGGTTCGTCCCCCGGACGAGGTTCCTCCGGGCCGCCCGGAACGCGAACACCGACCGCGCGTGTCGGAAAATTCCCCCCGAAAGGACCAAAAAGAGAGCCGGAACCCGCGTCACGCCCGGCCACCGCGCCCGTCCCGTCCACAGCGGGTGACTCCGGGGGGATCACCCGCCCCGAATGCCGCATTCGGGACCCCGGCCGCCGGTGTGCACGGGAGGGCGGCCGGCGGGAGCGGAGGGGAACCCGAGAGCGGGGAGTCGGGTTCCCCTCCACCGGCCCACACGCACCGAGAGGACGAAAGGAGCCACTCCGCGGCGCGAACCGCGCGGCACCGCCGAGAACCCCGCCCCCTCCGCCGCGGAACGGACCCGTTCCGGCCGGGGCGGACCGCACCTTCCGGGCGATACCCACCACACGCCGAGCCCGTTGCCCGGCGGATGTCGGGGCCGGCGGTCAGAATCACGGTGCCCGGGTTCCCGAACGGAACGGGAGGAGACGATGAGCGAGCACACCACGGACGAGGAGCTGAACCCGATCTTCGCCGAACTCACGCGCGAGATGCCCGACCCGACCGAATCCGACCTGACCGTCTCACCCCCGCCGGAGTTCGCCGAACTGCTCGTGAACGAGGCGCTCAGCGGCAGGCACCGTGAGAGCGAGGACGACACGGTGACCGCCATCTCGGGCGCCGCCGAGGGACAGGACTCCGCCGGAGCCGGACGGCACTCGCACGCCGAGTCCGAGCGGTAGGAGTTCGCCCCGGCCGTCGGGAGCTCCGGGCCGCCGGGCTCCCGGCCTCTCCGGCCCAGTGGGAGAGCTGTCGGCCGGGCCCCGCCCGGCAGCGACCCGGCCCCGGCCCGACCCGTGGTTCCTGGGGGAGCACACCCGGGTGCGGAAAAGCCGAGGGCGACCGGGGCCCGGCGCACACCGCGCGCGGAAGGTGCGCCCCGCCGTACCGTGGTCGGCGGTGGGGAACCCGGAGCACGCCACGCGCCGAGCCGGGACCGTCGACCGTGGCGCCCCGTGGCACCGCGCACAGGCATCCCGCGAGCGAAGGGGAGAACATGTCCCGGGGGACCGTGCCCGAGCTGCTGGAACGCAACGAGATCACCGAGCTGCAACAGTGGCTCGCCGAGCACCAGCCGCACGAGATCGCCGACGAGATCGCCCGCGCCGACGAGCTGGGCGCCGTCCTGCTGTTCCGGCTGCTCGGCAAGGACGAGGCGCTGACGGTGTTCGAGGAGCTCGACCCGCCCGACCAGCAGAAGGTCCTCTCCGGTCTGCGGGATCACTCGTTCCGGGAGCTGGTCGAGGCCATGGACCCCGACGACCGCGTGCGGCTGCTCGGGGAGTCCCCGGCCAAGTTCGCCCACCGGGTGCTGGCCGGGCTCAGCCCTCCCGAACGCGCCACCACCGCCGCGCTGCTGGGGTATCCGGAGGGCTCGGTGGGGCGTTTCATGACCCCGGAAACGGTGACGATCCGCCAGTACATGACGGTTTCCCAGGCCCTGGACCGGGTGCACGACCGGGGGGCGGACGCCGAGACCGTCTACACCCTGCTGATCGTCGACGACCAGCGGCACTTCATCGGCACGGTCTCCCTGCGGGACCTGGTGCTGGGGTCCGCGGGGCAACGGGTCTCCGAGTTCGCCGAGACGGACGCACCGCGTGTGAAGGCCACCGACGACGCCGAGGACGCGGCCCGGCTCATGCAGGACGCCAACCTGCTGGACCTGCCCGTGGTGGACAGCGAGGACCGCGTGCTCGGACTGTTGACCATCGACGACGCCGTGGACCTCATCGAGGCCGCCGACAGCGAGGACATAGCCCGCCAGGCCGCGGCCACCCCGTGGAGCGGGCACTACATGTCCGCCTCGGTGCTGCAACTGGCGCGGTCCCGCATCGTCTGGCTGCTGCTGCTCATCGTCGCCGCCACGCTGACCGTCAACGTCCTGCAGTTCTTCGAGTCCACGCTGGAGGAGGTGACCACGCTGGCGCTGTTCGTGCCGCTGCTCATCGGCACCGGCGGCAACGCCGGGGCCCAGGCGGCCACCGCCTCCGTGCGCGCCCTGGCCGTGGGCGAGGTCCGCACCGGCGACATCCTGCGGGTGGCCTGGCGCGAGTGCCGGGTGGGACTCACCCTCGGACTCGCGCTCGCGGCCATCGGCATGGTCCTCGGCACGGTGTTCGTGCACGTACGGGTGGCGGCCACCCTCGCCGTCTCGTTGATCGCCGTGTGCGCGTGGGCGGCGATGATCGGGGCGTCCATGCCGCTGCTGGCCAAGCGGGCCGGAATCGACCCGGCCGTGATCTCCACTCCCCTGGTGACCACCCTGGTCGACGCCACCGGTCTGATCATCTACTTCCTCGTGGCCCGGGCGTTCCTGGGGCTGTGACCGCCGTTCGGTACCGCTCGCCCCGGACAGGGGACACCCTCCACGTCGTCCCGTCCCTTTTGTGACAGTTCTCACCGAGGGACCTTCAGCCCGCCCGGCACTGCCCCATACTCTGTCCCGGCACTCCCCGCCGGAGCAGGACGAGGAATCGAGGACGGCATTGCACGAGTCGCTGGAGCCCATCTACGAGAAGGTGGTCGCACGCAATCCGGGTGAGGTCGAGTTCCACCAGGCGGTGCGGGAGGTTCTCGACAGCATCGGCGTCGTGATGGGCAAGCACCCCGAGTACGCGCACGCCAAGATCATCGAAAGGACCTGCGAACCGGAACGGCAGATCATCTTCCGGGTTCCCTGGCAGGACGACCGGGGCGAGGTCCACATCAACCGCGGTTTCCGGGTCGAGTTCAACAGCGCGCTCGGCCCGTACAAGGGCGGGCTGCGTTTCCACCCCTCCGTCTACCAGGGGATCGTCAAGTTCCTCGGGTTCGAGCAGGTGTTCAAGAACGCGCTGACCGGCCTGCCGATCGGCGGCGGCAAGGGCGGTTCGGACTTCGACCCCAAGGGGCGTTCGGACCAGGAGATCATGGCGTTCTGCCAGAGCTTCATGACCGAGCTGCACCGCCACCTCGGCGAGTACACCGACGTTCCCGCCGGCGACATCGGCGTCGGTGGGCGGGAGATCGGCTACCTGTTCGGGCAGTACAAGAGGCTCACCAACCGCTACGAGTCCGGCGTGCTCACCGGCAAGGGCTGGGCCTTCGGCGGCTCGCACATCCGCACCGAGGCCACCGGCTACGGCAACGCCTTCTTCGTCCGGGAGATGCTGGCCGCCCGCGACGACTCCTTCTCCGGCAAACGCACCGTCGTCTCCGGCTCCGGCAACGTGGCGATCTACACGATGCAGAAGGTGCGGGAGCTGGACGGCCACGTGGTGGCCTGCTCGGACTCGGAGGGCTACGTGCTCGACGAGCAGGGCGTCGACGTGGAGCTGGTCAAACAGATCAAGGAGCGGGAACGCGGCAGGCTCGCCGAGTACGCGGACCGGCGTCCCTCCGGGAAGTTCGTGGCGAACCGGCAGGTGTGGGAGGTTCCCTGCGAGGTCGCCCTGCCCTCGGCCACCCAGAACGAGATCACCGGCAAGGAGGCCGAGGTCCTGGTGCGCAACGGGTGCGTGGCCGTCGGCGAGGGGGCCAACATGCCCACCACTCCCGAGGGGGTGCGGGTCTTCCGCGAGGCCGGAGTGGCCTTCGGCCCCGGGAAGGCCGCCAACGCGGGCGGGGTGGCCACCTCCGCCCTGGAGATGCAGCAGAACGCCTCGCGGGACTCCTGGTCCCACGAGTTCACCGAGCAGCGGCTGCGGGAGATCATGGTCTCGGTGCACGACCGCTGCTACTCCACCGCCGAGGAGTACGGGCTGCCCGGCGACTACACGGCCGGGGCCAACATCGCCGGATTCACCAGGGTCGCCGAGGCGATGCTCTCGCTCGGGCTGATCTGACGACAGGCTCAGCCGCACGGTGCCTCCGGCGCCGTGCGGCACCGGTCAGCGGTCGAAACGCCCCGCACGCACCGCGTTCAGGAAAGCGCCGAAGCCGGAGGCGTCCAACACCAGCACCGGACCGCTCTTCCCGAGCTTGCCGTCCCGCAACCCCCGCACATCCCCGCAGGAAGCCACCTCGACACAGTTGCCCCCCGCATCGCTGAAGCTGGACTTACGCCAGACGACCGTGGACCAATCAAACATGCGTACCGCTCTCCCGCTCCCGCTGTTCCAGCACGGCAGCTATCATCTCGGCCGAGTCCGTCTCGGACAACGCCATATGACGTAGATCGTCGAACATGTTAACCATCGTTGCGACGTCCCCTTCATCGCTGATCATGTGCCCACCCAACGGACCATCGAAGTAACCCAACGGAGGGTCGACTTTGGGATCGGCGAAATGCAACACTGTGAAGTTGCTCGCGACACCACCGTATCCGTTCTCATCCGCAGTGAGTATGCGAATCGAGATGTTGTCCTGCTGACCGAGTTCCAGGAGTCTGCGGAGCTGATCGACGCACACCTCGGCGCCACCCACTCTCAGACGTATCGCTGCTTCGGAAATCACCGCGCTCAGCCTCAGTGGATCCGGACCACTCAAGCGCTGTTGACGCTGCATACGAGCAGCCACCCACCTGTCCACGAATTCCGATGCGACCTTACGTCGCCCAGCAGTGTGGACGGAACGTGCGTAGTTCTCCGTCTGCAACAAACCGGGAATGAGTACCGGTTCGAACGAGGTCACGGTAACGGCGTCTTCTTCGAAGCTGACCAACGGTCGTAGCCAATCGGGAAGCCCATACGTCGCCCACTGCGAAGTTTCTCGTCCGGCCTGATCCCGCAGTTGCTCCAAGCCTTTCCGGACCTCGGTCGGCGTGCGCAACTCGGCGAGCAGGCACACAAGATCAGACTTACTGATCTTGGTCTTGCCAAGTTCCCAGTTGACCAACGTCGTATGGGTACGTCCGATAGCCGAGCCCACATCGGATTGGGTTCGGCCAGCGGCCTCACGAAGTCGTCGTAGTTCCGCGCCCAACCGTCGCAACGGTGCCGAGGAACCAGCCATGGCGCACCTCCTGCACGAGCCCCGTTCGGAGCCTACACATGCGTCTTTCACATCCAAGATCTCACCCGAACGGGCTCTTATGATCTTTTATGTAAATAACTTACGTTAGTAGTAAATATAAAAGGTCAACATCGTAGGTAGGAGACACGATCATCCGATGGGAGACGCCATGACGAGTTCGTTGGAGAACCACCCCGAGGACACAGCAACTCCTCAGCCCCTCTGCGACGAACCCGAGTTCGCGGAGCTACTGACAGGGCTGGTCGCTGACACCGCGCCGACCCTGTTCGCGGTGGTTCAGGAGTACGGCTCCCGCATCGACGCCCGGGTGGCCGCGTGGGGGTTGGCCTTCGAGGATCATGCCGAGGTCGTCGCCGTCGACCGCACGCTCCACATGCGCCTACGGCGACCCGAGAACGCCCTGCGCCGGTTCACCGTCCGTCCCCATGTTCGGACTCGACTGGTCTGGTTCGACCCGGCGGCCCGCACTCATCCCGATGACAGGACCGACTGAACCTCCACACCACCATCCCACCTCGCTGGGGCGTTCCCTCGGCCTACGGACGTCCGCCGCACGGTGCCTCCGGCGCCGTGCGGCACCGGTCAACGGTCGAAACGCCCCGCACGCACCGCGTTCAGGAAAGCGCCGAAGCCGGAGGCGTCCAACACCAGCACCGGACCGCTCTTCCCGAGCTTGCCGTCCCGCAACCCCCGCACATCCCCGCGGGAAGCCACCTCGACACAGTTTCCGGTGGCCGTGCTGTAACTGCTCTTGCGCCACGTCGTGGACCGATCAAACATGCGTACCGCTCTCCCGCTCCAGCACGGCGGCCATCATCCCGGCAGAGTCCTCCCGGGTCGATCCCCCGTGTTCACGCTCGTGACTCCCGCTCGCGGGCGAGTTCGGCGGCGGCCACCGCACCGCGCCGGTGCGCCGGCGGGGGTTCGGCGAGGGTGATCCCCGCCTCGGTGAGCAGTGACAGGTCCAGGGTCCACGCGCGGGCCGAACGCCGTCGCCACAGCGCGAACGCCTCGTCGACGTGGGCCTCGGCCTGTTCGCGGCTCATCCCCGTGACCGCACGCAGGTGCTCGAACGCGGCCTCCGCCTGACCGCGCACCTGGGCCAGCCCGAAGTGCGTGGTGCGGTGGCAGTCGCCGCACAGGCACACCAACCGACGCAACGCCTGGACCGACCTGGTTTCGTCGTAGGACCAGCGCTCGTGGGCCTCCAGCCGCCGCCTGCTCGCCCGGTCCTCACCCCGCCCGCAGATCTCGCAGCGGTAACCCGCCCGGCGCAGCAGCATCCGCCGCAGCCGTTCCCAGTCCCGCTCGGCGACGCAGGAGCGGACGTTGGTGAACCAGCACGAGCTGGGCACGAGATCCACGAACAGCCCGGAACCGAACGTGCGATCCTCCCCCGGCAACGGGTCGGGCACCTCGGGCAGCGCCTCCCACGGGCGCAGCGCCTCCATCCCCGGACGGGGGGCGTACCACCGCCGGGCCGTCGGGTCCCACCGCGCCCCGGCCGCCTTGGCCCGGTCCTTCTCGCCGTAGGGCACGTCCAGCCAGATCCGCTCCGTCATCGCGTCCCTCACCTTCCGGAACCGTCCTCCCCGCCGGGTCGTCGAACCCGGCCGATCACCGTACTTCCCGCTCGGTAAGCATCCGGGAGGGAAACCAGGGAGCCGAACCAATCATGATCCCGTTCTCGGCGAGCGGCGCGTTCCTCTGACGAGCAGATCGGTTTCCGCCGGTGCGGAAGAGGAACCTCGCGAAGTCGCCGCCCGCCGAGGCAAGGAGTTCCCGCCACCACCGGGGGAGCGGTCAGGCCGCTTTCGTTCCCAAGGCGGAACGCAGCTCGTTCTCCGACCACGCCCCGGTGAGCACCTGTCCGCCGTTCACGGTGAGGGTGGGCACGGCATGAATCCCCGAGTCCCGAACCCGCGCCAGCTCTGCGCGAAGTTCCTCCGCTCCGGCCTCGCTCCAGACCACCCCCGTCTCCGCGGCCAGGGAACGAAGTTCCTCCGGATCGGCCACGTTGATTCCGTCGGTGAAGTAGGCGCGGAACAAACGGTCGACCACGGTCTCTCCCAAGCCCTGCTCGGCAGCCAGAGCCACGAGACGATGGGCCTGGAAGGTGTTGGTGAACACGGCCTTGTCGAAGTCGAACTCGACGCCCTCCTGACGGCCCAGCTCCTTCAGGGTTTCCTCTTTCTGCTCCGCCTCGGCGCCGAAGTCCCGCTTGTGAACCTCGAACAGGCTCTCGCCCCGCTCCGGGGCGTACGGAGCGACCTGGAAGGGCCGGAAGACCACCTCCAACCGACCTCCCGCCTTCCGGTGCTCGGCGGCGACCCGCGCGAACCGCGCGTAACCGAGATACGACCAGACGCAGGCGATGTCCAGCACGAACTCGACGTGCGCCACGTCCGGCTCGGAGTGCGATCCCGTGTGTGACATGACGGACGATCCTTTCCTCGTGAGGGCCTTTTCGGTGATTGTCCGGTTCGGGGATTCGGCCTGCTCTGCTCCCGGCCGACTCCCCGAACCGACTCGAATCGTGCACGCCGGCACCGGCCGGAACTCAGCACCGCGCGTGCTGGGACCGGTCTCCGGCAGGAGTTTCCTCCCCGCCCGTCTCCACGACGGGTTCCTCGGTCGTCTCCTCGGTCGTTTCCTCGGCGGGGTGCTCTTCGGACAGCGGCTTCTCCGGCAGCACCAGCGCGAGCACGAACGCCACCACAGCCACGGCGGCCAGGATCAGGAAGAGCGTTCCGAAGGCTGTGGACACCTGGGAGCGGGCTCCGGCGGTGACCTCGCCCGTTCCCTCGGTGAGCGCGGACAGCTGAGGCCCCACCCACCCGGTGATCAGGGCTCCGAGCACCCCGATGGACAGTGTGGAACCGAGCTGCCGGAAGAAGGTGCTCGCGGCGGTGGCCGAACCGAGGTTCGCCGCCGACACGGCGTTCTGCAGTGCCAGCATGGAGGGCTGCATGGTCAGCCCTATCCCGATCCCCACGAGCGCCAGCGCGACCGTGAACAGGACGAGGCCCCCGGCGGTGGCACCAACGACGGCCAGTGTTCCGAAGCCGGCGGTCATGGCCACCGTGCCCCCGATGAGGAACGGACGGTACCTGCCCAGCACGGTGATGAGGTTTCCCCCGCCGAGATTGGCCACCAGGACACCTCCGGTGAGCGGAAGCAACAGCAACCCGGACGAGGCCGCGGACTGCTCCTGGAC
The DNA here is from genome assembly GCF_003001495.1 of Actinopolyspora mortivallis. Taxonomy (GTDB): domain Bacteria; phylum Actinomycetota; class Actinomycetes; order Mycobacteriales; family Pseudonocardiaceae; genus Actinopolyspora; species Actinopolyspora mortivallis_A. The sequence continues at coordinate 22,785 of NZ_PVSR01000034.1, forward strand.
CGTCTGCGCGTACAACGGCGCGTAGACCACGGCGGCGATCATCACGCCCCCGGATATGAAGGACAGGCCGATCGCGGCGGCAACCACCGGGGAGCGCAGCACGCTCAGCGGCAGCACGGGATCCTCGTGACGGCTCTGCCAGTACAGGTACACCAGCACCGCAGCGACCGTGACGGCCAGCAGAGCGGCCCGAAACCCCGTCGCGGCGAGAGGTGTGTTCTCACTGAGCGCCAGCAGGAACGCGGAACCACCGATCGCCAGCAGCGCCGCCCCCACGAGATCGACCCGGCGCTTGGCCGTGCGTGCTCCCGGGGCGGGCAGGAAACGTCCCGCGATCACCAGGGCGGGCAGCACGAGCGGCAGGTTGATCCAGAAAGCCGACCGCCAGCCGATCATCGCCTCCATGAAACCGCCCACCAGCGGTCCCACGATGCTGGCCCCGGCGAGCACGGCGCCCTGAATACCGTGGAAGCGGCCCCTGATGCGAGAGGCGAACATGTGACCGATGATCGTCGGGGTCAGGGCCATGAGCCCGCCGGTGCCGACGCCCTGGACCGCACGTGCCGTCAACAGGATGAACATGCTGGGAGCGGAGGCCACGGCCAGGGAGCCGACGAGGAACACGGTGGCGGCCAGGAGGTACAGCCGACGCCTGCTCATCAGGTCGGCCACCTTGCCCCACAGGGGGATGGACACGGCCGTGGTGAGCAGATAACTGGTGACCACCCAGGCGAGCAGGTCGGAATTTCCCAGTTCGGCCAGGATCGAGGGCAGCACCGTGGCCACGACCGTGGAATCCATGGCCGCCAGGAAGACCACGACCATCATCGCCCAGAACGCGCCCACCTTCCCCCGTTCCTGTGGAGGAACACGCAACCGTTCGCTTCGGCTCGTGATTTTCGTTCTCATCGCCTACCCCTTCGAGCGTTCTCACGGCCAGCGTCCCGCTGATCGGCGTGGAAGCCGTGCCGTTCTCCTTCCCGGGAGGCGGGCTTCGCGGGCGGCTGTTGGTCGTCCTTGGCCCGAACCCGGAATCTGTAGTACACATCTGTACTGTAGATAACCGCGCCAAACTATGCAACAGGTTTGTACTACAGAGGTGAGCCATGAACCCGGAGGACCCCCGAGCGGTCCGCACCCGTCAACGCGTGCTCGAAGCGACCGTGAGCCTGCTCGCCGAACGCGGGGTGGAAGCGATGACCATGGACGCGGTCGCCTCGACGGCGGGTGTCTCGCGCAGCACCCTCTACCGGCACTGGCCGGAACGACTCCCCCTGCTCATCGATGCCGTGGAGCACCTGGGGATTCAACTACGTGACACGAGTCCGGAGACAGCGGACTCGGAAGGGGAACTGGAGGCGGAACTGCAACGGGTGATCGGGCAGCTCGGAGCGGGGCTGCGCTCCCCCCGCTGGGGAGCGATCGCGGGCAGCCTCGCCGTGGCTTCCGAGCACGACGAGACCCTGGCCGAGGTGTACCGCGCATACGTGCACAACCGACGTCAGGAAGTGATCTCCGTGCTGCGACGAGCCCAGCGCGACGGAGAGCTCGCCGACTCCATCGACCTCGAATGGGCCGTCAGCCTGCTGGCCGGACCGATCTACTACCACCGGCTCGTGCTGCACCAGCCGCTCGACGAGCAGCAGGTCACCGAGCACGTCGAGCACACGGTGGCCCTGCTGCGCGCGGAGGGCGGTCGTTGAGAGGACGAGAGTCCCCGGCCGGCAGGGGTCTCTCGTCCTCGTCCGGCACGGGCCGGGCGGAGTGCGGACGCGGCGGAACAGCGCGGGGCCCGGTATCGGCCCGGGCTCCGGCCGAGCGGACAGGCGGAACCCTCAGAGCGGGTTGAGGCGGGCCCTGAGCAGGCAGAACTCGTTGCCCTCGGGATCGGCGAGGACCTCCCACTGCTCCTGACCGGTCTGACCGATGTCGGCCGGACGCGCCCCGAGCTCCAGAAGGCGTTCGAGCTCGGCCCGCTGATCGCGGTCGGTGGGGTTGACGTCGATGTGCACCCGGGACTTCTCCCGGCTCGGCTCTCCCCCGCTTCTGAGGACGATCGTCGCCTGGGGACCGCCGAACCCTTCGCGCGGCCCGATCTCGATGGCGTAGCCCTCCTCGCCCTGCTCACGACCGAGCTCCACGAAGTCCAGGACCTCGCACCAGAACCGCGCCAGCGCCTCGGGATCGTGGCAGTCGAGCACGAGCTCACCGATACGACACGCCATCGACGAAACCTGCTTTCAGTGTGGGAACTGCCGGCGACAAGCACGCGGTTCTTCCGGGCTTCCGCCGTGGGAACAGGTGGGCACCGTAGCGGACGGGACGAACGGTGGCGAAGGGTTTTTCGGGTCCTCGCCCACCTCCCCCGGGCCGCACGTGCTCGGGACGTTTCGGACCGAGGGGCCGGTGAGGAGTCCGGATGGCAACATGTGGTCAACCACCGCGATGCATGTGCCAGCCGTGGTGGTTCCTCACCGCCCATCCCAGGGGGTGGGAGCTTGTTCCGGTGACTCGTGCCAGGACCTGCCCGGTGCTCGTCACTGATTCGAGCTTGTCCATGTTCCCCTCGCTGCCCGGCTCGGCCAGCAGTACCACGGTGTCCGGGTGCTGCCGAGCGATCGCGCGGTCGTTCAGGGCGGTGTTCAGGTCGATACGTCGCAACGACGTGGGTACGGCGACGGCGAGTCGGTCGGGCCGGTGTGGATCGAGAACGTGGGTCCGGGCCAGGGAGTCCAGCATGACGGCGGGCAGCAGGATTCGGTCGGTTATCCGGTCCCCGACAGAGGCGGTGTTCCACGTGGCCGCAGACATCGTGTTCCCGATCCGGCAGTCCGCATTGGCCGAGAACGGCCCCGCCAACTCCACAGGGCTCCCTTCCAGAAAGTAGGGGTCCGGCACGGGGCATTCGTCGACCTCGGGGACGTCGCGAACCTCGGCTTCGGGAGTGGTGTCGGTGAGGAGAACGTCGAACGTGGAATGCTCGCGCCCGGACAGCAGCACACGCCCGTCCCCGCTGAGAACATCGCTGACCAGCCGGGCACGAACGCGGATAATCCCGCCCTGTTCCTCCGAACGCTCAGCGATGACCCGGCACAGCGAACCGGTGCCGTGCGTCGGCAAACACAGGAACGTGTGGAAGACCACGTGCTCGAACCCCAGCACCCGAGTACCCGGCACCAGCACGGTAGCCGCCTCGGCACCGAGCTCGAGGTGAAACGTCCCGGGCAGGGTCGGTCTGCCCTGGACCAAGTGGCTATACAGGTAACTGTCCCGACCGGGATCGAAGTCGTACCGCCATACCTGGTGCGTGGGGCTCTTCTCCAGGAGTTCGTCCAGCAGTGGTGGTTCTCCCGGGTCACCGGCCGCATCGTGTCGCCGGGGCGCGCCCTCCGACGAGCTGCTTCGGAGCAGTCCCGGCGTCACACGTTCGATCGTGTCCAGCTCGTTGTCGCCCAGCTGGTGAACCACATGGGTCCCGTGCCTGGTGGCCCTGAGTTCGTCGAGGAAGTGGCTGACTCCTTCGGAGTTGTCGAGCGGTGTGAGCACGTTCTTGCGTTCGGTCAACGACTGGGCCATCCGGTCGGACCCCATCCCGGTCTCGGCCCACATGGTCCAACCGATGGTGAATTCGTCGACCCCGTCACGACGGCCCCGGTAAGTCCCGGAGGCACTGAGGTAGTCGTTGGCGGCGGCGTAGTCGGACTCTCCGCTCAGGCCGAGAGTTCCGGCCAGAGAGCCGAAGTTGCACCAGTGCTTTGTTCGACTGCCGAAGGCGTCGACGAGATTGTGATACCCGTCGACCTTGGCACCCAGTACCGCGCGCACGTCATCCAAACTCTTCGAGTCCAGTCCCGCGGCACGATTGATTCCGGCAGCGTGCACGAACAGATCGATGTGATCGTGTTCCGCGAGTACGCGGTCGGCTGCTGCTCGAACCTGTTCACGGTCACTGATGTCGCACACGAGGTAGTGGAGGCGGTCCTCTCCGAGCAGCTCTCGGAGATCCCGGACGGTACGCCGTGTTTCCACACCTCGCCGATGCCGCTGGTAGGCCCGGAGGTGTTCGGTGAAGTGATCCCGGGGATGATGCCGACGTCGCCATGTCAGGAATTCCGCCCGGTTGTCGGGAGGCTCCTCGGTGGGGGCGTCCTCGTACGAGGTGGTTCCCAGGATCCACACGTGCGGTCGAGTGTGGCCGGCGAGCCCCCGGAGGCACTCCGCGGTGATTCCGCGGCCTCCACCGGAGACCACGAGGACCGAGTCGTCGTCCACGAGTGAGCCGGACTCTCGGGAAACAGGTTCGGGCCGCAACCGTGGTGTGAGGCGGTGACCGTTCCTTCTGTGGACCTCGGGCAGGGCGTGGGACAGGGTGCTTTCCCGTTCCAGTTCCGCGAACGCCTGCTCCGGATCGGTACTGCTCGTGCTCAGCGACAGCAGGCGGCACTCCGGCAGGTCCCATGCCAGACTCTTGACGGTTCCCGTCAGCAGGGCGGCGTGGGGATGAGCCCCGAACTCGTGTTCCGCACCGAGCTGAAGGACCAGGAGACTGCCCGTGAGCAGCGGACCGTGCGCTCCCGCTTTCGCGGCCAGAAACGCCACTTCGTGGAGGCGTGACAGGCTTGACGGTGGCCTGTCCAGGGCGTCGCCGCCGTCCTGGGGGGCGGTGACGGACGCGAACACGCGGATGTGTCGGCACATGGCGGGAGTGATTCCCAACCGGTCCAACGTGTCGGCCTCCACGGTCCCGACGGTGGTGACGCGCTCGTCGTTCGGCGTGCTCTCCGTACACAGCACCGTTGCGCGCCCTGCGGTTCGTTCCGCGGCCGTACGAGCGACACCGGCGTCGTTGGTCAGCACCAAGTGCTCGGCACCGAGTACGTCGGCGGCCTCACGAACGGTTTCGCCGGGATCGGGAACATGCGTGAGCACGTAGCGCTCGGTTCTCCGGTCGGGCCGCTCCACGGGGGCCGAGGCGGTCGGGCAGGGCTGGGACTCAGCGGTGAACGCGACAGCGTGGTCGGTACCGTACTCGCTCCCGACGATCACGGTGGACCGTTCCTCGCCGGTGACGCCCCGCAGGAGGGCCACCGCGCCGTCCGCGGTGAGGAAGGTCGGATCCTGCTGGGAAACGACTGTCCCGTTCCTCCCGGAACGCTCCGGCGCGAGGGTCCCGAGGACGGGCCAGGAGTACCGCCGCGCGAGGTCGCGACGTGTCACGAAGAACGCGAACGCTCCCTCGGCTGTTCGTCGGTCGTCGATCCCGTGGAAGGCCGCCACCCACGGCGTCGTGTTGCCGTTGACCCCGAGGACGAGGGCCACGTCGAGGTCGCCGTCCCGCAGATAGGACATCCCGGTGCGGAGAGCGGCCAGGAACGAGTCCCGCCCCGCCCCCACGGCCGCGGCCACACCGGTGAGATCGAAACGGTTCGCCACGCGGCTGGCGGTCACGTTGGGCAGGAGACCGGGCAGGTGGTCCTCGGAGTGGGGAGGGATCCGACGACGCGTGCTCTCCCAGTAGTCGGCGAGTACGTCGCGCGCGGCCTCACCGTGTTCACGTGCGAGGTCGTCGGCGAGCCGGGACAGCACGTCCCGGTAAGCACGGACACTGGACCCCTGGGAGATGCGCAACGGTTCCTCCGTTCCGCACAGCACACCGGTCGTCTCCTCCAGCCCGGCCCACAGTGTTCCGTGGCTCTCCGCGAGTCGTCGAACGACTTGTACGGCCATCTGCTGGGTACGGTCGATGCCGCGCAGAGCCTTCGGTGTCAACCGCATCGTCGCCGGCTCGGGGGCGGGGTAGTTCTCACCGAAGGAACGCCGAGGTGGGAAACCCGTGTGCAGCCAGGTCCGCAATCGCTCCCGGTCGGGATCGCCGGGCAGCATCGCCTCCCATCCGACGAGGACGATGTCCTCGGCGCTCCGGTGGACGGCGGGTGTCCGTGTGCCCGCGTGAGGCTCTTCGACCACGAGGTGGGCATTGGTACCGCCGAAGCCGAACGCGGACACTCCCGCCCGGCGTGGCCGGTCCGCACGCGGAGACCAGTCGACGGGCTCGTCCGGGACACGCGGTCCACTGACGTTCACGTGCTCGGGCAGCTCGTCGAAATGGTGCTGTGCGGGAATCCGGTGCCGTCGCAAGGAAAGCACCGCGTGCAGCACCGAGACGGCACCGGCCGCCCAGCCGGTGTGTCCCAGGACGGATTTGTTGCTGCTGACGGTGATCGGTGCCTCCGAGGTGGTCTCGGCGATCGTGGTCAGCTCGCTGGCGTCGCCTTCCGGAGTGCCCGTGGCGTGCGCCAGGACCCAGTCGAGCTCACCGTCCCCGAGGCCGCCGCGTTGCCAACTCCGTCGGAGGGCCAGTCGTTGTCCCTTCGGGTTGGGCGCGTAGATCGCTTTGCCGCGCCCGTCAGCGGCGGCCCCGAAACCTCCGAGCACGGCCAGGATGTCGTCGCCGTCCTCGCGAGCCCGTTCAACGGTCTTCAACGCCAGCACGCAAGCACCGTCGGTGAACAACGTGCCGTCGGCGTCCTTGTCGAAGACACGGAGGTTCCCGCTCGGGGACAGCCCGTTGACGTTGGCGAACAGGACGGAGTAACGCGCGGACTGCTGTTGCCATCCACCGCACAGGGCGATGTCGCACTCTCCCTCGCGCAGGGCCCGGGCGCCGAGATCGAGTGCGTAGAGCGAGGAGGAGCACGCGGTGTCCACAAAGGCCGCGTTTCCGTGCTCCGGCGCTAGCCCGGATACCGCTCGGGCCAGAATCCGACTCGGTAACAACCTGGTCGCGTCATGCCGTGCCCGTGGCAGGTGGCGCCGGATGACTTCTCGCACCCGGTCAAGATCCGCATCCCCGCACCACGAGCGCAACGTCACCAGGATGTCCTCGGAAAGCAGGGTTTCTTCCAGGTCGTAGCTGCCGTCGCTCCATGCTCCGAGGTACGTCGCGAACCTGTCGCGCTCGCGGGTGGTGCCTCCGTCCAGGGCGTGCAACACGCAGTGCCGCACCCACTGCGTCACGACACCGTCCGCCTCCCCGATGTCACCTCGTGCCAACTCCTCGGCGAGAACGGGATGCGGTTCGAACCCGTGCATGTGACCGGCGCGCACCGTGTAGGTACGGTCCTCGGCATCGGGGTTCGAGTCGTAGAAGTCCTCTGCGCGGTAGGAAGATCCGGGCTCGGAGAACACCGACTGGTTCCGGTTCAACAGGGTCCACAACTGCTCGGGTGTGCTGGCCCCGGGAAGGGCGACGCCGGCACCCACCACGGCGATCCCGCGCTCGTCCGCGGCCCCCTCGTCGGGTTCACCACGCGGCCCGTACCCCGCTGCCGGAGCGCGCCCTGAGGATGTCAGCGGAACGCTACTGCTCGAGGGAGCCTCGACGGATTCGCGTTCCGGTTCCCTCCGCGGCGGTGAGAGCATGGCACTGCCCGTGGACAGGCCACCATCGGCAAGCATGGATTGTCCGCTGATCCCGCTCGCGGCGGAACTGGCCAGATAGACCACGAGTTCGGCGAGATCCTCCGGACGGGACGCCCGCCCCAGCGGGGTCGCCGAGCGGACCACCTGGAGGAACTCCGCGGCACGGGGAAACAGATTCGCGACCTCGCCTTCCACGATGTTGGCCGAGGCCGAGTTGACTCGGATGCCGTACGGCCCGTACTCGGCGGCGAGGTAGCGGGTCAATGCCTCGACCGCGGCCTTGGACACCCCCACGGCGGCGTAGTTGCCGACCACAAGCTCAGCGCCGATGGAGGACACGTTGACGATGACACCGCCACCGTGCTCCTTCATCCACGTCGCGGCCGCCAACGAGCACCACCGTGTGCCGTTGAGGTTCGTGTCCAGAACGCGGGTCCAGTTCTTCTCAGTCAGTTCCTCGAGGGGGCGGAATATGCCGACGGCGGCGTTGTTGACCAGGACGTCGAGGCGGCCGTGCCGCTCGGTCACCAAGGTGACCATCTCCTCGACCTCGTCCTTCTTCGCCACCGAGGCACGCAGCGACTCAACCGACAGCCCCTCCTCCCGCAGAGACGCGACAGCCTGTTCGGCCTGTTGTGAGGAGTGGAAGTAGTTGATCACGACGTGCGCGCCGCGTCGAGCGAAGGTTCGAGCCGTGACGAAGCCCATCCCTCGGGAGGAACCGGTCACCAACACGACCCGTCCGGCGAAATCGGAACTCGTGACCATCACCACTCACCCATCTCCTGCACCAGCGTCGTGATCTCGTCGAGCGTCGTGTATTCCGTGATACGGAAGTTCTCCGGAAGTTCGGCGAGCTCGTACCGGTCCCTTGCGCGCTGGAGCAGTTCGTTCCGTTTGACGGAATCCACTCCCAGATCTGCTTCCAGGTCGGCGTCGGGTGTGAGCACGTCGACGGGGTACTCCAATGACTCCGCGAACAACTGCCGCAATTGCTCCAGAAGCTCATCGCGGTCTCGCGACGGGCGGGACGTGTGCGGGTCTTCTGACGTGTCCGAGGTCTCTGTCACGTCGTTCGTGCCGGAGAGCGACTCCGGAGCCTTCGTGGTCGCTTCCGGTGTTTCCGGTGTTCTCGGTGCCGCTGCCGGGGAAGGAGTCGCGGACGTGCCACCGACGCGCCGGACCTCGGCGTCGACCGAGTCGACATCGATCTCTCCGGCCAGCGGGGCCGCTGTGATGCTTCCCGGAACGGAGGCGCGAACCATCCCGGTCAGGGCGCGCCCCATTCCGCACTCCGCGAAGAACGTCACGCCGTACGCGTGGAGGTGCCGCACGGCGTCCAGGAAGTACACGGGCGCCGTCAAATGCTGCAACAGCAACGACGGGATGTCATCACCGGAGGTGTAGACACGTTTGTGCAGCGTCGAAAACACCTTCGTGTGCATGGGCTGAACGGGGATGCCGCGCAACGACGGGGCGAGCTCGCCGGCGATCGGATTCAACAGCGAATTGTGGAACAGATAGGGAGACTTCACCCTGGTGGTGCTCGCCCCCAAGGAAGAAGCCGCATCCAACAGGCGTTCGAGCACCTCCACGGGCGCCGATACCACGGTCTGGTACGGCGCGTTCACGGCCGCGATCTCGGCATCCCATTCACCGGATGCCGTGATCAGAGCCTGTGCTCGGTCGGCGGGAAGACCAACGACCAGCAACCCACCACGCGCACGGGAACTGGTACGGAGGAGCCGATCCCGCTCACACAGCACACGTGCCCCGTCGGCGAGTGTGTACGCGCCGCCGGCGACCAGTGCGGTGATCTCTCCCAGGCTGTGTCCGACGAGCACGTCCGCATCGACCCCGTACACCTCGGTCAGCAGCGTGTGCACCGCCATCGATCCGGCGAAAATAGCCATATGCAGCGCCTCGGGATCATGGGCGATGAGCGTGTCGATATCGGGACCATCTTCGGTCAGCAGAGCACTGATCGGGTTGACCCCGTACTCGGCGCTCACCGAGTCGACTCTGCCCAGAACATCACCGACGACCGCGTGCCGACGCGCGAGCGGGCCGAGCGCGCCGGGCCTGTACGCGCCCTGTCCCGGAAACAGGTGAGCGGTTTTCTCCGCCATAGCGATCTCCACACTTCAACGAGGGACAACATCAATCGACGACAACGACGTCCTATGCGTGTGTGCTCCGCAGGAACGTGGCCGACAGCACCGATTTCGCTGAGAGAGGTGCTCGCAAGCACCGCGGGTCGTTTCACTCGACATTCTTCGTTCGGACGGTCGACACCGGTCAACGGGACGCGAACTCCGGCGAATCAGGTCATTCCCCCGTCCACGGAAAGTGCTTGGCCGGTTATTCCCGACCCCCTGTCGGAGGCCAAGAACACCGCCAGTGCAGCGACGTCCTCGATCGTGGTAGTTCGACCGGTAGCCGTTTTCTCCAGAAACGAATCCAGGATTTGTTCGTAGGATGTTCCTGTCTGGAGCCCAAGGTCCGCACCGAGTTGGTGGACCAAGTCGGTCACCACGATGCCGGGGCACACACAGTTGGCTGTGATCCCTCGTGGACCGACTTCCTGGGCCAGGGAACGCATCAGCCCGATCACGGCGTGCTTCGCGGCGGCGTAGGCCCCGAAACACGGGATTCCCGCCTTGCCCGCGAAGGAGGAAACAGTGATGATCCTTCCGGATTCCTGCGGAACCAGATAGGCAAGGGCCCTACGGGTCGCGTAATACACCGAGTGCAGGTTCACAGCGATGGTTTCGTGCCAGGTGGCTTCCTCCATCTCCGCCACGGGGCGCAGCGACGGGGCGCCGCCCGCGTTGTTGACGAGGACGTCCAGGCGACCGTGGCGCTCGACGGCCACGTCGACGGCCTGTTCGACCTCGTGACGACGACGTACGTCGGCAGCGACGAAGCGGACCTGACCGTCCGCTCCGAGTTCCTCTTCCGCTTGGGAACCGCGGACCTCGTCCCGTCCGGTGAACACCACCCAGGCCCCCTCGTCGCGGAAGCGCCGCACGATCCCTCGGCCTATCCCACGAGTGCCGCCGGTGACCACAGCGACCTTGTCGTGAAGTTCCATGAACGCACCCCTCCCGGGCCGCACGGCGCCTCCTGCTGAACATCCCTCATCCGGCAGGAGCGGTAACCGGCTGTCTCCCGTGTTCGGATCCGGATCCGTCTGTGTCGGTCAGGACGAAAACCGACCTCGAGGAACCGCCGTCCGTGTCCGCGAATCCTCCGGAAACATGTCTTTTTGAAGAAACAAAGCAACCTGAATCGAAATCTCGATCAACGCAGGAAACCGGATTTGACTGCGAGAAAGAAGGCCGCCAAGAACACCGACACCAACGAAAACGCAGTACTCCGCCTTATTTCGAAAAAACCAGCCACAACACCTTCCGCCTCCATCCGAACGTCCGCTGCGAAGCACGGCGGACCGATTCCACGTACCCTGTTGTCATAGTCGTTCAGTCTCCTCGGCACACCGAAAGACGGGGTTCACTCGGTACGTGAAAACAAGATTACGAAGCGACACGAAATGGCGTCCAACGGACGTTCCGTGAGGCGGAACAGGCTCAAGCCGACGACGTTCGACCGGGACGTCGAGCTCCCGCCGGACCACGTGCTTTCCGAGGTGGGGAACGTCCGGTCGCTCATGTCAGGCGCACGAGGGGCCAGCAGTGGAGGAGGAGCTTTCCGGAAGGATTTCCCGGCTTCGTACGGAGCCGAAGGAAGAGAGGCCCGGAGCGCTCGCACGGAGACCGAAGTCGGCGGACCAGGACGGGCCGCCTGGCAAGCGATCCCACCGGGACACGACCTCTTCCCCTGTCGCGGCCCCCGAGTACCGTGGTCTGACTCATGGCTAGGTGGTCGAACTGACGAACGCCTGCACGCCGCACCTACTGGCCATATGTCTTATGTCACATCAGAGTGCGACAGAGTGAGACGGGGCACCGAAGACTCTCCGGGAGCCCCCGATCGAAGGGGAGCTGCCGCGGCCGAGGGCAATGACAATCTGATACGGGACCACCACACGTGAAAGACGGCCTGGACTGCTCCACGGCATGTGCCCCGGATGTGCCCCAAGGTGGATCATGAAAAAGGACCAGGCCGACTGACCTGGTCCTCCGAGGGTGGAGACGAGGGGAATCGAACCCCTAACCCCCGCCTTGCAAAAGCGGTGCTCTGCCGATTGAGCTACGTCCCCGTCCGCGCCGCCGGACACTTGCGGAACCGGCGCACGACAACGGCGCCCGAATCGGTGGCAATCCGACGGATCGACTCCGAAGCAGGGGCGAACCGTGGACTACTCTCAGGCCTCCGCCGTGGCCTCGCGCCACAGGTCGGCCTCCGCCTTGGCCGCACTCTTGCGCCGAACGACGAACAGGACGGCACCGGCAACAGCAGCCAGGATGAGCAGCTTCTTCACTTCGGACGCCTCCTACTACGAACGTATGCCGCCGCCGCGAGAACCGCAGCGGCGGCATGTGTCACGTGGGCCTAGGAGGACTTGAACCTCCGACCTCTTCGTTATCAGCAAAGCGCTCTAACCAACTGAGCTATAGGCCCTGCGTGCAGTGAACACATTACACGAGCCCACGATCGCCCTCAAAGGGGGGGTGCCCCTCGGCGTGTCCGCCGGGAAAGAAAGCCGTGACCAGCACTTTCCCCGCCGACGACCACCGAGGGGCGCCCTTCGCTCACTCGCGCTCGGACAGGGTCAGCTCGACGCCTCCCACGAAGTCGGCCGCCACGTTGTAGATGAACCCGGCGACCGTGGCCAGCGCCGTGGTCAGCACGATGTTCACCGCCCCGATGATCATCGCCGCCCCGAACACCCTGCTCGCACTGATCAACGGCTCGGACAGGGAGTTCTCCGGCTGGGTCAGGTCGCTGAACGTTCCGTTGAGCTGTTCCCAGACCCCCATGCCGCCGAGCACCCCGTAGAGCACGGCGACGGCGATCATCCACACGAAGAACAGTGTGATGCTCAACACCAGGGACAGTTTGAGCACCGACCACGGGTCCACCCGGCGCACCTGCAGGCTCGCCCGCCGCGGCCCCCGGTTGGGCCGCCGCGGGTTGCCCTGGGTGCCCGTACCCCGCACACCCACGCCCGAGCCGAACGACACGCTCGACCGCGCCGACTCCGCCGCGGCGGGGCCGTCCTCGGGCGAGTCCGAGTCCCCCCGCAGCGGATGAGGGATCTTGTGGGTGTCCTCGGAGTCGGACCCCTCGCCGTCCGATCCGCGCTGCCCCTGAGCTGTCGTCACCCGGCCCTCCTCGCCGTCCGCGGCCGCGGACGAGCTCGACGAGTTCGGAACACGCTGCCACGGCGGCGCCGCCACCGAGGCGTCGACCTCACTGTCGGAGTCGCTCCGGCCGCCCGCGCTCGTCCCGCTGTCGGCGGTGTCGGTGGACATCCCCTCGGAAACCGAGGTCGCCGTTGTCTCCGTGGTGGTGGTCGAGGTCGTGTCCTGCTCGCCCGTTGAACGGGACTCCGATTCCTGCGGCTTGTCCGAAGATGTCACGAGCGATCCTTCACTGATCGTCGACTCCGCCACGCGGCCCGCCCGCGTGGCTCATTTCCGTTGCTCCGGACCGGCGGCATCGGGATCGGAGGCCTCGTCCGCGTTCCGGGCGATGGCCACCAGCGAGTTGCCCTCACCGAGATCCATCAGGCGGACCCCCTTCGTCTGCCTGCCGGCTTTCCGCACCTCCTTGGCGGTGGTGCGAATGACCCCACCGGTGGAGGTGATCGCGTAGAGCTCGTCGTCGAGCTCGGCAATGAGCGCTGCTACAAGCCTGCCACGTTTTCTGTCGTGCTGAATGGTCAACACACCCTTACCCCCGCGTCCCTGCACGGGGTACTCCTCGATGGGAGTGCGTTTGGCGTAGCCGCCCTCGGTGGCGACCAGCACGTACCTGTTCTCGCGCACGACCCCCATGGCCAGCAACTCGTCGCCGGAGTTGAAGCGCATACCGAGCACGCCCGAGGTGGCCCGCCCCATGGGACGCAGCACCTCGTCGCTGGCGTTGAACCGGATGGACTGCCCCTCGGCGGAGACCAGCAGCAGGTCGTCCTCCGGCGAGCACAGCACCGCCCCGACCAGCTCGTCGCCGTCCTTGAGGTTGACCCCGATCAGCCCGCCGGAGCGGTTGGAGTCGAAGTCGGTGAGCCGGGACTTCTTGACCAGCCCCTTCTTGGTGGCCAGCACCAGGTAGGGAGCGGCCGTGTAGTCCTTGATCTGCATCACCTGGGCGATGTGCTCGTCCGGCTGGAAGGCCAGCAGGTTCGCGACGTGCTGCCCGCGCGCGGTGCGGTTCGCCTCGGGCAGCTCGTAGGCCTTCGCGCGGTAGACCCTCCCCTTGTTGGTGAAGAAGAGGATCCAGTCGTGCGTGGAGCAGACGAAGAAGTGGGAGACGATGTCGTCCTGCTTCAGGGTGGCGCCCTGCACGCCCTTGCCGCCGCGCTTCTGCGCCCGGTACAGGTCCGTGCGCGTCCGCTTGGCATAACCCGTCCGGGTGATGGTGACCACGACGTCCTCGTCCGGGATGAGGTCCTCCATGGAGACCTCGCCCTCGTACGGGACGATCCTGGTGCGCCGCTCCTCCCCGTGCTTGTTCACGATCTCCAGCAGCTCGTCGCGGACGATCGTGCGCTGCCGCTCCGGGCTGGCGAGGATGTCGTTGAGATCGGCGATGCGCTCCTCGATCTCGGCCAGCTCGTCCAGGATCTTCTGGCGCTCCAGCGCGGCGAGCTTGCGCAGCTGCATCTCCAGGATCGCCGTGGCCTGGTCCTCGTCGATGCCCAGCAGCTCGATCAGCCCCGTGCGGGCCTCGTCGACCGTCGGCGAACTCCGGATCAGGTTGATCACCGCGTCCAGCTGGTCCAGCGCCAGCGACAGGCCACGCAGGATGTGGGCGCGCTGCTCGGCCTTGCGCAGGCGGTACCGGGTCCGCCGCACGATCACGTCGATCTGGTGACGCACGTAGTAACGGACCACCTGGTCCAGCCGCAGCGTGCGCGGCACACCGTCGACCAGCGCGAGCATGTTCACGCCGAAGGTCGTCTGCAACTGGGTGTGCTTGTAGAGGTTGTTGAGCACGACCTTGGGGATCGCGTCCCGCTTCAGCGTGATCACGATCCGCATACCCCGACGACTGTTCGACTCGTCCGAGATGTCGGTGATGCCCGAGATCTTGCCGTCCCGGTGCATCGTGGCGATGGTCTCGATCAGGTTGTCGGGGTTCACCTGGTAGGGAAGCTCGGTGACCACCAGGGCGGGGCGGCCCTTGGCGTCCTCCTCGATCTCGACCACCGCGCGCATCCGGATCGAGCCGCGGCCGGTGCGGTAGGCCTCACCGATCGAGCTGGTCCCCATGATCAGACCCCTGGTGGGGAAGTCGGGGCCCTTGATGCGCTCGATCAGGGCTTCCAACAGCTCCTCGTCGTCCGCCTCCGGGTGGTCCAGCGCCCAGACCACCCCGTCGGCGACCTCCCGCAGGTTGTGCGGGGGGATGTTGGTGGCCATGCCCACCGCGATGCCCCCACCGCCGTTGACCAGCAGGTTGGGGATGCGCGACGGCAGCACGTTCGGTTCCTGGGTGCGACCGTCGTAGTTGTCCGAGAAGTCGACCGTGTCCTCTTCGATCTCGGCCAACATGCTCATGGCCAACGGCGCCAGCCGGGACTCGGTGTATCTCATGGCGGCGGCCGGATCGTTGCCGGGGGAGCCGAAGTTGCCCTGGCCGTCGATGAGCACGTTGCGCATGGACCACGGCTGGGCCAGCCGCACCAACGTGTCGTAGATCGCCGAGTCGCCGTGCGGGTGGTAGTTACCCATCACGTCGCCGATCACGCGTGAGCACTTCACGTAGGAGCGGTCCGGGCGGTGCCCGGAGTCGTACATGGAGTACAGCACCCGGCGGTGCACCGGTTTGAGCCCGTCACGGACGTCCGGCAGCGCCCGCGCCACGATCACGCTCATGGCGTAGTCGATGTAGGAGTTCTGCATCTCCTGCTGGAGATCGACCGGCTCGACGCGGCCACCCTCGGGAGGCAAGGTCTCGGTCATACCGTCCTTCTTCTCAGTGAGCTGGTGTAGTTCCCGTGCGGACGATCACTCGTCCACCGCGGTCACACGGTCGTGGGAAATCGGGATCCCGCCCCTCCGCGGGGAACGGTGGCACCACGGCGGCGCCACGGGCGGGGACGTCCCGGGGCCTCAGACGTCGAGCAGCCGAACGCCCTTGGCGTTGCGGGTGATGAACGAACGCCGCGCCTCGACGTCCTCGCCCATCAGCACGCTGAACAGCTCGTCGGCCGTGGCCGCGTCGTCCAGGGTCACCTGCATCAGCACCCGGTGGTCGGGATCCATCGTGGTCTCCCAGAGCTCGTCGGCGTTCATCTCGCCGAGCCCCTTGTAGCGCTGGATCCCCTCCTCCTTCGGGAGCTTGCGCCCCTCCTGGGCGCCCTGTTGCAGTGCCGCGTCCCGTTCGCGGTCGCTGTAGACGTACTGCGGCTCCGAACGCGGCCACTTGATCTTGTACAGCGGCGGGCTGGCCAGGAACACGTGCCCGTTCTCGATCAGCGGGCGCATGAACCTGAACAGCAGCGTCAGCAGCAGCGTGCGGATGTGCTGGCCGTCCACGTCCGCGTCGGCCATGAGCACGATCTTGTTGTAGCGCAGCTTCGACAGGTCGAACTCGTCGTGGATGCCCGTGCCCAGGGCGGTGATGATCGACTGGACCTCGTTGTTCTTGAGCACCTTGTCGATCCGGGACTTCTCGACGTTGATGATCTTTCCTCGGATGGGCAGGATCGCCTGGTAGCGCGACTCCCTGCCCTCCTTGGCCGAACCACCGGCGGAGTCCCCCTCCACGATGTAGAGCTCGCACTCCTCCGGGTTGTTGGACTGGCAGTCCTTGAGCTTGCCGGGCAGGCCGCCGATGTCCATGGCGGACTTGCGCCGCACCAGGTCCTTGGCCTTGCGCGCGGCCACCCTGGCCTGCGCGGAGGAGACCGCCTTGTTGATGATCGTCTTGGCGTCGGCCGGGTTGCGCTCGAACCAGTCGGTGAGCCACTCGAAGGCCGTGGTCTGCACGAAGGACTTGACCTCGGTGTTGCCCAGCTTGGTCTTGGTCTGCCCCTCGAACTGCGGTTCGGAGACCTTGACCGAGATGATCGCGGCCAGCCCCTCGCGGACGTCGTCACCGGTCAGGCTGCCGTCCTTGTCCTTGAGGAGTTTCTTCTCCTTCGCGTAGGAGTTCACCACCCTGGTCAGGGCCGCGCGGAAGCCCTCCTCGTGGGTACCGCCCTCGTGGGTGTTGATCGTGTTCGCGAAGGTGTACACCGACTGGTTGAACCCGCTGTTCCACTGCATCGCGATCTCCACCTCGTGCCCCTCGCCGGAGGCACTGAAGCTCACGATCTTCTTGTGGATGGGTTCCTTGGTGTGGTTGATGTGGGCGACGAAGTCCTCCAGCCCCCCGGGGTAGTGGAAGACGCGTTCGGAGGCCACGGCAGCCTCGCCCGAGGCGTCCTCCCCGGAGGAGTCCTCGGCCACCGCCCGCTCGTCCCGCAGCACGATGCGCAGGCCCTTGTTCAGGAAGGCCATCTCCTGCAGCCTGCGCGCCACGGTCTCGGCGTCGTAGCGGGTGGTCTCGAAGACCTGGGGATCGGCCCAGAAGGTGATCCGGGTTCCCGTCCGGTCGGTGCGCTCCCCTCGCTCGGGGGCGGAGACGGGCTTGGAGTCCTCGTAGCGCTGGTGCCACACGTAGCCGTCCCGGCAGACCTCGGCCTCCAGCACCGTGGAGAGCGCGTTGACCACCGAGACGCCGACGCCGTGCAGACCACCGGAGACCGCGTAGCTGTCCCCGCCGAACTTGCCGCCCGCGTGCAGCATGGTCAGCACGACCTCCAGGGTCGGCTTCTTCTCCACGGGGTGCTCGTCCACCGGGATACCGCGGCCGTCGTCGGTGACCCGCACGCCACCGTCGGCGAGCAGCGTGACGGTGACCTCGCTGGCATGACCTGCCATCGCCTCGTCGACCGAGTTGTCCACAACCTCCCACACCAGGTGGTGCAGGCCGCGTTCCCCGGTCGAACCGATGTACATGCCGGGACGCTTGCGGACTGCCTCAAGGCCCTCGAGAACGGTGATGGATGAAGCGCTGTATTCGTTCTTCTTCGCTGTCACGGGCCTCGGAGTCTCCTAGAGCCGAATCGCTTGAGTCTGCGGCCTGCGCGGACGGGATCGGCGAAGCCGCCGGCGCGGGCCCGGGCCGCACGTGGCCCTTACCAGTGCCCGGCGCGGTCCCCGTGGGAGGGCGACCGGACCGGACCCGGCTCCATTCTACTGGTCGGGCTCACCAGAAACCGCCAAGGACGCCGCTGAATGGCTCACAGAGCCCTCGAAACGGATCAGGACACCTTTACGGGGCGGCGAAACCGAGAGGGGCCTTCTGATTCACACCTGTCGTTCCCGCCTCCATCGCGGCGGAACTTCCGCCCGAAAGAACGACAGCACTCACCCGTAGGTGTCACGCGGCCCCCGGCCCGACACGTGCCGCGGACCCCGGCGCCAGCTCGGCGCGGCCGGCCCCTGGACCCTGATCCGCCGGACCAGGTCCCTGCCGAGCCCGTCGGAGACGCGCCGCACGATCTGGCGTTGCAGCAAACGCAACTGGGTGGCCCAGGCGGTGGACTCCGCCTGCACCACCAGCACCCCCTCGCGCAGCTCCACGGGCTCGCTGTGCGCCGCGATCTCCTCACCGACCAGCTCGGTCCACCGGCCGAACACCTGCCCCCCGGCCAGCCGTTCCGACCAGCCGCGGTCGGCGGCCATCCTGGAGGCCAGTTCCCCCAGCGACTGCGGATCGCGGTCGTCGGAGGCCGCCCCCGACCACCCGCGCCGTCGGCGGGAGCGCGCGGTCTCCCCACCGGGGGAGCGCCGCGTCGTCGCCCCGGAGCGTTCGCGCACCGCGCGTAGCGCGGCCCGGGCGAGGTCGTCCCCGCCCGTTCCGGATCCCCCGGAGGTGCCACCGCCTCCCCCGCCCCGGTTTCCGGGACCGGGCCCGCCGGAAGAAGCCGAATAACCGGTTCCTCCGGAGAAGCCGGCCGGGATCTCATCCGACATGCCACACCTCCCCGTCACGCACGTCGAAACGGACACCGGAAAGCTCGGCCGGGACGTCCTCGGCGACCGCGGCCGTGACCAGCACCTGCTCGGCTCCGGCGACCGAACGTGCCAACCGGGCACGACGTCGGGAGTCCAACTCGGCGAACACGTCGTCCAGGATCAGCACCGGTTCGGCACCATCCTCGGCCAGCAGGTGGTAGGAGGCCAGTCGCAACGCCAGGGCCAACGACCACGACTCCCCGTGGCTGGCGTAACCCTTGGCCGGAAGCCGACCCAGCACGAGTTCCAGGTCGTCACGGTGCGGCCCGACCAGGCACACCCGACGTTCCAGCTCCTGTCCACGCCGTTGCCGCAGCTCTTCCAGCAGGGCGGACTCCAGGGCCCGGCGGTCGGCCCGCCCCTCGCTGCCCGCCCCCTCCGGAGGAAGGTCCGCGCTGGCGCGGTAGACCAGCCCAACCGGGTGTTGTGCGGGGTCCTCGGCGGCGGGTTCCCCCGTGGCCACCTCGGAGTAACACCGGCTGACGTGCGGAAGCAGGTCGGTGACCAGGTCCAGCCTGCCCGCCAGGAGGTCGGCCCCGTAGCTGGCCAGGTAGCCGTCCCAGACCTCCAGGGTGCGCAGCTCGTCGGAGTCGGGCCCACCGGGACCGGCGGACTTCAGCAGCGCGCCGCGCTGGCGGATCACCTTCTCGTACTCCGCCCGCACCCCGGCGTACCGCGGTGCCCTGGCGACCAGCAGCTCGTCCAGGAAGCCCCGGCGCTGACCGGGCTCCCCCCGCACCAGGGTCAGGTCCTCCGGGGCGAACAGCACCGTCCGCAGCACCCCCAGCAGCTCGCGGGGCCGGATCGGTGACCCGCGGTTGATCCGGGCCCGGTTCGACCGGCCCTGGGCGATCTCCAGCTCCACCAGCAACTCGCGGTCCTCGTTGACCACCGCGGCCCGCACCACCGCGCGTTCCGCGCCGTGCCGGATCAGCGGCGCGTCCGTGGCCACCCGGTGCGAACCCAGGGTGGCGAGGTAACCGAGTCCTTCCACGAGATTGGTCTTGCCCTGCCCGTTGGCCCCGACCAGGGCGGTCGCCCCCCGGGACAGCGCGAGGTCCACGTGCTGCCAGGAGCGGAAGTCGGTGAGCTGGAGGTGGCGTACGTACACGGCGGCCCCAGTAGTGCCTCGTTGACCCGGTCGTCGTCGGTGTCCGGTCGCCCCCGGTGTGGGCGTCCGGCCGACGTCGAGACCGGAGTCGGTTCACTCGTCGCTGGACTTCACCGCGTGACCGCCGAACTGGTTGCGCAACGCGGCCACCGCCTTCATCGCGGGCGAGTCCTCCTGTCGGGAGGCGAAACGGGCGTAGAGCGCGGCCGTGATGGCCGGGGTGGGCACGGCGTTGCGGATGGACTCCTCCACCGTCCACCGCCCTTCACCGGAGTCGGTGACGTAGCCCTCCAGCCGTTGCAGCTCCGGGTCCTCCTCCATCGCCCGGACCAGCAGGTCGAGCAGCCAGGAACGCACCACCGTCCCGTGGCTCCAGGCCCGGATCGTGCCGGCCACGTCGGTGACCACCCCGGAGGCCTCCAGCAGTTCGAACCCCTCGGCGTAAGCCTGCATCAGCCCGTACTCGATGCCGTTGTGCACCATCTTCGCGTAGTGCCCCGCGCCGACGGGGCCCGCGTGCACGAACCCCTTGTCGCGGTCCCCCTCGGGGCGCAGCGTGTCGAACACCGGCATCACCCGTTCGACGTCGGCGGTCTCGCCGCCGGCCATCAGGCCGTAGCCGTTGCGCGCGCCCCACACACCGCCGGAGACGCCGACGTCCACGTAGGAGATGCCGCGTTCGGCCAGGAAGTCGGCGTTCTCCCGGTCCTCGCTGTAGGGCGAGTTCCCGCCCTCGACGACCAGGTCCCCCTCGGCGAGCAGCTCCGCGAGCTCCCGGAGGGTGCTTCTGGTCGGTTCCCCGTGCGGCACCATGACCCACACGGTGCGCGGCGGCGTGAGCCTTTCCACCATCCCCGCCAGCGAGGGGACGTCAGCGACCTGCTGGTCGCGGTCGTAGCCGACGACCTCGTGCCCACCGGCACGCAGCCGTTCGCGCATGTTGAAGCCCATCTTGCCGAGGCCGACCAGACCCAGTTGCACCGAAACTTCCTTTCGACTCCGTTCGTCCCGTGGACGGACCACGGTTCTCACACGGACGTGTCCGCCCAGCTCAGCTCGGCATCCGAACCGGCATGAGCAGGTACAGATAGCCGGGCACGGTCTCCCCCTCGTCGTCGACCGGTTTGAACACGGCGGGCCTGCTCGACGTGGTGAACAACATGCGCGCGCGGTCGGCCTTCAGCGCGGTCAGCCCGTCCTGCAGGTAGTTCGGGTTGAAGGCGATCGTGAGCGGTTCCCCGTCGAACTCGACCGGCAGCTCCTCCTCCGCGCTGCCCTCGTCGTCGCCCCCGGCCGTCAGGCGCAGGGCGGACTCGGAGAACTCCAGCCGCACCTGGGTCCCGCGTTCGGCGACCAGGGAGACGCGTTTGATGGCGTCGGTGAGGGCGGACACGTCCACCACGGCGGAGGCCGCGTGCTCGTCGGGCAGCAGCTTGCGGTAGGGGGGGAACTCCGCGTCGAGCAGGCGTGTGGTGCTGCGCCGCGTCGCTCCGGAGAGTCCGAGCAGCCCGTCCGAGGAGGCCAGCGAGAGCTCGACCGTGCTTCCCGCCCCGCCGAGGGTCTTGGCCGACTCGGAGAGGGTGCGGGCGGGGACCAGCACGGCGGTGTCCTCGACCGAACCGGCGGGCTGCCAGGACAGCTCCCGCATGGCCAGCCGGAACCGGTCGGTGGCCACCAGGGTCAGCTGGTCATCGTTGATCTCCACACGGACGCCGGTGAGCATGGGCAGGGTCTCGTCCTTGCCCGCGGCCACCGCGACCTGGGAGACGGCCGAACTGAAGGCGTCGCCCGGCACGGATCCGGCCAGTTCGGGCATCTGGGGAAGCTGTG
Source organism: Actinopolyspora mortivallis (assembly GCF_003001495.1). GTDB lineage: Bacteria > Actinomycetota > Actinomycetes > Mycobacteriales > Pseudonocardiaceae > Actinopolyspora > Actinopolyspora mortivallis_A. The sequence continues at coordinate 44,346 of NZ_PVSR01000034.1, forward strand.
GATAGTCCTCCACGGGCATGGTCGGCAGGCTGAAGCGGGAGCTGCCGCAGGAGATGCTCACCCGGGAGCCGTCGACGGTGATCTCGACCGGGCGTTGGGGCAGCGCCTTGGTGATGTCGGCCAGCAGGCGGCCGGAGACGAGGGTGCGCCCGGTGGACTCCACCTCCGCCTCCACTCCGACCTGGGCGGAGACCTCGTAGTCGAAGCCGGAGATGGTCAGTCTGCCCTCGGTCTCGGCATCCAGCAGCATCCCGCCCAGCACGGGAACCGGTGGGCGCGACGGAAGGCTGCGAGCGACCCAGGAGACAGCATCGGCGAGACCGTCACGTTCCAGACGGATCTTCATGAGTGTCCTTTCGGTTCCGCCCTTCCCGACCGTGGTGCCGAGAAGATCCTGATCGAACGGGATGTGGGTGTACGTGCCGTGGACGGTTGGGGGCCGAGCCGTGCCCGTGAGCCCCGGTGGGGCGCTGCGCCGGAGACGCTCAAAGCCCGACGGGTCTCCCACGGTAGAGCGTTGGCTGAGCGCGTACTACGTGGGTCCGTCCCTCGGTGACGTCCTCGGTCGGGCTTGGCAGCGAGCTCGCGCGCGTTTTCTGCTTCTTCTCTTCCCTCAGGGAGAAAAACAAGTGGAGTTGTCGTAGTAGGGCCTGTGGATGTTGGGGACAGGCCTCGTTTTCGCAGTTCAGTGGCTGTACACCGCTGTGGATGTTCTTGTGGGCAAACTGGGGATGAATCGGCTTCACTGTGGATCGATTTGTCCACAAGCGAAGCTGTCCACAGTTGCGGGGGGTTTGATCCACAGTCGCTCCCCAAGTTTTGCCCAGTTTGTCCCCACGTCCTGTGGATAACCCTGTTTAGCTCGATCAGGTTGTGGATAAATCTGTGGACACCTTGGGGACAACTTGGGGAGGATCTGTGGGCAACTGGGGAGAACTTGTGTACGGCATGTGGGTCGTTTGAGTCCTGTCGCTGGTCACCCCTGGGGACACTCGAAGCTGTGCACAAGCCCACCTCAGGGTGAGTTTTGGCCGGCTCCACATGTGGAAATTCACATTCGGGTGATTTTTGTGAGAGCTGTACACAGTCCGTGTTCACAGGGTGTGTACAACTCGTCCCCTCCGCTCGTTTTTCCTACAGGACGAGCTGGTCACCGCCCTGATCGTGATCGAAGCTACACGTCGTCGCCGGCGGCGGCGAGGATGATCGTCGGCGTGTCCGCGCGGAACTCCACCACCGGTCCGCGAGGGCACTCGGCCGCGCCGCACGGCCGGGGGGGGGCTCCTTCGCGCACACGCCTCCGCCCGCCGCGCACACCCGAGGACGGAGGGGCGTCCGGGCCGGGCCTGTCACCGGCCCCGAGAACGAGCACCACCGGACCGGCGGTGCGGAACCGGGAGTTCCTCAGAGGAAGGAGGCCTGCTGCTTGATCCGCGCGGTCAGCTCCTGCACGTGGTCGTAGACCCGCCGCCGCTCCGCCATGGCCTTGCGGATCTTCTTGTCCGCGTGCATCACCGTCGTGTGGTCCCGGCCCCCGAAGCTCTGCCCGATCTTCGGCAGCGAGGAGTCAGTCAACTCCCGACACAGGTACATGGCGATCTGACGGGCCTGGGCGAGTGCCTTCGTCTTGCCCGGCCCGCACAGGTCGTCCACGGTCACCCCGAAGAACTCCGCGGTCATGGACATGATGGTCTGCGTGCTGATCTCCGGCGGCTGCGCGTCGTCCGGTATCAGGTCACGCAGCACGATCTCGGCGAGCTGCACGTCCACCGGCTGTTGGTTCAGCGAGGCGAAGGCCGTCACGCGGATCAGCGCGCCTTCCAGCTCACGGATGTTGCGCTCGATCCGGGCCGCGATGAACTCCAGCACCTCGGCGGGAGCGGCCAACCGGTCCTGGGCGGCCTTCTTCCGCAGGATCGCGATGCGGGTCTCCAGCTCGGGAGGCTGGATGTCGGTGATCAGTCCCCACTCGAACCTGGTGCGGAGCCGGTCCTCCAGGGTGTGCAGGCTCTTCGGGGGACGGTCCGAGGAGACCACGATCTGCTTGTTCGAGTTGTGCAGCGTGTTGAAGGTGTGGAAGAACTCCTCCTGGGTGCCCTCCTTGCCCTCCAGGAACTGCACGTCGTCCACGAGCAGCACGTCCACGTCGCGGTAGCGGCGCTGGAAGGCCACCTGCCTGTCGTCCCGCAGCGAGTTGATGAAGTCGTTGGTGAACTCCTCCGTGGAGACGTAGCGCACCCGCATCCCCGGGAACAGCCGCTGGGTGTAGTGCCCCACCGCGTGCAGCAGGTGCGTCTTGCCCAGCCCGGACTCCCCCCAGATGAACAGGGGGTTGTACGCGCGGGCCGGTGCCTCGGCCCCGGCCACCGCCGCCGCGTGGGCGAAGCGGTTCGAGGAGCCGATGACGAAGGTGTCGAAGGTGTACTTGGCGTTGAGCCGGGTCTGCGAGGTGGGCGGACCGTTCTTGGGGGCGGTGTAGGGCTGTCCCTGCTGCTGCTCCGGTTTGTTGTCGCTGCCGAAGGTGGGCCAGATCTCGTTGGCCGCCTGCAGGGCCTCGCCCTCCTCGTCCTCCTCCGGCTCGGAGGCTTCTCCTTCGGCCTCGCCGGGGCCCCTGCCGGTGGCGGAACCGGTGCCCGGCCACGGCGGGTCCTGGGGGGTCAACGGGAGTCGCTGCTGCTCGGGAGGCGTGGCGGGGATGCCTCCCCCGATGGAGCCGGTGTGGGCGGTGTTGCCGTAGTCCTCGGTCTCGTGGGGCGAGGGGAAGGGCTGGCGCGTCTCACTCGGCCTGCCGTGCCAGCCCTCCGCGCGGATCTCGGGCAGGTACCCCGTCGAGGCGTGCGGCCCCGGCCCGGCGTAGCCGGTCTCGTAGGGCAGTTCCGCCTGGGCGGGACCCCACTCCTCCCGGTGGTGGGACTCCTCGGCC
>NZ_PVSR01000035.1:0-44366 GCF_003001495.1 Actinopolyspora mortivallis
CGTCGGGGGTCGGGAGCAGGCCGTCCGGTTCCGTGCCGGTGCGGCCCTCGTTCGACCCGGCCCCGTCCACCCGGGCGTTCCGGGTGGGGAGAACCGGGGAGGGGAACCGGACTCACTCGCCGGAGAACCAGCGCTGTGGCTCCGGACGCAGGTTCTGGTAGACGTGCTTGGCCTCCTGGTACTCGCGGAGACCGCCGCCGCCGAGTTCGCGGCCGATGCCGGACTGCTTGAAACCGCCCCACTCGGCCTGGGGCAGGTACGGGTGGAAGTCGTTGATCCACACGGTGCCGTGGCGCATCCGGTTGGCGACCCGCTGCGCCTTGCTCACGTCCGAGGTGAACACGGCCCCGGCCAGGCCGTAGTGCGTGTCGTTGGCGATGCGAACGGCGTCGTCCTCGTCGGTGAAGCGTTCGACGGTCAGCACCGGTCCGAAGGACTCCTCGGTCACGGCCTGCGAGCCCTGGCGCACTTCGTCGAGCACGGTGGGAAGGTAGAAGTAGCCGGAGGCGTACCTCTCGCCCTCCGGACGGCGTCCCCCGGTGCGCAGCACGGCGCCTTCCTCGATCGAGCGTTTCACGTAGTCCTCGACCTTGGCGCGGTGCTCGGCGGAGATCAGCGGGCCGGTCTCGGCGTCCTCGTCGAAGGGGCCGCCGAGCCTGATGGTCTCCGCCCGGCGGACGATCTCGTCCACGAGTGCGTCGTGGATCTCGTCCTGCACGATCAGTCGAGCTCCGGCGGAGCAGACCTGACCGGAGTGCAGGAAGATGGCCGTCAGCGCGTAGTCGACGGCGGTTTCGAAGTCCGCGTCGGCGAAGACCACGTTCGGGTTCTTCCCCCCGAGTTCGAGGGCGACCCGTTTGACGGTGGTGGCCGCCGAGGCGGCGATGGCGCGCCCAGTGTGCAGCCCGCCGGTGAACGAGACCAGGTCGATGTCGGGGTGTTCGGACAGCGGGGCCCCGACCTCGTCACCCCGACCCAGCACCAGGTTGCCGACCCCGGCGGGCAGCCCCGCCTCGTGCAGTGCGCGCATGAGCAGCACCGCCGTGCTCGGGGTGAGTTCGCTCGGTTTGAGCACGAAGGTGTTGCCCGCGGCCAGGGCGGGAGCGACCTTCCAGGCCACCTGTAGCAGCGGGAAGTTCCAGGGCGTGATCAGTCCGCAGACCCCCACGGGTTCGTAACGCACCCTGCTGATGGCCTCGGTCGAACCGGTGTCCACCACGTGCCCGGGATCGGTGCCCGCGATCTTGCCGTAGTAGCGGAAGCAGGCCGCGATGTCGTCCATGTCGTAGCCGCTCTCCACCACGCGTTTGCCGGTGTCCAGCGACTCCGCCCTGGCGAACTCCTCCCGGTCCCGGACGAGGATGTCGCTCACGCGCAGCAGCAGGTCCCCGCGCTCCCACGCGGAGGTGTTCGCCCAGCTTCCCTCGTCGAAGGCCGCCCGCGCGGCCGCGATGGCCCGTTCGGCGTCGGAACGGTCACCCTCGGAGACCCGGGCGACCAGGGATCCGTCCGCGGGACAGTGGATGTCACGGGTGTTTCCCGCCGCCGCTGCCCGCCACTCACCGTTGATGTAGAGGGTCTGCGCCTGCCCGACCACCTCCGATCGGGAGGTCGTGTCGTTCGCTGGACCGTCGGTCTGCGACATAGTGGAATTCCTGTCGGTGCTTTCGGCTACTGGGCACTATCGCTGTGGGGAACTCGTCCCTGGCGAGGCGCGAGCCCGCCTCGTCCGCGTCGTTCGTCGGCCGTTCGGGTGATTCGAACTCGGAGTTCGGGGCTCGACCCGGTGTCCGGCCCGGCCGTCGTCCCGTCACCGCCGCGTGTGGGGTCGAACGGGGCGGAGTCGACGACCGCTGCGGGGGCGACTCTAGCAGGTTTTGTGTACATATGTACATGAAACCGTCCGCACGCCCGTGAAAGCGATCAATCTTGGCCTTCTGACCAGCGATGACTCTTTTCGGGTGATGTGGGTCGCATCGTCCTCGGGTGGTTTCGTGGCACCGTGTCCCGGTCCGGGGGCGAACGGCTCTCCGGGAACGGAACACGGAAGGCGCGCACCGCCGGGAGGTGTACGGCAGGCGATGACGACGACGGAGTCCGAACAGTCTCGAACCACGGGCCGGACGGGTCGTGGACAGAGCGGTTCGCGCAAGGATCCCGGGCGCCGTGAGCGGATCGCCCGTGCCGCCATCACCGTCGTCGCCGAGCGCGGGATCGAGAAGCTCACGCACCGCGCCGTGGCCGCTGCGGCGGGGGTTCCGCTCGGATCGACCACGTACCACTTCGCCACCCTGGACGACCTGCTCGCGGTGGCGCTGCGGCAGGCTGCCCAGGACAACGTGGCCGAACTGCGGGAGTACGCGGGTGAGATGGACGCCGGCGGCGACCTGGCCTCCGTGCTGACCGATCTGGTACTGCGCTACCTCGGCCCGGAGCGGCGCCGCACCGTGGTCGAACACGAACTGTACGTCGCGGCGTTGCACCGTCCGGCTCTGCGTGCGGCCAGTACGGAGTGGGACGCCGCCCTGCGGGACCTGTTCACCTCCTACACCGACGAGGTGTCGGGAAAGATGTTGGCGGCGGTCTTCTGCGGCCTGTTGTGGCAGGGAATCGTTCGTGAACCGCTTCCGGACCGAAACGAGATCGAGACCATTTTTCGTCGTGCTCTGGGCTCGCACGCGGTCCACTGAACAACCTCGACGAAGGTTGACCCCGGCTACACCGGACGGTTACTCGGTTTTTGGCCCCTGCCGTTGATTCGTTCGCTCACGCGTGTGGACAATGGCGGGAGCGATCCGCTGACGCCTGTGCTCGACACGACGTGGCCCCACCGGTTCAGCTGACCGGAGCACGTTGTGGAGTGCCTTTCGGGTGTACAACGGAACATGCCGCGTCGGGGGCGTGGCTCGCTCCAACCGAACAACCGCTGTTTATCAGGGATGGGGTGAGACCGTGGGCCACAACGAGAACCGGGAACTGGTGCCGCTCAAGTCGGATTTCGACGTCGTCTGGCGAGGATTCCGGCGTTCCCAGGTGCAGTTCTACATTCAACAGACCGAGGCCGAAGTGCGGATGCTGACCGAGGACCGGGATTCGGCGCTCAGTCAGGTGTCCGAGCTCAACGCACAGCTGGAGCAGGCCCGGGAGGAGATCGAGTCGCTGCGTAAGCGGCTGGACGACGTCTGCCGGACCCCCATCGACGAGTCGGCGCTGTCCGACCGGTTACGGCGGATGGTCCAGCTCGCCAACGACGAGGCGGCGGAGATCGTCTCCTCCGCGCGTGCGACCGCCGAGCACGAGTGGTCCCGTTCGGAACAGGCCGCCTCCGAGCTGCGTGAGAGATACGAACGGCTGGTGGCCGAGGCCGACGACTGGCGCCGACAGGCGCAGCAGCAGCGTCAGGAGGCCCTGGAGCAGACCAGCCGCGAGATCGAGCGGATGGCCGAGGAGGCGGAACAGCACCGCCGCAGACTGGACCGGGAGGCCGAACAGCGGCGTAACGAGATCGAGCGGGACTTCGAGCTCTCCATGGCCGCGCGCCGGGAGGAGGCGATGCGCGAGCTCGCCGAACGCGACCGGGCCAGCAGACAGGAGGCGCAACGACGTATCAGTGAGGCCGCCGCGGAGGCCGAGCGGCGTACCCAGCGGGCCAACGAGCAGGTCGAGGCGATGCGCGAGCTGCGTCGCGAGATCGCCGAGCAGGTGCGTGCCGGACAGCAGTTGCTCAACGAGGCGGAGCCCTTCCTCAGCGCGTCGGTGACCGGCACGGAGTCGAGTCAGGCCGACTCCTACGTGTGGGTGGACTCCGTCTCGGACGGCGAGTCGCACCCCTCGACCGGGCAGGTGGAGGTCCCGAGACAACGTGCGCTGCGTGAGCCTCCGGAAGCGGAGGAGGAGAACGGCAACGGCGTGCTCTCCGGAACGCCGGCCAGCGCCACGGAGAACTGAGGCGGGGCGTCCCGTCGCCGGGACGGTGACGAAGGCCTCCTCGAAACGGCATTCGCCGCGCGCGGTACTCGTTCGGCGGGCCCGAGCGGGAACCGGGCACGATTCGGAATGTCCGGGGTCGTCCGGTCACGAGGGTTTCCGGAACGCGGAGTTCCCGGACCGGGCGGTCGTGGAGGTTCCGTGGTGGATGCCGGATCCGGTCGGCTCCCGGGCCCGGGAGCCGACCGGTGCGGGATCTCCGGCCGGGCGGAACGGTTCGCGGGACCGGGACCTCACGGTGCCGTGGGCGGTCGCGGCGTGACCGTCTCGACGAGGACGGAGTGGCCGGGAGCGGTTCCGGACCAGGGGGTTTCCTGCTCCAGTACCGCCATCGCCGAGGTCTTCAGCTCCACCTCCTGCCCGGAGAGCGCTCCCACCAGCTCCGAGAGCCCGGGATTGTGGGCGATCAGCAGCGCCGTGTGGGTGTCCTCGGGCAGACCGTGGATCACCTCCAGCAGGGTGGCCGCGTCAGCCCCGTACAGCCGTGGGTCGGACACGAGCTCGGGGGCCGTTTCCAGCTCCGCGAGCACTGCTTCGCAGGTCTGACGTGCCCGCAGAGCCGTGGAGCACCGGAGCAGGTCGACCCTGTGCCCATGCTCGCGCAGCCAGCGGCCCGCCAGCGGGGCCTCACGCCGTCCTCGTTCGGCCAACGGTCGTTCGTGGTCGTCGACCGGGTGGTTCCGCTCCGATTTCGCGTGTCGGAGCACGATCACTCGGTGCCGCGCCGTGGTGGACATGGGGTCTTCCGCTCCTTCCCCGGATCCGGATGCCGGGCCCGTGACTCGGTGGGAGGTCAGGTCAGCGCGCTGGGGTCGGAGGGAACGTCGACAGCATGGCGACGCAGCGTCTCCAGCGGTATCACCTCCACGGCCCGTTCGTGGGTGGCCGCCAGCACGACCGGAGGGGCGACCCCGGCCCGTTCCGCCTCCAACCACCGTGTGGCGCAGACACACCAGCGGTCTCCCGCCTGTAGACCGGAGAAACCGAACTGCGGCAAAGCGGTGGTCAGGTCGTTGCCCGCCTCGCGTTGCTGTTCGAGGAACTCACGGGTCACCACCGCGCAGACCGAGTGGTTGCCGAGGTCCTCCGGGCCCGTGGTGCAGCAACCGTCGCGGTAGAAGCCGGTCAGCGGATCGGTGCCACACTGTTCGAGGGGTTCGCCGAGTACGTTGCGTTCGTCGGACATGCTCCCAGCATGGCAGTTGTACCGTGCGGGATCATGGGAGAGGACGCGGTGTCTGGGAGCTCCTCCGGAACGGTCCGCCGGTCCGTCCGGGCTGCCCGGCACCTGATTCGGTCTCCCGCCGGGACCGGTGCGTCCGCGGAGGAGGACGCCGAAGAAGACATCGAAAACACGCACGGTGTTGAATTGCTTCTTCCGGGTGGCCCGAGGGGGGCAATCTAGGTAGTCGCCTACGTGTTTTCCGGCGGTTACGTGCACGGTGAGTGCTGGGAGTCTGGGGACCTGTGAGAACCCCCGGCCAAAGTAACCCCGAAGAAGAACCACGAGAAACGGTCGACTCCACGGAGTCGGCGGACGCCGCCGGACGGCGGACGTCCCCGGGGCGCACCCCGAACGCCCCGAACGAGACGAGTTCCCGACAGCCTGCCGCGGACCGTGTCGAGCAGCTCGTGCACCGGGTCCGGACCGGAGCCCGGATGTTCGTGCGGTGGTTGCGGCACTCGCTGGCGGTGTTGACGGCACTGGCCGAACGTGTGGCGCGGTGGAGCGCCCCACGGCTGCGTCGGGGCCACGAACGTCTGGTCGCCGGCGTCGAGCGGATCCGGGACCGGCTCGCACCGTGGGCCCGTCGGCTGTGGCTGCGCTTGAGTCCGCTGGTCGAGCGCCTGCGGCAACGGTGTGCTCCCCTCGTCGAGCGGGCGCGACGGAGAGTGGAACCGGCCGCGCGCCGCGTGGGCGCGAAGGTGGGCCCCCACCTCTCCACCGCCCGCGCCAAACTGGCCGCGACCACGAGTCGCTCCCGGGTGTCGCCGCGCACACGCTCGGTGCAGCTGACCGCCGCCGTCGCCGCCGTCGGTGTGCTGGCGGTACTCGTGGGCACGGTCGGTCCGGACACCTCCGAACGAACCACCCCGGCCGCGCACACGGTGGATCTGCCGACCCAGCAGCACACGGAGGCGGGTGACCCCGGTGTGCTGACCGCCCCGAACAACGACGGCGGAGCGAAGGAACGGGCCGGATCCGGCGAGCAGAAGTCCGCCCCGGCGGGCAAGCGCATCTCGCCCGAGGCCGCTGCCGCGGTCGGACCGAACGCCAGCGGGATCGACGTGTCCAACCACAACGGCTCCATCGACTGGAACGCCGTGGCCGGATCAGGGCAGAAGTACGCCTTCGTGCTGGCCACCGACGGTGGGACCTTCACCAACCCGATGTTCTCGGAGCAGTTCCACGGCGCCAAGCAGGCGGGACTGCTCACCGGTGCCTACCACTTCGGCAGGCCCACCGGATCCGCCGTGGCCCAGGCCGACCGGCTGATGGACACCATGGGGCCGACCGGGGACGGACGCACGCTGCCTCCGGTTCTCGACCTGGAGGTCTCGCCGAGTACCGGCGGGTGCTACGGAAAGACCACCGCCCAGATGCACACCTGGACCCAGAAGTTCCTGGACCGGGTGCAGGAGCGCAGCGGCCAGCGGGGCATCATCTACGCCAGCCCCTCCTTCTGGAGCACCTGCATGGGCGGGTCGCAGGCCTTCGCCCAGCACCCGCTGTGGTTGGCCTCCTACGGGGTCTCCCAGCCGAGCGTGCCCGGAGGATGGAACAACTACTCGTTCTGGCAGTACACCGAGAAGGGCAGAGTGCCCGGTATCAGCGGTCCCGTGGACATGAACAGGTTCCAGGGCAGCGGTGCCGACCTGCTCCGACTCGCCCGGTGACGCGGTGCGCGTGACCCGGCAACGGGGGCGTCCTCCCCTCTCGGGGACGCCCCCGTTTTCTCGTTCGGAGCCCGCGCGCGGAGAAGCCGGGCGGACCTCGGTGTGGCCTCCGGATTCGGAGAGTGCACAGGGGGATCGGATGCGGAGTTCCCTCCAGGAGGGTGATCGGGGCGAGTTACCACCGGGTAGGCTTAGTCCGGTGTCGGAGCCGAAACCAGTGTTCGAACCTCGGCTTCGTGACGTTCCGGTCGTGAGGTGAGTCGTGCGAATCGCTCTGCTGTCCTACAGAAGCAAGCCGCACAGCGGCGGGCAGGGGATCTACGTGCGCCACCTCAGCAGGGGACTGGCCGAACTGGGACACCGGGTGGAGGTCTTCTCCGGGCAGCCGTACCCGGAACTGGACGACGGGGTGGGGCTGACCAGGGTGCCCAGCCTCGACCTGTACCGCGAATCCGACCCGTTCCGCACACCCAGCCCACGGGAGATACGCGGACCGCTGGATCTGGCCGAACTCGGCATCATGTGGACGGCTGGGTTCCCCGAGCCGTTGACCTTCAGTCTGCGCGCGGCGCGGATACTGCGTGCCCGGGCCCACGAGTTCGACGTGGTGCACGACAACCAGTCACTGGGATACGGCCTGCTCATGCTGCGGCGTGCCGGCATACCGCTGGTCGCCACCGTGCACCACCCGATCACCCACGACCGCCGGGTCGAGCTGGACGCGGCCACCGGCTGGCGCAGACTGGGAGTGCGCCGCTGGTACGGCTTCCTGCGGATGCAGCGACGGGTGGCCCCCCGCGTTCCGCGCGTGCTGACCGTCTCCCGTTCCTCGGCCGAGGACATCGTCTCCGAGTTCGGAGTTCCCCGTGGGAACCTGCGCGTGGTCCCGCTCGGAGTGGATCCCGAGGTGTTCCGTCCTCCGGAACGTCCGCGCACCCCGGGACGGATCGTGGCCATGGCCAGCGCCGACACACCGATGAAGGGGATCGACACCCTGCTCGAAGCGGTGGCCAAGCTGCGCACCGAACGTTCGGTGGAGCTGGTGCTGGTGGCGAAGCCGGTCAAGGGGGGCGCCACCGAGAGGTTGATCGACGAGCTGGGGATCGGCGACATCGTCCACACGGTCCACGGTCTCAGCGACGAAGGGCTCGCCGAGTTGTTCGGCTCCGCCGAGATCGCCTGCGTTCCCTCCCTCTACGAGGGGTTCTCGCTGCCGACGGTGGAAGCCATGGCCTGCGGCACCCCCCTGGTGGCCAGCAGGGCCGGAGCCATTCCCGAGGTGGTCGGCACCGACGGGACCACCGCCGAACTCGTTCCGCCCGCGGACGCCCAGGCGCTGGCCGGAAGGCTCGGAGCGTTGTTCGACGACCCCGCGAGAAGGGGCGCCCTGGGCGCGGCGGGGCGGGAACGGGTGCTGGAGCGTTACAGCTGGGCCTCGGTGGCCGCGGCCACGGCGGAGTGCTACGCCGAGGCGATCGAGTCGAGCAGGAAAGGGCAGTGAGGCGTTGCTGACGGTGGATTTCGACAAGCTCGGGGTGCTGCCGGGCCAGCGGGTGCTGGACCTGGGGTGCGGCGCGGGCCGCCACGCCTTCGAGCTCTACCGCAGGGGGCTGCGTGTGGTCGCCTTCGACCACGACGCGGCGGAGCTGGACGACGTGGCCGCGATGTTCGCCGCCATGGAACAGCAGGGGGAGGTTCCCGCCGGAGCCGAGGCCACCACCGTCCGCGGTGACGCGCTCGAACTGCCCTTCCCCGCGGAGTCCTTCGACCACGTGATCGCTTCGGAGATACTCGAGCACATCCCCGCCGACGACAGGGCCATGCGTGAGCTGGTGCGGGTGCTCAAACCCGGCGGCCGGGTCTCGGTGACCGTTCCCAGTTACTTTCCCGAACGGGTGTGCTGGGCGTTGTCGGAGGCCTATCACAACGTCGAGGGCGGGCACGTGCGGATCTACCGCAGGAGGGAGCTGCTCGACAGACTGCGGGCCGCGGGACTGCGTCCGGTGCACCACCACCACGCGCACGCCCTGCACTCCCCGTACTGGTGGCTGAAGTGCGCGGTCGGGGTGAACCGCACGGAGCATCCACTGACCGGGCTGTACCACCGGATGCTGGTGTGGGACATGCTGCGCGCACCGTGGGTGACCCGCTCCCTGGAACGTGCGCTGAACCCCGTGCTGGGCAAGAGCCTGGTCACGTACCTGTACAAGCCCGCGGGGGTGGCGGTTGCCTGAGCTGCCGGCCGTCGACGGGGTGTTGTCGGCGGGTGCCGCGGCGGCCACCGTCGACTCCATCGCGGCCGCACAGGAGAGTTCCGGAGCCATTCCCTGGTACCCAGGCGGACACGTGGATCCCTGGGACCACGTGGAGTCGGCCATGGCCCTGTCCGTGGGCGGACGCTACGCCGAGGCGGAGCACGCCTACGAGTGGTCGGCGCGCACCCAGCGCTCCGACGGGTCGTGGCCGCTCCGGATCCGGAGGGGAGCGGTCGAGGACCCCGGATCGGACACCAACTTCTGTGCCTATCTCGCCGTGGGTGTGTGGCACCACCTGTCGATCACGGGGAACCGTGGGTTCGCGGAACGGATGTGGCCGACCGTACGGGACGGGATCGACTTCGTCCTGGCCGCCCAGCATCCCCGGGGGGAGATTCCCTGGGCGCTCGACACCCGGGGGCGGTGTCTGCCGGAAGCGCTGTTGACCGGCTGCTCCAGCATCCACCACAGCCTGCGTTGCGCTTTGGCCCTGGCCGGGTGGCTGGGCGAGTCCCGCCCCGACTGGGATGCGGCGCTGGGACGACTGGGGCACGCGCTCCGTGAACACCCCGAGGCGTTCGCGTCCAGGGAACGCTACTCCATGGACTGGTACTACCCGGTTCTCGGCGGGGCGGTGCGCGGCGGGCCCGCGGGGGAGCGGCTGCGACGACGCTGGGAGGAGTTCGTGGTCGACGGCCTGGGTGTCCGGTGCGTCGCGGACCACCCGTGGGTGACGGGAGCGGAGACCTGCGAGCTGGTGCTGAGCCTGGACGCCGTGGGATGGCGGAGCGCGGCGCTGGAGCTGTTCGCCGCCGTCCAGCACCTGCGGGAGAACGACGGTTCCTACTGGACGGGTCTGGTCTACACCGACGGGAGGAACTGGCCGGTGGAGCACACCACCTGGACCTCGGCGGCGATGGTGCTGGCTGCGGACGCCCTCTCCGGGACCACCCCGGCGAACGGAATCTTCCGTGCCGAGAGGCTTCCGGGGGCACCGTCGTGGCAGGACGGGCCGTGCGGGTGTCTACAGGGAGCCGACCTGGCCGCCGACGCGTCGTAGCACCCGCAGCGAGCCGGTCGCCGAGACCTCCCGGAACCGTCCGCTGTCGAGTGCTCTGCGGTACACGTGGAACGGCGGGCGTCCCCCGTCGGCGGGGTCGGGGAAGACGTCGTGGATCACGAGAGCTCCCCCCGGTCGTATCCAGGGGGCCCAGTTCGTGTAGTCGTTCTGTGCCGCGGTCTCGGTGTGCCCGCCGTCGACGAACAACACCGAGACCGGGGTGTTCCAGACCGAGGCGGCCGTGACCGAGTCCCCCACCACGGCCATCACACGGTCCTCCAGACCGGCCTCGGTGAGGGTGCGTCGGAAACGCCCCAGGGTGTCCAGGCGTCCGCTGTGCGGATCCACCAGATCGGGGTCGTGGTACTCCCAGCCCCGCTGGTGTTCCTCGGAACCGCGGTGATGGTCCACGGTGACCACCAGCCCCCCGGTGACGCGGGCGGCCGCGCCGAGGTAGACGGCGGACTTGCCGCAGTAGGTGCCGATCTCCACCGCCACGCCGTCGCCGAGGTGGCGCACGGCCGCCTCGAACAGGGCTTCGCCCTCCTCCTCGGGCATGAAGCCGGTGGCGGAGCGGGCCACCGCGAGCAGTTCCGGAGGGATCCGTTCGCCGGTGGGGGTCGTTTCGGAGGACGGAGGGACTCGGTTCACCCGGATCCTTTCGTGGGAGACGGCGACAGCGGGAATCCTAGTCGATCCGGGCGCGGGGCCGGCGGTGTGCTCGCCGGTCGGGTCACGAGGACGGCGGGACGGGGCCGTCGAAGTCGGCCCTGCGGATGCGGAAGACCTGCAACAGCAGGCCGTAGTACTTGGTGGTCTCCCCCACCCACTCCATGCCGAGCCTGCGGGCGGTGGCCACGGCCCGGGAGTTCGAGGAGCGGGCCACGGCGAAGATCTCGTCGACGTCCTGGGAGAAGGCCCAGCCGATCAGGGCGCGGGCTCCCTCGGTGGCGTAGCCCCTGCCCCACTGGTCCTGGCGCACCTGCCACCTGATCTCTATGTCCTCCTCGTAGGGAGGCAGCAGTCGCAGTCCCAGGCCACCGACGAGTTCGTCGTCCGCGCGACGGACCATCGCCCACCTCCCCGTGGGAGGGGCGAGGTTGGGGGCGGCCTCGATCCAGGCGTCCAGCACGGAACGCATCGCGTTCGGGTCGCCGACCCGCTGCATGACCGGGGCGAGCCACACGGCGACCTCGGGGTTCCCGTAGATCCGGAAGGCCGCCTCGGCGTCCTCGGCGGTCCAGTCGCGTATCAGCAGTCGTTCGGTACGCAGCGACAGGGGCGCCATGTCGGACACGGTACCCGAGGGGAAGGCTCCGGGCCGGGTGTTCCGGGTTCCGTCGGAGGTCCCCGGGTGGTGCCTCCGGAGCCACGCACCGTCGGGTTCGCTCCCGGAAGGAGGGGGCGACACGACGACCTCCCCGTGGGAGGTGATTGTCATCGTGGTGACAAGAATTGTTTTTCCGTGGCGCACCACAATGCGTTCGTGGCGCTTTCTTCGTTTTTTCGAATCGATCGGTGTTGACAGGGTTTCGGGCACCGTGAAATCTTCGTGCCGCTGTTCGGACGGACTTGTTCGACAATTTTTTCCCTTTCGGACGAGTGTTTTTGCCGCTGAGGCGGGAAGGTTGTATGGAATCAACTGTCGCGGTCCCCGTGTATCGGCGAAACGAGGTCGCCCTGACCGACTGCCTGACCCGTTTCGCGACGACACGCGGAAACGCCACCGCGATCACGTTCGTGGACTACGCGGCGAGTCCCGACGGGATCACGCGCTCGTTGACGTACTCGGAACTGCACGACCGGGTGTGCGCCGTGGCCGCACGACTCCGGGGTGGTTTCCGTCGAGGACAGCGAGCGGCGGTCATGGCCCCTCAGGGGATCGAGTACGTGGTCGGTTTCCTGGGGGCGATCCACGCGGGCCTGATAGCCGTCCCCCTGTTCCCTCCGGGCCCGGAGGGAAGGCCCGGCAGGATCGCCTCCGTGCTCGCGGACTGCGAACCCTCCTGCGTGCTCACCGTGGAGGACGAGGACGAGCAACTCGGACGGACGCTGCGGGAGTGCGGATTCCCCGACCTCGAACGCGTGGCCGTCGACGTGGTCGCCGAGCGGGCGGACGGCCAGTACCGGCGCCCGGAGACCGATCCCGGTGAGGTGGCCTACCTGCAGTACACCTCCGGATCGACACGAACCCCCACCGGCGTGGAGATCACCCACGCCAACGTGCTCTCCAACGCCGCGCAGGCCCTGGAGGCCTATGTGGGCGAGGACCCGGGCGCGAGCACGGTGAGCTGGTTGCCCCTGTACCACGACATGGGGTTGGTGCTGTCGGTGGCCGCCCCGCTGGTGGGGGGGATCCACACGGTGCTGATGGATCCGGCCGCCTTCCTGCGGCGACCGGTGCGTTGGCTGTGGCACCTGTCGGTGAACTCCCCGTCCGTGACCGCGGCCCCCAACTTCGCTTTCGACTACTGCGCCGCGAAGGTGTCCGAGAAGGACAGGGCGTGGCTCAGTCTGGACGGGGTCCGCTCGGTGATCAACGGCAGTGAACCGGTGCGACCAGCCACGATGGAACGGTTCAACCGCGTGTTCGCCCCCTGCGGACTGCCCCCCGAGAGCCACCGCTGTTCCTTCGGCCTGGCCGAGGCGACCGTGTTCGTCTCGACCAGCCGGGCGCACCGACAACCGAGGACCGTTCGTTTCGATCGCGTCGCCTTGGGGGAGGGTCTCGCGCGGGTGGCCGAGACGGGAGAGGAGTACAGCGAACTGGTCTCCTGCGGCAGCCCCATCGGGCAACGGGTGGCCGTCGTCGACCCGGACACGCACCGTCCGTTGCCGGAAGGGACCGTCGGAGAGATCTGGGTCAACGGCCCCAACACCGGGCGCGGCTACTGGAAACACGACCCGGCCGAGTCCGCGAGCGTGTTCGACGCCCACCTGGTCGAACCGGGGGAACTACCGGGCAACGGGTGGCTGCGCACCGGTGACCTCGGAGTCCTCCACGAGGGCGAACTCTACGTGACCGGTCGGATCAAGGACCTGATCGTGCTGGACGGTCGCAACCACTACCCCCAGGACGTCGAGGAAACCGTCGAGCGGCACGAGCAGCTGCGCAAACACCACACCGCCGCGTTCCCGGTGACCGTGGACGGAACCGAACGGCTGGTGGTGGCCGCCGAGTACGCGCGTTCCTCTCCGCCGCACCTGCGGAATCCGGAGGAGACCGCGGCGGCGGTGCGCAAGGAGGTGGCCGCCGAGCACGGGATCACGGTGCACGAGGTGCTGCTGCTCGAACCGGACACCGTGCCGCGGACCTCCAGCGGCAAGGTCGCCCGGCAGCTGTGCAAGAGGCGCTACCTGGACGACGAGTTGGGATCCGAGGACGTACATGGCTGATCACTCCGAGATCCGGGAGTGGCTGACACACCGGATCGCCGAGCACACCGGTCAGAGCCCCGCCGATGTGGACACACGACGCCCCTTCGACGAGTTCGGGCTCTCCTCCCGGGACGTGGTGGCCCTGTCCGGGGAACTGGAGAGCCTGGTGAGCAGAGCGCTGCCGTCCACCCTGCTCTGGGAGCACCCGACGGTGGAACGGCTGAGCGAGGCCCTGGCCGGAGCCTCCGCGCCGGACGGGGAGACCACCGCACCGGAACCGGGGGAACCGGTGGCGGTGGTCGGAATGGGCTGTCGCTTTCCCGGGGTGAACGGCCCCGAGGAGTTCTGGCGGTTGCTCACGCGAGGTGCCGACACGATCGGCACCGTGCCCGAGGGGAGGTGGGAGTCCTTCACCGCGGGACGGGAGGAGCCCCTGGAGGGACTTCCCCGGGCGGGTGGCTACTTCGCGGACGTGTCCGGTTTCGACGCGGGGTTCTTCGGCGTGTCACCGCGCGAGGCCGAGGTGACCGATCCGCAGCAGCGCCTGCTGCTGGAGGTGGCCTGGGAGGCACTCGAACACGCGGGCAGTGCCCCCGAGAGGCTGCGCGGCTCGGCCACCGGGGTGTTCGTCGGAGCGGCGGCCACGGAGTACGCGCAGCTCACCGCCGGCAACGTCGACGCCGTCGACGCCTGGACCGGAACCGGGGCCGCCATGAGCGTGATCGCGAACCGGCTGTCCTACCTGCTCGACCTGCGGGGACCGAGCATGACCGTGGACACCGCCTGCTCCTCCTCGCTGGTGGCGCTGCACCAGGCGTGTGCCAGCCTGCGCGCGGGCGAGAGCGTCACCGCTCTGGCCGGCGGGGTGAACCTGCTGCTCTCCCCCTCGGTGACGGCCAGTTTCCACCGGGCCGAAGCGTTGGCCCCGGACGGGCGTTGCAAACCGTTCGACGCCGCCGCCGACGGGATCGTACGCGGCGAGGGCTGCGGTGTGCTGGTGCTCAAACTGCTTTCCCACGCCCGCAGGGACGGCGACGTGATCCACGCGGTCGTCCGGGGCTCGGCGGTGAACTCGGACGGACGTTCGAACGGCCTGATGGCTCCCAACCCGGCCGCGCAGGCCGAACTGCTGCGCGGGGCCTACAGGGCCGCCGAGCTCGACCCCGCCGTGGTGGACTACGTGGAGGCCCACGGGACGGGGACGCTGTTGGGGGACCCCATCGAGGCCCGGGCACTGGGCGAGGTGCTCGGACGGGGGCGGGACGAGACACGGCCGGTGCTGCTCGGATCCGTCAAGGCCAACCTCGGTCATCTGGAGGCCGCGGCCGGTGTGGCCGGAGTCCTCAAAGTGGTGCTCGCCATGCGGCACGGGACGCTGCCTGCCACACCGAACCACCGGGATCCCAACCCGCACATCCCGTTCGAGCGGGACCGTCTCGACGTGGTGCGGAACCGCCGGGACTGGCCGCACTACTCGGGGACGAAACGAGCCGGGGTCTCCGGGTTCGGTTTCGGCGGCACCAACGCCCACGTGGTACTGGAGTCCTGGCCCTTCCCCGCCACGGGCGGGGACTCGGACGACTCCCCCCACGTTTTCGTGCTCACCGGCAGCGACGAACGGAGACTGCGGGCCACGGCGGAACGGACGGCCACCTGGCTCGACGGCCCGGGCGAGGCGACACCGCCGGGGGAACTGGCCGGGGCCCTGCTGCACGACCGCCAGCACCACGCGGAACGTGCCGCCGCGGTCACCGACGACCGGCGGGAACTGGTCCGGCGGCTGCGTTCGCTGGCCGAGGGACGTGACACGGCGACCGTGATCCGCGGACGGGCCGATGCGGCCGAGCGGGGGCCGGTGTGGGTGTTCTCCGGTTACGGTTCGCAGTGGCCGGGAATGTGCCGACAGCTGTTGCGGCGGGAACCGGAGCTCGCCGAGTCTCTCGGCGACCGCGACGCGGACTTCCGGAGAACGGCGGGGTTCTCGCTGTACGAGATGCTCTCCGAGGGAAGCGTTCCGGAAGGGCTCCGCCACGTCCAGTTGGCCCTGTTCGGAACCCAGGTCGCCCTGGCGGAACTGTGGCGTCGGCGCGGTGTGGAACCGGCCGCCGTCATCGGGCACTCGATGGGCGAGGTCTCCGCCGCTGTGGTGGCGGGTGCGTTGGGGTACCGGACGGGACTGCGGGTCATGGAAACCCGCACCAGGCTCCTGGCGGAGACGGAGTCGGTCGGTGGCGGGGCGATGGCGGTGCTGGAGGCCTCCCCCTCCGAGGTCGAGAGCCTGTCCGAATGGTTTCCCGGCGTGGCCGCGGCCGTGCACACCTCCCCGCGCCGGTGCACCGTCGCCGGACCCGAGGACGAGATCGAACTGATCGTGAAACACTTCCAGCGACGGAACCGGATGGCCACGGTACTGGACGTCTCCGGGGCAGGGCACACCCGCGCGGTCGATCCGTTGCTGGAACCGCTGCGCACCGAGCTGGCAGACCTGGCCCCGTCTCCCGCCCGCGTGCCCGTGTACAGCACGGCGGAGGAGGACCCCCGCCACCCGGTCTCCTTCGACGCCTCCTACTGGGCGCGCAACCTGCGCAACCCGGTGCGGCTGGACCGTGCCGTGCGGGCGGCGGCCGCCGACGGTTTCGACACCTTCCTGGAGGTGGCTCCCCATCCGATCGTCTCGGGCGGAGTGGAGGAAACGCTCACCGAGACGGGGGTGAGTTCCCCCGTGGTCGCCTTCAGCTGCCACCGCGACGACGAGGTGACGGCTTTCCGGGAGAACCTCGCACGGCTGCTGGTCGGTGGTCACGTCGACACGCGTCCCACACGGCGACGTGTCCGGGACGTGGCACTTCCCCCCACCGCGTGGCACCACGAGAGTTTCTGGTTCCCGGCGCGGGGAGCACGGCGGGAGTCCGGGGAGCACCCCCTGCTCGGGCGGCGGGCCGAGCTGCCGGACGGTGGGATCGTCTGGCGTGGTGACGTGGGAACGCGGTTCCTGCCGTGGCTGGGGGACCACCGTGTGCACGACACCGGAGTGCTGCCCGGCACGGCCTGTGTGGAGATGGTGCTGGTCGCGGCAGCCGCGGCCGCGCGTCGTGCTCCGCAGGAGCTGACGCTGCGGGAACTGGAACTGGACGAGCTGCTCGTGCTCGACACCGAGGTTCCCGTGACCACCCGTGCCGTCCCCGGCGCGGAGGAGGTGACCGTGGACATCCACTCCGGTTCCCACGAGGAGGGATGGATCCGCCACGCCACCGCCAGGGTCTCCGCGGGGGACGGACGACTCCGGCTGACGACGTGTGAAAGACCGCCTGAGCAGGCCGTGCAGTTGTACTCCGGACTGCGGTCCCTGGGGCAGGAGTACGGTCCGGCCTTCCGCCCGGTGGAGTCGGTTCGTGCCGGCGGGGGACGGGCCGTGGCCGAGCTGGCGTTGCCCTCGGAGGCGGGGTCGGCGGCGGGATTCCGGGCACATCCGGCGCTGTTGGACGGATGCCTGCAGACGCTGGTGGCCGCCGGTCTCGGGCCGGAGAGCCCGCTGGCGGAGACGGAGCTGTGCGTTCCGGTTCGTTTCTCCGAGGTCCGGGTTCGCGATGCCCTACCGGGCCGGATCAGGTGCCACTCCAGGCTGGAGGAACCGGACGGAAGCGGGGAGGTGCGGGGTTCACTGCTGGTGACCGACGACCGGGACCACCCCGTGGCCGAGATCGGACAGGTTCGGGCGCGGGGGGTGGCGGCGACTCCGGTGTCGCGCGAATGCTCCGAGGCCTTCCTGCTGCACCGCTGGAGAGAGCAACCACAGCCGGAACCGCAGGAACGTGCGGGAAGCTGGCTGCTGTTCGGAGCGCCGGACGAGCTGGCCGAACGGCTGCGTGAACTCGGGCAGCGGGTCTCGGTGCGCGGCCCTCTCCGGGAGGAGGTGCCCTCCGAGGCGCTGGACGAACTCGCCGCGACGACCGGGCATCCCCCGCGCGGGGTCCTCGTCGCCGTGGACGGCGACGAGTCGGACTCCCCCATCGGGGCGTCCGGACGGTGGTTGCCGCGCCTGGCGGGGGTGGTCGCCGCGTTGCGGGAACGCTTCGGTGTCACTGTCCGGCTCTGGATCCTCGGCTCGGGGGAGTACCACTCGGCGCTGCGCTCGTTGGTGCGTGTGCTGGCCTTCGAACACCCGGGAGAACACGTCTCGCTCCTCGAAGCGCGGGAGACCCCGGCGCTTTCCCTGGCCCGGGAACTGTGTGCGGACACTCCGGAGGACGACGTCCGCTGGGAAGGACAGCGGCGTCGGGTGGGCAGGCTGTGTCGCGAGACCCGCACGCCCACCCCCGAGGGGTTGCCGGTGCGGGACGGGGCGTACGTGATCACTGGGGGGCTGGGAGGACTCGGTTACACCTTCGCCCGCGAACTGGTCCGTCGGGGGGCGCGGCGCGTGGTGCTCAACGGACGTGGCGCCCCCACACCGGAGCTGCGGGAGGACATGGACCGTCTGCGGGAACGTGGCGCCGAGGTCGTCGTGGTCAACGGCGACATAGCCGCCCCGGCAGTGGCCGAGCGGCTGGTCGCAGCCGCCACGGAGGGGCGGACGGAGCTGTGCGGGGTGTTGCACGCGGCAGGAGTGGTCGAGGACGTGGCCTACACCGACCTGGACGAGCGGACCCTGGAACGGGTGTGGCGCGTCAAAGTGGACGGTGCGCTGCGGCTGCACGAGGCCACGAGGACACTCCGGCCGGACTGGTGGGCGGTTTTCTCCTCGGCGGCGGCCCTGCTGGGGTCCCCGGGGCAGGCCGCCTACGCGGCGGCCAACGGGGCGTTGGACGATCTGGTGCGGTGGCGGCGTGCCCAGGGGCTGCCCGCGATCAGCGTGCAGTGGGGTCCGTGGGGACGGGTCGGCGGGGCCAGCGCGACGTTCTCCGACGTACTTCCACCCCTGGCCCCCGAGACCGGTGTCCGTGCCTTCGAGGCCGCGCTCGGCGCCGAGGACGAGGTGGTCGGTGTGGCGTGGCTGAACGCGA
This sequence comes from Actinopolyspora mortivallis, assembly GCF_003001495.1. Classification (GTDB taxonomy): domain Bacteria; phylum Actinomycetota; class Actinomycetes; order Mycobacteriales; family Pseudonocardiaceae; genus Actinopolyspora; species Actinopolyspora mortivallis_A. Next base: position 18,582 of record NZ_PVSR01000035.1, read on the forward strand.
CACGGGTGGCCGAGCGTTTCCCCGAGGCGACACGACGCCCCTTCTTCCGCGAGGTGCTCGACACCTCGACGGAGGAGCACACGGGGGTCGACCTCGACCGCCTGCGCGGGCTGGACCCCGACCAGGCGCTGCGCGGGATCACCACGCGCCTGGGCGAGCTGTTGGGGAGGGTCTCCGGTACCGAACCGGGAAGTCTCGACGTCGACACCGCCCTGACCGGACTGGGTTTCGACTCGTTGATGGCGATGCGGGCACGCAACGCCGTGGAGAACGAGTTCGGGGTCACCGTCCCCGCCACCCTGCTGCTGCGGGGAGCCAGTACCGCCGATCTCGCCCGGCACATCGCGGAGCGGCTCGGTGCGCGGACCGTGGAGGAGAACACCGGCGGTGCCGATCGTGTGATCGGCCCCCGGGATGCCACGGAACGCTGGATCGCCCGGTTGTGGCGTGAGGCGCTCGACGTCGACGAGATCGGCGTGGACCGGGACTTCTTCGCCTCCGGCGGGGACACCTCCGCCGCGGAGACGGTCTCCGCCGCGGTCGCCGAGCGGCTCGGCGAGGAGGTCGCCGGACTGTTCGAACACCCGACCGTGGAACGGATGGCCGACCTGGTCCGACAACGTTTCGAGGGCGTCCGGGGACCCGTTCGGTGGTTGCGCGCCGAGGGTGGTGCCACGCCGTTGTTCCTGTTCCACCCGGCGGGTGGTCCCACCAGCGTCTACCTGCCGCTCACGGAACGGCTCGGGCCGGACCAGCCCTGCTACGGCCTGGAACGACTGGACCGTTTCGACACCGTGGAGGACAAGGCCGAGGAGTACGTCGGCCTGATCCGGGAGATCCAACCGCAGGGGCCCTACCGGCTGGGTGGGTGGTCCTTCGGCGGCTGTCTGGCCTTCGAGACCGCGCGCAGGCTGACGGCGGCCGGTGACCGGGTGGAACTCGTGGTGCTCGTGGACACGATCCTGCCGTCGGACTCCGAGCAGTCACGGGACGAGCTGGTCACCCGGCGTTTCGAGCGCTTCGTCGACCACGTGGAACACACCTACGGGGTGTCGCTGCCGGTCTCGCGGGAGGAGCTGGCCGAGCTGGACGAGACCGAACAGCTGGAACGCGTGATGCACGCGCTCGCGGAGTCCGAGGCCGGGATCGGGAGGGGAGTGCTGCGGCACCAGTACACCTCCTATGTGGACGCCCGCATCGCCGAACGCTACCGCCCGGGTCGTTACGACGGGCCGGTGGTGCTCTACCGGGCGGAGCGGGCCGAGCACACCACCACCAAGCTGGATCCACGCTACCTGCGTACGGACACGACGCTGGGGTGGGACGAGTTCGCGGGTGATCTGGAGGTCGTGCGGGTTCCCGGCGACCACCTCTCGATGATCGACCCGCCGCATGTGGAGCACATCGCCGAGCACCTGCGTGGGCTGCTCCGTGACGGGGACCGTCCGGAAGGGGAGTGATCCGTGGTGGATGAGGAGTTCCGGGACACCACGGCGGGACGCATGGCGGAGTTCGAGCAGCGGTACCGAGCCGCCGTGGTCGGGACCGAGCAGCGGGCGCGGCAGAAACAGCACCCGCGTGGCAAGCACACCGCTCGGGAACGGGTGGAGCTGCTCGTCGACAGGGGGTCCTTCGTGGAGACGGGCGAGTTCGTCCAGCACGGCGGCGACTGTCTCGACGAGGAGCAGCGTCGTTACGGCGACGGGGTGGTGACCGGTCACGCCACCGTGGACGGACGGAAGGTGTGCCTGTTCGCCCACGACTTCAGCACGTTCGGTGGGAGCATGGGCGAGGCCTTCGGCGAGAAGGTGGTCAAGGTCCTGGATCTGGCGTTGAAGATCGGCTGTCCGCTGATCGGTCTCAACGACTCCGGTGGGGCGCGGATCCAGGAGGGGGTCACCTCGCTGGCCTACTACGCCGAGGTGGCACGGCGCAATTCCCGGGCCTCGGGGGTGGTCCCCCAGATCTCCGTGGTCATGGGCCCGTGTGCCGGGGGAGCGGTCTACACTCCGGCGTTGACCGACTTCACCGTCATGGTGGATCGCACCTCGCGCATGTTCGTCACCGGTCCCGAGGTGGTTCGCTCCGTCACCGGCGAGGAGATCAGCGCCGAGGAACTCGGCGGTGCCGGCGTCAACGCCTCGTTGGCGGGCAACGTGCACTACGTCGCCGCGGACGAGGAGGACGCCCTCGACTGGGTGCGGACGTTGTTGACGTTCCTGCCGGACAACAACCTCCAGGCTCCCCCGGAGTTCGCCGAGACGGAGGCCGCGCTACCCGCGAGCGAGCTGGACACCCTCGTTCCGGACTCGGCACACCGTTCCTACGACATGCTCCGGGTACTCGGGGCGGTGTTGGACGAGGGCGAGCTGTTGGAGGTCCAGTCCGCCCTGGCACCGAACGTGCTGTGCGGTTTCGGACGTCTGCGGGGGCGCAGCGTGGGGGTGGTGGCCAACCAGCCGATGCACCAGTCCGGGATCCTGGACATCGACGCCAGCGAGAAGGCGGCCCGGTTCGTGCGTTTCTGCGACGCGTTCAACATCCCGGTGCTGACCTTCGTGGACGTTCCCGGGTACCTGCCGGGAAGCTCCCAGGAACGTCGGGGCGTCATCAGGCGTGGGGCCAAACTGATCTACGCCTATTCGGAGGCCACCGTGCCCAAACTGACCGTGGTCACCAGGAAGGCGTACGGAGGTGGCTACGCGGTGATGGGCTCCAAACACCTGGGGGCCGACGTGAACCTCGCCTGGCCCACCTCGGAGATCGCCGTCATGGGTGCCGAGGGGGCGGTCGAGCTGCTCTACCGAGAGGAACTGGCCGAGGCGGCGGCCAACGGTTCGGTGGACAAGGTCCGGGCCAAGCTCCTGGCGGAGTACCGCGAGGAGTTCGCCAACCCCTACGCGGCGGCGCGCCGCGGGTACGTGGACGCGGTGATCAGACCCTCGTGGACCAGGCAGAGACTGGCCACCTCCCTGGAGATGCTGGAGACCAAACGTGAGGAGGGCCCGCCGAGGAAACACAGTACGATGCCGCTGTGACCGTGGTGTCTCCCCGGCTGTGTCCGCCCCGTCCTTCGCGGCCCGGCAGGAGGGCGGATCACTCGGCCAGCCACTCCAGGGGTTCGTCGTGGTCGCCGGTGAGCATGTGGGAGGCACGCAGCACGATTTCCATGTCGAAACGTGATTCGGGGTCGTGCAGCGCCGCCCCGAACAGTTCGTCGAGCTGACGTAACCGGTAGCGGACGGTCTGTGGGTGCACCCGCAGCCGTTGGGCGACCTCAGGAGCCCCGCCCCGGGTCTGCAACCAGCTCAGCAGGGTGGCGGCCAGGCGGGCGCGTTGCTTGGGACGCAGCGTCGCCAGTGGGGCCAGCCTGCGTCTGGCGAGTTCCTTGATCAGCTGTTCGTCCTGCAACAGCAGGATGCTGGAGAGATCGTCGTGGCAGTGGTTGACGTGTCTGTCCGGCCACATTCCCGAACGGATCAGTTCCATGAGCCGGCGGCACCAGCGCAGCGACCTGTTCGCCTGGTCGAGGGGGACGGGAGAGCCCAGCACCACCCGCCATCCGGCGAGTTCCTTCGACCAGTCGATCCGTTCCGGTTCGTCGTGGTCGCTGGGAACGAGCAGGTGCGGCTCGCCGCATTCCAGGTCCACCAGCGCGTTCCAGCCGGACAGCGGATTACTGGTGCTCGGCTGGGTCCGTTCGTACTGTTCCAGTGCCGCCACGGTCACCTTGTCGGGAAGTTTCCACTGCGCGCTCGTGGCCGCCTCCTGGATGCTTCCGGCCGGGGGACGCGGTTCGGACACGAGCAGTTCGAGCAGACGTCTGCGGCGGCGGGCCATCGTGCCCGCCGCGCGGGCCTGGGCGGCGGCGTAGCCTTCCACGGACAGGGCGGTGAGCTCGTCGATGTGGGCGAAGATGGCTTCGCCCAGCAGCAGCGTGGTCCGGGGTGGGATGCGGACTCTCTCGCTCAGGTGGGCGACTCGGCGCCAGGCCAGTCTGGCACCGAGTCGGTAGGCGGCCTGGAGGCTGTCCAGGCTGCGCCCTTCGCGCATCTCCGCCTTGCCGAGCGCGCGGTGCACGTCGGCGCAGCGGTTCAACGGTGTGCTCGGGTCCGCGATGCGTTCGACGAACCGGCTGAGGGCCTCCTCGATTCCCCGTCTGATCGCGTGGACGTAATGTCGGTCCAGTGGTCGGGCGTATTCCGGAATGCGACGTTGGATCTCGCTCAGGATCTGGTTGGCGAGACTGGGAATTTCCGGGCGCAGCAGTGGTGCCAGGTCGTCGGGGAGCGCCGCCCACAGCCGTGTGCTCTCGGTGCTGTTCATCGCCTTCGTCATGACACTCCCTTTCGGAAGGGGCTCGCGAAAACTCTTTCCGATCCGCACCGCTTTCGTGCTACTGATGAGTAATCACTCTAGTGGGGGGCGTGCCACGAACTTAATCACCTGTTTGGGTGAGTACTTTGTCCGTTCGATGTATATGAAAAAAGCTCGTTTTATTGGGTGTGTTCGAAAGGGAAGGCGAGCGCATTCACCCGGATTCGGTCTCAGGAGGACCCGGTGCGAACCCGCCGGAAGGCGCCGAGGAGCCCGTACGGAGGCCGGCCGGAGGGCGTGCGCACGACCCGACATCCGTGACGGACCGTGGCCGTCGGTGTGAGCCGGCCGGTCCCTCACGGGGAGCACAGGAAAAAACCCGCCGAACCGTGTTCTCGTCCGCACACGGCACGACGGGCTTCGCCATCGGTCGGGACGGCGGGATTCGAACCCACGACCCCCTGACCCCCAGTCAGGTGCGCTACCAAGCTGCGCCACGTCCCGTTCGCGCTCTTTCCTTGTGAACTGTGATCAGCCTACACCACGGCGGAACGCCCCTCGCAGCGGGGGTGGGTACCACCCCCGGATGGGCGCGACGAGGACTACGCTGCGCCGTGATGGGAGCTATGGTCGCAGTGATGGGCACACGCAGACCCAACGCTCTCCAGTGGGTCTGGTACACGTTCGGCGGCAAACTACCCGCGCACCTGTCCGAGTGGGTGCTGCACGACGTCACCTGCCGGACCTGGGTGCTGCGCCACTTCCTGCGCGCCCTGACCCAGCTCGCCCCGTTCTGTGTCGTGGTGCTGCTGTTGCCCGGCCCGCTCCACATCCGGCTGAGCTCGATCGTCCTGGGACTGCTCGTGGGCCTGTTCTACTCGGCGAGCGCGATGGTGGAAACCAACGAACACCGGTTGATCAAACACGGCTACCCGCCGGGCATCGGTCGGGAGACCAGGGCCATCTACCGGGACCTGCGTAGAACAGCCCGTGACGAGGCGCGCAGACGGCGGGGGTGGGAGTGATCCCCTCACCCGCCGGGTCCGGTGCGGGTGGGGTCGTGGGCCCCTCGGACGGGGCACACGGCCTCCACTCCCCGTGAGCGGCCCGCCCGAACCCGGACGGGAGGGCGTATTGCACCGGCCGCGATCACCTCCTAGGTTCGGGATCCGCGTGAGCGGCGGCCACGCCGACGGCGGACGGGAACACGGCGGGAAGGCGGACGATGAGCGAGGATTCCGACCACGGGAAGGGCGAGCACGCGAGTCTGGCGCGGCGGCGCGCGGCGGTACTGCCGTCCTGGCTCGACACGCTGTACTCCGAACCGATCGACATCGTGAGCGGCTCCGGCAGACACGTCCGGGACGCCGAGGGCAACAACTACCTCGACTTCTTCGGCGGGATCCTGACCACCATGACCGGCCACGCCGTCCCCGAGGTGACCGAGGCGGTGGCCGCCCAGGCGGGTCGTATCCTGCACTCCTCGACGCTCTACCTGAACCGGCCGATGGTCGAACTGGCCGAACGGATCGCAGAACTCTCCGGCATCGAGGATCCCCGCGTCTTCTTCACCACCAGCGGCACGGAGGCCAACGACACCGCCCTGCTGCTGGCCACCGCCCACCGCTGCTCCAACCAGATCCTGGCGCTGCGCAACAGCTACCACGGTCGCTCGTTCTCCTCGTTGTCCGTCACGGGCAACCGTGCCTGGTCGCCGAGCAGCCTTTCTCCGGTGCAGACGAGTTACGTGCACGGCAGCCGCCGGAGGGGAACCCCCTTCGCCGGGCTCGACGACGCGGAGTTCACCGCTGCCTGTGTGAACGACCTCGAGGACGTGCTGGCCCAGCTGCACGGGAACGTCGCCTGCCTGATCGCCGAGCCGATCCAGGGAGTCGGCGGTTTCACCGCCCCTCCGGACGGGATGTTCGCCCGTTTCCGGGAAGTACTCGACCGGCACGGCATCCTGTGGATCAGCGACGAGGTACAGACCGGGTGGGGACGTACCGGTGAGCACTTCTGGGGGTGGCAGGCCCACGCCGACAACGGCCCGCCCGACATGATCACCTTCGCCAAGGGGGTCGGCAACGGACTGCCCATAGCGGGGGTGGTCGCCCGGGCCGAGGTGATGGAGTCCCTGGAGGGAAACTCGATCTCCACCTTCGGTGGCAGCCCGCTGACCGCCGCGGGTGCCCTCGCCAACCTGGAACACCACCTGCGCAACGATCTGCGGGGCAACGCCCGCGAGGTGGGAGCGGTGCTGCGCGCCGAGCTGTCCGAGGCCGAGGCACTTCCCGCCGTGGGCGAGATACGGGGAAGGGGCCTGATGCTCGGTGTGGAGCTGCTGCGTTCCGACGGTTCCCCGGCTCCGGAACTCGCCGCCGAGACGACCGAACAGGCTCGTGCCCGGGGACTGTTGATCGGCAAGGGCGGACTCGAGGGCAACGTGCTGCGGATCGCTCCGCCGCTGAGCCTGACCGAGCAGGAGGCCAGACAGGGAGCGCGCGTTCTGCTCGAAGCCCTGCGTGTCTCCTGCTGAACGGGTGAGCCCGCCCACCGGGTGTCCGTGGCCTCCGGGGCGGGCACGGATAGGCTGAAACCGGGAAGACCGTGACGGAACCCGTCACGGTTCCCGGAAGCGGACCGAGCCCGGGACCGCCCGCCCCGAGTCCCGTGACCGGGGCGAGGAGCGGTCGTGCGCCCGGGCAGCACCCGACCGGAAGGCCAGTGTTGACACGATCACAGTCCCCGCGACACCCCCGAACCGGCAGCTCCGACGGCGCGGCTTCGCGGGTGAACTCCCTGTTCACCGAGTACCGCACCTTCGTGACCAGAGCGGTTCGGGAACCCTCCACCGTCGGCGCGGTGTTGCCCAGCTCCCCGGTCCTGGCCAGGGAGATGGCCGCGGTGGTGCCGAGCACCGAGCGGCCGGTCGTCGTCGAACTCGGCCCGGGAACCGGAGCGCTCAGCGGGGCGATCGCACAACGGGTTCCCGAGGGGGGAAGACACGTCGCCGTCGAGATCGACCCCGGTATGTGCGAGCACCTGCGTGCCACCCACCCCGGCCTGGAAGTGCTGGAGGGGGACGCCGAGCGTCTGGGGGAGCTGCTGGCCGGGGTGGGCATCCACTCGGTCGACGCCGTGGTCAGCGGTCTGCCCTGGTCGCTTTTCGACGCGGAGTCCCAACGACGTGTGCTGCGTGAGGTGGGCGGGGTGCTGGCCCCCGGCGGAGGATTCACCACGATCGCCTACGCCCATGCGCTCGGGCTGCGGGGGGCCCGGTTGTTCCGCCACCGTCTCGGGGAACTCTTCGACGAGGTGATCACCTCGCGCACGGTGTGGCGCAACGTTCCACCCGCCCGGGTCTACGTCTGCCGCAGACCCGTCCTCCGGGGCTAGGTGCCCAGCCCGGCACCGGCAGCCGAAGCGGCGGTGCCCGGCGGGAACGTCGCTGTGTGTGGCGGGCGGGACGAGCTCCGCGGGATCGGGTTCTCAGAGGGTTCTGACCCGGGGCCACAGCTCGGACCAGCTCACCCTCGGTTGCGTGTAGAGCGTCACCGGCACCCCGCGCGCGATGTTGACCACCCCGTGTCTGCTGGGCACGGTGTCCAGCTGCCGTCGCTGTCCGAAGTGGTGCGTGATCGCGTCCCTCCCGCCCACGTAGAGCATGGCCCGCGCCGAGTCCGGGGGTTGGCCGAAGAACCAGTACCCCCGGTGCGGGCTGTAGACCCCGGGCAGTCCCAGTTCCCGTCCGTGCACGTCCAGCGCCGCGGCTATCGGATAGGTCGAACCGACGATCACGGTGTCCTCGCGCAGCGACTCGGGCAGCTCGGCGTAGGCCTCGGCAGTGGTGTGGGCGAGTTCGTTCCAGCCGGTTTCGTACATGCGGCTGTAGTTGACGATCTCCGGATGCTCGGCCAGGAAGGACAGGGGATAGATCGGCAACATCGCCAGCGGAAGCAGCGCCGAAACCGGGTAGGCCACTCCGGCGAGCCATCCGAAGGCGGTGCCCCGTGTTCGTCCGCGCTGTTGCAGACCGACCGCCGCGGCGGCGAACACCAGCCCGAACAGCCCGGCCGGGTAGTTCGGCCTGCCGCTGACCACCAGGAAGAACCCGACAGTGCCCACCACGGTCCATCCCAGGCAGCGGTACTCGGTGAACTCCGGGCGGCGCAGCAGGACCCAGAGCCCGTAGCAGCACAGCACCGCACCGACGAGCACACCGGAGAACAACAGCGCGTTGGGCAGGAACAGCCACCTGTCGGTCTCGGAAGCCACCACGGTGCCCATGTCCACGGCGGGCCAGCCGTTGCGGTGCTGCCACACCAGCGTCGGCAGCGCGGTCACCAGCACCCCCAGCCCGCCGAACCACAGTGCGGGCCTGGTCAGCAACCGGTGGGGACCCGCCACGGCCACTCCCAGCAGGAACATCACGCAGAGCACGACCACCTGGAACTTCGTCTGCACACCCACGGCGACCACGAGCGCGGCCGCCCACAGCAGCCGGTCCCGGGGAGATCCGAGTGAACACAGCCGGACCCAGCGGGTGAGCAGCCACAGCACCACCCCCCATTCCAACGGTGCGAGGGTGGCCGCGGCGAGCCAGTGCCCGCTGAGCAGCAACCAGGGGGACAGCGCGTAGGCCGCGGCGGCCAGGGTCTGCGCGCGGTGGTCGCCGCCGAGCTCCCGGGCGATCAGGGCGGTGACCACGATCCCGGCCATCGTGACCAGGGCGGGCAGCACGCGAAGCGCCACCAGGGAGTCGGGGAAGACCTCGTCGGACCAGCGGGCCAGCAGCGGCACCAGCGGTTGCTGGTCCATGTAGCCCCAGTCCAGGTGGTACTTGCCCGCCGCGAGGAAGTACAGCTCGTCGGAGAGATAGCCGTAACGTCCGCTGAGCAGCAGCAACAGTGTCCCCGTGGCGCCGGCCAGAGCCAGCACCGGGGTGCGGGCGAACGTGGTCGTCCGGCCGTCCCTCCGTGGGAAGGCCCCCTCCTCCGAGCTGGTCGTCACGGACACGGACACGGTTCCTCCCTCGGTCGAGTGGCGGATCTGATCGTGCCAGAGTCCGGATGGGGGAAAGGACCCGTGGTGATCCCGGTGCGGAGGTGCCCGGGGCGTGTTCGCAAGCCTGCCGGGGCGAGTGTGGTGGCCGACAATGGGACGGATGAACGGGCGTGAACGGGTCGAACCACTTCCGGAGGAACCGAGGAGCGGTTCCGGGCGCAGAGCACAGTTGCTGTCCATCGCCGCCCGGTTGTTCGCCGAACAGGGTTTCACGGCCACGACGGTCCGGGAGATAGCCGAGCAGGCGGGCATCCTCTCCGGCAGCCTCTACCATCACTTCGCCTCCAAGGAGGAGATGGTCGACGAGATCCTGCGTTCCTACCTCGGTGCCCAGTTGGCCGCCTTCCGGCGGGTGACCGAGGAAGGGGGTGACCCGCGCCAGGAGCTGACCGGACTGATCAGGGTCTCCTTCGCCGCGTTGCCCAGGCACCGCCGGGCCATGGCGATCCTGCACCACGAGGGGGACTACCTGGCGGGCTTCGCCACGTTCGAGTACCTGGGCAGGGCCGACAGGGAGTTCGAGCGCATCTGGGTGCGGGTGCTGCGTGACGGCCAGCGTCGTGGGGTCTTCCGTCCGGAGCTCAACCCCGGGCTGGCGCATCGCCTCATCAGGGACTCGGTCTCCTCCGCCGTGCGGTGGTACAACCCCACCGGGCGGACGAGCGCGCGGGCCATCGCCGAGCACTACACCCGGATCTTCTGCGACGGGGTGGTGCTCGGCGAACGGGAGTGACTCCGAAGGACACCCCGTTTTTCCCGCATGCTGGGAAGTGTGGGGTTCGTGCGGGGGGTGATTCCGCCTCTTCGGGCTCGCGGGGAAGGGATCCGGGAAGATATGGCCGATGTCACATCCGGTGTTTTCCCGGTGCGGGAGATTTTTCTTTCCGCCGTTCGGAAGAGGATTCTCCACCGCGTGTGTCGTTCGTCGTGTTTTCGGGTGAAACCGGGAGGAACGAGTCCGGCCGGTTCTTCCGAGAAAGGAGGGGTGCGGCCGCGGGGGCGTCTCCTCTCGAAGGGGAGGAGGTTCGTTCCGGAGGCGCCGGGGGAGGGTGAGCCGGAGATCCCCCGGCGCAGGCGCCTGCGGGGCGAGGACCGCCGCCGGGGCGTGCCGGACGGTTCCTGCCGGGGAACGTGCGACGGGCGGTGCGGAACCGTGTGGGACGGGGCCGGTTCACGAAAAGGAAGAATCCGTGACCGATCCGTTTTTCGTGTCGATTCCTCCGTGTTGTCGTCTCCGTGGTGCGGTGTTGTTCGTCGCTTTCCGTGTTCCGTCGCGGGAGAAGGGCGGAAGCGTGGTTTCCCCGAATCACGACTGAGGGGAGGAATGCGTCGACCACCCGAATCGGCGTACCGTGAGTATGTCGCGTGCGGTTGCGGCTTGATCGCCGGACGCGGTCCACGGTACGAACAGCGGCAGCGGACGAGCGGGCCACGCCAGGGGTGCGCCGTCCCGCACGGTGAAGGGGAACTGGTCAAGTGGTGGCGACGAACGGACATCGACCCGAGGAACGGACGGAGACGCGTCGTAAGGCCAATCGCGTCGTGATCCGGTTCGCCGGGGATTCCGGTGACGGTATGCAGTTGACCGGTGACCGTTTCACCTCGGAGGCCGCGGCGTTCGGCAACGACCTGGCGACGCTGCCGAACTACCCCGCCGAGATCCGGGCCCCCGCGGGCACGTTGCCCGGCGTGTCCAGCTTCCAACTGCACTTCGCCGACTACGACATCCTCACCCCCGGGGACCGTCCCGACGTGCTGGTGGCGATGAACCCGGCGGCGTTGAAGGCCAACCTCGGGGACCTCCCCGACGGGGCCACGGTGGTGGTCAACACCGACGAGTTCACCAAGCGCAACCTGAAGAAGGTGGGCTACGAGACCTCGCCACTGGAATCCGGGGAGCTGGAGCGCTTCACGGTGCACCCGGTGGCGATGAGTGAGCTGACCAAGGGGGCGGTGGCCGAGACGGGGCTGACCCGCAAGGAGGCCGAGCGCTGCAAGAACATGTTCGCGCTCGGGCTGCTGTCGTGGATGTACTCCCGGCCCACCGAGGACACCGAGCGGTTCCTGCGGGAGAAGTTCGCGAGCAAGCCCCAGGTGGCCGAGGCCAACGTGCTGGCCTTCCGGGCCGGGTGGAACTACGGGGAGACCACCGAGTCGTTCGCGGTCTCCTACGAGGTGGCTCCGGCCAGTCTGCCCCGGGGGACCTACCGCCAGGTCACGGGCAACCAGGCGCTGGCCTACGGCCTGGTGAGTGCGGGCTGGCGCAGCGAACTCCCGGTGTTCCTGGGCAGCTACCCGATCACCCCGGCCTCGGACGTGCTGCACGAGATGGCCAGACACAAGAACTTCGGGGTGACCACCTTCCAGGCCGAGGACGAGATCGCGGGAGTGGGAGCGGCCCTGGGGGCCTCCTTCGGTGGTTCCCTGGGAGTGACCACGACCTCCGGCCCGGGGCTGGCGCTGAAGTCGGAGACGATCGGGCTGGCCGTGGCACTGGAGCTTCCACTGCTGGTGTGCGACATCCAACGCGGTGGCCCGTCCACCGGACTTCCGACCAAGACCGAACAGGCCGACCTGTTGCAGGCCCTGTACGGCCGTAACGGCGAGTCCCCGGTGGCCGTGGTGGCACCGCGTTCCCCGGCGGACTGCTTCGACATCGCCCTGGAGGCGGCGCGGATCGCGCTGACCTACCGCACACCGGTGCTGCTGCTGTCCGACGGGGCCACCGCCAACGGCTCCGAACCGTGGTTGATCCCGGACGTGGAGCAGCTGCCCGACCTGCGGGTCACGTTCGCCACCGAGCCGAACGCCTCCGACGGTTCGGGGGAGTTCTGGCCGTACGTGCGGGATCCGGAGACACTGGCCCGACAGTGGGCGATCCCCGGCACTCCCGGTCTGGAGCACCGGGTCGGCGGGCTGGAGAAGGTCGACGGCAAGGGCAGCATCTCCTACGACCCGGACAACCACGACGCCATGGTGCGGCTGCGCCAGCGCAAGATCGACGGCGTCGAGGTGCCCGACGTGGAGGTGGACGACCCGAGCGGGCAGGCGCGCGTGCTGGTGCTGGGTTGGGGGTCCTCCTACGGGCCCATCGGTGCGGCCTGCCGCAGGGTGCGCCAGCAGGGCATGGAGATCGCCCAGGCACACCTGAGGTATCTGAACCCGATGCCGTCCAACCTGGGTGAGGTACTGCGCGGTTACGACCGGGTGATCGTGCCGGAGATGAACACCGGACAGCTGGCCATGCTGCTGCGGTCGCGTTACCTGGTGGACGCCCGGTCCTACACGAAGGTGGCCGGGCTGCCGTTCCAGGCCGAGGAGTTGGAGAAGGTGCTGTCCGACGTGGTGCAGGGGAGCGAGCTGTGACGACGGATCTAGGGTTTCCCGCGGTGGATGGTCTGGCCGGTGTTCCGGCGGGCGGGCAGGAACTGTCGACCAAGGACTTCACCAGCGACCAGGAGGTTCGCTGGTGCCCCGGCTGCGGGGACTACGCGGTGTTGGCCGCGGTGCGCGGTTTCCTGCCCGAACTGGGCATTCCCCGCGAGAACACGGTGTTCGTCTCCGGAATCGGCTGCTCGGCCAGGTTCCCCTACTACATGAACACCTACGGGATGCACTCCATCCACGGCCGTGCCCCCACCATCGCCACCGGGCTGGCCACCACGCGTCCGGACCTCAACGTGTGGGTGGTCACCGGGGACGGCGACGGGCTGTCCATCGGTGGCAACCACCTCATCCACGCGTTGCGCCGCAACGTCAACATCACCGTGCTGTTGTTCAACAACCGCATCTACGGGTTGACCAAGGGACAGTACTCGCCGACCTCCGACCAGGGCATGGTCACCAAGTCCACGCCGGTCGGTTCGCTGGACACCCCGTTCAACCCGGTCTCGCTCGCCCTCGGAGCCGAGGCCAGTTTCGTGGCCCGCACCCTGGACTCCGACCGTGCGCACCTGACCGATACCCTGCGGGCCGCCGCGGCGCACCGGGGTTCCTCGCTGGTCGAGATCTACCAGAACTGCCCGATCTTCAATGACGGGGCCTTCGACGTCCTCAAGGACGCGGAGGAGAAGCAGCGCAGGCTCATCCAGGTGCACCACGGCCAGCCCGTCACCTTCGGCCCGGAGGACGAGCGCTACGGTGTCGTCCGCGACGACAATGGTGAACTCCGGGTCGCGAAGCTGGCCGAGGTCGACGAGAGCGAGGTCGTGGTCCACGACGCCCATCGCGAGGACACCAGCCACGCCTTCGCGCTCTCCCGGCTCGGGGGGCAGCACCTCGACCCCACGGTCACCGGAATATTCCGGGCCGTCTCCCGGCCGACCTACGACGACCAGGTACGGGCCCAGTTGACCGAGGCGGCGGAGCGCAAACCAGCCGACCTGCAGAAACTGCTCACCGGCAACAACACCTGGACAATCTGAGGTAGCGGAACTACCGACGGTGTCGGATCCGTCGCGGGTGTGTCCGCTCTATGCTCCCCGGGCAGACGTCCCGGGGGGTGAGCATGACCGATCCGGAAACCGTCGAGGAACAGCACATCAGCCGGTCCCTGCCTCCGGTGCTGATGTACCACTCGGTGGCCGAGTACGACAGCGATCCCTACAACGTGACCGTGCGTCCCGCACGTTTCGCACGTCAGCTGCGCTGGCTCCGGCTGCGGGGGTGGACCGGGGTCGGAGTCGGGCATCTGCTGCGGGCCCACCGCGCGGGTGACGCGCGTGGCCTGGTCGGCCTGACCTTCGACGACGGCTATGTCGACTTCGAAACCACCGTGGTCGAGCTGTTGCGCAGGCACGGTTTCACCGCCACCGTGTTCGTACTGGCCGGACGGCTCGGTGGGCACAACGGGTGGGACGGGGACGGGCCGACCAAACCGCTGATGACGGCGGAGCAGGTCCGGTGCGTGGCGGCCCGGGGCATGGAGGTGGGCTCGCACGGGTTGCTGCACCGGCGGCTGTCCACCCTGCCCCGCCACGAGGCGGTCGAGGAGATCCACCGCAGCCGTGCCGAGCTCGAGGAACTGGTGCAGGACGAAGTGAGCGGTTTCTGCTACCCCTACGGTGACCTCGACACGGCGACCGAGCAGGAGGTGCGGGCCGCCGGTTACTCCTACGCCTGCGCGGTCCGCCCCCCGCACCGGGGAGGGCTGTTCACCCTGCCCCGGATCTACGTGGGCGACCGTGACAACGGGCCCCGGCTGGAGATGAAGCGGTGGCGGGCCGCACTGCGGGAGTCCGGGTCCCTCCGAGTGGGTAGACATTCTCCCCACGGTGTATGAGGCGTTCCCGCCGACAAGAGTGTCACCGTCGACCCGGATGTCCGGAAACACCGTCTGCTCCGGGGAGGGATCGTGGAGGGTTTTCCGCTGTCGTTGGCGGTCAACGGTCGAGAGTACGAGTTCGCCGACAGGTTGGTGAGCTATTCCGCCGTGGAGTCCGGTCCCTCGGCGTCCGCGGTGACACCGGAGTCGGTGGCGGTGGTCGGACTCGGCTACGTGGGGCTGCCGACCGCCGTGGAGTTCCACACACAGCACGTCCGGGTGGTCGGTGTCGACGTCAGCCCCGACCGTCTGGAGAACATCCGGCGGGGAGAGGTCGACCTGGCCGAGTCCGACCGGCGGCGGCTGCGCGCGGGCCTGGAGAGCGGTGACATCCGGGTGAGTTCGGACAGTTCGCTCATCGGCTCGGTCGAGGCCGTGGTCATCTGCGTTCCCACACCGGTCGGAGCGGACAACACGCCGGACCTGGGAGCCCTGCGCGAGGCGTGCCTGGGGGTCGTCGAGCACATGCGTGCCGGGCAGACCGTCGTCCTCACCTCGACGAGCTATGTGGGAACCACCCGGGAGCTGGTCGCCGAACCGCTGCGACGGCGTGGTTTCACGCCCGGCGACGACGTGTACGTGGCCTTCAGCGCCGAACGCATCGACCCGGGCAACCCGGACCACCGGCAGCAGGACACCCCTCGGGTGCTGGGCGGGATCACCGAGAGCTGTGCCAAGCGGGCCGCGAGCGTGATCAGCTGTGTCACCCGCTCCGTGTTCCTGGTGAGCTCGCCGGAGGCGGCGGAGCTGACCAAGCTGTACGAGAACGTGTTCCGTGCCGTGACGCTGGCGGTGGCCAACGAGTTCGCCGAGGTCTGTCGGGGGTTGGAACTGGACCCCATCGAGGTGACCCTGGCCGCGGGGACCAAGCCCTACGGGTTCCTCGGGGGGTTCCCCGGCCCGGGGGTGGGGGGACACTGTATCCCCTGCGATCCGTACTACCTGCTGTGGCAGCTGCGGGAGCGGCGGGCGGAGGCGCCGCTGCTGGAACAGGTGATGCGGGCGATCCGGCAGCGACCACACCAGGTGGTGCGGCGTGCCACGGAGCTGCTGCGGGAGCACGGTGTGGCGACGCCGAACTCGCGGGTGCTGGTGATCGGGGTCAGCTACAAGGCCGGAGTGGGGGACCTGCGGGAGTCCCCCGCCCTGCCGATCCTGGGCGGGCTGCGGGCCTCGGGAGCCGAGGTCGCCTACCACGACCCCCTGGTTCCCCGGGTCGAGCTGGAGGACGGCACCGAGCTGGTCGACACCGAGCGTCCGGAAGAGCAGCGGTGGGATCTGGTGGTGGTGCACACGCTGCACCCCGGAGTCGACTACGACTGGGTAATCGATTACCCGCTGGTGCTGGACGCCACCTACCTGTTCGACCGGGTCCCGCACCGTCGGCTGTTGTGAGGAGGCGCCGTGTTCGTCCGTGAGGAAGACCGCCCGACCACGCCCGCCGGTATGGACACGAGCTCGCCGGCTCTGGTGTTCAAACTGGACGACAATCCGCTCCACCACGGTGGTCTGGGGGTGATCCGGAGTCTGGGGCGCCTCGGTGTGCCCGTCCACGCGGTGTGCGAGAGCCGGTTCGTTCCCGCCGCCGGTTCGCGTTACCTGCGTGGCTACTGGCGCTGGCGGGCCGCCACTGCCTCCGCCGAGGAGGTGCTCGACGGCCTGAGTCGGATCGCGCGCCACCTCGGACGTCCCACCGTGGTCATCCCCACCGACGACGCCGGAGCCATTCTGCTGGCCGAGCACTCCGAGCGGGTCCCGCCGGAACTGCTGTTCCCCGGTTCGCCCGGCGGTCTGCCCCGCAGGATGGCGGGCAAGGACTCGTTGTCCGAGTTGTGCGCCCAGTACGGGATCCCGACCCCCGTGACGGAGACGGTGTCCACCTGGTCGGCGGCCCGCTCCTTCGCGGCCGAGGTCGGTTGGCCCCTGGTGGTCAAGCTGACCACGCCGTGGCGGGCCCGCGGACGTCCCCGTCCTCCGAGTACGAGCGTGGTGAACGACCTCGACCGCCTGCGGGAGCTGTTCGAACGAGCCGGACAGCCACTCCTGCTGCAGGAGTTCCTCCCCGACAGCGGGCACGAGCGTTCCGCGCGGGACTGGTTCTTCCACGGCTATCGGGGGGTCCACACCGACGAGATCGTGGGTTGCACCGGTGTGAAGGAGCGCTCGTACCCTGCCGGAGCCGGGCTGACGAGTTGTGGACGTTGGGCGAACAACCCGGAGCTCGCACGTTCGGCCGCGGCGTTGCTCCACGACACGGGCTACCGCGGTCCGGTGGACATGGACTGGCGCCGGGACCCGCGTGACGGGTGTTACAAGCTGCTGGACTGCAACCCCCGGCTGGGGGCCCAGTTCAGGTTGTTCAGTGACGAGTCCGGCCTGGACCTGGCCACCGTCACCTATCTGGATCTGACCGGGCAGCCTCTCCCGAGGCTGGAGGGAACCGACCGGCGCTTCGTCGTGGAGAACTACGACCCGCTGGTCGCGCTCGCCGACCGCGGTGCCGACGGCCCCCCGCTCCGTGAACGGCTCTCCCCACTGTGGCGGGCCGAGGAGAGGGCCTGGTTCGCGCGCGACGACCTCCTGCCGTTCGGGTTGATGTGCCTGCGTATGGGATGGCGCGCGTTGACCCGGCGTGTTCCGTTCCCGAGTCGGCAGAGGCGGGGACGTCCACCGCGATTCCGTCGGGCACGGGCGACACCCCGGGGACCGGTGTCCTCGGGGCAACGGGTCGGACAGGAAGAACACCGAGTCGAGGGGGTCCGAGGATGAACGAGACAGTGGACGTCGCCGTCGTCGGCGCCGGGCCGTACGGCCTGTCGCTGGCCGCACACCTGCGTGCCGCCGGCGTCAGCCATCGCCAGTTCGGGGTGCCGCTGAACCTGTGGCGCACCGCCATGCCACGGGGCATGTACCTGAAGTCCCAGGGCTTCGCCTGCAGCCTCTCGGACCCCCATGCCAGTCACACGCTGGAGACCTTCTGCCGGGAGACCGGTCGGGTCTACGCCCACATCGGTGTTCCGGTCTCGCTGGACACCTTCCTGGAGTACGGCACGTGGTTCGAGCGCAACCACGCCCCCGACGTGGAGCAGGTGCTCGTCGACCGGCTCCGTCGGACCGGGGACCGCTACGAACTCGAACTGACGGACGGTCGTACGGCGAGCGCGCGGAACGTGGTGGTCGCCACCGGGGTGGAGCACTTCGTGCGGATGCCGGACGTGCTGGCCGAACTGCCCGCCCACCTGTCCTCGCACGCCAGTGCCCACGTGGATCTGGGGGTGTTCCGGGACCGCGAGGTGGCGGTTCTGGGAGCGGGACAGTCCGCGTTGGAGACCGCGGCCCTGCTGCGCGAGTCGGGAGCCTCGGTGCGGATCGTCGCCCGGCGCGGGCGGATCGCCTGGAACGGACTTCCTCCGGCCGAGGAACGCAGCCTGCGCAGCAGGCTCCGCGAACCCGAGGCCGGCCTGGGAACCGGATGGGCCACCTGGTTCTACTCCGAACACCCCGAGTTGTTCCGGTTCCTGCCGCCCGCCACCAGGGTGAGACTGGCCCGTACCGCGCTCGGCCCCGCCGGTGCGTGGTGGCTGCGGGACAGGGTGGACGGAAAGATTCCCATGCTGCTCCAGCGTGAAGTGGAATGGGCGGATCCGACGGGGGACCGGGTGCGACTCGGGCTGCGTCGGGGCAGCGAGACCAGCACACTGTCGGTGGACCACGTGATCAGCGCGACGGGGTACCGCCCCGACCTGGGACGGTTGTCCTTCCTCAGTCCCGAGCTCCGCGCCGGGGTGAGCACGCTGGACCGCACGCCCCGCGTGGGGTCCGACTACCAGTCCTCCGTACCCGGACTGTTCTTCGTCGGCCCCGCCGTTGCCCCGAGCTTCGGCCCGGTGATGCGGTTCGTCTACGGGGCCCACCACGCCTCCCGGGCGGTGACGGCGCGGATATCACCGGCCCGGGAACGCAGGGCCTTCGCCGTTCCGGGGACCCGCTGATGACCCGCCAGCTGCCCCGTCGGGACGTGGGGGGCGACGACACCGCCAGGCCCGGGACGGAGACCACGTGGTCGCACCGGCCCGAGGTCCCGCTGCCGGGTCGGTGGGTGCGTCTGCTTCCCCGGAGACTGCTGCTGGGCACGGACGTTCTGGCGTTGTGTGCGGTACTGCCGTGGCTGGGAGTGGGGGCGGTGGCGGCGCTGGTCCACTCCTGCGGGGTGCTGGTGGTGCTCTCGGTGCGGGGGGCGCACCGGCTGCGTCTGTGTGCACGGGTCTCGGACGAGTTCGGACACGTGGTGCTCGCCAGCGCCCTGTCACTGGTTCCGTTGGCACCCGGCCTCGGGCCGGTGCGTACGGCCGTGCTCGGCGGGGGTGTGACGGGGGCGCTGTGCGGTGCGCGGCTGCTGGTGAGCGGAGTGTTGAGTACTCTGCGTGCTCGCGGCAGGCTCGTCGAGACGGTCCTGGTGGTAGGCGGCTCCGACGCGGCGGGGGAGATCCTGGGGGCTCTCGGGCGGCACCCGGAGTTCGGACTGCGCCCGGTCGGGGTGCGTCACCGCGGCAGTACCCCCGAGAACGGGCCGGGGATCGCGGAACCGGCCGAGCTGGAGGGACTCGTCCGACGGTACGGAGCGACCAGGGTGATTCTCTGCCCGGAGAGCTCGGAAGCGGACGAGCTCGTCGACGCGGTACGACGCTGCCGCCGCCTTTCGGTGGACTTCTGCGTGCTGCCGAGGCTTCCGGACCTCGGTCTCGCCGTGCCGAAGGCGACGCTGGACGAGGTGTGGGGGATCCCGTTGCTTCCACTGCGTGTGGGGGCCCGGACGGTGGGGGCGCGCTCGACCAAGCGGGTGTGCGATCTCGTTCTCGCGGTTCCCCTGCTGGTCGCGGTGACACCGCTGTTGGCGGTACTCGCCGCACTGGTGCGGCACAGCGGTGGAGGCAGCCCCCTGTTCCGCCAGGAGAGAGTCGGCAGGGACGGGGGGCTGGTGTTGGTGACGAAACTGCGCACGGTGCTGGCGGTGGACGAGCACACCGGCTGGAGGCCGTTGCCGGAGCAGTGCGGGCGCCTGGGCACGTGGTTGCGCCGTACTCACCTCGACGAGCTCCCCCAGCTGTGGGATGTGGTGCGCGGTCGTCTGTCACTGGTGGGCCCACGACCGGAACGGCCGTACTACGCGGTGCGCTTCTCCGCCGAGATCCCCCACTATGCCGACCGGCATCGCGTCACAGGGGGAGTCACCGGTTGGGCACAGGTGAACGGTCTGCACGGCGACACCTCGATCGCCGAACGGGCCCGTTTCGACAACCACTACATCGAGTACTGGACGCCGTGGACGGACCTGGTGGTGCTCGTGCGCACGGCGGGGGTGCTGGCGGGATTCGGGCAGGGACACAACGAACACGAGGAGGCCGGGAGTGCGAGTACTACACGTGATCACGGGTTTGGGTGTCGGTGGTGCCGAACTGCAGTTGTACGAACTGGTGCGGCGCAGCAGACACGACTGTGAGGTGGCCGCGCTGTACAACGCGGGCGAGGTGGCCGGGATGATCTCCGAGGCCGGGGTCCCGGTGCACGACCTGGGAATGCGCAGCAACACGGAGCCGAGCGTGCTGTACCGACTGCGTTCGTTGATGCGCTCCGGAGGGTTCGACGCGGTGCACACTCATCTCTACCGCTCCTGCGTCTACGGCCGGCCGGCCGCGCGCCTGGCGGGGGTGCCGGTGGTCGTCGCCACCGAACACTCCATCGGACAGACCCATCTCGAACGCAGACGTATGACCACCGGGGTGCGGCTGCTCTACCTGGCCAGTGAGCGGTTCGGTGACACCACGGTCGCCGTCTCGGACACCGTGGCCGAGCGGCTGCGGCGCTGGGGGGTGCCCGCACGCAGGATACGGGTGGTTCCCAACGGGGTCGACTTCGACCGGGTGACCTTCGACCCGGTAGCCCGCCGCCGTACCCGCGCCGAGCTCGGTCTGTCCGAGCGGGAACGAGTCATCGGGGTGCTGGGCAGACTCGACCCGAACAAACGTTTCGACCTGCTCATCGAGGCGGCCGCTCCCCTGCTCGACGAGCACACACGGGTGGTGCTGGTCGGCGACGGCCCCGACCGGCAGCGACTGGAACGGATCGCGCACGAACACGGGGTCTCCGACCGGGTGCTGTTCGCCGGGCAGCGCAGCGACGTCGCCGCGGTGCTGTCGTCCTTCGACCTCTTCGTCGCCTGCTCGAAGCAGGAAACCTTCGGGCTCTCGGTGCTGGAGGCGTTGGCCAACGGGCTCGTCGCGCTCTACACCACCTGTCCGGCCCTGGAGGGAGTGGACACCGACCGGGCCGTCGAGGTGGAGGGGACTCCGGAACGGCTCCGTGCCGCCCTGCGGGACGAGCTGGAGGCACAACGCCCCCGTGCGCAGGTGGAGCAGCTGCGCACGCTCTACGGCATGGAGGCGGTGACCGAGCGCCTCGACTCGTTGTACGAGCACCTGTTGGCCCGCAGGGGCGGCAGCTCCTCCCAGACGGGCAGGGCGGGAGACCTCACGACCGGTCCGACCACCACGGGGGTGCACCGATGAGGGCGCTGGTCACCGGAGCCGCCGGTTTCCTCGGCTCCCACCTGGTCGAGCACCTGCTGGAGAACGGGCACACCGTGGTCGCCCTGGACGACGGGAGCACGGGGGACTGGCGAAATCTGGACTCCGCTCCGACCCGGCGGCTGCACCGGGTCTCCGGGAGCGTGCTCGACGCGCGCACCGTGGACGAGGCGGCCGCGGGCTGCGACGTGATCTTCCACCTGGCCGCCGCCGTGGGGGCCTTCGTCATCCGGGACCGCACGTTGGACAGTCTGCTCACCAACATTCACGGAACCCAGCACGTCATGGAGGCCGCCTCGCGGCACGGCGCACGGGTGCTGCTGGCCTCCACCAGCGAGATCTACGGCAAGAACGACAAGGTGGGACTGACCGAGCAGGACGACCGGATCGTGGGTTCCCCCCTGAAGTCCCGTTGGTCCTACTCGGAGGCGAAAGCGGTCGACGAGAGTCTGGTGCGGGCCTGGGACGAGGAGCGGGGCGTGTGGTCCGTCACGGTGCGCCTGTTCAACACCGTGGGACCCCGGCAGAGCGGCCGCTACGGGATGGTCCTTCCGCGTTTCGTGTCCAAGGCGCTGCACGGAATGCCGTTGACGGTCTTCGGAACGGGGGAACAGATCCGGTGCTTCTGCCACGTCGCCGACGTCGTTCCCGCACTGCTCGACCTGGTCCGTACCGAACGCGCCCGTGGTCACGCGGTGAACCTGGGCAGCGCGGAACAGGTGTCCATCGTCGGGCTGGCACACCGGGTGATCGCCCTGACGGGATCCCGCAGCGGGATCGAGTACCACTCCTACGAGGAGGTCTACGGCAGCGGCTACGAGGACATGCAACGTCGGGTTCCGGACTGCACGCTCGCGCGGGAGCTGGTCGGTTTCCACCCGGCGCACGACACCGACTCGATCATCCGTTCCGTGATCGACGAACACACCCGCACCGCAGACCGGACCGCGGTGGCTTCCTCGCTGTCCGGTCGCGAGTGACCCGCGATTGGTGAGGGTGATGTGTGCCGGTTCCGACTCCTCGGGGTTTCGCCGCCGGATGCGTCTCGGTGGCTGGCGGACCGGTCTGCTCACGTGTGTGCCCGCATTGGGGTTGGTGTTGTTGATGCTGGTGTGGTCGGTCGAGTCCGGACCCCGGTCCGGCCCCTCCTCCCACTCCGGGACCGAGGTGGTGGCGGCGCTTCCCTTCTGGAACCTCGAACGGGGGAGAAGCGCGGTGCTGCGGCACAGCCGCGTGTTCAGCGAGGTGTCACCGTGGATGTACGGTCTGGACTCCCGGGGCGGGGTCGTCAGCCAGCTGCCCGCCGAACGCGCCGCGGCGGCGGACTCCCTCGTGAACGGGATGCGGGACACGCGGCTGCGGCTCACCCCCACCGTGGCGAACATGACCGACGGGCGCTGGTCCTACGAGGCCGTGGCACCGGTACTGCACGATCCCCGACGCAGGAGGGAGCACGTCCGCGAGGTCGTCGACCTGGTGCTGCGCAACGACTACGCCGGGGTGGACATCGACTACGAGGAACTCCGGGCCTCCGACCGCGCGGCCTTCAGCGCACTGGTCCGTCGGCTCGCCGCGGCCCTGCACGCCCACGACAGGTCGTTGTCCGTGGCGGTGTTCGCGAAGGCATCCCGGAACGGCTACGACGAGCGCAACGTGGCCCAGGACTACGCCGCGATAGGTCGGTTCGCCGACCAGGTCCGTCTCATGGGCTACGACCGGCACTGGTCCACCTCCGCCCCCGGTCCGGTGGCGCCGGTGGACTGGATCCGCGAGGTGGTGGCCTACGCCCGGGACACCATTCCCGCGCACAAGATCGTGCTGGGTGTGCCGCTCTACGGATACGACTGGTCCGAGGGGCACGGTGAGCCCGTGACCTGGGCGGATGCCATGCGGCTGGCGCGGGAGCACGACGTCGAGGTGCGGTTCGACGAGCAGAGCGCGACACCCTGGTTCCGCTACACCGATGCCGAGGGGAACGGTCACGAGGTCTGGTTCGAGAACGCGACCAGTTCCCAGGCGAAGTTCGAGGTGGCGGACCGGACCGACATCGGTGGCGTCTACCTGTGGATGTACGGAGCCGCGGACCCGGGTACCTGGACGCAGTTGCGTCGCGTGTTCTCCCGGGGAGAGGAGGGGCGATGACCTCCGGGACCCGTGCCCCGTCCCGTGTCCCGAGCGAACGGCGGGGGAGGTGGCCGTGGTGATTCCGTGGTGGCTGTTGGCCGTCCTGGTTTTCGGGACCAACTTCGTGCTCTGGGGTGGGGTGGGGCTGCTGCGTGCCACGAGCGCCCTCCTCGGCTGGGTGCGCACCCGTGTGCTGGCCCGGTCGTGGTTGCTGCGCGCGCTGTCCGACCTCGGGAGGCTGTGTTCGCCACCGCGGGCGATCTCGGAGACGGTTCCTCGACGGGCGGGACGGATCGGAGTCGAACGAGTGGCCGTGCTCATGGCCGCGCACAACGAGGAACTGGTGATACGCCGCAGCCTGGAGTCGGTGCTGGCGCTGGTGCCCGCCGAGAACGTCCACGTCGTCTCCGACGGCTCCACCGACCGCACGGTCGAGATCGCCGAGAGCACGGGGGTGAACGTGATCAGCACCCGGGCCAACGTGGGGAAGGCCGGGGCGTTGCGGGAGGCAGTGGAGCGTTTCGAGCTGGTCGAACGCTACGCGTTCGTGCTACTGCTCGACGCCGACACCAGACTCGACGACAACTACTTCCGTGCGGCACTGCCCCTGTTCGAGAACCCGGAGGTGGCGGCGGTGGCCGGTTTCGTCCGCAGCGACTGGGACCGGTCCGGCATGTCGTTGTTGGGACGGTTGCTCGTGTGCCACCGGCAGCGGATCTACGCGCTGAGCCAGTACCTGCTCAAGTTCGGCCAGACCTGGCTGCGCTGCAACGCCACCCACATCGTTCCCGGATTCGCCAGCATGTACCGCACGGCGGTGCTTCCCTTCATCGAGATGAATCCGCCCGGGCTGGTGATCGAGGACTTCAACATGACCTTCGAGGTCTATCAGAAGGGCCTGGGCAAGGTGGGTTTCACCCCGCGGGCGGTGGCCTACACCCAGGATCCCGACAATCTGCGGGACTACGTGCGACAGACCAAACGCTGGGCCCTGGGGCTGTGGCAGACGGTGAGACGGCACCGCCCGCGGCGCAACCTGTTCAGCTGCATGGTGTTCCTGCTGATCATGGAGCTGCTGACCAGCAGCCTGATGATGGTGCTGCTTCCGGCGGTCCTGCTGTTGCTGCTCGTGCCGGTGCTGTTTCCGGAGTTCGCCGCCGACTCCGTCCTCGGTCCTCTCCACGAGGCGGTGTCCGGGCACGTATCACTGGTCACTCTGCTGTTCGGGGTGGTGCTCGTCGACCTCCTGCTGAGCCTGCTGGCGACACTGCTGTTGCGCCGTCCCCGCTTCCTCGTGTTCGGGGCCTTCTTCCTGGGGCTGCGTGTCCTGGACTGTGCGTTGTCGCTGTACACCCTGCCGTTGGCTTGGTTGACGAGGTCGACGGGCCGGTGGAGCAGCCCGGGTCGGAGAGTGCCCCCGGGCGGTGCGACGCTCGCAGGCCCCGCCGTGGCCCACACCCTGCGTGGAGAGATCCTTCCCGGAGCCGGCGGCACGTCGAACGAGCGTGCCTCCACCGGAGGTCCCTGAGGGGACTTTTCCCGGACCGTGTTCGTGCGTGCCGGAAGCCGCGGTTGGTCGGCGGACCGTGTCCCACGAGGGGCTCTACGGGATTCGTGACCTGCGATCGTGTGTGACCTGGGGCAGAATCCGATGTGAACACCGAAGGTCCGTGGGTGTGCCGGGGGGCGGGATGCTGCGTCTGCTGTTGGTGGACGAACAACGCATGTTCGTCGAGGCGCTGGGCCAGTGTCTGTCCACCGCGCCGGACCTGTGGGTGGCGGGCAGCGCCGACCCGTTCGAACAGGAACTGGCGGACAAGATCGCGGCGGCTCGTCCGGACGTCGTGACGGTGGACCTCGTCTCCTGCGGGACCGAGGCATCGGAGGTGCTCCGCCGACTGAACGAGGCCTGCCCCGCTGCGGGGATCGTGGTGCTGGCCTCGGGACCGGGACGGGAGCTGGCCGTGGAGGCGGCACGTGCCGGAGCGCTCGCCTGGGTGCCCAAGGAGCGCGGTGTCGCCGACCTGGTGACGGTGATCCGGGGGGTGAGCCGGGGAGAGGGGTGGTATCCCCCCGAGCTGTTGGGGACGGTGCTGCGTTCCCTGCGACGGCAGGACACCGGTTCCGGAGGACGGAGCGGGCCGCTGGAGTCCCTCAGCTCCAGGGAGCGGGACGTGCTGGCGGGGATGGTGGAGGGCAAACGATCCCGACAGATCGCCGAGGAGCTGTTCGTCTCGGTGCAGACCGTACGGACCCACACTCGCAGCATTCTCGACAAGCTCGACGTCCACAGCCAGATCGAGGCGGTCATGCTGGTTCGGTCGGGGGAGGGGACGAGGGACCAGACGTGATCGTGGGGCGACCGTCCCCAAC
>NZ_PVSR01000036.1:0-40046 GCF_003001495.1 Actinopolyspora mortivallis
ACCCGGGGGGTCGTCGGGAGCGTAAGATGTGTATAAGGGGCAGGGGCGGGGGCGGGGGCTGAACCCACCGACCGTGGTCGTGCCGGAACACGGGCATACGATCGCGGCGTGGATCGCACAGCAGTGAATACCTTCGTTCGTCAGCAGTGGGAGTCCGCCGTGCTGCCCAGCCTGTGTCGGCTGGTCGAGATCCCGGCGGTCTCCGGCGGGTTCGACTCCGACTGGGAGGCCAACGGTCACCTGGACGCCGTGGTGGAGCACGTGCGCTCCTGGATCGAGGCCCGGGGAATCGCCGGTGCGAGCACCGAGGTCGTGCGGCTGCCGGGCCGGAGCCCGCTGCTGCTGGTGGACGTGCCCGCCCACGGCGACGGTTCCGCGGAGTCGGCCGAGACCGTGCTGCTGTACGGGCACCTGGACAAGCAGCCCCCGATGGAGGGCTGGTCGGAGGGCTTCGGCCCGTGGACGCCGGTGGTGCACGAGGGCAGGCTCTACGGACGCGGCGCCGTGGACGACGGCTACTCCGGCTACGCCGCCGTCACGGCGATCGAGGCGCTGCGCGCCCACGGGGGCGCCCACCAGCGCTGCGTGCTGCTGCTGGAGACGGGGGAGGAGTCGGGCAGTCCCGACCTGCCCGCCTACCTGGACCACCTCTCCGAGCGGCTGGGACGGGTCGGTCTGGTGGTCTGCCTGGACTCCGGCGGTGGGGACTACGAACGCCTCTGGCTGACCACCTCGCTGCGCGGGATGGTGCAGCTGAACGTCACCGTCCGGGTGCTGGAGGCGGGGCAGCACTCCGGTGCGGCCAGCGGCCTGGTTCCCGACTCGTTCCGCATCGCCCGGCGCCTGCTGGACCGGCTGGAGGACCCGGACACCGGGCGGATCCTGCTGCCGGAGCTCACCGTGCGGGTCCCGGAGAACCGGCTCGCCGAGGTCCGCGCCGGGGTGGAGGCCGCGCCCGGTCTGGTTCGCGGCTCGGTGCCCCGGCCCGAGGGGCTGCGGCTGATGCACGAGGACGAGGTGGAGCTGGCGCTGAACAACTGGTGGCGCCCCACACTGACGGTGATCGGTGCCGAGGGGCTGCCGTGCCCGGAGGACGCGGGGAACGTGCTGCGTTCGCACACCACGCTCGACCTGAGCTTCCGGCTTCCGCCCACGGCGGATCCGCACGCGGCGCTGCGGGCCGTGCGTGCCGCGCTGGAGGCGGACGTGCCCTACGGTGCGCGGGTCGAGTTCGACGACGGGGAGGCCGGGCAGGGCTTCAACGCCCCGGAGACGGCCCCCTGGTTGTCTGCGGCCCTGGACCGGGCCAGTTCCGAGGTCTTCGGTGCCGAGTGGCGCACCATGGGGCTGGGTGGTTCGATCCCGTTCATGGGGTTGCTGCACGAGCGCTATCCGGGGGCGCAGTTCGTGGTCACCGGGGCGCTGGGTCCGCACAGCAACGCCCACGTGCCCGACGAGTCGTTGGACCTGGCTTACGCGGCCCGGGTGACCAGTGCGGTGGCCTACGTGCTGGAGGCGCACGCGCGGCGGTGAGCCTCCCGGCGGTGCCGGACGGGCCGGAGCCACGCGCCCACGGAGGCGGTGGTCCTCGGGAACCGCTGTTCGGGGTCCGTACCGGCGCCGCCTCGGGCGCGGGTGCCCGCGATCACGCTTGGTGACGGCGTTGCGCCCCTCGCTGTATCACCCTTTCGAGGGAAAAGGTATCGTAGTGGCCGCTATCGCGGTCGCTGAACTCGATCTCGTCCGCTGAGGGATGGGTCCGGCGGAAACGGGTCGATGAACGTTGCGTGTTCATGCGCTGCGTGACTGTCCCGCTTCCGAGTGAAGTTGACGTGATCGAAACGCGTGAGGCCATGTCCGATGGCCCCGGCGGATGGCAGTATCCCAGCATCCGGATTCCCGTCGAGGAGGAGTGACACCGTGGCGCGTCGGAGGATCTCGCGGGCCGTGGCCGTCCTGCCCGCGCTCGCACTGGTCGCGGCCGTGGCGGGCTGCGGCAGCGACGGCGGGGAGGCCAAGGGCGTCCCGCTGGTGCGGGAGGGGCAGCTGACCACCTGCACCAACCCGCCCTACAAACCGTTCGAGTCCAACAAGGACGGCGAGATCGTCGGCTTCGACATGGACCTGGTGGACCTGGTGGCCGAGGACCTCGGAGTCCCGCAGGAGGTCACCACCGCTCCCTTCGAGACCATCCAGTCGGGGCAGGCCCTCAACGTGGGCAACTGCGACATCGCCGCCTCGGCGATAACGATCACCGACGTGCGGGAGAAGAACTTCGACTTCTCCGAGCCGTACTTCGAGGCCACCCAGGCGCTGCTCGTGCCGAAGGACTCCGGTGTCGAGAAGCTGGAGCAGCTCGAGGGCAAGACCGTCGGCTACCAGAAGGGCACCACCGGCGAGCAGTACGCCCGGGAGAACGCCGAGCCGATGGGGATCACCGTCAAGCAGTACCCCGACCTCGGCCTGCTGCTGGCCGCCCTGGAGAACGGGCAGATCGACGCGGTGATCAGCGACGACTTCGTGCTCCGCGACTACGAGAAGAAGAACTCCGGCTTCGCGGTCGTCCAGGAGTTCGACACCGGCGAGGTCTACGGCTTCGGAGTCAAGACCGGCAACGACGAGTTGCGGGAGAAGATCAACGAGGTGCTGGCCAGGGCCAAGGAGGACGGCACCTACGACCGGCTGTACGAGAAGTGGTTCGGAACCGCGCCTCCCGAGTGAACACCCGTTTCGCACCGCACACCGACAACCCTGCGTGATCGCCGCGCGTACCGGGGCCGAGGCCGCCGGTCCGCCCCGGTACGACGGTCCTGGAGTCTGCGATGGCAGAAGCAACTCGCCCCGCCAAGGGCGGGATGAGCAAACGTCAGCGCGCCAAGGTGGGGCGCGGCGTGCAGTACGTGATCCTGCTCGCGGTCGTGGTCGTGGGCGCCGTGCTGGCGGACTGGAACAAGATCGGCGAGTACTTCTTCAACGTCGAGGTGGCCCGCGCGCTGTTCCCGAGCGTGATCACCACGGCACTGCTGAACACGGTGGTCTACACCGCGCTGGGGTTCGCCTTCGGACTGGGGGTGGCGCTGCTGCTGGCGCTGATGCGGCTGTCCTCGGTGGGGCCCTACCGGTGGATCTCGGGGGCCTACATCGAGTTCTTCCGCGGGCTGCCCGCGCTGCTGGTGTTCCTGTCCGTGGGGTTCGGCATCCCCACGGCCTTCGAGGGGTTCAACCTCAACCGCAACCTCACCATCATGCTCTCGCTGGGGATCGTCGGTTCCGCCTACATGGCCGAGACGATCCGGGCCGGGATCAAGGCGGTGCCCGGTGGCCAGCTGGAGGCGGCCCGCTCGTTGGGCATGTCCCACGCCCGGGCGACGACGACCGTGGTCATCCCCCAGGCGTTCCGGATCATCCTGCCTCCGCTGACCAACGAGCTGATCCTGCTGACCAAGGACTCCTCGCTGGCCTTCGTGCTCGGCGCGACACTGGCCAAGCAGGAGCTGACCCAGTTCGGCAGGTCGGCGTTGACCAGCTACGAGAGCATGACCCCGATCCTGGTGGTGGGGCTGTGCTACCTGGTGATCACGATTCCGCTGTCGGTGCTGCAACAGCGGTTGGAACGCAGGTTCGGTCCCGGCGGCAAAGGCGGACAGGGGAGCGGTGCATGAGCGAGATCAAGATCGAGATCACCGGGCTGCGCAAGTCCTTCGGACAGGTCGAGGTGCTCAGCGGGGTCGACCAGCGGATCGAGGCGGGTGAGGTCGTCTGCGTGATCGGACCCTCCGGCTCGGGCAAGTCCACCCTGCTGCGCTGCGTCAACCTGCTGGAACAGCCCACCGGCGGTCGGATCGTCGTGGACGGCATCGAGCTGACCGACCCGGACACCGACATCGACGCGGCCCGCACGCGCATCGGCATGGTCTTCCAGCAGTTCAACCTCTTCACGCACCTGTCGGTGCTGGACAACCTGACCGTGGCCCAGCGCAAGGTGCTCGGGCGCTCCCGCGACGAGGCCGAGTCGGTGGCCCGGCAGAACCTGGAGCGGGTCGGGCTGGCGGACAGGGCGACGGCGATGCCCGCCCAGCTGTCCGGGGGACAGCAGCAGCGGGTCGGTATCGCCAGGGCACTGGCGATGAACCCCGACGTGATGCTGTTCGACGAGCCCACCTCGGCGTTGGACCCCGAGCTGGTCGGGGACGTGCTGGGTGTGATGCGGCGGTTGGCCGACGAGGGGATGACCATGCTCGTGGTCACCCACGAGATGCAGTTCGCCCGGGAGGTGGCCGACCGGGTGCTGTTCATGGACGGTGGCGTCATCGTCGAGCAGGGGGACCCGGCCGAGGTCATCGGGGCGCCCAAGCAGGAGCGCACGCGCGGGTTCCTGGCCCGGGTGCTCGACCCGACCCACGCGGGGGAGTGAGTTCCCCGGAGCTCATCCTCCTCCGGACGGGGGCTCGTGGGGGCGTGTGGGCCGTCGGCCGAGCAGCTTGGCCCGGTAGGCGCGGGGGCCGTGGGTGTTCTCGGAGTGCTCGGCCGGGGGCCGTCGGCGCGGCGGGGCCGTTTCGGATCGCCGGTGCGGGGGCGAGTCCCTCCGTCGGTCGCGGGCCCCGCTCTCCGGCCCGCGGAGGAACAGCCAGACCGCCAACAGCGCCACGAGCACGAGCGCGACCATTGCCAGATCGACCATGACACACCTCCCGGGGTGTGTTTTGCGTAGTCTTTCCGGTTTTCGGGTGCGCTCGAGTGTGCCCCGTTCTTCGCCGGGGAAACCAATCGGTTTTCCCGCGTTGACACTGAGTGTTTCTACGTGGAGAAAAAGCGGAGAGAAGTTCGTTTCCGGCGTTTTCCCGGCGCACCGGCCGAGAGGGCGGTCGCGGTCTCCGGAAACGGCGCGGAGGTATGCGCGAAAACACCCTTTCGGGTGATACCGCTTGCGCGGAGGTCGATCAGGGAATCACCCGACGGGGGTGTGTCGCGACCCCGGAACGCGCGGCGTGAACGCGGAACGTGACCCGCCGTGCGGGCGCTCCCGGGAACCGGGAACACCCGCACGGTCGGCGGTGTCCACGTCCCACGACACCGGGGTTCGGGCGACGGAGTCCGTCACTGGCCGAGGCGCTGCTTGAGCGCCTCCAGCTCGTCCCGCATCGAGGTGGGCAGGGACTCACCGATGGTGTCGAACCACTCCTCGATCAGCGGAAGTTCCTCGAGCCACTCGGAGCGGTCCACCCGCAGCGCCTGCTCGACCTCCTCGCGGGTGGCGTCCAGGTCGGTGAGGTCGAGCTGGTCGGCCGTGGGCACGCGGCCGATCGGGGTCTCCTCGGCGGCGGCGTTGCCCTCCAGGCGGTCCACGATCCACTTGAGCACGCGGCAGTTCTCCCCGAAGCCCGGCCAGACGATCTTCTCGCCGGAGGGGTCCCTGCGGAACCAGTTGACGTAGTAGATGCTGGGCATCTTGGAGGCGTCGGCCTCCTTGCCCATGTTCACCCAGTGCTGGAAGTAGTCGCCGACGTTGTAGCCGATGAACGGCAGCATCGCCATCGGGTCGCGCCGGACCTCGCCGACCTTGCCCGCTGCGGCGGCGGTCTTCTCCGAGGACAGGGTGGCCCCCATGAACACCCCGTGCTGCCAGTCGAAGGCCTCGTTGACCAGCGGGATCGTGGTCTTGCGGCGTCCCCCGAAGAGGATGGCCGAGATCGGCACGCCCTGCGGGTCGTCCCACTCCGGCGCCAGGATCGGGCACTGCGACATCGGGGTGCAGTACCGCGAGTTGGGGTGGGCGGCCTTCTCGCCGGACTCCGGGGTCCAGTCCTGGCGCTTCCAGTCGGTCAGGTGCTGCGGCTGGTTCTCCATCTCCTCCCACCACACGTCGTTGTCGTCGGTGAGCGCGACGTTGGTGAAGATGGAGTTGCCCTTCTCGATGGTGCGCATCGCGTTGGGGTTGGTCTTCCAGTTGGTTCCCGGGGCGACCCCGAAGAAGCCCGCCTCCGGGTTGACGGCGTAGAGCCGCCCGTCCTCGCCGAAGCGCATCCACGCGATGTCGTCACCGAGCGTCTCGACCCGCCAGCCGGGGATGGTCGGTTCGAGCATGGCCAGGTTGGTCTTGCCGCAGGCCGAGGGGAAGGCCGCGGCGACGTAGTACACCCTGTTCTGCGGCGAGATCAGCTTCAGGATCAGCATGTGCTCGGCTAGCCAGCCCTCGTCGCGGGCCATGGCCGAGGCGATCCGCAGCGAGTAGCACTTCTTGCCGAGCAGGGCGTTGCCGCCGTAGCCGGAGCCGAAGCTCCAGATCAGCCGCTCCTCCGGGAAGTGCGTGATGTACTTGATCTCGTTGCACGGCCACGGCACGTCCTGCTGACCGGGTTCGAGCGGGGCACCGACCGAGTGCAGCGCGGGCACGAACTCGACGTCCTCGTCCTCGGCGAAGCGCTCCAGCACCCGCTGGCCCATCCGCGTCATGATGTGCATCGAGACCACGACGTACTCGGAGTCGGTGATCTCCACGCCCAGGCGCGGCGGGTCGGCCTCGACCGGACCCATGCAGAAGGGGACGACGTACATCGTCCGGCCACGCATGCAGCCCCGGTAGAGCTCGGTCATGGTGGCCTTCATCTCGTCGGGGTCCATCCAGTTGTTCGTCACCCCGGCGTCGGCCTTGTCGCGGGAGCAGATGAAGGTGCGCTCCTCGACGCGGGCGACGTCACTGGGGTCGGAGACCGTCCAGAACGAGTTGGGTTTCTTCGACTCGTCCAGCCGTTTGAAGGTGCCCGCCTCGACCAGTCGGTCGGTCAGTCGCTGCCATTCCTCCTGGGAGCCGTCGCACCAGACGACCTGTTCGGGCGTGGTCAGTTCCGCGACCTCGCGTACCCATGACAGCAGGCGTTCGTGTTTCACGGGTGCCTGGTCGAGACCGGGGATGGTCAAAGCGGTCATCGCGTCGTGTCTCCTGACTGGGCGCCACAGCCCGGATTCTTCCGTCTCGTCGACGCACCGGCCGACAGTGCTTTCAGGGAATACTTCGCCCCGCCCGGAATATCCGGGCGAAGCGCGAAGGGGATGCACCGAGACTAACCGGACGCCCGCCCGTTGACGGAGATCAGCCCTGTCGGTTCCCTCACAGGAACGATAAGGGAATCGATTCAGTTCGCCGGAATTCGCGGAAATTCGCGTGTCGCCGCCCCGGCCGGGTGCACGTTTTCCGGCACGGTGGAGGGGTTGGCGGTCTTCGCGCCAGGGCGCCGGAGCGTTTTCAACCGAATTCGGTGTGTTCTGTGACACATTTTTTCCGTCATGTGTTTAGGACGGCGCTCGCGGATTCTCGGCGATTGTTTCGTTTTTCGGCGCGGATTATTCCCAGAAGGAGTCCTCGGCCGGATCGGCCCGCCGGGGAGCGGGGCAGGGCTGTGACCGGGGGTTCTGCCCGGTCTCGGGGGACTCCCACAGCCAGTCCTCGGTTCCGGTGACCGGGGCGCCGGCACCGGAGCTCTCGGTGGGGGTGCCGTCGAGCCCGCCGTGTTCGAGGACGGTCCATTCCCCGTCGCCGGTGTGCCGGGCCACGGTGATCCGACCGGTGTCGCTGATCCGCACCATCTGGTCGGCCGCGCCGTCCCCGTTGACGTCGGTGACCAGCATCTGCCCGTCCTCGGTGTCCACCACCGTGGTGTCCGCCCTGCCGTCGTTGTCGGTGTCCTCGGTGGGCGGGCCGACGTGCCGGTCGCCGGCGGGGGTGTCCACCACCATCGGGTCCCCGTCGAGTGCCGAACGCGGATCCCGTTCCGGCCGGTCCCGGTGTTCGGACCCGTCCGACTGCTCGGGGACCCACTGCCCGGTTTCCTCGTCGAAGCGGGACCGGCTGAGCACGGTGCCCTGCTCGTCGACGGTGCGCAGGAGGTCGGCGGTGCCGTCGGAGTCCGAGTCGGTGTAGGCCAGGTAGCCGTCCTCGGTGAGTACGCCGACGGTCTCGTCGATCCCGTCGCGGTCCAGGTCGTAGTTGGCCTCGGCGGTGTGCTCGGAGCCGTTCATGGGGATGTCGATGTCACCGTCGCCCGTTCCGGTGTCCTCCACGTACATGACCGGCACTCCCGTTCTCGCCGTCGCGGTCTCGTTCGCTGGCTGGGACGTGGCCCGCCCCCTTCCGGTTCCCTCCGGCTGGGCCGTGGTCGCGGTCCGGAGGTGGTCCGCCCGTTTCCCGTGGACACGCCCGAGGTCGTGCCCGGGGTGTGACGTGGCACGCGTGGTGTTAGTGTCGCCCCAAGATTAAGTATAGGCTAACCTTACTCACGCCGGATCGTATCGCCCCAGCGAAGCGGGAGGACCGTTTCATGACCACCGCGCTCGAGACAAGGACCCGCCGCGAGAACCACAAACCCGAGTACCGGGTCTACTTCACCGAGGTGGTCGCCCGGAAGAGACTGAGTCCGAGTTTCGTGCGCGTGACGGTCGCCGGACACCAGCTCCGCTCCTTCGGAGCGGGAGGGGCCGACCAGCGCATCAAGCTGATGCTGCCCGCGCCGGGGCGGACGGTCGACGACGTGCCCACCGGCCCGGACTGGTACGCCGAGTGGCAGGCGATGCCCGAGGAGATCCGGCCCATCATGCGGACCTACACGGTGCGGGCGTTCCGACCGGAGGTCGGCGAGCTGGACATCGACTTCGTGCTGCACGGTTCGGAGGAGGACGCCGGCGGCCCCGCCTCCAACTGGGCGGCCACCACCACCCCCGGGGACCGGGTGGCGCTGCTCGGCCCGGACCGCCCCGGCTCGGGGCGCATGTGGGGCTGCGAGTGGTGCCCTCCCCCCACGGCGCGCAGGCTGCTGCTGGCCGGTGACGAGACGGCCATCCCGGCGGTCGGGGCCATCCTCGAGTCCCTTCCCCCCGAGGCGTGCGGCGTCGCCTGCCTGGAGGTGCCCACCGAGGACGACGTCCAGCCCTGGCGCGTGCCGGACGGCATGGAGGTCCGCTGGCTGCCCAGGGGAAGGGACTCCGCCGAACACGGCCGGTTGCTGGAGAACGAACTCGCCGCGGTGCTGCGCGAGTTCCGCGGGGAGAACGGCTGCGGTGCCGCCACGTGCGCCCTGGAGGACGTGGACGTGGACAGCTCGCTGCTGTGGGAGATCCCCGAGCTCTCCGGCAGGGTCGACGTGGAGGGCGGCGAGCTCTACGGGT
Organism: Actinopolyspora mortivallis; assembly: GCF_003001495.1. GTDB lineage: Bacteria > Actinomycetota > Actinomycetes > Mycobacteriales > Pseudonocardiaceae > Actinopolyspora > Actinopolyspora mortivallis_A. Next base: position 9,160 of record NZ_PVSR01000036.1, read on the forward strand.
GGCTGGCCGGCGAGGCCGGGGTCATCAAACGACTCCGCCGGATGACCGTGCACGACTACGGAGTGCCGCGTGGCTCGGTGGCCTTCATGGGCTACTGGCGCGCGGGACGCCGCTGAGCACGCGGGAGCCCCGTGGCGGAGAACCCGCCCGGACGAGTGTTCCACGTGGAACACCCCTCCGGGCGGTTCGCGCGGACACGTTCAGACGCCGACCCCGGTGGTGTCCAGCACGGTGACCCCCCGGATGCCCTTGAGCTCGCCGAGCAGGGTGTTGGAGATCCGCACGGAGTAGTCCTCGGGCAGCTCCATGCGGGTCTCGCGGTTCCCGGCGATCACCACCTGCACCGGGGTCTCCCCCCGGTGGGCGGACAGCGCCGAGCGCAGTTCGGCCACCGTCTCCTTGTCCACCTTGGTCGCGTCGGCCCGTAACACGAACGGCAGCTCCCCGTCGACGGGGTTGTACTCGGCCGAGGATATGTCCAGCGTGGTCAGACCGCTGGCGAACACCGACATGATGTCGTCGCGCCAGTTCACCTTCCCCTTGACGGCCACGGCCGCGTCGGTGACCAGCTCCTCCCCGAAGGCCGCGTAGGCCTTGGCGAAGAACAGCACCTCGATGCTGGCGTCCAGGTCCTCGATGGTCACGATCGCCCACGGTTCCCCGGTCTTCTTGCTGACCCGGCGGTCCACGGAGGAGATGATCCCGGCGAGCGTGATCTCGCCCTCGGCGGGGGCCTCGTGCTTGATCGTGGCGATCGGCTTCGGCGCGTGCTTGCGCAGGATCCCCTGGGCACCGTCCAGCGGGTGGGCCGAGACGTACAGCCCCAGCATCTCCCGCTCGAAGGCGAGCAGCTGCTTGCGGGGCCACTCCTGGGTGTCGAAGGTCAGGTGCGCCAGGGGAGAGGTCTCGGCCGAGTCGTCGGAGGAGCCCCCGCCGAAGAGGTCGAACTGCCCCATCGCCTCGTGCTTCTTGATGCCCGAGACCGCGTCGACGGCCTCCTCGTGCACCCGCACCAGTGCCTGGCGGGGGACGCCGAACGAGTCGAAGGCGCCGGCCTTGATCAGCGACTCGACCACCCGTTTCTGGCACACGTTGGCCGGGACCTTCTGGAGGAAGTCGGCGAAGGAGGTGTACTCCCCCTTCTCCCGGCGCGCGTCGATGATGGCGCGGGCCACCCCGGTGCCCACGTTGCGGACCGCGCCGAGCCCGAAGCGGATGTTGCCGTTCACCGCGGCGAACTGCACGTCGGACTCGTTGACGTCCGGCGGCAGCACCCGCACGTTCATGCGGCGGCACTCGGAGAGGTAGACCGCGCTCTTGTCCTTGTCGTTGGCGTTGGCGGTCAGCTGCGCGGCCATGAACTCGGCCGGGTAGTGCGCCTTGAGGTAGGCGGTCCAGTAGGACACCATCGCGTACCCGGCGGTGTGGGACTTGTTGAAGGCGTAGCCCGCGAAGGGCAGGATCGTGTCCCACAGCGTCTGGGCCGCCTCGTCGGAGAAGCCCTTCTGCTTCATCCCCGCCAGGAACTTCTCGGACTCCTTGGCGATGACCTCGGGTTTCTTCTTGCCCATCGCCTTGCGTAGCAGGTCGGCCTCGCCGAGGCTGTAGCCGGCCAGCTGCTGGGCGATCGCCATCACCTGCTCCTGGTAGACCAGCAGGTGATAGCTCTCCCCGAGGATCGGGTCGAGGGCGTCCTTGAGCTCGGGGTGGATCGGGGTGATCGTCGCGCGCCCGTTCGAGCGCTCGGCGTAGGCCATGTGCGCGTTGACCGCCATCGGTCCGGGCCGGTACAGCGCCAGCGCCGCCGAGACGTCGCCGAAGTGCGAGGGGCTCATCGCCTTGAGCAGGGTGCGCATCCCACCACCGTCGAGCTGGAACACCCCGAGGGTGTCGCCGCGCGAGAGCAGCTCGTAGGTCTCGGGGTCGTCCAGCCCCAGGGTGTCCAGGTTGATCTCGATGCCGTGGTTCTTCTGCACGGCGCGGATGGCGTCCTCGATGATCGTCAGTGTGGACAGCCCGAGGAAGTCCATCTTCAGCAGCCCGATCTCCTCACAGGCGGGGTAGTCCCAGCCGGTGATGATCGCGCCGTCCTCGCGCATCCACAGCGGCAGCACGTCCAGCAGGGGTTCGCTGGACAGGATGTAGGCGCAGGCGTGCACGCCCGCGTTGCGGATCAGCCCCTCCAGCCCGCGGGCGGTGTTGAAGATCTGGGCGATCTCCTGGTCGTTCTCGATCATCGAGCGGATCTCGGCGGCTTCCTGGTACCGCTCGTGCTGGGGGTCGACGATCCCCTCCAGCGGGATGTCCTTGGCCGAGACCGGGGGTGGCAGGGCCTTGGACATCTTCTCGGCGATGGCGAAACCGGGCTGTCCGTGATGGGCGCGGGCCGCGTCCTTCAGCGCCGCCTTGGTCTTGATCATGCCGAAGGTGATGACCTGGGCGACGTTCTCCTGACCGTAGGTGTCGCGGGTGTAGGCCATCACCTCGTCGCGCCGGCGATCGTCGAAGTCGAGGTCGATGTCCGGTGGGGAGTCGCGTTCCGGGTTGAGGAACCGCTCGAAGATCAGCGAGTGCTCGATCGGGTCCAGGTTGATGATCTGCAGGATGTAGGACACCAGAGCGCCGGTGGCGCTGCCCCGGCCGGGTCCCACGCGGATGCCGTGGGACTTGGCCCAGCGGACCAGGTCGCCCACCACCAGGAAGTAGGAGGCGTAGCCCTTGCCGCAGATCACTTCGAGTTCCCACTCCACCCGCTGGCGGTACTCGTCGGTGAGCCCGTTCGGGAAGCGGGTGGGGATGTACTGCTCGACCTCCTCGCGGAGCTTCTCCTCCTCGGTCTGGCCGGGTGCCAGGGGAACGCGCGGCATCCGGTCCTTCTCGGCGAAGACGTCCTCGTAGGACTCGACGCGCTCGGCGATCTCCAGGGTCGCGTCGCAGGCACCGGGCACCTCCTTGTCCCAGTACTCGCGCATCTCCTCGGCGGACTTCAGGTAGAAGTCGTCGGAGTCGAACTTGAACCGCTTGGGGTCGCTCAGCGTCTTGCCGGTCTGCACGCACAGCAACGCGCCGTGGGACTCGGCCTGGTCGGCGGTGACGTAGTGGCTGTCGTTGGTGGCCACCGGCGTCAGCCCGAGTTCGGAGCGGATCCGCAGCAGGTCCTCGCGGACGTTCTTCTCGATGGGCAGGCCGTGGTCCATCAGCTCCAGGAAGAAGTTCTCCTCCCCGAAGATGTCCCGGTAGTCCGAGGCGGCCTGCAACGCCTCGCGGTACTGGCCCAGCCGCAGCCTGGTCTGCACCTCGCCGGAGGGGCAGCCGGTGGTGGCCATGATCCCCTCGGCGTGCTCGGCGATCAGTTCCCGGTCCACGCGGGGCTTGCGGTAGTAGCCCTGGAACGACGCCAGCGAGGACAGCCGGAACAGGTTGCGCAGCCCCGTGGCGTTACGGGCCCACATGGTCATGTGGGTGTAGGAACCGCCGCCGGAGACGTCGCCGCCGGTCTCGGTGGACTCGCCGTCCTCGTTGGTGCGGGCCTTGCCCCAGAACACCGGTTTCTTGTGGTACCGGCTGGCGGGGGCGACGTAGGCCTCCATGCCGATGATGGGTTTCACGTTCGACTTCCGCGCCCGGCTGTAGAAGTCGTGGGCTCCGAACATGTTCCCGTGGTCGGTCATGGCCACGGCCGGTTGGCCGAGCCGCTCGGCCTCCGCGAACAGCGGGTCCAGCTTGGCCGCACCGTCGAGCATCGAGTACTCGGTGTGCACATGCAGGTGAGCGAACTGCTCCGGCACCAGAACTCCTTCGGGGAAAGTCTGCTGGGCGGCTTCGACGCTAGCGAAGCCCCGGGCTCCGTGCCGGACGAGGGGGCCACTCGCGGGTGAGCGATCAGGTGAGATCGGCGAAGCGTTCGACCTCGTGGGAGCGGCCGGAGACGATGAGGATGTCGCCGTGGTGCGGCACCGTGTCCTGGGTGGCGTGGGTGAACCCCTCGCCGGGTCGTTTGATGCCCACCACGGTGACGCCGTACTTGCTGCGCACCCTGCTTCCGTTGAGCGGTTGGTCGACGGTGATGTTGGGAGCTCGGGTCTTGACGATGGCGTAGTCGTCCTCGACCTGGATGTAGTCCAGCATCCGCCCGGTGACCAGGTGGGCCACCCGCTCGCCCATGTCGTGCTCGGGCAGGACGACGTAGTGGGCGCCCACCCGTTCGAGGATGCGTCCGTGCTGGCGGTTGGTCGCCTTGGCCCAGATACAGCTGATTCCGAGGTCGGACAGCAGCGAGGTGGTCAGGATGCTGGCCTCCAGGTCGTCGCCGATGGCGACCACCGCGCGGCGGAAACCGGGTACGTCGAGCTGGCGCAGCGCCTCGGGGTCGGTGGTGTCGGCCACGGCCGCGTGGGTGACCGCGTCGGAGAACTGCTGCACCAGGTGGGGCCGGTTGTCCAGGACCAGCACTTCGGAACCGTGTCGGGTGAGTTCCTGGGCCAGGGAACCGCCGAAACGGCCCAGACCGATGACCACGATCCGGTTGTCCCTGTTCGTGTGGTGTGTGTGATGGATGCGGTTAGCCAACGATGGGTCGCTCCTCGGGCAGGTCGTACCGGCGCCCGCGTTCCCGCAGCGCGAGTGCCGAGGCCAGGGTGATCGGACCGAGCCTGCCGGTGAACATCAGCACCACCAGCAGCAGTTCCCCCAGGGGAGGAAGCTCACCGGTGATGCCGGTGGACAGGCCCACGGTGCCGAAGGCGGAGACGGACTCGAACAGCACGGCGTCCAGCCCGAACGGGGTCAGCATCAGCAGCACCAACGTGGCGAGGAACACCAGCGCCACCCCCACCAGCACCACGGTCAGCGCCTGACGGACGACCTCGTTGGAGATCCGTCGCCCTGCGATGTGCACCTGGGGTTCGCCGCGGGCCTCGGCGAGGATGACGAAGGCCAGCAGCGCGAAGGTGGTCACCTTGATCCCGCCCGCTGTTCCGGCGCTGCCGCCGCCGACGAACATCAGCACGTCGGTGACCAGCAGTGTCGCCGGGTGCATCTCGCCGACGTCGAGGGTGTTGAACCCCGCCGTGCGGGGGGTGAGTCCGTGGAACATTCCCACCAGCAGGCGGCCGTCGGTGCCGAAGTCGCCCAGGGTGGCCGGGTTGCTCCACTCCAGACCGGTGATGAGGACCGTTCCGGCGAGGGCGAACATCCCGTAGCCGAGCAGGGTGATCCGGGCGTGCAGTGACCAGCGGCGGTATCCGCGCGCCCACAGGTGCCGCGCGATCTCGAACAGTACGGGGAAGCCGAGCCCGCCGAGCACGAAGGCGACCACGATCGGTATGCAGATCCACCCGTCGGTGGCATACCGCATCAGACTGTCCGGGTACAGCGCGAAACCGGCGTTGTTGAACGCCGAGATCGCGTGGAAGACTCCCAGGTAGCTGCCGTGCGCCCACGAGTAGCCGTAGGCGTGCACCATCCGCATGGTCAGCACGACGGCGGTGGCGGCTTCCATGATCAGGCTCAGGCTGATCACGCCGAGGACGACGCGACGCACCTCACCCAGGTCCAGGGTTTTCGTCTCGGTCTGGGCGCTGCGCTGCACTCGCAGCCGCAACCGACGACTGACCACCAGCCCCAGCAGTGAGGCCAGGGTCATGATGCCGAGTCCTCCGGCCTGGATCAGCCCCATGATCACGACCTCGCCGAAGGTGGACCAGTGCCCTGGGGTGTCGACCACGATCAACCCGGTCACGCACACCGCCGAGGTCGAGGTGAACACCGCCGTCACCCACGGGGTCAGCTGGCCGTTCTCGGCGGAGACCGGCAGCATCAACAGCACGGTGCCCACCAGGATCACCGTGGCGAAACCGAACACCACCACGCGGGCCGGGTGCCCATGGGTCGGAAGCATCATCCGCGCGCCACGGATCACTCCTCCGGCGGCGCCCCACAGCCGCCGCGACATCCGCCCTCGGGTGCGGTCGCCGAGCCACGACATCAACGGCGCAACCTACGCCTCCGCACTGCTCCTTCTCAGGGTCTCGTGTTCCACACCACGTCTCCGACGATGGGGGGACAGCGCGGCGCGGAAGAGACCCCTTCCGGGGCGTCACTCGGAGGTCGGAGGACAGGACGCTCCGTACCGTTCGGTGCTGCCGGCGTGTTCGCTCGCCGGGGTGAACGGTTGCTGGCGCTCCTCGGTGAGAGGGCGGGTGATTTCCCCGTGGTGCCCGGCGGAAGTGCTACCGGGAGGGCACCGCCGGGGCGGCGGGGATGTCGAGTTCGGTCCGGGCGTAGTGGTTGAAGTAGTTGGTGAAGATGTTGACCAGCACGGGGGCGAACAGCTCGGTGAGTTCGGTCTCGGACCAGCCCGCCGCCTTGGCTCCCTGGGTGTGGGCCGACTGGCAGTAGCCGCGGTCGTTGGTGTTACCCACGGCCAGGGCGATGGCCTCGCGGGTGGGGGCGTCGAAGGTGCCGTGCTCGGTGATGGCGTCCAGGATCCCGCCGTAGGCGGCCAGCACCACCGGGGAGTGGGCCATCTCGCCGTGGATGTTGAGCACCGTGCCGAACTGGTCCCGCAGCTGCTGGAGACGTTGCCGGGACTGCTGGGGAGCGTCCTCGACCGAGTGAACCGGGATGCGTGGCATGTTCTCCTCCTTCCTCGCCCAGGACTCCGTGGTGTGCGGGACCGGGCAACCGTGTTCGTCGAAGCGGGAGCGGCTGGTCCCGGCCGGAAACCGTCGTTTCCACGCGGGGTCGCGACCGTGAAGCGCGCGGACACACCGCCGCCCTCCCTCGCACCCGAAGCCAGTCGTTCCGAGGGGGCGGTGCATACCGGTGGGGAAGAACCCATCGTGTCACCACGCTGACAGTTGGTGCCCCGCGCGGCGCGGGACGGGACTGTAATGGGACCGACCGAGCCCGAGGAGGTCTCCCATGCTGCGTGCCGTGTATCGCGGTCGGGTGCTCGCCAGGAACCCGAGGTGGGATGAGTGTGCTCGCTTTCCTCCGGCACTCCGGACCAAGGACCTCGTGGCCTTCGCCGCCGGGGCCTTCCTCGAGAGGAGGGGAGTTCGCCCGGCATCGGTGCTCGGGTGCGCCGAGCCACCGGCGGGGACGAGACCGTTCCGACCGTCCTCGTCGGTGACACCGCACTGGTCAACCCCGGGATGCGGGACGTACGCGCCACCGTGCGCGAGTCCGCGCCCCATTTGCTTCGGGAAGGAAACACGGACATGTCCACCACGATGTCCTCGCAACGGACGCTGTTGACCCAGGCCGCCGGTGGTGCGCTGGCCGGTCTGGGCGGCGGTGTCGTCTTCGGGATCATGATGGCGATGATGGGGACGCTGTCCATGATCGCTGGTCTGGTCGGTTCGGACAGTGCGCTGGTCGGCGGTGTGGTGCACCTGGTCATCTCCGCCTTCTTCGGCGTCGTCTTCGGGCTGCTCACGGGTTCCACGAGAGTGGGACCGTTGCTCGGTTTCGGCGTGGCCTACGGCGTGGTGCTGTGGGTCGTCGGCGGTTTGATCCTCTTGCCCGCCGGGCTGGGGATGCCGGTGTTGCAGCTGGGTATGTCCACCGTGCCGAAACTCCTCGGCCATCTCGTCTTCGGCGTCGTCACCGCGCTGTGCCTGTACTTGTTCCGGCGCAGGGGCGCGCACTGATCCGGTCGCGGCAGCCGAACACCACGTCCCCGGGCCGGTTCACCCCTCCCCAGGGACGGTGGTCGTGGGAAACGCACTGACCGAGGGGCACTCGCCGCCCTCGGTCGGTGCGTTCCACGACGGAGGAGTCCACATCGGTCAGCGTTGGCCCGGGGTGATCCGACGGGCTCCCTTCAGGGAACGGCCCGTTTCTCCAGTCCTTCGGTGTCGTGCAGGTCGATGGTGGCGTAGCCGATGGCGATCAGCTCGCGGTGTTCGAAGTCCTTGAGGACCTTGTTCAGCGACGGACGCTGCACCCCGATCATGGCCGCGAGGGTGCGCTGCGGCAGCAGTACCTGTCCTTCCACGGCCTCGTCGAGCAGGAGCCGGGCCACCTGCTGCGGCAGGGAGCGCCCGAGCAGTCCGAGGATGCGTTGTTGGCTGGTGGCCAGCCGCTGGGCGATGCTGGACAGCCAGCGCCGACTGATCGCGGGCCGTTCGGCCAGCAGGCGTTCGAACCCGTCGGCGTCGAGCAGCAGGGCGGTTCCCTCGTCCAGGGCGCGGCCGGTGTAGGGGAAGGGCATGTCCAGCAGGTGCTGGATGTCCCCGTCCACGTCCCCGGGATGCAGCACGTGCACCACCGAGCGGCGCCGCCCGGATCCGACGGTGAGTTCGACCCGACCCCGTTGGATGATCCACACCCCCCGGGGCTCGTGCTCGCCTCCGAACAGCCGCTCACCTCGGGCGAACCGTCGGGTTCGCAGGAACGCGGCCAGCGCCGTCACGTCCTGGGAGCCCAACGGTGACGCGTCTCCCCGGCCGACGCAGCGGGCCACCCAGGCGGCCTGCCGCAGGGCCGTCTCGTCGGCGTCCGCCGGACCGAGCAGCCGCATGGCCCGGTGCAGGAAGCCGGACTGGGGGAAATCGGAGGAAGTCACGACCACATGGTGGCAGTCACAGCGGCCCCTCTCCTCGCGGAGGACTCGACGGCGGGAGACCGGGCGTGACACGCGAAAGCGACGTACCGTGCGGCGGAACCCTGTCAGCCGGGCGGCTCGTTCGACACCGCGGCCGTGTACCCGTGTTCGGTGATCGCTCGTGCCAGCTCCTCGTAGAAGCGTTCGTCGTCGGGGAGGTTCGCGTTCAGCCCGTCGACGTAGCGGTTGAACATGCAGAACGCCGCGGCGATCAGCACCGTGTCGTGGATGTCCACGTCGTCGGCACCGGCCTCGCGGGCCTCGGCGACGCGCTGCTCGGTCACTTCCCGCCCGCCTTTGCGGACGTCCTCGGCCAGGTTCAACAGGGCGCGCGTTCTCGCGGGCAGCGCGGCCTGGTGCGGATTCGCGCACGCCGCTTCGACCGCCTCGTTCCCGCCGGGGATCTGGTGTGCGGCGAACGCGCCGTGGGAGGCCGCGCAGAAGGTGCAGCCGTTGCCGGACGAGACGGCCGCGGCGATCAGTTCGCGTTCTCCCCGGGACAGGCCCTGCTCGTCCCGGAGCAACGCGTCGGCCAGCTCGGTCAGGGCACGGCCCGTGCGGGGACGGTAGGAAATCAGTCCGAGAATTCCGGGTTGTTCGTTCTGGGTGTCGATGTGTGGCATGGTCGCGACCCTACTGCCGTGAGTTAGCTGGACACAGCGTGAAATGCGCCGGAAAGGTGACGCGGAATCACTGGAACGGTCCCGAATCGGGGACATTCCTGGTATATTCCGAAAACCGTTGGTCATTCCGGCGGGAACGTGAATCTCGTGTTCTGTCCGCCGCGCGGGAGGTCCGGCCTCGTCCCGGCATGGCGGTGTCCTGACCGAACGGTCTTCCGAGGCGAGCCCCGGGGGTGTCCATGGACGAGGGGGACTGGCGCGGTTACCTGTCCGCCTTCCACGACGAGCGCTCCGGCGTCACCGAGCGGGTGCTCACCCGCTGCGCGGGGGATCCCTACGGATGGTTGACCGAGCCGCTGGAGACCACCACGGGGTGGATCGTGGACCTGGCCTGCGGCTCGGCTCCCACCCGGGACCGGCTGCCCGGGCACCGGTGGGTGGGGGTGGACGGCAGCGCCGGTGAGCTGGCGGTGGCCGCCGCGCGGGGACGCGGTCCGCTCGTCCGGGCCGACGCGGAGGCGTTGCCGTTCGCCGGGGGCTCCGCCGATGTGGTCTGCGCGGCGATGTCCTTGCAGCTGCTCACCCCGTTGGACGGGGTGCTGGCGCGGGTTCGCCGGGTGCTGCGCCCCGACGGGCTCCTCGCGGCGCTGGTTCCCGCTCGGCTCGGGTTCGACCCGCGTGGTCTGCCGGCGTGGGCGCGGGTGCTGCGTGCCCTCGGGGTCCGTGGCCAGTCCTGGCCCAACCCCGGGGCCTGCGACGGTCTCGGTGGGCTGTTGGCCGAGCGGGGATTCCGGGTGCTGTCCAGCCGACGTCGGGTGTTCGGGTTCCCGGTGGACTCGGCGGAGGCGCTGGGAACGCTGCTCGACGGCCTCTACCTGCCCGACACGAGCCCGGAGCGGATCGCCGCCGCGCGGGAGTCCCTGGCGGCCTGGGCACGGCCGGGTCGGAGGCTGCCGATCCCGCTGCGGCGTGTGCTCGCCCGTCCGTAGGGGGGCGGTCGACGGGGCACCCTCGGCCCGTTCTCCGCGTGCCTTCCGACGGCTCTTCCCGGAGAGCCACGGGGTCCGCCGCCGCGCGGGTCCCGTGGCCGGGAACTCACTCCCGCGTGTCGGAGTCCCGCTCGTCCCGGTTGAGATTCTCCGGGGCCTTCCGTGTCGTCCGGTGGGCTTCGTGCATGACCGGCGCGGCGGCCTCCACGGTCGAGGCCGGGTCGGCGGCGAAGGTGCTCTGCTGGCCGGCGGCCTGGTGGGTCGTGCCGGTCAGCGCGGTGACCAGGCCGAGCACGCTTTGTGCCTCCGGGGAGGTCTCCCGCACGATCTTGGGATCCCGCGGTTCCCCCGTGTCCTCCGGGGGCTGCTGGTGCATCGGGTCGTGTTGGGGCACGCACGCCGAGCGCAGCGGGATGTGGTCGGCGAGTTCCTGTTCGGTGCTCGTGCCGGACCGGGAGGTCTGCTGGGCGGCGCCGAAGATGTTCTGAAAGACCATGGTGTCGTCCTCGTGGGGTGTCAGGCTCGGCCCAGGTTGTGCGGCCGTTTCTCGTTCAGCTGTTCGGCGGCGGGAGCAATGCGTTCGGGGGCGAAGGCCGTGTGTTCCACGTCGAGGGCCGAGACCGTCTCGGCGATGCCCTTCGGCCGGTACTGTTCGCCGTGCTCGACCAGGCCGAGCAACCGGATGTCGCGGGCGACGACCTCGGCACCCTCGGGTTCGAAGTCCTGGAGGGTGAGTTCCCGGACGGGGGCCCGGTCGGGGTAGTGCAGGGCGACGTAGCCCGCGAAGGTGACGGGGAGTTCGTAGGTGTACTGCTTCACCTGTCGCCGCTGGGTGGCCAGGGTTTCCACGCGCTGTCCGCCCGGGATGTCGCCGGAGATGGTGGAGCGTGAGCTCCACGAGGTGGTGAGCGAGCCGCTGACCGAGGCGGTGATGCCGAGCATCAGCTGGGCGAACAGTTCCGAGGTACCCCTGGCCGCGCCGATCGCGGTGTCCGTGGTGGTGTTGGTGGTCGACTTCTCCGTGCGGTCCTGGGTTTCCGAGCCCTGGTTCTCGGGGTGCTGGTGGTTGATGTTGTTGTGCGAGGTGGTGCTCTGCACGCTGTTCTGCAGGCTCTTCTGGATCTGCGTTTCCAGTTCCGCGCTGGTGCGGGCCCCGAAGGTGAGTTGTGCCGTCCCCTCGACGGACCAGCTGATCGTGTTCGAGATGGAGAACTCGACGGTGTCCTCGAAGTGGCGGGCCACCCCTTCGGCACGGTTCACGTAGGCGCGGGTGGACAGCACGTCCGGGGGAGGCTGGGTGATGTCGCTGCGCTCCTCCACCAGGGGCGCGCCGATGTTCATGTAGGCCATCCAGCCGCGATCGGCCGCCGTGGGCCCGGAGAACTCCCCGAAAGTCGTTTCGTTGACGGACAGCCCGGTCGGTGACTGTCCGTTGTGTTTCAGTTCGTCCCTTTTCAGGATGTCGCGGACGGATTCTTCGGTGATTCCCAGTTCGGCCAGATTCTGCGGTGTTATCAGGTGGCGTTTGACGGTGTCGACGTCATAGGCCGGGGCACTCGCCGGTACTGTCATCGTCGTGGAGCTGCCTTCGGGAGAACGGGACACGTTCCGGGGTGTGGGGAACGTGTCGTGTGGCTTTTCGTCGATTCGGTGTCCCGCTCGGGGAGCCAGACACCACTGATTATGAATATCTTTCTCGATTGCGACAACGAAGTCATGATCATGCCACTCTTTCGAGTGATCCAGTGGTGCTCGCTCGGAGCCGAATGGGCCGATCACTCGTGGCAGCCGAGCAACCCGGTCGAACTCGCCCGAAGTGGTCAGAGCGGGGTCGTCGGTCGGGGTGCGTGACACGACCGGGAACGGAGAAGTGATGCGAGACTTCCTCAGAACCGCTTCGGTGTTGCTGGTACTGCTGGCGCTGGTGGGCTGCGCGCCGCAGGCCGCCCGCCGGGAACCCGGAACACGGCCCACCACGACGCAGCGGCCGGAAAACACCGTGCGGGCCGAGTTCACACGTCTGGAGCAGCGTTTCGGGGCGCGGCTCGGTGTTCACGCGCTCGACACCGGCAGCGGGGAGATCGTCACGCACCGCGCCGACGAACGCTGGGCCTTCTGCTCCACGATGAAGACGTTCACGGCCGCGGCCGTGCTGCGCCGCAACACCGTCGAGGATCTCGACCGGAGGATCACCTACACCCGCGCGGACCTCGTGCCGTACTCGCCGGTGACCGAGAGACACGTCGACAGCGGCATGACGCTGCGCGAGGTACTGCGGGCCGCGCTCCGCGTCAGCGACAACACCGCGCAGAACCTGCTGCTGCGCGAGCTCGGCGGCCCGGAGGGCCTGCAACGGGAACTGCGCGAACTCGGCGACACCACCTCGCACGTCGACCGCTACGAGCCCGAGCTGAACGAGGCCGAACCGGGGGATGTCCGGGACACCAGCACCCCGCGCGCCCTGGCCGCGAACCTGCGCGAGGTCGTGCTCGGGGACGCGCTCGCCCCGGAGAAGCGGAAGATCCTGCGCGGCGCGATGCGGAACCCGCCGTTGACCGAGGAGCTCGTCCAAGCCGGAATGCCCGAGGGCTGGGAGATCGAGGACAAGTCCGGTGCGGGAAAGTACGCCACCCGCAACGACATCGCGGTCCTCTACCCGCCGGAGCGCGACCCGATCGTGCTCGTCGTGATGACGAGCAAGTCCGATGAGGACGCCGAGTACGACGACGCCCTCGTCGCCGAGGCCGCGCGGACCACCCTGGACATGCTGGAGTGACCGTCGCGTGAGACGGTCACGGAACCTACGCCAGGGTTCCCAGCCAGGTGGTCAGCGCGTACAGCCCCGCGTAGGTGGCCACGGCGATCAGCGCGGTCCCGGCCAGTCGTCGGCGCCAGCGGCGCACTCCCGCGAGGTCGCAGTGGTCGCGCCGTCGGAGGGCGATCCACACCAGCAGGGCCATGACCGCCAGTCCGGCCAGCCGGAACCACCAGGCGTAGTTGTCGTAGAGGTCGGTGGCCCACACGAACGCGGTGCCCGCCCCGACCACGCCCAGCAGCGCCAGCATCGCAGGACCCACGCAGCACAGGATGCCGACGAGCCCGCCGGTGACCCCGATCCGCCACATCGGCAACCGTGCCGTGCGGGGTCCGCCGCGCTCGGATGTTCGTTGGTCGGGTGTCACGAGCACCTCCGGGGTGGTTCTTTCCGCGTGAAACGCGCCCCCGTGGTCGTGTCGGGGACACCGTCAGTGCAACTCCTGCCGGACGGCACGCGCACGCGAAGTGTCAGCGGGCGGACAACCGGCGCGAAATCCCGTCCGGAACGTGGTTGGCTGGCGGTCATGACCGACTGTGACGTGCTGGTGCTCGGAGGGGGCGCGGCCGGACTGGCCGCCGCGGAGACCGCCCGGCGGTCCGGAAGTCGCGTGCTGCTGGTCACCGAGGGCCCGCCCGGCGGGGACTGCACGTTCACCGGCTGCGTGCCGTCGAAGACGCTGATCGGGGCGGCCGCCACCGGACTGTCCTTCCCGGCGGCGATGGAGCGGGCGCGGGCGACGGTGCGTCGGCTGGCGGCCACGGAGGACGAGGGGGTGCTGCGGGAACGGGGGATCCACGTCGTGCGGGGGCGGGCGCGTTTCCGCACCGCGCGGACCGTCGAGGTGGACGGGCGCCGGTTCACCGCCGGACGGGTCGTGCTGGCCACCGGATCCCGCCCGGCCGTCCCGGACCTCCCCGGGTTGGAGAAGGTTCCGCACCTCACCACGGACACCCTGTTCGAACTGACCGACACACCCGCCTCGCTGCTGGTGCTCGGAGGGGGCGCGGCCGGCTGCGAACTCGCCCAGGCCCTCGCCCGGTTGGGGGTGGGTACCACGCTGCTGGAGGGGGCCTCGCGGCTGCTTCCCGGGATGGACCCGGACGCCTCCGCCGTGCTGACGCGACGGCTGCTCGCCGAGGGAGTCCGGGTGCGCACGGGAACCCCGGCACGGGCCGTGCGCGCGGCGGACGGGAAGGTGCTGGTGGAGCTCGCCGACGGGGAGACGGCGCGGGCCGAACGGCTGCTGGTGGCCACCGGGCGGCGAGCGGACACCGCCGGGCTGGGCCTGGAGCGGATCGGGGTACGCACCGACGGCGGGTGGGTTTCGGTGGACCGGCACATGGACACCGGGGTGCCGGGGGTCTCCGCTGCCGGGGACGTCACCGGGCTGTTCGGCCACACCCACGGTGCCTACGCGATGGGGCGGGTGGCCGTGCTGGCCGGTGCGCGGCGGGTGCGGCGCCCCACGTTCGACCCCGCCACGGCCCCGGAGGTCGTGTTCACCTCCCCTGAGGTGGCCACGGTCGGGGTGGGCGAGCACGAGCTCGGCCACGACAGCGGCGCCCGAGTCGCCCACCTGCCGATGAGCGAGGTGGACCGCGCGGTGACCGCGGGAGCCGAGGAGGGGTTCGTCAAGCTGTTCGCCGGGCCGCGCCGGGTGGTCGGACGTCTCGGCGGAGGCCGGGTGCTGGGGGCGAGCATCGTGGCCGAACGTGCCGGGGAGATGATCCACGAACCGGCTCTGGCGCTGCGCACCGGCATGTTCGCCGGTCGGCTCGCCCAGACGGTGCACGCCTACCCGAGCTGGTCGATGGCAGTGCAGCAGGCCGCCGCGCAGTTCGTCGGCGGCCACGACGGTCGTCTCGCCCGACCCGTGGCCGAAGGGTGACCCCGGCGGGGACCGAAGTGTCCGCGAGCGGACAGTTCCGCTGCGAACCGCCCACCGGGCTGGTGGGCTTGCCGCATGAGCGAACCGTCCGAGAGTGTCGAACCCGCCCGGCGCGAACGCGACCGCGACGAGGTGTTCGTGGAGTTCACCAGGAGTGTCTGCCCGGTGTGCAAGGTGGTGGTCGACGCCCAGGTCAACATCCGCGACGACAGGGTGTACCTGCGGAAGCGCTGCCGCGAGCACGGGGAGTTCGAGGCGCTGGTCTACGGCGACGCGCAGGCTTACATGAACTCCGCGCGGTTCAACAAACCGGGCACGATCCCGCTGACCTTCCAGACCGAGGTCGCCGAGGGATGCCCCTCGGACTGCGGGCTGTGCCCGGAGCACAAACAGCACGCCTGCCTGGGCATCATCGAGGTCAACACCGCCTGCAACCTGGACTGCCCCGTGTGTTTCGCCGACTCCGGGCACCAGCCGGACGGCTACTCGATCACCCTCGAACAGTGTGCGCGGATGCTGGACACCTTCGTCGAGGCCGAGGGCGAGCCGGAGGTGGTGATGTTCTCCGGCGGCGAGCCCACCATCCACAAGCACATCCTCGACTTCGTCGACCTGGCCCAGCAGCGGCCCGTCAAGGCCGTCAACCTCAACACCAACGGCATCCGCCTGGCCACCGACCGGCGCTTCGTCCAGGCTCTGGGGGAACGGAACCGTCCCGGCAAGCGGGTCAACATCTACCTGCAGTTCGACGGGTTCGAGGAGGCCACCCACCACGCGCTGCGCGGCAAGGACCTGCGGGAGCGCAAACGCCGCGCCCTGGACAACTGCGCCGAGGCCGGGCTGACCGTCACCCTGGTCGCCGCGGTGGAGCGCGGCCTCAACGAGCACGAGATCGGTGACATCATCCGTTTCGGGGTCCGGCACCCGGCGGTGCGTTCGGTCTCGTTGCAGCCGGTCACCCACTCGGGGCGGCACGTGGAGTTCGACCCGCTGAACCGGATGACGAACTCCGACGTGATCGGACGCATCGCCGAACAGTGCCCCGAGTGGCTGCGCGGGGACGACTTCGTCCCGGTGCCGTGCTGCTTCCCCACCTGCCGCTCGATCACCTACCTGCTGGTCGACCACAAGGAGGACAGCACCGACGTGGTGCCGATCCCCCGGTTGGTCGACGTCGACGACTACCTGGACTACGTGAGCAACCGGGTGCTGCCCGACCAGGAGCTGCGTCGGGCTTTGGAGAGACTGTGGAGCGCCTCGGCGTTCCCCGGAACCGAGACCACGGCGGAGAGCCTGGAGACCACCGCAGCCGAAGCGGAGTGCCGCGCCTGCGGCATCGACCTGCCGGAAGCCGCCCGGGGACTGGCCGACAAGGCCTTCATGATCGTGGTGCAGGACTTCCAGGACCCCTACACGCTCAACGTCAGACAGCTCATGAAGTGCTGCGTGGAGGAGATCACCCCCGACGGGCGGATGATCCCCTTCTGTGCCTACAACTCCGTGGGCTACCGCGAGCGGGTGCGGGCCGAGCAGTCCGGGGTGCCGGTGGCCGGGGTGGTGCCCAACGCGGCCGAACTGCGCGAGGTGGTCGTCGACTCCCCCTACGGTTCGAAGAACGCGGCCCCCGACGCCGAGACCTCCCGCGAGGGGGATGGCTCGTGACCGAGGAGAACGTTCCCACCGATCCCGCCGTGCTCAAGAACTGCTGCGCGGCGGCCTACGGGCACGACGCGGTCGCGCTCGTGCTCGGCGAGTCCTACCACCCCGGTGGGCGCGCGTTGACCCGGGCGCTGGTCGAGAAACTCGGGGTGGCCGAGGGGGACCGGGTGGTCGACGTCGCCGCCGGACCCGGAGACACCGCCCGGCTGCTGGCCCACGAGTACGGGGCCCGCGTGGAGGCCACCGAACTCAACGCGGACACGGTGCGCCGGGGCCGGGAGGCCACCGAGCAGGCCGGGCTCACCGGGCGGGTCCGCTTTCACCCCGCCGACGCCGAGCGGCTGCCGCTGCCCGACGGGATGTTCGACGCGGTGGTCTGCGAGTGCGCCTTCTGCACCTTCCCGGACAAACCCGTGGCCGCCGGCGAGTTCGCCCGGCTGCTGCGCCCCGGCGGGGCGGTGGGGATCGCCGACGTCACCGTGCGGGAAGGGGGGCTGCCTCGGGAACTGGCCTCGCTGGCGGGCTGGATCGCCTGTGTCGCCGACGCCCGGCCGCTGTCCGAGTACGCCGCCCTGCTGAACCGGGCGGGGCTGCGGGTGGAGCACACCGAACGGCGCGACGGGGCTCTGCGCGGGATGATCGACACGATCGACGCCCGGGTCAGGCTGCTGCGCATGACCGTTCCCGACCGGCTGGAGGCCCTCGGGGTGAATGTGGACACCGTGCTCGAACACACCCGCGTCGCCGCCGAGGCGGCCGCCGAGGGTGTGCTCGGCTACGCCCTCGCGGTGGCCCGCAAACCCTGACCCGCCGACCGTCCCCCGCCGGGGCGGGACGCTTCCCACGCGGGAGGGGTCAGCGGGTGATCGGCGCGACCGTCTCGGCCAGGCCGTCCAATGTGGTGGGCTGCTGCTCCCCGGTGCTCAGGTCGCGCACGGTGACATGGCCGGTGCTCCAGTCGTCGGGGCCGACGATGACCACCGCCCGCGCCCCGGCCTTGTCGGCGCGGCCGATCTCCTTGCCGAGCTTGCGGACCTCCAGCGGGGTGGTGGTGCGCAGCCCGGCCGCGCGCAGCCGGGAGGCGGCCTGCCGGGCCGCGTCGAACAGGGCGTCCTCGGTGGGCAGCACGACCACGTCGACCCTGTTGTCCGGTTCGGGCAGCAGCCCGTGGGTGCGCAGGAAGTCGAACAGGGTCACGTCGCCCATGCCGAACCCGAAGCCGGACACCTCCTTGGGGGAGTACAGCCCGACCAGGTTGTCGTAGCGACCCCCGCCGAACAGGGAGCGCCGGTTCTCCGGGTTGGTGTCGAAGACCTCGAAGACGGTGCTGGTGTAGTAGTCGAACCCGCGCACGATCAGCGGGTCGACCTCGATGAGCTCACGCGCCTCGGTGTTGAGCACCTCGATGAGCTTCGAACGTTCGCGGGTCTGCTCGGAGAGCATGTCGAGCACGCCCTCCCCGGCCGTGACGACCTCGCCGAGGCGTTCGAACTGCTTGTCGGTCAGCCCGGCCGCGTGGGCGTCGGCGGCGAGCTGTTCCCGGGTGCTCTTCTCCCACCGGTCGATCAGCCCGGCGGTGGCGCGGGCCTGCTCGTCGTCCAGCCCCAGGATCTCGCGGAAGACCCCGTCGAGCAGCACCCGGTCGCTCATCCGGATCCGGTACATGTCCCGGCTCGCGCCGAGCGCGTGCATCATCGCGTGGATGAGCTCGACGAACTCGATCTCGACGGCCGAGCTGGTCGAGCCGAACAGGTCGACGTTGATCTGCCAGTGCTCGCGCACCCGGCCCTTCTGGGGGCGCTCGTAACGGTGGCAGTTCGGGTGGGAGTACCAGCGCACCGGGAACGTCAGCCCGCCCATGTTGCCCGCGATGATGCGGGCCACCGAGGGCGTCATCTCCGGGCGCAGCGCCAGCCGCCGCCCGCCCTGGTCGGTCAGGGTGTACAGCTGCTGCTCGACGATCTCCTGGGAGGACTTGGCCTCGTAGATCTCCACGGGCTCCAGCTGGGGACCGTCGTAGCGCTGGTAGCCGAACGACTCGATGACCTCGTAGAGCCGATGGAACACCTGCTGCCGTGTCGACATCTCCGCGGGCAGGAAGTCCCGCGTTCCCCGGTACGGCTCGGTCGGCAGGTAGTCGGCCACGATGATCCCTCGAACAACCGGTTGACTGATGGGCCGGTGCCCAGGGTAGTCGACGGCTCGTGCGGTCGTGTGGCGGCCGCACCCGGGGGCGCCCGGGGAGGCCAGTCGCTCCCGTCACGACCCGGGATGGTCGGGCTCGACGCGGCCTGCCCGGAGGCGTTTTCCGCGGATTCCGCTTTCGGAGGAAATCCCGATTGTGCCGTGGATGGGACTCGAACCGGCTTGATCGTGAGCGGTGTCGCGGATCGCATTCCTGTGACCGGTGTCGACGGTATTGTCACCGGTTGTTTCGCCTAGGTCGCGGTGATGTCGAGGAGCGCTGATGGAAGAACACGACAGTGTAGCACTGCGGCTCTATCGATGGTGGTTCGAAACCCTCACAGGTTGGATCGCCGAATTCTTTCTGTGCTGGTGCGTCATCCCGATCCAGCTTGTCGCCGCATGGCTCAGCAGTACGTGGACCGGTATCGGTTGGCTCAACGCGCTGTTGCTGGTGGTTCTGGCCTGGGGATTGAACTTCCCCGTGTTCCTCGTGGTCCGGAACACGCTGGGACACGCACAGGAGGAAGGCGGCTATAAGCGCCGACAAATGTTGCCGGCGACCGTCATCGGACGCGTCGTGTCGAACACGGTGGCTTTCACGCTCGCTGCCACGAGCCCCTTGGCGGGCGGCTTGGTCGGTCTGGCGACCGGTGCGGTCACCGCCGGCGCCGACCTCCTGATCGCGTTTCCCCCTCGCGACGACGACGAGGACTACCAACAAGAGCGAGTCGAGTTCCAGCGACAACTGCGGGACATGCGGGAACGTGGAGAACTGTGAACCGTGGTCTCTTCCGCCGTGCGGCGAAGACCGCGCTTCTGCTGGAAGCGGCGACACTACCGGTGGCCGCCGCGACCGTCGTGATCGTTGTGCGGGCTCCGGTAGCACTGCTGGTCAGCGCCGGTGTGGCCGCTGTCCCGGACGAGCCCACGCCCCCGTGGTGTCCCCTGTCCTAGTGCGTTTGCCCTGGTGAGGACTGTTCCTGCAGAGCGCCACTGGTGGATCACGTGTTCGGTTCGAGGTCCGGCGTCCCAGCCACCCACAGCGGGCGGGAGACATCTGACAGGTGCGGCACGTGGACACCTGACGGGGTCGTTCGTAGCGGTGATCGTGTGCGGTGCGCCGGTCGTCGGGAAGACGGATTCACCAGCGCGGTCGGTCCTGGGCGCGTTGGGGACAGCAGCGGGTGGGATGGGAACTCCGTTGATCCCAATTTTCGGCAAAATCGGCCCGTCCGGAGCGGAGGCGGGGATTATCGCCCGCCGCCCCGGGTGGTCGCCCTCGCCCCGAGCGGGACGACCACCCGGCGGGTCGTGTCAGCGCGCGGCCGGTGCGACCTCGGCGGCGTGCGCGGCCAGCGGGTTCTCCAGCGTCCCGGCGAAGGCCAGCGCGCTGCTCGGGTCCTGCAGGTCGACCATCTGCTCGTTGTTGCCCAGTTGCAGCCTGTTCAGGCAGGACAGCGAGAAGCGCTCGGCGAACAGGTCGTGGCGCCGGAACTTCTCGGCCAGCTCGGGGACGTCGCGCTGGTAGTCGCCGACGCACTCGGCCACCACCCGCCAGAAGTCCTGTTCGGCCAGCAGCCCCTCCTCGGACAGGATCGAGCACAGGAAACGGAAGAAGCAGTCGAAGATGTCGGTGAACAGGGACAGCTCCCGCAGGTGCTCCGGCACCACCGAGCGGATGCGCTCGATCTCGGCGGGCAGTTCCCTGTCCGCGTCCAGCACCGCGATCTCCTCGGCGATGTCCTTGAGCAGCGCCCGGGTGGGCACCCCGTCGTCGAGGACGAGGATGATGTTCTCGCCGTGCGGCATGGCCACCAGGTCGTGGGCGTAGAACAGGTGCAGCAGCGGCCGCAGGTAGGCCTCCAGGTACCGCCGCAGCCACTGTTCGGCCGCCAGCCCGGAACGGCCGATCAGCTCGGCGACCACCGAGTCCCCGAACCGGTCCACGTGCAGCAGCGCGGCCATGCTCACCAGCCGCTGCCCCGGACGCAGCTTCGGCACCGGGCTCTCCCGCCACAGCGCGGCGAGCATCTTGCGGTAGGGCGAGCCCTTGGCGCCGGCGGCCTCGTAGTACTCGTTGTGGTAGCCGATCGCGGCCCGCTCCCGCAGGATGTCGAAACCGGTCCCGGCCAGCACCGGGTCCTCGGCGATCAGCCCGGACAGCCAGTCGTTGATGGCCGGGGTGGCCCGCATGTACTCCGGTGACAACCCTCGCAGGAACCCCATGTTGAGCACCGAGATCGCCGTTTTCACGTAGTGCCGCTTCGGGTTGCTGCGGTTGAAGAAGGTCCGGATGGACTGCTGAGGCTGGTACTCGTCGGGACCGGTGCCGAGCGGGACGAGGTTGTTGCGGGCCACCTCGGCGGCGAAGGTGATCGCGAGCTTGTTCTCCCACTGCCAGGGGTGCACCGGCAGCAGGTAGTACTCCTCCGGGTCGAGTCCGCGCCGCCGCAGTCTCCGGTCGAACTCGGCGCGGGTGTGCTCGTCCAGTTCGGAGGTGACCAGCTCCCGGTAGTCGGTCTCGGCCGAGACCGTGAAGGTGCAGTGCCGCCGGTGCGCGGCCGTCCACATCAGCGCGACCGCTCCTCCCGCCTCGGGGGCGTAGTCCAGGAACTCCCGGCTGTCGAAGCCGATGCGTCCGCTGTTGGCCACGAAGCACGGATGCCCCTCGGTCAGCCCGGCCTCCACCGCCTGGAACCCGGCGTCGAGCAGGTCCGCCGAGCGCGTGGCCGGGGCGGAGAGCTTGAACGCCGTGCTGGCCAGGGTGCTGCTGATCTCCTCCAGGTAGACGGGCAGCATCTCCGTGCGCAGCCCCAGGCTCTGCCGGAACTCCAGGAACAGCGCGAGCGCGTCCAGCGGCTGCTCGGCTCCCTCGGAGTGCCGGGTGATGCTGTCGGCCTCGACCCGCCAGTGGAACAGGCTGCCCAGCCGGGCCGTGAAGTGGTAGCGCACCCGGCCGTCGTCGCTGTCGACCCGGTAGCGCCCCTCGGAGGTCTCCACCGGCCGCAGCAGCCGTTCGTGGGAGAACTCGGCCAGCGCCTTGCGCACCAGTAATCGGTTGGCGGTCTCCCAGTGTTCGGGGGTGAGGTGGGCCGCCGGGTCACGGTGATCGGGGTGGCTCAACGGGGGACCTCCTGGTCGGTGGCGGGCCCGGTCAGGCTCGCGTGGTACTGGGAGCGGGTGCAGGTGCTGAGCAGCGCCGTCTTGCCCGGCAGGGAGACGGGGCCGAGCTCCTCGAAGCCGACGGCCCGGTTCATCCGGTGCACGGCTGTGTTGCGCACGTCCGGTTCGACGACCACCCGCTGGTTGGCCGGGTCGGAGAACAGCAGTTCCATCACGGTGCGCAGCACGGCCAGGGTGAACCCGTGCACCGGGGTGTCGGTGGGGGCGACCAGGAAGTGCATCCCCACGTCGCCGGGCCGGATCGTGTGCACCCCGTCCAGGTCGCTGCCGACGAGGTCGTAGCGCTCGGCCACGAAGGCGGGGGTTCCCTCGTGCAGGCCGAGCAGCGCGTCGTGGCCCGGGGTGGCGGCGATGCGGTGGAACTGCCGGGAGACGTCGTCCACGGTGGCCTGGTTCATGAGCCAGAACGCGGACTTGGGGTGGGTCAGCCAGCGGTGCAGCAGTTCCACGTCGCCGTCGGGGTCGACGTGGCGCACGGTGAACTCGCCGAGCCGGTCGTCGGTGCGCCTGAACACGGTTCCGGTCATGCTGCCGGGTCCTTTCGGGACTGCTCCTGCTGGGGAGCGGCGAAATCCTGGAAGGCGATGGAACGTTCGATCGGGTAGTACTCCTTGCCGAGCATTTCCCGGATGATGCACGAGTTGCGGTAGGCGGCCATC
This sequence comes from Actinopolyspora mortivallis, assembly GCF_003001495.1. Taxonomy (GTDB): domain Bacteria; phylum Actinomycetota; class Actinomycetes; order Mycobacteriales; family Pseudonocardiaceae; genus Actinopolyspora; species Actinopolyspora mortivallis_A. The sequence goes on from NZ_PVSR01000036.1 coordinate 31,777, forward strand.
CCCAGATCGGGTGTGACGAATCCGTGGGTGTGCAGCTCCGCGTTCTGCACGAAGATCTCGGTGCCCGTGTGGTCGATGGCGTAGTTGCGTCCCACGTCGAAGCGGCCCCGCTCGTCCCAGGCGATCCGGTCGCGTACCGGGTCGAGCAGTTCGGGCACCTCGTAGCGGTAGCCGGTGGCCAGCACCAGACCCTCGGTGTCCAGGGTGAACTCCTCGCCCTGTTCCTGTTGCAGCAGCCGGAGGGTGTAGCGGCCGGTCTCCGCGTCGTGCGAGGCCGAGGTGACCGCGGTGTTGGTCATCAGCCGGGTGGGGCAGCGGCGGCTCAGGTTCTTGACGTAGAGCAGATCGAAGATCCGGTCGATCAGGTCGGCGCTGATCCCCTTGTACAGCCCGCGTTGGCTGGCCAGCAGGGACTGCCGGGTCTCGTCGGGCAGCGAGTGGAAGTAGTCGACGTACTCCGGAGAGGTCATCTCCAGGGTGAGCTTGGTGTACTCCAGCGGGAAGAACCGCGGTGAACGCGTCACCCAGTTGAGCGTGTAGTCGTGCTCGTCGATCTCGCTCAGCAGGTCGTGGTAGATCTCCGCCGCGCTCTGCCCGCTGCCGACGACGGTGACGCTGTCCTTGCCCAGCAGCGACTTCCGGTGCCGCAGGTACTCGGAGTTGTGGATGGCGTCGCCGCCCAGGTCCCGGCAGGACTCGGGGACGTGCGGCGGGGTGCCGGTGCCCAGCACGATCCGCCGGGCGCGGTAGGTCTCCACGTCGCCGCTGTCCACCTTCGTGGCCTGTACCAGGTAGAGCTCCTCCTCGGCGTCGTAGGTCACCGAGGTGACCCTGCGGCCGAAGCGGACGTTGTCGAGCTTGCGTGCCGCCCAGCGGCAGTAGTCGTTGTACTCGGCCCGGTGGGGGAACCAGTCGGCGCGGATGTAGAAGGAGTACAGCCTGCCGACCTCCTTGAGGTAGTTCAGGAAGGAGAACGGCGAGGTCGGGTCGGCCAGGGTCACCAGGTCGGACAGGAAGGGCGTCTGGAGGGTGCTGCTTTCCAGCATCATCCCGCCGTGCCAGTCGAAGTCGGGTTTGCTGTCCAGCAGCACCCCGTTCAGTTCGGCTATCGGCTCGGTCAGGCAGGCCAGGCCCAGGTTGAACGGGCCGACCCCGATGGCCGCGAAATCGTAGGTCGTTGACATGCGGGCTCCGGTTCGGGTCTCGGTCATCCGGCGTGGCGGTGCGGGGCCGCCTCGTCCGGTTCCTTCAGGTACCGCTCGGCGTGTTCGGCGATGAGCTCGTTCACCTCGGCGATGTCGCTCAGCGTGGTCCTGGGGTTGAGCAGGGTGAACTTCAGATGGGTCCGTCCGTCCACGACGGTCTCGGCCACGGCCGCGACCCCGGAGGAGTACAGCGCCTGGCGGGCGTGCATGTTGGCCCGGTCGCAGAGTTCGGGGCTGACCTGTTCGGAGGGCACGTAGCGGAACACCAGCGCGCTCAGCTCGGGGCGGGTCACCACCTCGAAGCGGGGGTCGACGCTCAGCATTCCCCAGGCCTGCTGGGCCAGGTCCAGCACCCCGTCGAACAGGCGGCCGAGCTGTTCCGGGCCCATGATGCGCAGGGTCAGCCACAGTTTGAGGGCGTCGAAGCGCCGTGTGGTCTGGATGCTCTTGTCGACCTGGTTGGGCACGCTGTCCGCGTGGTGCTCGGGGTTGAGGTAGTCGGCGTGGTAGGTGACGTGCCGTAGGGTGGCGCGGTCGCGCACGAGGACCGCGCTGGAGCTGACCGGTTGGAAGAAGGACTTGTGGTAGTCCACCACCACCGAGTCGGCGTGTTCGATGCCGGACAGCGAGGGGCCCCGTTCGGAGACCAGCAGCCCGCAGCCGTAGGCGGCGTCCACGTGCATCCACACCCCGGCCGCCGCGCAGCGTTCGGCGATCTCGGGCAGCGGGTCGATGCTGCCGAAGTCCGTGGTTCCCGCGGTGGCCACCACGGCCATCGGGATCAGCCCCTCCCGGCGGCAGCGCTCCAGCTCCCGGTCCAGTTCGGACGGGATCATCCGGCGTCGTTCGTCGCAGGCGACCGGCACCACCGCCTCGCTGCCGAGGCCGAGCAGTTTGGCGGCCTTGACGATGCTGAAGTGGCTGTCCGTGGCGGTCAGGATCCGCATCCTGGACAGTTGCCAGCCGGTTTCGGGGCTGGTGGCCTGCCCGGCCAGGGCCTGTTCGCGCGCGATCAGCAGGGCCTGCAGGTTGGACTGGGTGCCGCCGCTGGTGAAGATGCCGTCGGCCCGGTCGCCCAGGCCGAGTCGTCCGGCGGTCCAGTCGATGAGCTGGCGTTCGATGAACGTGCCGCCGGCGCTCTGGTCCCAGGTGTCCAGTGAGGAGTTGATGGCCGAGCCGATCGCCTCGGCCAGCAGGGCGGGGATCACCACCGGGCAGTTGAGGTGGGCGAGGTAGCGCGGGTGGTGGAAGTGCACGGCGTCCCGCAGGTAGACCCGTTCCAGTTCCTCCAGTGCCTCGTCCGTGCTCCCCAGGGGATCGTCCAGGTCGATCCGGCGTACTTCCGGTTCGAGTCGTTCGGGGGCCACTCCGGTGGTGGGGCGGTCCCTGCCGGTGAGTTCGGCGACCACGCGTTCCACCCCGCGCAGCACGGAGTCGCGGTAGTGGGCGGTGTTGCGTTCGTCCAGCAGCTGGGTCTGTGGGTCAGCCGGGCGTGCTGAACTCCCGGACGGTTCCTCGGCCTGGGAAGCGAGGAAACTCATGCTCCGTCCTCCTCGTGTTCGGAATCTGGGGTGGAGCTCCGTGGCGGTGGCCCGGAAGGGCGTGTGGCGTCGGCGTCGGGTGCTGTTCCGGTCCGTGGGTGGCGGTTCGTGGACACGACCCCCCTCGGAGAAGGTTAGCCTAACTTTCCGAGAACTTAGGCTAACCTATACGCCCTGGTCTGTGGGGTGAGAACGTTCACGAAAACCGACGCCGGTCGGCCTGTTGCGCTCCGCTCCGGAGCGCGTCAACCCGGTGGGCCGTGGCCGAGAGGCGGGAAGCGGCGCGGGGCGACGAGCTGCCACCGGACTCCCCCGGAGCGTGACCAGACTGAGCCGTTCGGACAGTGAACCGTTCGGGGCGAAGAGTGACGACGTCGACCGCTGTCAGGACGGCTCCTCCGCCTCGACGTGGTCGGGGCACGCGTTCGCTTCGTGGCCTCTCCTTCGGGCGGCGGTGTCGTGCGTACGGTTCGCCTCCGACGCGGTCCTTCCTGTGCGCGTGCTGCGAATCGGGCGATTCGGTTGAACGAGGATATCTCTCTGCGGCCGGACAACTTGTGGCCGAAAAAGCAAAGCGGCTTGTCAATATTCCTGGGCTCGTGGTCATCGGAGGTTTGTGAACAAGTTGCTTCCAAATATTGTTCTTGCGCCTTCAACAACAAGGGATCAGGAGACTGAACGAGTTCGTGCCCAGGTCCGCCGGCGTCAACGGCGGACAATGGACAAATCGCCCTGGGGGATCATGGTGTGGTTGGGTATGTACCATGCGCGATCACGCCGTATTTTCCCCGTGTGAACATGACGGAGAATGGTCTGTGGAGGTCAAGCTCGACCGGGTGTCGTTCTCGTACGGACGTCACGTGGCGCTGAACGATGTCTCGTGGTGCATCGGTACGGGAGTCAACGGGCTGCTGGGGCCGAACGGTGCCGGCAAGACGACGTTGCTGTCCCTGCTGGTCACATTGGCGAAGCCGAGTGAGGGAACCGTCCGGATCGGTGAGCACGAGCTCACCACGGCCGGCGGGCGTAAAGCGGCTCGCCGCTTGCTGGGCTTCGTGCCCCAACGGTTCTCGCTCGCCCCGGAGATGCGGTTGCGTGACACCGTGGCCTACACGGCCTGGGTGAACGGGGTTCCGGACGCGGACTGCATGGCCGCGGCAGAGCCCGCGCTGCGCGAAGTCGGTTTGCGGGAGCAGGCACGTTCCCGGGTGCGCACGCTGTCCGGCGGACAGCGGCAACGCCTGGGTATCGCGGCGGCTCTGGCGCACGATCCGGCGGTGGTGGTGCTGGACGAGCCCACCGTCGGACTCGATCCCGGACAGCGTCTGCGGGTGCGCGAGATGATCGCGCGGCTCGGTCAGCAGCGCACGGTCGTGCTGTCCAGCCATCTGCTGGAGGACGTGGCGCGGTTGTGTTCCCGGGTTGCGGTGTTGGCCGAGGGAAAACTGGTCTTCGACGACACGAACGAGCGGTTCCACACCGTCCTCGAAGACACCGCGAACGCTGCCGAGAGCTCGGCCCTCGGCTCCGGTTTCGAACTGGCTTACGAAGCGCTCGTCAGTCGACTGGGGGAGTGACGATGAGATTCTTCCCGATAAGACGCTTTTCCGGCTGGCCACTGGGAGTGTTCCCGGTGCTGGTTCCCGGTCTGCTGATTCTCGCGGCCGCGCTGTCCCAGACCAGCGAAATGTGGAGTTGGCGCCATCAGGTGTGGATCCACACCTCGGCCAAGTTCCACGAGGAACCGTTGATTCTCGCCGCGCCGGTGGCGGCAGCGGGCGCGGCCTACTACGCGGGACGGCTGACCGACGCCAGCCGCATCTTCGCCCAGCCCAATTCGCCCCGCAACGATGGTCAGCTCGTCACACGACATCTGTTGACCCTGTGCGGGTTCTTCACGGGCGCCTACGTCGTGGGCATGGTGCCGATGGTGGTGCTGACCGCGCTGCGGGCCCCTACGGGAGGGCCGCACGTACTCGTCATGCTCGTCGGTGTGCTCGCCGTTGTCGCCGCGACGAGTGTGGGCTACACGGCCGGGGTGCTGACCGGGACGGCCTGGATCTCTCCCCTGATGCTGGTGCTCGGGTTTCTGGCCATCCAGCTCAACGGATTCAGCCAGGGGTTGTTTCTGCCCGCTGTTCCGGTCACACACGGAATCGCGAGTCTGGGCGAGGTGCCGAACACTCCCGTGCTGCTGTATCGCATCGCCTTCCTGGTCCTGCTCTCGACGGCGACGGTGATCGTGGCCGTACGTTCCCTGTCCCGGCCACGGCGCTGGAAAATCCCGTCACTGTTGTCCGTGGGGCTGGTTGGGGCGCTCGTGTTCACGATCCTGGTGCCGCTGTCGGGAAGCAGCCCGAAACTGTACGCTGATGCGGCGAACCCGCCACGGACGTGTCGTACGGTCTCCGGGGTGGAATACTGCGTCCACAGCGGACACCGTGCTCGGTTGGACACGATCGTCTCGGCCGCACGAGCCGTCTACGAACAGTACGGCAGCGTACCCGAACGGGCTTCACGCGTTCGGGACGCGTCGCTCGGTGAGTCGACTCGGACTGACGGGGTCACTCCTGCGAGAGTGACCATGCATGCGAGCAATCCACCCACGATGCTGACAAGAAGCGTTCAGAACAGTGTCGCTTTTCGGTTGGTGGGAACCGGTGCCTGTAGACAGCGTTACCCCGAGCGAAAACAACCGGCCAGGAGCGGAGCTCTGGTGAACTCCTCCCATCCGGCCGATATCGCGACCGAACTCGCCTACTGGCTTCTGGGACGGGCCGAGAAGACAGCTGAGCTGCCTCCGAGGTTCGGTGCCGTCCCGGCTTTCGAGGGCAGTGATCCGCAGGAGGTGCGTGCCTGGATCGCGGAGCACGAACGCCAGATCGCCACTTGCACGCTGGAGAGCGGGCCATGACGACGCTGCGGCTGGTCGTGCTCGCGCGGGCCGTGCCCCGCCTCGCTGCTCTCCTGGTTCTCATGACCGGACTGTCGTGGACGTTCTACCACACCGCCATCACGATAGATCTGAACGTCTCGCCTTTCGCTCCGAGTCACACCGTTCCGATGCCGGAGATGATCGCCATGATCACCGGGATACTCGCGGCGACCGTGCTGCGACCACGTCTCTGGGAATGGGAACGTCTCGGTGGTCCGCGCGTCCGGCTGGTGGCCGTGACACTGGCAGCGGTGGCGATGGCGGCACCGCTGCTGCCTGCGCTGATCGGGCTCTACTCCATGCCCGGGGACAGGACGCCGACATGGTTGGTGTCGAACACGCTCACCATAGGTGCGACGGTCCTGCTGCTGTCAGCCCTGATCGGCCCCCTCCTGGCGGGAGGTGTCACTCTGGGCTGCTATCTCGGTCTCGTGCTGCTCGACAACCTCGTCGTGGGTGCTCGTCCCTTCCTGCCCTTGGCCACCTATCCGGCCACGCACGGAAAGTGGCTACCGCCGCTGATCCTGATTCCGCTGGCGCTGGCTGTCCACGCGGTCACCCGTGGTACGAGCGCTTGGGCGCACAACCTCGGCCGCAACGAGAACTGACCGCGGATGGGAGCCTCGCGGCGGTTACGTGGCCAGCCGATCGCGGACGTCTGCGCGGAGCGCAGGGGTATTTCCACCTGGAGAACTTCAACACACCCGCCAAACCTAACCTAACGTAAGTGTTATTTTGTGCCTTCGGGTGTGTCCGTGGCGACGGGAACCGCAAGGACGTGTCCTCCGCCCTCTCCGGGGCCGCCGGGAGCACACCGCGAGCCGGGACGCGAGGGCGTGCCCCGGTTCGGCACGGATCCGTCGAACTCCCCGCAGCGGTTGGCAACGATGAGTCAGACACGGCAGTCCCCCGACACCGACCGGGCGGCCGACCCGGTCGCCGAGGCCGGAAGGCGCCGCACGTTCGCGGTGATCAGCCACCCCGACGCGGGCAAGTCCACGCTGACGGAGGCGCTGGCGCTGCACGCCAGGGTGATCTCCGAAGCCGGCGCGGTGCACGGCAAGGCCGGCCGGCGCGGCGTGGTCTCGGACTGGCTGGCCATGGAACGCGCCCGCGGCATCTCGATCACCTCGGCGGCCCTGCAGTTCTCCTACCGCGACCACGTGATCAACCTGCTGGACACCCCGGGCCACGCGGACTTCTCCGAGGACACCTACCGGGTGCTCTCGGCGGTGGACTGCGCGGTGATGCTGGTGGACGCGGCCAAGGGCCTGGAGGCGCAGACCCTGAAGCTGTTCGACGTGTGCCGCCACCGGGGAATCCCGGTGATCACCTTCGTCAACAAGTGGGACCGCCCCGGCCGCGAGGCGCTGGAACTGTGCGACGAGCTGCGCGAGCGCATCGGCCTGCGCCCCATGCCGCTGACCTGGCCGGTCGGCGTCGCGGGACAGTTCCGGGGGGTGCTGGACCGCACCACCGGCGAGTTCGTGGGCTTCGAACGCACCGCCGGCGGTGCCACCCTGGCCCCCGAGAACCGGATGTCGGCCTCCGAGGCCGCCGAGCGGGTCGGCGCCGAGTGGCGGGACACGGTGGAGGAGGCCGAGCTGCTGTCGGCCTCCGACGGGGACCTGGACGTGGACGCCTTCCTGCGGGGCGAGGCCACCCCGGTGCTGTTCGGCTCGGCGGTGCAGAACTTCGGCGTGCGCCACCTTCTCGACCTGCTGCTCGACCACGCCCCGTCCCCCGGCCCCCGGGAGGACGTGCACGGGCGGCCCCGTGGGCTGGACGCGCCCTTCTCGGCCTTCGTGTTCAAGGTGCAGACCGGCATGGACCCGGCGCACCGGGACCGGGTGGCCTTCGCCCGGGTGTGTTCCGGGGAGTTCGAGCGCGGCATGGTGGCCACCCACGCGGCCACGGGGCGTTCCTTCGCCACGAAGTACGCCCAGCAGGTGTTCGGCCAGCAGCGGGAGACCGTGGAACGGGCCTATCCCGGCGACGTGATCGGGCTGGTCAACGCCTCCGCGCTCGGGGTCGGCGACACCCTCCACTCCGGGAAACCCCCGGTGCACTTCCCGGGGATGCCCCAGTTCGCCCCCGAGCACTTCGCCGTGGCCCGCGCGGTCGACCCGGGCCGTTCCAAGCAGTTCCGCCGGGGCATCGAACAGCTCTTCCAGGAGGGGGTCGTGCAGGTGCTGCACTCGGAGCACCGGGGTGACGGCGCTCCGGTGCTGGCCGCGGTGGGGCCGATGCAGTTCGACGTGGTGACCCAGCGCATGGAGTCGGAGTTCCGCTCGCCGGTGAGCCTGGAGCGGCTGCCCTACAGCGTCGTGCGCATCGTCGCGGACCCGCAACAGCGTCCGATGCTGCACACCCACAACAGCGAGGTCCTCGACCGCCCCGACGGCACCGCCCTGGCCGTGTTCGTCGACCGCATCTCCCTGCGGTCCCTGCTGCGGCTGCGTCCCGAGCTGCGGCTCGACCACGTGGTCGCCGACGCCGAGTAATCCCGCCACGACCTGCGAGTTCCCCGAAGTCGAACAGGAGTTCCCGTTCCGTGCCCGCCGCCCCCGTCACCCCGACCTCGACACC
>NZ_PVSR01000037.1:0-39296 GCF_003001495.1 Actinopolyspora mortivallis
GTGGAGGAAGCCCCCGCGCCACCGGCCACGCCGCCCTCCACACTCCTCGGACGACGAACATCAACCCATCGAGGGACGAACACGTTTTGCGAGCTCACGACAACGGAGCAAGACTGGGGCGGCCGGCCGACGAGCCGAAGGAGACGGGATGGCTACTTCCGGCACACGCCCCACCCCGGTGCCCACGCGCGCCTCCGAACGGGTCCGCGCCCCGAAGGGCTCGGTGCTGGTCGCGATGACCCGCACCACCGATCCCAAACAGATCGGGATGCTCTACCTGAGCACGGCCTTCGCGTTCTTCCTCGTCGGAGGGCTGCTGGCGATGTTCCTGCGCGCCGAACTGGCGCTGCCGGGGATGCAGATCGTCAGCCAGGAACAGTACAACCAGCTGTTCACCATGCACGGCACGATCATGCTGCTGCTGTTCGCCACGCCCATCCTCTTCGGATTCGCCAACGTGGTGCTGCCGTTGCAGATCGGCGCCCCCGACGTGGCCTTCCCCCGGCTGAACGCGTTCTCCTACTGGCTCTTCCTGTTCGGCGGCCTGATCGTGATCGGCAGCTTCGTCACCCCGGACGGCGCGGCCGACTTCGGCTGGACCGCCTACACCCCCCTGGCGCGCGCCGGGCACAGCGCGGGCATCGGAGGCAACCTCTGGATCACCGGGCTGATCGTCTCCGGGCTCGGCACCATCCTGGGGGCGGTGAACATGATCACCTCGATCGTATGCATGCGCGCCCCGGGCATGACCATGTGGCGGCTGCCGATCTTCGTGTGGAACATCCTGGTCACCAGCCTGCTGGTGCTGATCGCCTTCCCGATCCTGACCGCGGCGCTGTTCGGTCTGCTGGCCGACCGCCACCTGGGCGCGCACGTGTTCGACCCCGCCAACGGCGGAGCCGTGCTGTGGCAGCACCTGTTCTGGTTCTTCGGCCACCCCGAGGTCTACATCGTCGCGCTGCCCTTCTTCGGCATCATCACCGAGATCCTGCCGGTGTTCTCCCGCAAGCCACTGTTCGGCTACACCGGACTGGTCTACGCGACCTGGACGATCGGGTTCCTGTCCGTGGTGGTGTGGGCCCACCACATGTTCGTCACCGGGGCGGTGCTGCTGCCGTTCTTCGCCTTCACCACCTTCCTGATCGCGGTGCCCACCGGCATCAAGTTCTTCAACTGGATCGGGACCATGTGGCGCGGGCAGCTGACCTTCGAGTCACCCATGCTGTTCAGCGTCGGCTTCCTGGTCACCTTCCTGTTCGGCGGGCTGACCGGCGTGCTGCTGGCCTCCCCGCCGTTGGACTTCCACGTCTCGGACACCTACTTCGTGGTGGCCCACTTCCACTACGTGCTGTTCGGCACGATCGTCTTCGCCGTGTTCGCGGGCCTGTACTTCTGGTTCCCGAAGATGACCGGCCGGATGATGGACGAACGGCTGGCCAAGGCGCACTTCTGGCTGACCTTCATCGGCTTCCACACCACGTTCCTGGTGCAGCACTGGCTCGGCAACGAGGGGATGCCCCGCCGCTACGCCGACTACCTGCCCACCGACGGGTTCACCGTGCTCAACGTGATCTCCAGCGCCGGGGCGTTCCTGCTCGGCGCGTCGATGCTGCCGTTCCTGTACAACGTGTTCAAGAGCTACCGCTACGGCACCCGCGTCGACGTCGACGACCCCTGGGGCCACGGCAACTCGCTGGAGTGGGCCACCTCCTGCCCGCCGCCACGGCACAACTTCCACGAACTGCCCCGGATCCGCTCCTCCCGCCCCGCCTTCGAGCTGCACTACCCGCACATGAGCGAGCGGATGGAGCTGGAGGCCCACGTCACGCGGTGCGGCAGGGCCGACAACGACAACCCCACCTGAGGCGCCCTCACGGCACCGGCCCCCGGGCGGCGCGGGCACGGCAGGACGGGGCGGGATCTCACGGATCAGCGGACAGCCGCCGTCCACCACGGGCCCCGCCGTCCGGACTCACCCCACCCCGAGCGCTACTCGGCCACGGGCGGCTGCTCGGCCAGGGGGATCTCCTCACGGTACTCGCGGGAACGCGGGGGGAGCGTGGGGCGCTGCTGCTCGATGCCCGCCGCCTCGAACCGCGAGGGGTGGGAGTTGTTGTTGGACAGCGGCTGGATCCGCCTGCCGGTGTTGACCACACACCCCCGGCCCGGGGGTGCCTTGCACACCGGGCACTTGACCTGCAACACCGCCCGACGGGCCCGGATGTCGCCGATCGCCTCGTCCGGATCCTGCCCCCGGGCCTCCAGCAGGGCGGCCGTGGCCCGCTCCCAACCCCGCAGCGACTCCTCGGCCGAGGGGCGGCGCTTCGCCCGGATCTCGGCGCTCTCGGCCTTCTGGATCTGCTGGTTGCGGTACTCCACCCACTCCCGGTGGATCACGCTCGTCGACACCGAGGTGGAGTTCCTGCGGTAGTGCTCGACCACCACCGACTTGGCGAAGTCGGCGGGGATGTCGCCGAGCGCGGCCGCCCAGGACTCCGCGGTCAGATCGGCCTTGCCCTGCTGCTGCTCCGTCTTCGGGTAGGCCAGGGACTCGAACGACCTGTCGTAGCTGGCCACGAGCTGGAAGAGTTCGGGGAGATCGTAGGTCTCCATCAGGCTTCCTCCTCGTTCGAGACTCCCTCGGCGTCGACGACCGGGCCCTCGTCGGTCTTTCCGGTCATGTTCGCACGCAGGCGCTGCCTGTTCCTGGCGGCCACGTAGTGCGCCTGTCGCGGAAGGTCGAAGGCCCTGCGACCGAAGGCGGGCTCGGGCAGGCACTTCGGGCACTTGCGCACCCGGCCGTCCTCCTGCTCGATGTAGCCGTTGTCGCACTGGGGATCGCCGCAGTGCCCCGGCAGCGGTCGGGTGCGGGTTCCGGCCGTCTCCTTCGAGTCGGGGACCACGCTCCGACGTGAACCGGATTCGCCCTTGGTGGGCGGGGCCGTCGCCGTCTTGGCCACCGCCGCGCCCGGCGACGGGCTCTCGTAGACGTTGCGGGCGGAACGCTGCAGAGCCTCGCCGTAGCACTCGGGGAACTTGCTCGGAGCGGCCTTCTTCTCCTTCCAGATGTTCAGGGCCGCTATGAGGTCACCGGTGTTGGCCAGCGGGGACTGCTCCCGTTTCGTCCGGATCTCGGCGGCCAGCTTCTCCAGCACCCGGTCGGGGAAGGGGGTTTTCTGCTGCTCGGCCCACTGACGGACGATGCTCTCCGAGCTCAGCGTGTTCGCCGAGGAGGGCTCCCCGGAACCGGCGGGTTCCGGTCCGGCGGCGGGTTCCGGCTCCCGGCGGCTCGTTCGGGCCACCGGCGCGGTGACCTCGGTGGCCAGCGAGGTCCGTTCGCCGCGGGAGACCGCCCCGGCGTGGACGGTCCAGTGCACTCCGCCCTCCCGGGAGGAGCCGGTCAGCCAACCGCTGCGCTCCAGTTCGGCCACCACGGCCACGGGGTCGGTGGCTCCGGCTGCGGCCAAGTCGTCCAACCGGAGACGGCCGGTGGCCTGGATGAGTGCGTAGGCGGCTCTGGCCTGCAGGCTCACGGAGTTATCCAGAGCCAGCTCCGTCGGTACGGCCGTCCAGCCGCCCCACCCCACAGAAAGCGCACCATCCATAGGACGACTCCTCCATCGGTGTTACACGCCGTGCCGGGACAGGCTATTACCTCCGTCCTCCGGCTCCGCCAACACGCGGGGAGGGGCGACGGCGGCGGTGGTGCCGGTGCCCGTCCATTCTCCCGGCGAACAGCGCGCTCCCCCAGCCGCGCCGTCCTCCTGTCGAGTGAAACCTGTTGTCAGGGGCGTGGCAGCGTTCATAATCGATGCAGGAACACTTCTCGAACCGATAGCGTTGTTCTGGTCCGGGTGCGCGACGTCGCGTGCCCCGTCCGGGCCCGGGAGCCCACGCACCAGCCGACCGTCATCCGTCTCCAAACACCCGCCCGCGAGGACCGACCGGCCCGCGGCGGACGCGGTCGTCGACGTGTTCGCGCAACACCGGAGGAGAAAGCGTTGCCTGTTGCCCTGCTGGCACTAGCCATCGCGGCGTTCGGGATCGGCACCACCGAGTTCGTCATGATGGGGCTGCTGCCCGAAGTGGCCACCGACATGAACGTGTCGATCTCCGCCGCCGGCGGCTACATCTCGTTGTACGCGCTGGGGGTCGTCATCGGGGCCCCGCTGCTCACCATCGCGGGAATGCGGGTGCGCAGAAAGACCATGCTGCTGAGCATGCTGGCGCTGTTCATCGTGGGCAACCTGCTCTCGGCGTTCGCCCCCACCCACCTCTCGCTGCTGGGGGCCCGGTTCGTCGCCGGGCTGCCGCACGGGACGTTCTTCGGCATCGGCGCCGTGGTGGCCGCGAGCCTGGTGAGCAGGGACAAGCGCGGCCGCGCCATCTCGCTGATGTTCGTCGGCCTGACCGTGGCCAACATCGTCGGCGTCCCGCTGGGCACCCTGCTCGGACAGGCCATCAGCTGGCGGTGGACCTTCGGGTTCGTGGCGCTGATCGGCGCCTTGGCGCTGCTCGCGGTCAGCGTGCTGGTGCCCCGCCAGGCCAAGCCCGCCGAGGCCAGCCTGCGCGGCGAGCTCTCTGCCTTCAAACGCACCCAGGTCTGGCTGGCCTTCGCCGTGGTGGTGTTCGGCTTCGCCGCGATGTTCTCCTTCTACAGCTACATCAAACCGCTGCTGGTCCAGGTGAGCGGCTACACCCCGCTGGGGGCGACCGTGCTGCTCGCCCTGTTCGGCACCGGCATGACCCTGGGGACCATCCTCGGCGGCAGACTCGCCGACATCTCCCCGATGCGGACGCTGTACGGCTTCCTGAGCGCGCTGGCGGTGGTGCTGATGATGTTCACGTTCACCGCCGAACACACCGTGCCGGTGGCGGTCAACGTGTTCCTGGTGGGACTGACCGGCTTCGCCGCGATCCCGAGCATCCAGGCCCGCATCCTGGACCAGGCCAAGGAGGCCCCCTCCCTGGGGTCGGCGAGCATCCAGTCCACCTTCAACATCGCCAACTCGCTCGGCGCCTACCTGGGCGGGTTGGTCATCGCCGGCGGTTTCGGCCTCATCGCCCCCAGCTGGGTGGGTGCGCTGCTCGCCCTGGTCGGGCTGGGCTTCGCCCTGCTGTCCGGGCGGCTGGACCGGGTGCTGCCGGTCGACCGCTCCCAGCTCGCCACGGAGGTGCACGGCAGGCACACCGCCCCTGCCCCGCGCGGAGGCGAGCCCAGTGAGGTGGGCCACTCGGCGGAACGTTGATCCGCCGGGCACCGCCGGGCGCACCGCCGTCCGCCGTGGTGGAATCGGCCCGGCGGGAATGCTTGATCGATTCCTGTGGTTGTCAGGAGTGGGCCGCCACGTCCGTCCGGACGTGGCGGCGATGGTCCGACTGGTGGTTGTGCCACGACTCGACACTCGTGAAGGGAACACCGCATGAGTAACGTTCCGACTGTCACGCTCAACACCGGCGCGGCGATGCCGCAGCTGGGATTCGGCGTTTTCCAGATCCCGTCCGAGGAGGTGGTGGAGCCGGTACGGACCGCCATCGAGGCCGGTTACCGCAGCATCGACACCGCCGCCGCCTACGGCAACGAGGAGGGGGTCGGCAAGGCCATCTCCCAGTCCGGGGTGCCGCGTGAGGAGCTGTTCGTCACCACCAAGCTGTGGAACGACAGCCAGGGCTACGACAACGCGCTGCGTGCCTTCGACGACAGCCTCAACAGGCTCGGGCTGGAGTACGTCGACCTGTACCTGATCCACTGGCCCATGCCCGGCCAGGACGCCTACGTGGACACCTGGAAGGCCTTCGAGAAGCTGTACTCCGAGGGCAGGGCCAAGGCCATCGGCGTGTCGAACTTCCACCAGGCGCATCTGCGCAGGCTGTTCGACGAGACCAACGTGGTCCCCGCCGTGAACCAGATCGAACTGCACCCCAACCTGCCGCAGGCCGAGCTGCGTGCCTTCCACGCCGAGCACGGCATCGTCACCGAGGCGTGGAGCCCGATCGGCCAGGGCAAGGGGCTGTTGGAGGACTCCCGGCTGCGCACGCTCGCCGAGAAGTACGGGAAGTCCGCCGCGCAGATCGTGCTGCGCTGGCACATCCAGCTGGGTAACGTCGCCATCCCGAAGTCGGCCACTCCGTCCCGCGTGCGGGAGAACCTGGACGTGTTCGACTTCGAGCTCAGCGAGGACGACATGGCCTCGATCGGCGAGCTGGAGACCGGCAACCGGGTCGGCCCGGACCCGGACGTCTTCGGCGCGTGAGTCCCGCCCGGCCGGGTTTCCCGGGCGGCAGCGGGCGGGGTGTGGGGACACACCCCGCCTTTTCGTGTGCCCGGGCTCCCGGCCCCGGCTCCCGGAGTGACGAACTCACCAGCGGTGAACGACGGGTCCGGGAGGCTCAGGCCATGCCCATCCGCACGGAGGGACGGCTCAGCCCGCTGAGCACGTTGCTGCCGGAACGCAGCGAGATCACCTGGCTGCGGGTGGCGATCCACCGGGGGAACTTGCCGATCCGTTGCAGGGGGGTGCGTCGCTGCGCCGAGGTCAACGCGGCGGTGCGGGAGACCTTGGCCACGCGGGGGCGACGCTGTCGCTCGTAGTCCCGCAGCATCGGCTCGGGCCAACCGTCCACCAGGGACAGCGCGCGGGACAGCAGCCAGGCGTCCTCCATCGTCTGGTTCGCCGCCTGGGCCACCGCCGGTGGCATGGCGTGGGCGGCGTCGCCGATCAGCGTGGTGCGGGGCCCGCCCCACACCTTGGGGACCTGGTGCCGGATGTGCGGGAAGAACCCGAGGTCCTCGTCGGTGACGGACTCCAGCAGCGCCTCCACCGGCTCCGGCCACCCGGAGAACACCGACCGCAGGTCGGCCACGGTCAGTCGGGGGCGCCCCTCCTCCCAGGGCATGTCGAACCACCAGTGCAGCAGGCCGCCGCCGGCGGGAATGAGTCCACAGTGTCCTTCCCGACCCGCGATGTTCAGGGTCTGGTATCCGTGCGCGATGGGAAGCTCGCTGTGGGTGAGGCCCTGCCAACTGGCCCATCCGGTCAGCCGCGCGGGCTCGCCCCCCAGCACCGTGCGCCGCACCACGGAACGCTGTCCGTCGGCGCCGATGACCACGTCCCCGATCTCGGAGTCCCCGTCGGCGAAGTCGGCGATCACGTGGTCGGCGAACTCGCGGACCCCCACGCACTTCCTGCCGAACCGGAAGATCTCCCGGGGCAGGGTCGCGGCCAACCGGTTCAGCAGCTCGCTGCGGGGCACCTCGACGGTGGGGGAGCCGAGACGTTCGGTCACCTCGTCCAGGTCGGCCTCCCAGAGCAGCCTGCCCCCGGCGGTCATGGCCCGCAGGCTGTGCAGTCGGCGTCCGATCCCCTCCAGGGACACACCCAGCCCGCGCAGCGCCGCGGTTCCGTTGCTCCAGATGGTCACACCGGCCCCACCGTCCCGCAGCCGGTCGGCGTGTTCGTAGACCCGAACCCGGTGTCCCCTGTCGAGCAGGCCCTTGGCCACGGCGAGTCCGCCTATACCTCCCCCGATGACCAGAACCCGCATCGTCTCCGTCCGTTCGAAAACCGGTCTCCCTGCACGCCGGCGGGGCCGAACCGCCGGGGCATCCCCGACCAACGGGGCCCACCTGCGACGCCGATTTTATCCGGAACCGTTCGAGTCGGGTTAGTTATCCTTTCTCACATCCGAATCAGTCGGAGGCCGATCCCGGGGTGAACAGCGAGGATCGAGTGGAACGGGGCCGGTGGACCCGGGCGCCGGCCGCGTCACACCCCCGGAGGCGCGGCCGACCGGTGTTCCGGTCAGCCGGCACGCTCCAGGAAGCGGCCCGCGACCAGGCCGGGTTCCTCGTCCCCGTCGAAACGAACCCACAGCACGGGACCGTCGAACACGTCCGGCAGACCGGTCGCGGTCTCGACCACGGTTCCGATCTGGTTCTGAAAACGGCCGAACGAAGCGCGCACCCGCGTGCCGGGCTCCAACGGACTCGATGACTGTTCCATGAGAATGGACGGTACGTGTCCGGCCAACGCGAGGAAAACCGCACCCGCCGTTCTCACACATCGGACGCGTGCGCAGGGACTGAGCCCCCGGGTCGGGGCGTGCCGGAGATCACAGCCCCTCCGGAGTGACCGTGGTCACGAACAGGGGAGGACACCTGTCCGTGGTCGCCGCGGCGGCCGGGAACACGGGGGCGGGCGATGATGGTTCCGACGGAGGTCCGCCACCGGCGGGGTCGCGAGCTCCTACGAGGGAAGGAAGAGATGCGCACCATCCGCGAGGCGGGTTCCGCCGAACTCGTCGAGAGGAAGTCCCGGTTCCTGTGCCTGCTCCAGCGGGTCGACACCGAACAGCGGGCCCGCGAGTTCGTGCGCGAGTGCCGGGGGCGCCACCCGGACGCGCGGCATCACTGCTACGCCTACGTGCTCGGGGACGCGGGACAGGTGCAGAAGTCCAACGACGACGGCGAGCCCTCGGGGACCGCCGGGGTTCCCATCCTGGAGGTGCTGCACCGCAACGAGCTGACCAACACGGTGGCCGTGGTGGTGCGGTACTTCGGGGGTGTGCTGCTCGGCTCCGGAGGTCTGATCAGGGCCTACGGCGCGGCGGTCAGCCGGGCGCTGGAGGCGGTGGGAACCGTGCCCAGAAAGCGGGTCAGGACGGTGACGGTGACACTGCCGCACTCCCTGGCGGGCAAGCTCGACCACGAACTGCGCTCCGCGGGGTGGCTCCCGCTGGCGGTGCGCTACAGCGAGGGCGTCGAGTTCGACGTGGCGGTGCCCGAGGAGACCGTTCCGCGGTTCCAGGAGTGGATCGTCGAGCACACCGGCGGCGCGGCCGGGGTGGAGCAGGGAGAGCTCGTTGTCACCGAGATCGACGAGTAGGTTCCCCCGTCCGGGCCGCGTGCGCTCGCCGCCGTTCGCCTCGACGGAGCATCACCTCTGGCACGAACGGCCGTGCGCGTGGTGCTCCGTTCGGGCGTGGCGGAAGTGACAAGATCAACATCGGTGTGGCCGACCGAACTCGCAGCGTGTTAGGAAGAGCGCGCAGGAGTACACGCCACTGTCCGTTCGTGCCGAAAGGAGCCGGATGAGCGACATCGCCGACAAGCTGATCAAGGACTACGAGGAGAAGCCGCTCTCCGAGCTGGCCGACGCCCCGGTCTCCGCCCTGCAGGGAGTCAGCGAGAACGACGCCAAGCTGCTCGACGAGGCCTTCGGGATCCGCACGGTGCGGGACCTGGGAACCAACAAGTACTTCCGCTGGGCGCAGGCGATCGCCAACCTGGCGGACTGAGCCGCCCACGCGGCGGACACCTTCCCCCTCGGCGGGAGGGTGCTCTGCCCACGGTGTCACGGACGGACACCGCCTCGAGCAGCGCCGTGGAGGTCTCCGGCACGATCGGAGCCCCACGGCCGCGGACGACCTTCCGGCGGGACCCGCCCGGTCCCGCCGGACCCCACGGTGTCGCGGGTGTTCACTCACGACGAGGTAACGATCGCGGAACGTGCTCCCCACAGTGGAACCTTCCGGATCTCCGGTACGTTTTCGCGACGAAACCGACGAACGTCCCGTCGTGGAAGGATCGCCCGTGTTCAAACGCATGTTGCAGGCAGTCGGTATCGGTGGGCCCTCCGTGGACACCGTGCTCCACGAAGGACCGTGTTCCCCGGGTGGGCGGGTGGCCGGTGAGGTCCGCATCGGAGGAGCCAGCGGCCCCACCCAGATACAGCGGATCGACTTGGTGCTGGTGGCCCAGGTGGAGACCGCCGACGACCAGCAGGGCACGATGGAGTTCCAACGGCTGACCGTGGCCGGGGAGTTCGGGCTGGAGGCCGAGCAGTACACGAACATTCCCTTCGAGCTTCCCCTGCCCTGGGAAACCCCGATCACCGCCCTGGGGGGACAGCCCCTTCCGGGGATGCGGGTGGGCGTCCGCACCGAGGTGGCGGTGGCCAAGGCGGTCGACACCGGGGACATGGACCCCCTGCACGTGGAACCGCTGCCGTCGCAACAGGCCGTACTCCAGGCGCTGTTCGCCAGCGGGGCCCAGCTGAAGAGCGCCGACGTGGAACACGGCAGGATCGAGGGAATCGCCCAGGAGTTCCCCTTCTACCAGGAGATCGAGTTCTTCGCCCCGCCGCAGTACACCGGCAGGATCAACGAGGTCGAACTCACCTTCGTCGCCCGCCCGGACAGCGTCGACGTCGTGCTGGAGGCCGACCGGCGTGGTGGGCTGTTCCGCAGTGGCGGTGACGTGCTGGGACGGATCCACCGCTCCCACGAGGAGGCGCTGGAGACGGACTGGCACGCCGAGATCGCGAACTGGCTGGAGGCCGTCGCCCAGTCGGGCGGTTTCTTCGGTGGACCCGGTGTCCCTGGTGGACACGGCGGCCACAAGTCGGAACACGAGCACTCCGGGGGATCCGGAGTCGGGGGCATGGTGGCCGCGGGGGCGGCCGGAGTCGCCGCCGGCGTGGTCGGCGGCATGATGCTCGACGAGGTGTTCGAGGGCGACGAGGAAGACGAGGAAGACGACGGCGGGGACGAGGAGTGACCTCTTCCCCCTCGTGGTGATCGGAGGGCTCTCGTGGAGTGGCTCGGCAAGGCACTGGAGGGTGTGGGCGAAGTGATGGAGAACCTCGGTGAGGAGGACACCCCCACCGCGGAACTCGGCGATCTCGTCGAGGACCTGGGGGAGGCCCTGCAGGACGAGGAGTAGGTGACCGGCGGGGCTCCCGACCGCGCCGGAAGGCCCGGGGTTCGGGGGCGGACGAACCCGGACCCTCCCACGGCGGGAGCACCCACCGCACCGGGGCCGTGTGGACGGAGCCGACGCGCCGGTCGTGCGGCACGGAGGTGTCAGGCGTCGTAGTCCACCGCCACGGTCTCCGTCAGCGGCAGGGACTGGCAGGTGAGCACGAACCCCGCGTCCACCTCGGACTGCTCCAGGGCGAAGTTGCGGCGCATACGCACCCTGCCCTCGGTGAGCCGGGCACGGCAGGTTCCGCACACCCCTCCCTTGCAGGCGAAGGGCAGGTCGGAGCGCACCCGCTGGGCCGCGTCCAACACCGGCGTGTCGGCCGGCAGGGCCACCTCGGTGGTACGTCCGTCCAGGGTGATGCGTCCCGTGCTCGCCGTCTCGTCCGACTCCCGTTCCTCGGGACGTACCGGCTCGGGCGGAACTTCGTCCACATAGAACAGTTCGCGGCGTGTGCGCTCGGCGGGAACCCCCAGTTCCCCGAGCACCCGCCCGGCGTCCTCGACCATCCCGTAGGGGCCGCACAGCCACCAGCGCTCGGAGCCGTCCAGCGGAACCAGCACGTCGAGCAGCTGCCGCAGCTTGTTCGCGTCCAGCCGCCCCGTCACCAACTCGGACTCGCGCGGCTCCCGGGACAGCACGTGGACCAGCTCGAACCTGGACGGATAGCGGTCCTTGAGGTCGGCGAGCTCGTCGGCGAACATCACGGTGTCACTGCGCCGGTTGCCGTAGATCAGCGTGACCGTCGAGTCGGTCTCGGCCAGCAGCGAACCCGCGATGGACAGCATCGGGGTGACGCCGGAGCCAGCGGCCACCAGCACGTGCCTTCCCGAGGTGGTCAGATCCGGGGTGAAACGCCCCGTCGGTGGGGAGACCTCGATCTCGTCGCCCACCTCGACCCCGCCGGTCAACCACTCGGAGAACCTGCCACCGGGCACGAGCCGCACCCCGATACGGGGAGGCTCCCCGCGCGGGGCGCAGATCGAGTAGTTGCGCCGGTGCTCGCCGTCGGCCTCACGACGTCGCAGCGTCACCGACTGCCCCGGCAGGAAGTCGTACAGCTCGGCCAGTGACTCCGGCACGTCGAAGGTCACCGCCACCGCGTCGGCACACAGCCGCCGCACCTCGGCCACACGCAGCGTGTGGAAGGAGGCACCGCCCTGCCGGGTGCCGGCGCGCGAAACCGTCGGAGTGGACACTCAGATCTCCTTGAAGTACTCGAAGGGCTCCCGACAACCCAGGCAGCGGTACAGCGCCTTGCACGCGGTGGCACCGAACTCCGAGGTCCGCTCCGTGTCCGGACAACCGCACCGCGGACACCGGATCCGACGCCGTGGCGGCTCCAACGTCAACGGCACGGGCCCTCCCGCGCCGCCCTGGTCACCGGAGGCGGAGTCGTCGGGGGGATGGACACCGTGCTCGGCCAGCTTGCGCCTGCCCCGCTCGGTGATCCAGGAACTGCTCCACGGCGGGGACAGCACGGTGTGCACCCGCACCCGTGGATAGCCGGCCTCGGCGAGGCGGCGCCGCAGGTCGGTCCGCATCTCGGCCAGTGCCGGGCACCCGGAGTAGGTGGGGGTGACGGTCACCTCCACCGCCCCGTCCTCCGCCAGGTCGACCTCGCGCAGCACGCCGAGATCGGCCAGCGTGAGCATGGGCAGCTCCGGGTCGGTGACCGTCTCGGCCACCGCCCTGGCCGCCGCCACGTCCTCGTGCTCGCGGGTCACCATCTCGCCTCCGGATCACTGCGCGCCAGGCTCTGCATCTCGGCGAGCAGATAGCCGAGGTGCTCGGTGTGCACCCCGTGCCTGCCCGCCCCTCCGGCCAGCGTTCCCACCGTGCTCACCTCGGGCAGCTCCGTCCCGGCCGTGGTGCACACCGTGCGCAGCACCTCGTCGAACTCCGGGCGCAGCGGGGCCGGGTCGACGGCGACCTCCTGCCGGGCCAGCTCCCGTTCCAGCTCATGGGGGGTGAACAGTTCGGGAACGAAGGGCAGCACGTCGGCGAAGCCCTGGTGCAGCCTCCGGGCCGAGTACTCGGTCCCGTCGCCGAGCCGCACCGCCCAGCGGGCCGCGTAGTCCCGGTGGTAGGTCACCTCCTTCACGCCCTTGGCGGCCACGGCTGCCAGCACCGGGTCGGCGGAGCGGGTCAGCCGACTCAGCACCGCCAGCCTCCAGGTGGAGAACACCAGCAGCCCGGCCACGCAGCGCCCGAAGTCCCCTCGGGGCAGTTCCACCAGCCGCACGTTGCGGAACTCGCGCTCGTCCCGGAAGTAGGCCAGCGAGTCCTCGTCCGCGCCGTCACCGGCCACCGAGGCGGCGCGGGAGAGCAGCATCCGGGCCTGTCCCAGCAGGTCGAGGGCGATGTTGGCCAGCGCCACCTCGTCCTCCAGCTCGTGGGCGCGGGTGGTCCACTCGGACAGTCGGTGGGAGAGGACCAGGGCGTCGTCGCCGAGCATCAGGCAGTAGGTGGCCAGCCCGTCCCGGTCCACCCCGGCGGGGACCGTGGTGTCCACCCCGTCCAGCGGATCGACGAAGCCGGTGCCGAAGGCCCACCGGGTGTCACCGTCGGGTTGGGCCTCGGTGACGGCCTCGTAAGCGTTGTCGAAGGACATGACAACCTCGCACTCGGGTTCCGGTCAGATGTGCGGAACGTCGTCCGGCAGCTCGTAGAAGGTCGGATGGCGGTAGACCTTGTCCCCGCTGGGCGCGAAGAAGGGGTCCTTCTCGTCCGGGCTGGAGGCGGTGATGTGCTCGGCCCGCACCACCCAGATGCTCACGCCCTCGTTGCGCCTGGTGTAGAGGTTGCGCGCGTTGTGCAACGCCATCCGCTCGTCGGGGGCGTGCAAGGAGCCGACGTGGACGTGGTTGAGCCCGCGTTTGCCCCGCACGAAGACCTCGAACAGCGGCCAGGCCGTGTCGGGAGGGTGCACCTGCCCCTGCTCCGGGTTCCGGTCGGTCGAGTCGGTCATACCGCTTCCCTCCCCCGTTGTTGCTGCTTGGCCGCGTGCGCGGCGGCCGCCTCACGGACCCAGGCCCCGTCGCGGTGCGCCTCGCGGCGTCGTTCGATCCGCTGGGCGTTGCAGGGGCCGTTGCCCTCGAGCACGCGCCGGAACTCGTCCCAGTCGGGCTCGGAGAAGTCGTAGTGACCCCGCTCGGGGTTGTAGACCAGCCCGGAGTCGGGCAGTCGCACGCCGAGCGCCTCGGCCTGCGGCACGGTCATGTCCACGAACTTCTGGCGGAGTTCGTCGTTGGTGTGGCGCTTGATCCCCCACTCCATGGACTGACGGGTGTTGGGCGAGTCCCCGTCGGGGGGTCCGAACATCATCAGCGAGGGCCACCACCAGCGGTCGGTGGCGTCCTGCACCATCTCCCGCTGGCGAGAGGTGCCGTTCATCATGGTCATCAGCAGCTCGTAGCCCTGCCGCTGGTGGAAGGACTCCTCCTTGCAGATGCGCACCATCGCCCGCCCGTAGGGCCCGTAGGAGCAGCGGCACAGCGGAACCTGGTTCACGATCGCCGCGCCGTCCACCAGCCAGCCGATGACCCCGATGTCGGCGAAGGTGAGCGTGGGGTAGTTGAAGATCGAGGAGTACTTCTGCTTCTGGGAGAGGAGTTTGTCGGTCAGCTCCGCCCGGTCGACTCCGAGGGTTTCGGCCGCCGAGTACAGGTAGAGCCCGTGCCCGGCCTCGTCCTGCACCTTGGCCAGCAGGATGGCCTTGCGGCGCAGGCTGGGGGCCCGGGTGATCCAGTTGCCCTCCGGCTGCATCCCGATGATCTCGGAGTGGGCGTGCTGCGCGATCTGGCGCACCAGGGTCCTGCGGTATCCGGAGGGCATCCAGTCCCTGGGTTCGACCCGCTGGTCCCGCTCGATCGTGCGGGTGAAGTGCTCGTGCAGTTCCTCGTCCACAGTGGCCGACTCGGTGCTCACCACCGCTCACCTCCTTCGCCGTGGGGCTCTTCAGGACCGCTGCTCCGCGGAGTCCCGTTTGGCCACCAGGGTCAACACGTCGTACTTGGCCACGGACTCGCCGTGCTGGTTGGTCACGTCCGCGTCCCAGCGGACCTCCCCGTGGTCGGCGTTGTGCCGGGGAGTGACGCGTTTGGCGGTCAGGGTCACCGTGATCTCGTCGCCCGGGTACACCGGAGTGAGGAACCGCAGGTTCTCCAGCCCGTAGTTGGCCAGCACCGGCCCGGGTTCCGGGGAGACGAACAGCCCGGCGGCCAGTGCGACCACCAGGTAGCCGTGGGCCACCACTCCCTCGAAGAACGGGTTGGCCCGCGCGGCCTCCTCGTCGGTGTGCGCGTAGAAGGTGTCGCCGGTGAACTCGGCGAAGTGCCGCACGTCCTCGTCGGTGACCGTGCGGGGCCCGCCCACGACGGTGTCCCCCACGCGCAGTTCCTCCAGGTGTTTGCGGAACGGGTGCACCTCGGTGACCTCACGGCCGCTTCCCGGCACCCACTGCCCGGTCAGGGCGGTGAGCGTGTCGGGGTCCGCCTGCACGGCGGTGCGCTGCATGTAGTGCAGCACCCCGCGGATCCCGGCCATCTCCTCGCCGCCGCCGGCCCGACCGGGTCCGCCGTGGACCAGCTGGGGCAGCGGCGAGCCGTGTCCGGTGGACTCGGCGGAGTCGGTGTCGTTGAGCACCAGCATCCGCCCGTGGTGGGAGGCCGCCTCCAGGACCAGCCTGCCGGTGAACTCCCTGTCGGCCGAGACCACCGAACCGACCAGGCTGCCCCCGCCGCGCCGGGCGAGTTCGGCGGCGTGCTCGACGTCGCGGTAGGGCATGACCGTGCTGACCGGCCCGAAGGCCTCGATCTCGTGCGGCTGGGCAAGCTCCGGATCGTCGCAGCGCAGCAGCATCGGGGGAACGAAGGCGCCCTGCTGGTAGTCCGCGTCGACGAGGTCGACGGGCTGCCACGGGTCCCCGTGGACCAGCCGTCCCGCCTCCAGCAGCCCCTTGAGGGAGCGGCGGACCTCCTCGCGCTGTTCCAGGTCGGCCAGCGGCCCCATGGTCACCCGGGAGTCGGAGGGGTTGCCCACCCGGACCTCGGCCAGGCGGGCGCGGACCGCCTCGGTGACCTCGTCGATCCGGTTGTGCGGAACGAATGCCCTGCGCACGGCCGTGCACTTCTGTCCTGCCTTGACGGTCATCTCGGTGACCAGCTGTCGGACGAACAGGTCGAACTCGGCGCTGTCCGGGGTGGCGTCCGGGCCGAGCACGGAGCAGTTCAGCGAGTCGGCCTCGGCGTTGAACCGCACCGCGTTGCGCACCACGGTGTCGTGGGCGCGCAGTCTGCGCGCCGTGGCGGCCGAGCCGGTGAACGAGAGCAGGTCCTGCTCGGTCAGGTGCTCCAGCAGGTCGCCCGCGTTGCCGCAGAGCAGCTGCACGGATCCTTCCGGCAGCAGTCCCGAGTCCACGACGAGCTCGACGAGTCGGTGGGTCAGGTAGGCGGTCTGTTCCGCCGGTTTGATCAGGGTGGGGACCCCGGCGACGAAGGCCGGGGCGAGTTTCTCCAGCGGCCCCCACACCGGGAAGTTGAAGGCGTTGATCTGCACGGCCACCCCGTGCAGCGGGCTAGCGAGGTGCTGGCCGAGGAAGGTGCCCTGTTTGCCGAGCGGTTCGGCGGGTCCCTCGGGGTAGACCGTGGTGTTCGGCAGTTCCCGCCTGGCCCTGCTCGAATAGGTGAACAGCACGCCGATGCCGCCGTCGACGTCGAACTTGGAGTCCGCTCTGGTCGCGCCGGCGCGGGCGGACAGTTCGTAGAGCTCCTCGCGGTGTTCGCGCAGGTGGGAGGCCAGCGACTTCAGCAGCGCGGCCCGCTGGTGGAAGGTCAGTTCCCGCAGGGCGGGGCCGCCGACCCGGCGGCCGTGGTCGAGTGCCGCCGCCCGGTCGATGCCCGCCGTGGACAGCCGGGCCACCTCCCGCCCGGTGGACGCGTCGTACAGGGCGCTGCCCTCGTCCGTGGGCAGCTGCCACCGACCGCCCACGTAGCTGCGCAGTGGTTCCATCCTCGCCCTCTCCCGAAAAGCGTGTTCACGTGCCCGCCGGAACTCGCACCGGCAAACTGACCGACCAATCGGTCAGTAGCCATTGTGACGCAGAACAAGCTCGTGCACAATCACCCAACCAGCGGCTGAGCACCGAAGACGTTCTCGGCCGCAGCGTCCCCGACTGCGGGGACACTTCGGAAAACACGAATCAGACGACCGATCGTTCGGTCACTCCGACGAGGTGGTGAGGCCCGTTGAACGCGGAGCGAGCACCGGTGGCCGCCCCCACGGCGGCCATGTTCGACGAGGACCACGCGTCCCGCTCACTCGGTATCGAGCTGCTCGAGGCCGGAAACGGCACCGCGCTGACCCGGATGTCGGTGACCCCCGACATGGTCAACGGACACGCCATAGCCCACGGCGGCTACGTCTTCCTGCTGGCCGACACCGCCTTCGCCTGCGCCTGCAACAGCCACGGGCCGGTGACCGTCGCGGCGAGCGCGCAGATCACCTTCCTCGCCCCCGCCCACGAGGGGGACCTGCTGTACGCCCGCGCCACTGAACGCCACCGCCGGGGGCGCGGCGGTCTCTACGACACCACGGTGTTCCGCGAGCACCCCACCACCGAGGTGGTCGCCGAGTTCCGCGGACACAGCCGCAGCCTCGAACCCCGGAAGGACCGCGAGTCATGACCGAGACCCTGCCGGAGCACACGAGTTCCCCCTCCCGAAGCGGCCGACCCGACCCGGCCGAGCTCATGGATCCCGCCGAGCTGGCCGAGCTCCAGCTCAGCCGGCTGCGCGCCACCCTGCGGCACGCCTACGAGAACGTGCCCTGCTACCGCCGCAAGTTCGACGAGGCGGGCGTCCACCCCGAGGACTGCCGGAGCCTGTCCGACCTGGCGGCCTTCCCCACCACCACCAAGGAGGACCTGCGGGAGCACTACCCGGACGGGATGTTCGCGGTCCCCCCGGAACGGCTGCGCCGCATCCACGCCTCCAGCGGCACCACCGGAACCCCCACGGTCGTGGGCTACACCGCCGAGGACCTCGACGCCTGGTCCGAGGTGGTCGCCCGGTCCCTGCGCGTCGCGGGCGCACACCCCGGGCAGAAGGTGCACGTCTCCTACGGCTACGGCCTGTTCACCGGGGGTCTGGGTGCCCACTACGGGGCCGAACGGCTCGGATGCGCGGTGATCCCCGCCTCCGGCGGCATGACCGAACGCCAGGTGCGCCTCATCCGCGACCTGGAGCCGGAGGTCATCATGATCACCCCCTCGTACATGCTCACCTTGCTGGACGAGTTCCGCCGGCAGGGCCTCGACCCCCGCCGGAGTTCCCTGAAGGTGGGGATCTTCGGCGCCGAACCGTGGACCGCCGAGATGCGCGCGGAGATCGAGGAGTCCGCCGGGATCGACGCGGTGGACATCTACGGGCTCTCCGAGGTGATGGGACCCGGCGTCGCCAGCGAGTGCGTGAGCACCAAGGACGGCCCCCACGTCTGGGAGGACCACTTCTACCCCGAGATCGTCGACCCGGGCACCGGAGAACCGCTGCCCGACGGCAGCCGGGGGGAGCTGGTGTTCACCTCGCTGACCAAGACGGCCATGCCGATCGTGCGCTACCGCACCAGGGACCTGACCAGGCTGCTTCCCGGAACGGCCGTGCCGGGGATGCGGCGGATGGAGCGGGTGACCGGACGCAGCGACGACATGATCGTGCTGCGCGGGGTCAACGTGTTCCCCAGCCAGATCGAGGAGCTGGTGCTGCGCCAGCCCGAGCTGTCCCCGCACTTCCGGATCGAGCTGACCAGGAGCGGTCGGCTCGACGAACTGTGCGTGCGGGTCGAGGCCGCCGAGCCCGCCTCGGCCCGTGACCGCGGGGTCCCGGAGCGGCTGGTCACCGCGATCAGGGACTCGGTGGGGGTGGGGGTGACCGTGGAGGTGGTCGCCCCGCACACCCTGGACCGCTCGACCGGCAAGTCACAACGCGTGGTGGACCTGCGCTGACACCGGCCCGGCCGGAGGCTCTGCCGGAGTCTCGGGCCGGGTCCGCCGACGTTCACGCGGCTCCCCTGGGAAACTGGTCATCATGGCGGGTGCGACGACCAACGACAACACGGGACGGAAGAAATCCGGGTACGACCTCGACTCCCTGCTGCACACCGCCGTCAAGGTCTTCCACGAGCGGGGGTACGACGGCACGAGTATGGAGGATCTGGCCAAACGGCTCGGGATCACCAAGTCGGCCATCTACCACCACGTCTCCAGCAAACAGGAGCTGCTCCGGTTGAGCGTCGACCGGGCGCTGGACGCGTTGTTCGCGGTGCTGGACGAGCCCGGTTCCCGGGAGGGGGACGCGACGCGGCGGCTGCATCACGTGGTGCACCGCAGCGTCGAGGTGCTCGTCGACGAGCTGCCCTTCGTCACCCTGCTGCTGCGGATACGCGGCAACAGCAGGGTGGAACGCCAGGCCCTGGCCCGCCGCAGGGAGTTCGACCACCTGGTCGGCGAACTGGTCGCCGAGGCCGAACGCACCGGGGGCCTGCGGCTGGACCTGGACCCGGCGCTGACCAGCAGGCTGCTGTTCGGCATGGTGAACTCGGTGATCGAGTGGTACCGCCCCCGGCAGGGGCTGACCAAGGAGGAGATCGCCGAGGCGGTCACCAAGATCGCCTTCGAGGGGCTCGAACCCCGGCAGGAGACTCCCCGGCACCGCCTGTCAAACGATCACGAAAATTCGTGACAGATGGGCGGGAACAGACGCAGAAACCGGATTCTCCCCAAACCGGAGCACACTCCGTCTACGGACCTTTCCGCGAGCGTTGGAAAAGTCTGGGGTGGGAAAAATCCTACCTGGGCTATCCGATCAGTGAAGTCGGCAACCTGGTCGGACAGGACGGAGTGTTCGGTCAAGACTTCCAGGGCGGAAGAATCCTGTACAATGAGAACGACGGAACGGTCAACGACTACAAACGCTGATTTGTTCAAGTAAAACGAGGTCGGGTCTCGGACTTCTCCCGGGACCCGACCTGATCTTTCGCCGATATCACTTTCTCCACAGCATCCCGGTCGGCAGTTTCGCGTCGTTGACGGTGTGCGCGTCCACGCCGACTCCGAAGACGCGATGGACCAAAGCCAGGATCTCGTCCTCCGAACCCCACGACTCCTCGTCGGGCCGCAGCCCTACCTCGGCCATCTCGTCCAGGAAGCGGTCGGGGTCGGATCCGAAACGGTCCGTGGGAAACAGCGGATCGAAATCCGTCACCAGCTCGCCGTCCCGCGCGTAGGAAAACCTCGACAGCGCATTCGGATCCCTGCTGACCGAGACCGCTTCGGTTCCCCGCGAGAGCCCTTCCAGGGTCGCAACATCGCCGCCGTGCAGACTGAGCAGCTCTATGCTCACGCTCCAGTCGCCGAGCTCGGCCACACGGACCGCACTGACTCGATCGAGTTCCCACTCATCGGAGGCGACTTCCTCTCTGTAGGCCTCGGCCTCCGCATTGGAGAGCACGGGCACGTGTGGCACATCGGCGCCGAGGCCGCGCAGCACCGCGACAGGATCCACATCGCGCACGAAGGTCAGACAGAACATCAGAATGCCTTCATCATAGAACCATTCAGTGTATTCCCTGAGCTGCATACCGCCACCCTACTAGTGGAGTTCACCTCGGAGGATCTTCCCGAGTCATGTTCCACCCCGTTCCGTTCTACGGATCACAGACGATGATCGAGCACTTCCGGACGAACAACACGAACGGGAACGGGTTCTCCCGCATCACCTCACTGATCTCCCCACGCAGAGCAGTTGTCGCATACTACGTTGTTAACGAAGAAACCAACACGTTTCGGACGAACAGGGTTCGTACAGCCCCGGATTGGGGGCACTCGTTCTTACACGTTCCCGACTCACCACCGTCCCTGTGACGTACTCCCGGGGAGGGACGGACACGCGCCTCCTCGGACGAACCCAGCCGAAACCCACCTCGCTCCGTGATCGAACCACCACGATTCGTTACCGACCTCACTCCAGCCCCGTGGTCCTTCTCCCACTCACGGACTCCGACCCACAGACGGGTTCCGGTGTCCCGTGTTGCCGAGCGCCGCGTTGTCCCCGAGAGTGGCCGGTGAACGCGAACGTGGTGCAAATCACTCGAACGGGGCAGACACGTGGGAACACCGGCCAACTCACCGACCCGGGCGACAGTGCAGCTCGACCACGGCGTGCGCAGGGACGTCAACAAGATCAGCCTGTTGTTCACCGGGGTGGGCGCGATCATCGGCTCCGGATGGCTGTTCGGCGCCCTGTACGCCTCGCAGATCGCCGGCCCGGCGGCGATCCTGTCCTGGGTGGTCGGGGCCGTCATGGTGTTGTTCATCGGCTTCGCCTACGCCGAACTCTCGGTGATGTTCCCCGTGGTCGGCGGCATCATCCGCTTCCCCCACTATTCCTTCGGCTCCTTCGCCAGCTTCAGCGCGGGATGGATCAGTTGGCTGGCCGCCGCCGCGGTCACCCCCATCGAGGTCTTGGCCACCATGCAGTACGCCTACCCCTACGCGGAATGGCTGATGACTCCCGTGGAAGGGGAGTACCTTGTCAGCGGCTACGGATGGCTGATCGCGATCGCGTTGATGGCGCTGTACAGCACCATCAACGCCCTGGGAGTGCGGCTGTTCGCCCAGTTGAACAACATCCTGGTCTGGTGGAAGCTCGCGGTGATCGTGCTGGTCGTCATCGTGTTCTTCGCGGTCTCCTTCCGGCCGGGCAACCTCACCGAGTTCGGCGGCTTCGCCCCGGAGGGGATCGGCACCGTGTTCACCGCCATCCCGGCGGCGGGAGTGGCGTTCTCCTACCTGGGCTTCCGCAACGGGGTGGAGTTCGCCGGCGAGACCAACAACCCCCAGCGCAACGTCCCCTTCGCGCTGATCGGTTCGGTGATCATCACGGCGGTCATCTACGTGCTGTTGCAGATCGCCTTCGTCACCGGACTGCCGCAGAACCTGCTGGGCCAGGGCTGGGCGAACCTCTCCTTCGCCGAGAGCGCCGGACCGCTGGCCGGGCTGGCGCTGCTGCTCAACGTCGTCTGGCTCGCCTGGCTGCTGCGGGTGGACGCGATCGTCTCGCCCGCCGACACGGGGTTGATCTACGCGGGGGTGACCACCCGGCTGTCCTACGCCAACGCCCGCAACGACAACGCCCCCCAGGTGTTGACCCGGCTCAACCGCCGAGGGGTGCCCTGGGTCTCGGTGCTGTTGATGTTCGTGGTGGGCTGTTTCTTCTTCCTGCCCTTCCCGGCCTGGTCGAAGTTCATCGGCTTCATCACCTCGGCCTTCGCCGTCTCCTTCGCTCCGGGATGTCTGGTGGTCGGGGCGTTGCGGCGGCAGCTGCCCGACCAGCACCGCCCGTTCCGGCTGCCCGGCGGGGACACCATTCCGCTGCTGGCGTTCTTCTCCTCGAACCTGCTGGTGTTCTGGTCGACCTGGTCGATCAACGAGAAGATGCTGATCGGGCTGCTGGTCGGTTACGTGGTCTTCGTGCTCTACAACGTGTTCGGCCCGCACGCCACCCCGCCGATCGACTTCCGGTCCGGCTCGTGGTTTCCCGTGTGGCTGGTCGGGATGCTCGTGCTGAGCTACTTCGGTGAGGTGACGCCCAACCAGCCCGCCGAGGCGGGGATCGTCCTCTCCGGCGGGGACGGTCCGATCGGCGTGGGGCTGGGCGCGGTGCTCATCGCGGTGTGGAGCGTGGTGATGTACTACTACGCCATGGCCGTGCGGCTGCCCGCCCACCGCGCCGTCGCCCACATCGAGAAGACCCCCACCGACGCACCGACGACGGCGGGCTGATCCCGTGGGACCCGGGGCGGCCGCCCCGGAGCGCGTTCCACTCCGTGGGAAACCGAATCCCCTGAGCGGGAAGTCACTGTCGAGGGTCCGCCCCGGTGGAACGGGTCGCCGCGGCGGGCCACCCGTGGGCTGCGGACTCGACGGAACTCGCAGCACAAGGCTGTATACAAAATGTTACTCAAATACGTAAAAGGTTAACCGTTTCGTGTTGACTAGCCTGCGCGAATCCTAGAGAGTCCACGCTCACAGTAGTTATCGACCTCACACAGGTACGGAAAGGGCTCATAGATGGCGACATCAACTGCGCCACCTACCCAGGCCAAGGTGCAGCTTGATCACGGCGTGCGCAGGGACGTCAACAAGATCAGCCTGTTGTTCACCGGGGTGGGCGCGATCATCGGCTCCGGATGGCTGTTCGGTGCCCTGTACGCCTCGCAGATCGCAGGTCCGGCAGCGATCCTGTCCTGGATCATCGGCGCGATCATGATCATGCTGATCGGCTTCGCCTACGCCGAACTCTCGGTGATGTTCCCCGTGGTCGGCGGCATCATCCGCTTCCCCCACTACTCCTTCGGCTCCTTCGCCAGCTTCAGTTCCGGGTGGATCAGCTGGCTGGCCGCCGCCGCGGTCACCCCCATCGAGGTCCTGGCCACCATGCAGTACGCCTACCCCTACGCGGGGTGGCTGATGACCAAGGTCGAGGGCGAGTACCTCGTCTCCGGCGCGGGGTGGTTCGTGGCCATCGGCCTCATGGCACTCTACAGCGGCATCAACATCCTGGGGGTGCGGCTGTTCGCCCAGCTGAACAACCTGCTCGTCTGGTGGAAGCTCGCGGTGATCGTGCTGGTCATCGTGGTGCTGTTCGCCCTGGCCTTCCACCCGGGCAACCTCACCGAGTTCGGCGGCTTCGCCCCCAGCGGGGCGGGCGCGATATTCACCGCCATCCCCGCCGCCGGTATCGCCTTCTCCTACCTGGGCTTCCGCAACGGGGTGGAGTTCGCCGGCGAGACCAACAACCCCCAGCGCAACGTCCCCTTCGCGCTGATCGGCTCCGTCCTGATCACGGCGATCATCTACGTGCTGCTACAGATCGCCTTCATCACCGGACTGCCCCAGGACCTGCTGGGCCAGGGCTGGGCGAACCTCTCCTTCGCCGAGAACGCCGGACCGCTGGCCGGGCTGGCCATCATGCTCAACGCGTTCTGGCTGGCGGTGCTGCTGCGCGTCGACGCCGTCATCTCCCCGGCCGACACCGGGCTGATCTACGCGGGGGTGACCACCCGACTGTCCTACGCCAACGCCCGCAACGACAACGCCCCCCAGGCCCTGACCAAGCTGAACAAGCGGGGCGTGCCGTGGGTGTCGATCCTGCTGATGTTCGTGGTCGGCTGCCTCTTCTTCCTGCCCTTCCCGGCCTGGTCGAAGTTCATCGGCTTCATCACCTCGGCCTTCGCCGTCTCCTTCGCCCCCGGCTGCCTCGTGGTGGGGGCGTTGCGGCGGCAACTGCCCGACCAGCACCGCCCGTTCCGGTTGCCCGGTGGGGACACCATCCCGCTGCTGGCGTTCTTCGCCTCGAACCTGCTGGTGTTCTGGTCCGGGTGGTCGATCAACGAGAAGATGCTGGCCGGACTGCTGGTCGGCTACGTGGTCTTCGTCGTCTACCACGCGGTGACCAGCCACGACACCCCGCCGATCGACTTCCGCTCCGGATCGTGGTTCCCGATCTGGCTCGGCGGGCTGATGGTCATCAGCTACCTCGGTGAGGTGGATCCGAGCGCGGCCGCCGATCCCAGCCTGCTCGGCGGCGGGGACGGTTTCATCGGAATCGGCCTGGGCGCGATCGTCATCGCGGTGTGGAGTCTGGTGATGTACTACTACTCGATGGCCGTGCGGCTGCCCGCCCACCGCGCCGTCGCCTACATCGAGAAGACCCCCACCGACGCCCCGACCACGGTCTGAGAGGTCGTACCCGGAGGGGGACGGGCGGGCCCCGCCCGTCCCCTCCGCACGTCCGGCGGGGACGCAGCACGCACACCCACCACGCGCCACGCCGACGCCGCGGGTTTGCGCCTACACTGCGCGGTGTCCGGTCCGACCGAACGCGCAGGAGCGGTGGTGTCCACGGAAACGAGAACCGCGAACCGGGTGGCTGTGGTGGTCAACACGCTGTCCCGTGTCGGCAGCCAGGCCTACTCGCTGGCCCTGCGCACCCTGAGCGAGCAGGGAGTCCCCCTCGGGCGGACCTACCCGCTGCGGGATCCCACCCGACTGGTGGAGACGGTGCGCTCAGCCGTGGACGCCGGGCACGACTTCGTGGTGATCGGCGGCGGGGACGGAACCGTCAGCTCCGTGGTCGACGTGCTGGCCCACACCGGCGTGCCCATGGGACTGCTTCCGCTGGGGACGGCCAACGACTTCGCCCGCACCCTCGACATCCCGACCGACCTGGAACGGGCGTGTCACACCATCGCGCAAGGCAGGATCGTGGACATCGACCTGGGGCTGTGCGGCACCAACTACTACGCCAACCGGGCCTCGGTGGGCGTGGGCGCCGAGGTGGCCACCGCGATGTCGCCGGTGCTGAAGAAACGCGTCGGGTCGCTGGCCTACCCGGTGGCCTCCGCCCGGGGTTTTCTGCGGCACCGCCCGTTCCCCGCCAGGCTGAGCTTCCCGGACGGTGACCACGACACCAGGGAGTATCCCAGCCTGCTGCAGATCTCGGTGGCCAACGGGCGCTACTTCGGAGGCGGACAGCTGGCCGTCCCCGACTCCGGGATCGACGACAGCACCCTGGACATCACGGTGATCAGGCACGGCACCCTCCGTGAACTGCTCACCGTCGCGCGGAACTTCCGCAGCACCCGGCTGCTGGACACCGACCAGGCCGAACACATCCGCACCCGGCGGGTCCGCGTGGAGACAGCCCGGAGCATGCCGATCAACATCGACGGCGAGCTGGTGGACCACACCCCCCAGGAGATCTCCGTGGCCCGCAACGCGCTGCACGTGGCCGTCCCCCGGAACTGGGTGGACGGTGGTTGAGCACCCGGGGACCCCGGAAGGTGCCCTGGCACACACGCCCCCGAGGCGGGTGGATCCGGCCGGAACGAAAGGGTAGACCGGTCGCCGGACCGACCAGCCCCGACTGCGGAGGGAACGAGCCCGTTGACCATGTGGAACTACAGCAACGCTCCACGCTGCACCGTGTGCGCGCACCGCGCGATCGTCACCAAGCACCAGGCCCAGCGGCTGGTCAACTCCTCCGGCGGGCGGCTGGTGGCCTATCAGTGCCCCATCGAGCTGTCCAGCTGGCACGTGTGGGCACCGGAGTTCGAGCGGGGTGGCGGGAGCGCTTCCCGGTAGGCCACGCCGGTTTCGGCGCCACCCGCCCTCGACCACAGCGCCGTGGTGGACGCGCCGTCCCCTCGCTTCAGCCCAGGTCCCGGGCCAGTGCCCTGCCCGCGTTCCTGCCGGAGAACACGCACCCGCCGAGGAAGGTGCCCTCCAGCGCGTTGTGGCCGTGCACCCCGCCACCACCGAAACCGGCCACCTCACCGGCGGCGTAGAGCCCGTCGACCACTCCGCCGTCCGGCCGCAGCACCTGCGAGTCCAGATTCGTCTCCATCCCGCCGAGGGTCTTGCGGGTGAGCACGCGCAGCCGCACCGCGACCAGCGGCCCGTGGCGCGGGTCGAGCAGCCGGTGCGGGGGTGTCACCCGGATCAAGCGGTCACTGACGAACCCGCGGGCCGCCCGGATCGCGGTGAGCTGCATGTCCTTACCGGCCATGCCGCCCACCCCGGCGTCCCGGGCCAGCACCTCGTCGCGCACCCGCTGGTAGTCCAGCAGCCGCCGACCGGTCAGCTCGTTCATCGCGGTGACCAGGTCCCGCAGGGTGTCCCGCACCAGGAAGTCGACCCCGCGACGCCGGAAGGCCTCGACCGGCCCGGGAGCTCCGCCGCGCACCCGGGACAGCAGCTTGCGGGGGCTCTTGTCGGTCAGGTCCGGGTTCTGCTCCGAACCGGACAGCGCGAACTCCTTCTCCAGGATGCTGCGGTCCAGCAGGAACCAGCTGTGGTCGTGGCCGGTGGCCAGCAGGTGTCGCAGCGTTCCCATGGTGTCGAAACCGGGGAAGTACGGCGGTGGCAGCCGGTTGCCGCAGGCGTCCAGCCACAGCGACGAGGGTCCGGGCAGGATCCGGATGCCGTGGTCCGGCCAGACCGGGTCCCAGTTGCCCACCCCCTCGGTGTAGTGCCACATGCGGTCCCGGTTGATCACGCTGGCCCCGGCCCGCTCCCCGATCTCCAGCATCCTGCCGTCCACGTGCGCCGGTACGCCGGTGAGCATGTGCTCCGGGGCGCGTCCGAGCCGACGCGGCCAGTTGCGCCGCACCAGCTCCTGGTCGCCTCCGATCCCGCCGGAGGCCACCACCACCGCCTGGGCGTGGTGCTCGAACTCGCCGACCACCCGCCGCGAGGAGGCCACCCCGCGCGGTTCGGCGGAGGGTTCCAGCACGCTGCCCCGCACCCCGTGCACCGCTCCCCGGTCGACCAGCAGCTCGTCCACGCGCCGGCGGTACTCGAAGCGCACCAGCCCTTCCCGTTCGGCCCGACGCACCCGTTCGGCGAACACGCGGACGATCTCGGGGCCGGTCCCCCATCCGAAGTGGAACCGGGGGACCGAGTTGCCGTGCCCGCCCGCGGTGCCGTCGCCGCGTTCGGCCCAGCCCACGAAGGGCATGAAACGCATTCCCAACCCGCGCAGGTACTCGCGTTTCTCCCCGGCGGCGAAGGAGACGTAGGCCTCCGCCCAGCGGCGTGGCCACCGGTCGGAGGCGGAGTCCCCGAAGGCGGCCGAGCCCATCCAGTCCCGCAGGGCCAGCTCGGCGCTGTCCCGCACCCCCAGTCTGCGCTGTTCGGGGCTGTTCACCAGGAAGATTCCGCCGAGCGACCAGTGGGCCTGGCCGCCGAGGTTGTCGGCGTTCTCCTGTTCGAGGACCAGCACGGAACGACCGGCCCGGGTGAGTTCGTAGGTGGCCACCAGTCCCGCGAGTCCGGCGCCCACGACGATGACGTCCGTCTGCGCTGTCACGAGTCCGCCTTTCGTCGTTGTCGGAAAACGCGGCCCCGCCCTCGGCGGGTGCCGCCTCAGGTCCGGGTGGAGGGGGTCCGCCGCTCGGGCTCCTCCGGTCCGCCGTCAGCCGTTCCGCCACCGGCGTGCCCGCTCGCGGGTCGACCGGTGGCCAGATAGTCCCCCTGCCGGGTGTGGTCGGTGCCGCGGGAGAGGCCGAGACGGCCCAACAGCGGGGTGAGCAGCACGGCCACCAGCAGGTTCATCACCAGGGCCACGGCCCCGACGTAGATCTGGGTGGGGACGTCCGGAAGCGGTTGCCAGCCGAACAGGTTGAAATCACCCAGCCGCATGGCGGAGCCGCCGAAGTGCCCCCGCCCGGTGACCGGGTCCTTGGGGATCAGGTAGAGCTGCCACAGCCCCCACGCCATGCCCACCGTCCACCCGGCGACCAGCGCCCAGCGGTGCAGCCACCTCGTGTACAGGCCCACGGCCACGGCGGGGAGGGTCTGGAGGATGATCACGCCGCCGATGAGCTGCATGTCGATGGAGAACTGGGGGTCGATGAACACGATGCTCAGCACGGCGCCGAACTTGACCACCAGGGAGGCCAGCCGGGCCTGCCGCGCCTCGTCCGCCGCGCTCGCCCGGGGACGGAGGTGTTCCTTGTAGATGTTGCGGGTCCACAGGTTCGCCGCCGCGATGGACATGATGGCCGCGGGAACGAGAGCCCCGATGCCGATGGCCGCGTAGGCCAGCCCGGCGAACCAGTCGGCGAACATCCGGTCGAACAGCACCGGGACGATGGTGTTGGAGTCCGGTTCGCCCGTCGCCCCGTTGACGATCGGTTCCACCCCGGTCGCCAGGGCCGCGTAGCCCAGCAGCGCCAGCATGCCCAGCAGGAACGAGTAGGCGGGCAGCGCGATCATGTTGCGCCGGATGACCCCGCGCCCGGAGGAGGCCAGGATGCCGGTCAGCGAGTGGGGGTAGAGGAACAGCGCCAGGGCCGAGCCCAGCGCCAGCGTGGCGTACTGGAGCTGGTTGTGCTCGCCCAGCAGGACGGAACCGGAGGCCTGGCCGGTCCGCGGGTCCGGCCGGGACAGCACGGCGGCGGACTCGTCGATGATCGAGCCCCACCCGCCGATCCTGGTGGGCAGGTAGAACACGGCCACCAGGATGACCACGTAGATCAGCAGGTCCTTGACGAAGGCGATCAGCGCGGGCGCGCGCAGCCCGGAGTGGTAGGTGTACAGCGCCAGCACCAGGAAGGCCACGAACAGCGGCGCGTGCCCCGCGATCCCGCCGCCGTTGAGCCCCATGGTGCGCAGCACGGCCCCCAGCCCCGCCAGCTGGAGGGCGATGTAGGGCATCGTGGCCACGATCCCGGTGACCGCCACCAGGGTGGCCAGCAGTGCGGAGTCGTAACGTCCGCGCACGTAGTCCGCCGGGGTGACGTATCCGTGCACCTTGGACACCGACCACATGCGCAGCAGCGGCAGCAGCACCAGCGGGTACAGCACCACGGTGTAGGGAAGCGCGAAGAACCCCATGGCCCCGGCCCCGAACACCAGGGCGGGAACGGCCACGAAGGTGTAGGCGGTGTAGAGGTCCCCGCCCACCAGGAACCACGTGATCCAGGATCCGAACCGGCGCCCGCCCAGTCCCCACTCGTCGAGGTGGTCCATGGAGGCGGCCCGGCGCCACCGGGTGGCCACGAAACCCAGCACCGACACCAGCACGAACAGCGCGGTGAACACCCCGAACTCGGTCCACTGCATGTCAGCGTTCTCCCCCGCTCGGGGTGTCCTGGTCGGCGGCCCGTTCCCGCCGGTTGGCCGCGCGCACCACCAGCGCCACGCACACCACGCCCAGGGGGACGAAGAGGAACTGCGACCAGTAGAACATCGGCAGCCCGAACAGGCGGGGCTCGTCGTGGTTCCACAGCGGAGTGACCAGCATCAGCAGCGGAACCAGCAGCAACAGGTTCCAGGGCGAGCGCTCGTGGCGCGGCGTTCGGCCCGCCTGCTCCCCGTCCCGGTCGGACATCAGCGGTATCCTCCGGAGTTCGCCCTTCCGATCACTCGATCGAGTAGCAGCATGTTAAACGGAGCCCGTGGGTGAGGGAAGGGCGCGAACGCCCCATCCCGTCCGGAAGGTTCGTCGCCCGCTTCCCCGGCGGGAACCGGCTCACTCGGCGGGCAGCCGGTCGGGCAGTTCCTCCAGTGTGTCCAGCACGAGCTCGGGCTCGGGGGCGAACGGGTAGTCCGGCACCGCCGGGGAGGCCAGCTGGGCCACCCGCAGTCCCGCCAGCGCGGCACCGGCGCAGTCGAAGGGGTTGCCGGAGACCAGCCAGATCTCGTCCGGCTCGTCGCCGAGCCGTCCGGCCAGGTGCCGGTAGGTCTCCGGGGCGGGTTTGAACGTCTCCACCTCGGCACAGCTGACCGTCCACTCGAAGCGGTCGGCGATCCCGTGCTCGGTGAGGATCCTGTCCAGCCCCCGCGGGTCCCCGTTCGAGAACACGGCGAGACGGGCTCCGCGCCGCAGCATCCGGTCCAGCACCGCCTCCACCCCCTCGAACAGCTCGGGGACGGCCACCCGCTCCAGCGCCACCGCGCGCTGCTGCTCGCTCAGCCCGGTTCCGGCCGCGCTCAGGGCCATGTCCAACGCCTGCGCGGTGACCACCGGCCACGGCTGGTGGTGGCGGGCGGCGGCGAGCAGCCAGGAGATCTCCAGCTGGTAGCGCCGCCACGAAGCGGCGATCGTCTCCGCCTGGTGCGTGTACGGGCGCAGGCCGTTCGCGTGGCTCGCCGGGTCGGCCAGCGTCCCGAACACGTCGAAGGCCACTTTCGGTCCGGGCACGGCCACTCCTCCCTGCCGGGGCGTGGGGAGAGCTCGCGGCGCGGGCTCCCCGGCCAAGGTCGCAGAACCGGTCGCCTGCGGCAACGTCCCGCGCCGCCGAGGGGTTAGGGTGGGTCCTCCCGCACCCGCACACGTGAGGCCGGCATGAACGACACCGTCAGCACCGCCCCGTCCACCCCCACCCGGCCGGGACCGGTGGGTGTTCCCGTGTTCGACGGCCACAACGACCTCCCCTGGGCACTGCGGGAGCAGGTGGGCTACGAGCTGGCGCGCCGGGAGCTCACCGCGGACCAGTCGGGCACGCTGCACACGGACCTGGCCCGGTTGGAGGCCGGCGGGGTGGGCGCGCAGTTCTGGTCGGTCTACGTCAGCACCGAACTGACCGGACAGACGGCCGTGACGGCCACTCTGGAGCAGGTGGACTGCGTCCGTGCGCTGCTGGAGCGCTATCCCGAGCGGCTGGCCGCCGCCACCTCGGCCTCCGAGGTGGAACGCGCCCGCGAGTCCGGACGCATCGCCTCGCTGATGGGGGCCGAGGGCGGGCACTCGATCGGCTGCTCGCTGGGCACGCTGCGCGCGCTGTACCGGCTGGGGGTGCGCTACCTGACGCTCACGCACAACGACAACGTCGCCTGGGCGGACTCGGCCACCGACGAACCACGCGCCGGAGGGCTCACCCGTTTCGGTGAGGAGGTGGTGCGGGAGATGAACCGACTGGGCATGTTGGTGGACCTCTCGCACACCGCCGCCGACACCATGCGGGACGCGTTGCGGGTCACACGGGCCCCGGTGATCTTCTCCCACTCCAACGCCAGGTCGCTGTGCGACCACCCGCGCAACGTGCCCGAGGACGTGCTGCGGGCGGTGCCGGACAACGGCGGGGTGGTCATGGCCACCTTCGTGCCGAAGTTCGTCCTCCAGGCCGCCGCCGACTGGGACCGCTCGCTGGACGAACACCTGCTCGCGCGGGGGATCCACCCGTTGGCCACCTCGGAGGAGGCCCGCCGGGCACGTGCGGAGTTCGAGGCCGAGCACCCGCGCCCCCGCGCGACGGTCTCCGACGTGGCCGACCAGGTGGAGCGACTGCGTTCCGTCGTGGGGGTCGACCACGTCGGTCTCGGCGGGGACTTCGACGGGACGGTGTTCACCACCTCCGGGCTGGAGGACGTCTCCGGCTATCCGGCGCTGTCGGAGGAGCTGCTCACGCGCGGCTGGTCCGAGGAGGAGCTGGCCAAACTGACCTGGCACAACCCGCTGCGGGTGCTGGGCGAGGCCGAGCGGGTCTCCGAACGGTTGCGGGAACGCGAGGAACCGTCGGTCGCCACCGTCGAGCAGCTCGACGGTCCGGCCGCCTGAACCCGGTACCGCCCCGGCCGTCGGGACGGGGGCCGAACGCCTTCTTTTCGCCGTCGAAATGTTCGCCGTAGTAGGGTCCGTGCTCGTGAGCGA
Source organism: Actinopolyspora mortivallis (assembly GCF_003001495.1). GTDB lineage: Bacteria > Actinomycetota > Actinomycetes > Mycobacteriales > Pseudonocardiaceae > Actinopolyspora > Actinopolyspora mortivallis_A. The sequence goes on from NZ_PVSR01000037.1 coordinate 31,978, forward strand.
CGGCGCGAACGTCCCGGCGGAACAGGTCGAGGAGACCGCCCGGCGCTGGAGTGACCAGTGCCCGGACCGCAACGTCTCCCCGGTGCTCGTGCTCGGCCTGCTGAACGAGGCCCGCCTGCGGCTGGAGGAACGCCTGGCCGGGGCGCTGGAGGAGCACGGCTTGCGGAGCTGGGAGTTCGACGTGCTCGCTGCCCTGCGCACCGAGGGCGAGCCCTACGAGCTGTGCCCGGGAACCCTCAGCCTCCGCCTCGGGGTCTCCAACAGCGCGATGACCCACCGGATCACTCGGCTGGAGGAGTCCGGACTGGTCGAGCGTCGTTTCAGCCCCCACAACCGGAGGATCGTTCTCGTCCGGCTGACCCAGCGGGGACGCGCGCTCACCGAACACGCGATGGGTTCCTACCTCTCCGAAGGGGGAGACGCCCTCGCGGGGCTGACGCGGGAGGAGCTCGACCGGCTCTGCCTACTGCTGCGCAGACTCGGCACGTCCTCCGCGCGGCACGCGGAGGAGTGAACCGGCGGCCGAGCGAGTTGACCTACTCCTGTCTCCATCATGGTTTCTCCGCGAAATTTTCCATATCTTAGTTTTGAACGTCGTAATGTTCGGCGGTGAAAGAAAGCTCGTTCTCGGAGACCCCGACCGAGCGGACGAACCGAGCGGAGGGAGCAGGCCGTGACCGAACCGGATGTGGACGTCCTGATCGCGGGAGGAGGACCGGTCGGACTCCTGCTGGCCAACGAACTCCGCAAACGCGGTGTGCCGGTCGTGGTCGCCGAAGCCACCGAGACGATCCGCCAGGAACCCCGGGCGGGCACGCTCCACGCCCGCACCGTCCAGTCACTCACCCGAAGCGGCTATCTCAACGCCCCGGACGGGAACTCCTCCGGAAAGCACTCCGTCCCGTTCCACTTCGCCGGGCTGTCCGGACTGACCATCCACTCCCCCGCGTCCGAGGGAAACCCACTGCTGAACCTCCCGCAGGAGGAGCTGGAGCGCGACCTCGAACGCTCCGCCCGGCAACGCGGGACCGACCTGCGGCGCGGTCACCGGGTCACCGGGATCCGCCCGCACGACACCGCCGTCGAGGTGACGGTGGAGTCACCGCGCGGGGAGTACTCCGTGCGGGCCTCCTACGTGGTCGGAGCGGACGGGGCGCGCAGCACGGTGCGGGAACAGGCGGCAGTCACCAACGACACCCGCTCCCCCACCTTCGGGGCGGTGCTCGGGATGGTGCGTCTGACCGAACCCGACAAGGTCCCCGGAGGATGGTCCCAGGGACCGACCGGCTGGACACTGATCAACCCCAACCCCACCGGGCACAGCCGGGTGATCGCCCACGAGTTCACCCGGCCGCTGCCGGATCACCGTTCCCCCCTCGACCTCACCGAGCTGCGCACACGGACCTCGCGAATCCTGGGCTTCGAGGTGGGGATGAGCGACCCGGACTTCCTCACCCGCTTCAGCGACTTCTGCCGACTCGCCGACTCCTTCCGCACGGGCCGGGTGCTGCTCGCCGGGGACGCCGCCCACGTGCACTCCCCGCTGGGAGGGCAGGGCGTGAACCTGGGGTTGCAGGACGCCCTGAACCTGGGCTGGAAACTCTCCCTGGTGGTCTCCGGTTCGGCCGGGGAGGACCTGCTGGACGGCTACCACGCGGAACGCTGGGCGGCCGCGCGTCGCGTGGTGGACAACACCCGTGCCCAGGCGGCCCTGATGCGTCCCGGCGAGGAGGTCGACCGGCTCCGCGAGCTGTTCGGCGAACTGCTGGAGCTGGACGAGGCCAACGAACTCGTCCAACGCCGTATCAGCGGCCAGGCGGTCACCTACGAGCCGCTGGACCCCACCGACACGCTCCACGAGGGACGGTTCCAACCCAATCTGGGCCTGACCGGCCCGGACGGACGCACCAGCGTCGTCGAACTGCTGACCCCCGGAAACGGGGTGCTGCTGCTGGGCCAACACGCCTGCCCCGCGCTGGAGGACGCGGCACGGGCCTGGAAGGACCGGGTCGAGGTCCACCGCGTCGACCCCGACGAGCCGCAGCGGTGGAACGCGGCGCTGCTGCGCCCCGACGGATACCTGGCCTGGACCGACGCGGCCGGCGACGTCTCGGCCACGGGGTTGGAACGGCACCTCACCCACTACTTCGGCCCGGCGGCCACGGCGCACTGAGCTCGCGGCTCACCGCCGGCCCGGCGGGGGAAGTTCCACGGCGACCTCGGGCACGGTGCGCAGCACCTGCCGGGGAGGCCGTCCCCGCACCGGCTCGGCCTCGGCCACCACCACGGTCGCGCCCCGCAGCTTCGAGTCGTAGTGGTGGCCGGTGAAGCGCTTTCCGGGCAGCACGGGGCGGATGTCGCCGGTGCCGTGCACGTCGATGAGGTCCCGGAAGCGACGGGCCTGTCCACGTCCGCGCATGCGCACCCAGGACACCAGCACGGTGACGGTGTTCTCCGCCCGGTCGGTCAGCGGGAACTGGACCCGGTCCAACCTCCGGCAGGGGTGTTCCAGGAAGAACTCCCGGACCTCGCCGTGGGAGAACAGCACGCACTCGGCGGCCTCGTCCCGTGTGCGGTCTCCCCGTCGCAGCCGCATCCGGCTCCAGGTCCTGCTCCGCTTTCCCCGACGGGCGAGCCGTTTGCTGCTGGCCGTGTTCCGCTGCACGGTACGCACCACGGCGGAGTCCGCCGCGGAGAGCCCCGCCGAGCCCGTCCCACCCGCGGCTCCGCCGAGGGACAACGAGCCCGTGGTTCCACCCGAGTACACCAACACCGCCGCCACCCCGGCACCGAGGAGTTTTCCGCCGCGTTTTCCCCGGATCGGGTACACCGTTCCGTCTTTCCTGGTACGGAATTCCGGCTGGGGCATTCAGCTCCTTTCCACGCTTCCGGACGGATACTGCCGCTTCAACGACTGAACGTGCACTCGGGAAAAGACGATCTCACTCGTTCGGTCCATGAAAGGAAAGTTGATCTCACTCGTTCAGAGGAAAAAGGGGTCGGTGTGTAACAGCTCCCGGACGTCGTGACCGCCGCACGCACGACCTCCTCCCGTCGAGCGCCGCCCCGTGAGCCAACATCCCACCGAAAGCACCGATCCACGGAGGCGACACGGAGAAACACGTCCGACACGGACGGTGAACAATCTCCACGACCTCCCGCGAAAAGCACGGGGAGAACATTCCGGAGATTCTCTCCGAACCAAGAGAACGTCCACCGAAAAAGCATCATCACGAAAAATCGTCCGTACGCCCTTCTTGCTAGGCTGAACCGGGAGAAAAAGGGGTCACGCTCCCCGGACAAGATCAGCGAAGAGGAAGTCACAGCGGTGCGCCGAAACACGGAAAAGACGTCTTCCACGACGACAGGAACACAACTACCGCGAGAACCGGCGGCCGGGTTCCGGATCTCCCCCGACCCTTGCACCTGTCGGTACCGTGTTCCGCACGCCGCGCAGCGGCGTGCGCAGTAACCCCGAGCCACCCAGGAGCGCGCCGATGTCAGATTCGTTCTTATCCCTGGTTCCTCCGGTACTCGCTCTCGGCCTGGTCGTACTCACACGCAAAGTTCTGCTTTCGCTGAGCATCGGAATCCTTTCCGGCGTGGCGCTGCTGAACGGATTCGCACCACTGGACTCTCTGGGAACGCTCTTCGGGATCGTGGCGGAAATATTCGTCTCCGACGGAGGAATCAACACCGGAAACGTCTTCATTCTCTGTTTCCTGCTCCTTCTCGGAATGACGGCCTCCGTCATATCGGCGTGCGGGGGCAGCCACTCCTTCGCCGAGTGGGCGACACGTCGTTTCCGGACCCGCAGGGGCACCCTGTTCTTCCCGACCCTGCTCGGAGTCGTCCTGTTCATCGACGACTACTTCAACGCCCTGGTCGTCGGAAACGTGAGTCGCCCCGTCACCGACCGACAGCGGATATCCCGAGCCAAGCTCGCCTACACGGTGGACTCCACCTCGGCCCCCATATGCATACTCATGCCGATCTCCAGTTGGGGGGCCTACATCATCTCCGTGTTCGCCGGGATCGTCTCGGTACGCGGCTTCGCCGAGATCGGTGGGCTGGAGGCCTTCCTGCGCACCGTCCCGGTCAACTACTACGCCGTCATCGCGCTGCTCATGGTGCTCTGCGTGGTGTTCTTCGGTCTCGACATCGGACCGATGCGCAGGCACGAGCAGCGCGCGCTGCGGGGCGAAGGGCTCACCGACCCGGCGAAGGGGGCGTTCTCCCGGGAACCGGAGAGCGAGGACCACAACCCGAACGGCAGGATCCGGGACCTGATCGTGCCGATCCTGGCCCTGGTCGTCGCCACGGTCGTCGCCATGATCGCCACCGGGGCGCGGGCCGCCGCGGAGGTCTCCCCGCTGGCGGTGTTCGAGAACACCGACGTGCCGACCTCACTGCTGTGCGGCGGTGTCGTGGGCTGGCTCGTCGCCCTGGGATTCGCCGTCCGGGCAGGCACCGGCCGTCAACGGCTCGGGCGGGGGACGTGGTCGGGGATCCGCTCGATGCTGCCGGCCATCTGGATCCTGCTGTTCGCCTGGACCATCATCGCGGTGATCGAGCGGCTGGGTACCGGTGAGTACCTCGCCGGGCTGGTCAGCGGCCGCATCGACAACGCGCTGATCCCGCTGCTGATCTTCGTGACCGCGGGGTTCATGTCGCTGTCCACCGGAACCTCCTGGGGGACGTTCGGGGTGATGCTGCCGATCGCGGCGGACATCGCCGCAGCCACCGACCCGGGGCTGATGTTCGCGGCGCTCGGTGCGGTGCTGGCCGGGGCCATCTGGGGGGACCACTGCTCGCCGATCTCCGACACCACGATCATGTCCTCGGCGGGGGCGCAGTCGCACCACATCGACCACGTGGTAACCCAGCTGCCCTACGCGCTGATCATCGCCGGGATCTCCGCCGCCGGTTACCTGGTGCTCGGACTCACCGGCAGCGGTCTTCTGGGCCTGCTCGGGGCCCTGGTGCTGTTCGTCGCGACCGTGGTGGTGCTGCGCCTGGTCACCGGTGCCGCCCGCCGGACGGGGGAGCCCGTGCTCCGGTGAGCACGGTGGCCGGAGCCGGAACCGCTCTCCCGTCCCGACCGCGGGGAAGCACGGCGTCGCGGGGTGGTTCGCGCGCGTGTCGTCCCGGTTCCGGCCGAGCGGTTCCAGTTCCTCCTGCCCAGTCCCCTGCCCAGTCCGAACAGGAGAACCGGAACCGCGACCAGCAGCACCCAGGGCCAGTACCAGCCCAGATACTCGTCGAGGTAGGGGGCAGCCAGGTACCAGCCGACGAACAACGCCAGCCCAGTCCAGACCCCCTCGGACACGGGCCCGCCGTGTCCGCCGTTCCGGTTCCTCCCACCGGATCCTGCGTTCCGTTCCCGCACCGGGTTCTCCCGTCCGCGTCTCGGGACCGATCCTGCCCACCGTGTGACGTCTCTGGTCCATCCGTGTGACGCGGAACCAGCCCGCCAACGGACCCACGAACACGTGTTGTTGCTCACCGGGACACCCCACCCCGGAGGGTGACGTGATCAATCCACACCCACTCCAACGCACGCGCCCCCGCTCCCGCGGACCTCCTCTTTGAAGAGATTTGAATTCATTCGCCACCCAGGATCTTTACAACGGCGAGACCCCGAAGAAGAATATCGCCAGACTTAGCGGTGCTGTGTTCACAGTCGACACAGACAAGCAACAATACCGGACATCCGACCTGTCCGTCGTCGTCAAAAGCGCCCCGGCGACAAAGGAATTCGGAATACAACTCTTTGTCAAATTCCTTGTTGCCGAGAACGACGCACCAGGAGACTTGACGCCGCCTTCGGCATACCACTGACAAGGCAACAGGTGCTGTCATACCTCCTGGGGAGTCCGTATCGGAAAGTGTTCGTGATTCGCCCACACCCATCCGCTGAGCGGACGAACAACGACGAAAAGTAGTACACCACCCACAGCGCGGAAATGCTGTGCACTCACTTGGGGAGAAGTAGTGAAATTCCTTTTCGTAACAGGGCCCAGTCCCGCGACAGTGTTCGCGCTGGCTCCGCTGGCCACGGCAGTGCGCAACGCCGGTCACCAAGTGTTCATGGCCGCTACCGAGGAGACGGTTCCGACGATCGCGCAGGTGAACCTCCCCGCCATCTCTCTGACGGACCGCTCACTGCACAGTCTGATCTCCGAGGACCGGAACGGAAACCCGGTTGCCCTCCCGTCCGGCCTGGAGGAGTCGCAGCGACACTGCGGCGAGTGGTTCGGTCGGCTGGCCGCCGCCAGCCTCGACGCGCTCTTCGAGCTCACCAACGAGTGGAGGCCCGACGTCGTCGTCGGAGGGAAGCTGTCCTACGCCGCGGCTCTCATCGCCAGAACCCTGAACGTTCCCTACGTGCGGCACGCCTGGGACTTCGACGACTACGTCGGGATCGACCCACACGCCTCCCGGGAACTGCGCCCCGAGCTGGACGGGCTGGGACTGGACGACCTTCCCACCCCCGATCTGTTCATCGACATCTCCCCCTCCGACCTGGCCGTCCGGCACGCCACCGAGATCCAGCCCATGCGCTGGATTCCCGGAAACAAACAGGGCAAGGTGCTCCCCTGGATGTACATACCGACATCCGGGCGGCGCGTGTGCATAACCTCGGGAAACCGCGTCTCGGTGATGCAGAGCCACGATTTCATCTGCGAGGTCGCCGAATCCCTGGCCGAGGAGGACATCGAGGTCGTCATCGCCGCCCCGGAGGACGCGGCCCCGGAACTGCGCAGACGCCTGCCCGGGCTGAACATCGGATGGCTTCCACTCGACGTGGTGGCCCCCACCTGCGACGCAGTTGTCCACCACGGTGGCGGCGTCACCAGTCTCACCGCCCTGAACGCCGGAGTGCCCCAGGTGGTCTTCCCCGGGTCGTCCATCCAGGAGGAGTCCTCCGAACGTCTGGCCCGCACCGGAGCCGCACTCACACTCACTCGTTCCGAGGCGACGCCCGAACTCATAGCGAAGTCCTGCTGGTCCGTGCTGGAGGACCCCGAGTACAAGCGACGCTCGGTCCAACTGGCACGCGACATCGCGGAATTTCCCACCCCGGACCTGATCGTCAGGACCCTCGAACGCCTGTGACGGGCCGCCCCCTCGACCTCGACGTACGAGGGGACGGCCGGGAAGAAGGCGGGACGGGAAACCCCGTGCGGAACGCGGCAGGTTCGGCGGGGCCCACCCGGACAGTCCCCCGCCACCCGAACCGCCCCGAAAGAAAGACCTGGCTCCCACCCGAACCGCGCGGCCCCACCCCGTACACCCCGGGAATCCTCTCACCGGGG
>NZ_PVSR01000038.1:0-36056 GCF_003001495.1 Actinopolyspora mortivallis
ACGGTCACCTCCACCCCTCCCTCCCCGAACCCCGCCCCTCCCGAGCAGGCGGCCGAGCAGGTGGCGGTGTTCGACAGCGCACCCAGGTCGGAGGAGGTACGCATCACGGGCACCCCGCAGACCGAGCTGTCGGTGGCCTCGGTACCGGGCCAACCCGGCAACACCACGGCCGTGCTCTTCGCCAGGCTGCTCGACGTGGGACCGGACGGTTCGACCACCCCTCTGAGCACCACCAGCGCTCCCATCCGGGTCGACAGCTTGTCCCCCGACGGCAGGGCCACCGAGGTCGACGTCGCGCTGCCGGCGGTGGTGCACACCCTCCGGGAGGGGCATCGGCTGCGTCTGCGCCTGAGCACCACCGATCCCGCCTTCGCCACCCCGGACAAGGCCGCGGTCTATCGGGTCGCCCCCGCGGGCAGGAACACCCTCTCCCTTCCGTCGGTGGCCGCCGAGCCCGCACGCTCACCGTCCCCTCCGGTGGGGGCGCTGCTCGGAATCGGAGCCTTCGCGGTACTGATCGTGGTGGCCACGGTGCTGGCCGTGCGTTTCGAGCGTTCCCGCAAACGTCCCCCCGATCCGGAACTCACCGATGTTCCGCTCTCGGTGGAGCGGGTCGACAAGTCCTATCCGCGCCATCCGGACGCGGTCCGGGAGCTGTCGGTGCGGGTGGAGCGCGGGCAGATCGTCGGTCTGCTCGGCCCCAACGGGGCCGGGAAGACGACGCTGCTGCGCATGGTCCTCGGCATGACACGTCCCGACAGCGGACGGATCCACGTCTTCGGCCACGAGGTCGTCCCGAGCGCCCCCGTCCTCTCCCGCGTGGGGGGGATCGTCGACTCCCCCGGACTGCTGCCCCACCTGACGGGCTGGGAGAACCTGCGCCTGCACTGGGAGGCCACCGGCCGCCCCCTGGAACAGGCCCGCCTCGACGAGGTGGTGCGGATCGCGGCGCTGGGCGAGGCGGCCCATCAGAAGGCCCGCACCTACGGGCCGGGGATGCGCCAACGGGTGGCCCTGGCCCAGGCCATGCTGGGTATGCCCGAACTGTTGATCCTCGACGAACCGATGAGTTCGCTGGATCCGACGCACACCCAACGGACACGCGAGATGCTCCGCGAATACGCGAACACGGGACGTTCGGTGCTGTTGTCCAGTCACCTGCTCGGGGAGGTCGAGCAGACCTGTACTCATGTCGTGGTGCTCAGCCGGGGACGGCGGGTGGCCTCCGGAACGGTGGAGGAACTGATCGCGGCCGACTCGGTGACGGCCTTCCACGTGGACCAGCCGCAGCGCGCCGCCAGCACCCTGCGTTCGCTGGAGGGCATCGGCCACGTGGAGATCCGTGACGACGTCGTCTACGCCGAGTTGGCCAGGCACCCGACGGCCACGGCGGTGAACGCTCTGGTGAACGCCGAGGTGTCGATCAACCGGGTGGGGCCTCACCGCAGACTCGAGGACGCCTTCCTGGAACTCGTCGGGGAGGACCGCTGATGCCACGTGAACAGCTATTCACCACCACCGACTCCCCCGCCGACCCCCCCGGCTCCGACGGCAGCGCCGCCGGTTACCGGGCGAAACGAACACTGCCGTTACGGGTGGAGCTGCGCAGACAGCTGTCCCGCACCCGCACCAGGGTCGTTTTCGGCTGTCTCGTCGCGCTGCCCGCGCTGCTGGTCCTCGCCCTCGTGCTCGGCGAGGACACCGAGTCGCGGGGGCGAGCCACTGATCCGGGTGAGCTGGCCGAGTTCAACGGCACCAACTTCGCCGTGTTCACCCTGCTGCTGTGCACGCACCTGCTTCTGGCGCTGATGGTGGCACTGTTCTTCGGGGACACCATCGCCAGCGAGTCCTCGTGGGCGAGCCTGCGTTGCCTGGTCACGATTCCCGTACCACGACATCGACTGCTGCGGCAGAAGGCGCTCGTGGCCGGTCTGCTGTCCATGGCGGGCATGGGCGTGCTCACCGCGGTGGCACTGGGGCTGGGAACCGTCTGGTACGGCTCGGGAGGTCTGGTCACTCCGGAGAACACGGTGCTGTCGGGTGGGGCCAGCGCACTCGTGCTGCTCGCCGCCTGCGGATACCTGACGGTGCACCTGAGCTGGGTCGCGAGCCTGGCGCTGCTGTTCGGGGTCGGTACCCGCAACCCGCTGGCCGCGGTCGGAGCCAGCGTGGGGATCTCGGTGCTGTCCCGGATCCTCGACAGCGTCCCTCAACTCGGAGAGCTTCGTGTGCTGCTGCCCACCCATCACGCGACGGCGTGGCTGGACCTGCTCGATCCGGAGATCGACTGGACCGGTATGGCCCACGGAGCGCTGTCCGCCACCGCCTACGCCTCGGTGTTCACCACGGCCGCCCTCGTTCGTTTCCACCGCAGCGACATCACGAGCTGACCGATCCGAGAAAACGGTTTCTCCCCGAGGGGAACACCGGCATCGAAGCCACCGTCAGTGGTGCACGACGTCGGTGTTCTCCGCGGCGCCCCAACCGTGCCAGCGGTCCACCCCGATCCACGCGCTGATCCGGTGCCGCTCCCGAACGTGGTAGCGCTTGCCGGTGTAGTGGTGGGCCAGCCGGTCGATGTCGACCAGCTCCGGATCGTCCAGCAGATCGGTCACCCGCCCCTGCAGGCTCACGTGGGTGTACCAGTTGTCGGCGGCGAGCACGGTCAGGCTCACCCTGGGTTCGGCCCTCATGTACTCCAGCCGTTTCCTGTCCCGGTCCATGTTGACCAGGACCCTTCCGTCCTCCCAGAGGTACCAGGTGGCCACGGAGACGGGTTGCCCGTCGGGTCGTACCGTGGTGATCACGCAGGGATTGGGGGCGGCGAGCAGCTCGCTCACCCGGTCGGGCAACGGCGGTTTCGGCACTGCTGGACTCTCCCGGCTCGTCTCGCGCGACTTCGGTCCACCTCGATCCTAGGAGAGCCGGGCGCTCGGGCGGCGAACGGACACACGTCCCGAGCGCTCCCACACGGCGGTCTGCGACGCGCGGGAGGGGACCGGCGGTCTTGAGTAGGCTCGACCCCGATGGAAATCTTCCACCTGCGTTACTTCCTGGCGGTCGCGGAGAACCTGAGCTTCTCCCGGGCCGCCCGGCAACTCCACATGGCGACCTCGCCGTTGAGCCAACGGATCCGTGACCTCGAACGCGAACTGGGAACGACGCTGTTGGCCCGGGACTCCCACCACGTGGAGCTGACCGAGGCCGGTCGCCAGTTGCTGCCCCACGCCAGGGACGTGGTCCACCGCTTCGACGACATTCCCTGGCGAATGCGCCAGGCCGCCGAGATTCCGCATCCGACGGTGTACGTCGGTGTGGCCCCCGGACTGCACTCCCGGGTCCGTGACCGACTGGTGGCCCTGGAGCGGGAGTGCGCGCGGAGCCACCGGATCCAGCGCTGGCCGGCGAACACGGACGATCTCGTACGCTCGGTCCTGCGGGGAGAACTCGCCATGGCCCTGGTCCATCTTCCGGTGCACGCGAGTGCGTTGAGGATCGTGGAGGTCACCCGCGAACCGCTCGGTGCCGTGCTGCCGAAGGCGGAGTTCGGTACGCACAGCAGTGTCTCGCTGAGCGAGCTCACCGAGTACTCCTACATCGTGCCCGCCGAGGGAACCGTTCCCGTGTACTTCGAACAGCTGGAGAGGCGCCTGGACCGGGCCGGAATCAAAAAGAGAATCCACCTGAACACCGGGGACTACTCCGCGATAAGCGAGCTCGTGGCCAACGGTTCCGCTTTTTCCGTGTCCATGCTCGACCCGGATAGCGGAATGCGGAAATATCGCACCGACGAACAGGTGGTACTCCCCTTCGAGGATTTCTCCCCTGCCCTGTCCACGGGGCTGGTCTGGCGCGCAGACCGCGGAGAAGAAGGCTGTGACCTGCAAAAACCAGTAGAAATCGCCCAAAAGGTACTTCCGGACTCCTGACCCCGGAAGCGCCCCCGGCTCATCCCTCCCCCCAGGAGGGGCTCCTCGTGAACGCGTGACCAGTGCGGTCACGCCGTTTTTCTCGACATGATCTCGCGAATTGTTTGAAAACCAATCAGTACGCTCGTACTGTCTTTAGTGAGGTTAATAAACTTTCGGTCTCCGAGGGAGAGCAACCATGACGAACACGGCCGATTCCGACACCGCCGCGGAGGACTCCTCCCCGGCGGGACCACTCGACGGCATCAGGGTCATCGACATGTCCACCGTGGTGATGGGCCCCTACGCCGCACAGATACTCGGGGATCTGGGAGCCGACGTCATCCGGATCGAGTCCCCCAGGGACAGCGCCCGGCTCGGAACCACCCACCGCAACCCGGGTATGACCCCGCTGCACCTCAACGTCAACAGGAACAAACGCAGCGTGGAGCTCAACCTCAAGGACCAGGAGCAGCGGGAACGCGCGCTGGAACTGATCGACGACGCCGACCTGCTGATCACCAACATGCGGGCGAGCGCCCTGGACCGCCTCGGCATGGACTACGACACTCTCGCCCGACGCAACCCCGCCCTGGTCTACGCCCACGCCCAGGGATTCCGTCCCGACTCGGACAGGGCGGAACTGGCGGCCTACGACGAAACTGTCCAGGCGGCCTCGGGACTGATCGACCTGGCCCAGCGGGCGGGTGACCTGGGAACCCCCGCCGTGCTGCCCAGCATCTTCGCCGACAAGGTCACCGCGCTGACGATCGCCTACTCCACCATGGCCGCCCTGTTGCACCAGCGCAGGACCGGTGAGGGCCAACGGGTGGAGATCCCCATGGCCGACACCATGCTGTCGTTCACCATGGTCGAGCACCTGCAGGGGCACACCTTCGAGCCCCCGCTGGGACCGACCGGCTTCCCCAACTCGCTGAACCGGGGACACCGGGCACGTCCCACCAAGGACGGGCTGGTCATGATCATCCCCTACACCCCCCAGAACTTCCGGGACCTGTTCGCCGCCGCCGGCCGCCCCGACCTGGCGGAGGACCCCCGGGTGAACGGGGAGTTCATCGACGCCCGCAGGGACGGACAGGACCTCGCCCAGCTGGTCGAGTCGGTCACCCCGGAACTCACCTCCGCGGAGTGGATCGAGGTCGGCACCAAGCACAGCATCCCGGTCGGTCCCGTCCTGCGTCTGGAGGAGGCCACCACGGACCCCTACGTCCGCGACGGCGGACTGCTGGACGTGGCGGAACACCCCACCGAGGGGGGCTACCGGGTGGTGGGAATCCCCATGACCTTCTCCCGCACCCCCGCCTCGGTACGCAGACACGCCCCCCGTCCCGGCCAGGACACCGCCGAGGTGCTCGGCGGCACGGAGGACACGACCACACCTGGGGAGTGAGCATGAGCACCATCGAGTCCCGACCGGTACACACCCGTGAACACGGCAACACCCTCGTGATCACGATCGACCGGCCCCGGGCCCGCAACGCCGTCAACGCCGCCGTGGCCCACGACCTCGCCGAAGCCGTCCAGCGGCTGGACGAGCAACCCGAACTGCGGGTGGGGGTGCTCACCGGCGCCGGAGGCGTGTTCAGCGCGGGCATGGATCTCAAGGCCGCGGCCAACGGCGAGTCCGCCACCGTGGAGGGAGGCGGCTTCGCGGGCATCACCGAAGCCGAACCGGCCAAACCCCTCGTGGCCGCCGTCGAGGGCTTCGCGATGGGAGGTGGCTTCGAGCTGGCGCTGGCCTGCGACGTGGTCGTCGCCGGCTCCGGGGCGCGGTTCGCGCTCCCCGAGGTCCGGCGTGGCCTGATCGCCGGGGGTGGAGGCGCCGTGCGGCTGCCGCAACGGATCCCGTACCACCTCGCGATGGAGCTGCTGTTGACCGGGGAGACGATCACCGCGCGGCGGGCCGCCGAGCTCGGCGTGGTCAACCACACCGTCGAGGACGGCAGCGCCGAGTCCGAGGCCCTGGAGCTGGCCGCCCGGATCTCGGCGAACGCTCCCCTGGCGGTCACCGCCGCCAAACGAGTGGCCCGCGCCTCCACCCGCCAGTCGGAGCAGCAGGCTTTCACCGCCCAACGTGACGAGCTGCGCGCTCTCCTGGCCTCCGAGGACTTCGCCGAGGGAGCACGGGCCTTCGCGGAACACCGCTCACCGCGGTGGGCCGCGCGCTGAGACGAAAGGAGTTGCCGTGCGCCCGGAAGAGGTTCGCCAGGCACTGACCACCCCGCTGACCAACCCGGCCTTCGCGGCCAGCGTCCCCCGCTTCACCGACCGGGAGTACTTGAACATCGTCTACCGCACGGATCCCGAGGTGCTCGACCGGGTCGTGCCCGAGCCGCTGCGCGTCGAGGAGCCCCTGGTCCGCTTCGAGATCATGCGCATGAACGAGGTGACCTCCTTCGGTCCCTACACCGAGGCGGGGCAGGCGATCCCCGTGCGCTTCGGGGACGAACGCGGCGAGTACCTGCACGCGATGTATCTGGACAACTTCCCGGCCATCGCCTCCGGCCGTGAGCTGGGCGCCTACCCGAAGGTGCTGGCCACCCCGGAACTGCGCACCGAGCACGCGGCGCTGGTGGGCACACTGGAGTACGGCAGCCAGCGGGTGGCCACGGCGACCATGGGATACAAGCACCACCCCCTGGACCGTGAGCGGGCACGGCAGCAGATCACGGTTCCCACCTACATGCTCAACATCGTTCCCGGCGGCCGGCAGGGCCCCCGAGTGTGCGAGCTGGTGCGCACCGAGATCACCGACATCACGGTCAAGCAGGCGTGGACGGCCCCGGCCCGACTACAGCTGTTCGAACACGCGCTGGCTCCGTTGGCCGACCTCCCCGTTCGCGAAATCGTTTCGGCCAGCCACGTTCTCACGGACCTGACCCTGGGGCCGGTCCACCCGGTGCACGACTACCTGGACCAGCAGTGACCGGCAAGGAGACACCATGAGCACCTCGAACACACCCCGCTTCGACACGGCCGCCGTCGTCGGCGCGGGAACCATCGGACTGGCGTGGGCGGCCCTGTTCGCCGCGCACGGAACGCACGTACGACTGTCCGACCCCCGTTCCGACCTCCGGGAGTCCCTGGAAGCCTCCCTGCCGGAACTGTGCCGGGGCATCCCGGGGGCCGACGTCTCCCGGGTCCGCGAACGGATCGAGCTGGGCAGCGAACCGGAGTGGGCCGTCGCCCACGCCGACCTGGTGCAGGAGAACGCCCCGGAACGTCTGGAGTTCAAGCAGGACCTGTTCCTGCGCATCGCGCGGGCCGCCCCGGAGGACGCGGTTCTGGCCTCCTCCAGTTCGGGGCTGCTGCCCAGCGACGTGTCAGCGAAGCTCCCGGACCGGTCCGCCTCCCGGATGCTGGTCGCCCACCCGTTCAACCCGCCGCACATCGTTCCGCTCGTCGAGATCGTTCCCGGCCGGCGCACCGACGAGGCCGTCAGCGAGGCCGCGTTCGGCTACTACGAACGGCTGGGCAAGACCCCGGTGCGGTTGCACCGCGAAACCTCGGGCTTCGTCGCCAACCGGTTGCAGAGCGCCCTGCTGGCCGAAGCCTTCGACCTCGTGCTGCGCGGGGTCGTCGACGCCGCGGAGCTGGACACGATCGTGAAGAACTCCCTCGGCAACCGCTGGGCGACCGTGGGCCCGTTCGAAAGCTTCCACCTCGGTGGCGGGCCGGCGGGGATCCGCCACATGATGGAACACCTCGGCAAGGGGATGGCCGAGCGCTGGAAGGACCTGGGCACCCCCGAACTCACCGACACCAACATCGACGTTCTCGCCGGCCAGACCGAACGGGCCTACGGCAACGACGCAGAGTCCTACCGGCAGCGCTCCGCCCGGCGCGACCGCAACCAACGCGCGGTGCTCGCGGCGCTGCGTGACTCCAACCAGTGACGACGGCACCCCGGTGCCCCGTCCCTCGACAGGAAACAGGTGATCCACATGCCCAAGACGGTCAACACCGACCCCGACTTCTTCGGCTTCGAGGAGCTGCTCACCGACCAGGAACGCTCCGAGCTCGCCGAGATCCGCGAGGTCGTCCAACGCGAGATCAAACCACTGGCCAACGAGGCCTGGGACCGGGCCGAGTTCCCCTTCGAGGCGATCCGGACCTTCGCGAGGCTCGGCATCGCGGGATTCCAGTTCCCCGAGTACGGGGACGGAAGGACACGCAGGCCGCTGTTCACCGGCTTCCTCAGCATCGAGCTGAACAAGGCCGACCCGTCGCTGGCGGTGGCCTCCGGAGTGCACACCGGCCTGGCCATGGGCAGCATATACGGCGGCGGTGACCAGCGGCAACGGGACCGCTGGATGCCGGACATGGTGGCCTGGAACAAGATCGGGGCCTTCGGACTGACCGAACCCGAGGGAGGCTCCGACGTCGCCGGGGGAATGCGCACCACCGCCCGCAGGGAGGGGGACGAGTGGGTGCTCAACGGTGCGAAACGCTGGATCGGCAACGGCACCTTCGCCGACCTGGTGGTCGTCTGGGCCCGGGACGAGGCCGACGGACAGGTCAAGGGTTTCGTGGTCGAGAAGGGCACCCCCGGCTTCCACACCAGCAAGATCGAGGGAAAGATCGCGTTGCGTTCGGTGCAGAACGCCGACATCACCCTGGACGAGGTGCGGGTGCCGGAGGAGAACCGGCTGCAGAACATCGACAACTTCAGGGACACCGCCAAGGTGCTGGCCAAGACACGCGGCAACGTCGCCTGGCAGGCGCTCGGCGTGGCTGTGCGCGCCTACGAACTGGCACGGGACTACGCGGTCTCGCGGGAGCAGTTCGGCAGGCCCATCGCCGGTTTCCAGCTGATCCAGGACCTGCTGGTGAAAATGCTGGGCAACATCACGGCCATGTTCGGCATGGTCACCCGGCTGGCCCAGAAGGTGGAGGACGGCACGGCGGGGGCCGACCACGCGGCCCTGGCCAAGAGCTTCACCACCACCAGGATGCGCGAGTGCGTGGCGTGGGCCCGGGAGCTGTTCGGCGGCAACGGCATCGTGCTCGACTACGAGGTCGCCAAGTTCTTCGCCGACGCGGAGGCCGTCTACTCCTTCGAGGGCAGTCGCGAGATGAACACGCTGATCGTCGGCAAGTCCATCACCGGCAGCAGCGCCTTCGTCTGAGTCCGCACCGGTGGGCGGCCCCGTGCCGCCCACCGGAACCGCACCGTGCCCTACTACTCCACCCCGGCCTCGTCCATGGCCCGCAGTTCCTTCTTGAGATCGTTGATCTCGTCCCGCAGCCGCGCGGCCAGTTCGAACTGCAGCTCACGTGCCGCGTTCATCATCTGGTCGTTGAGCTGCTGGACCAGGTCGGCCAGCTCCGCCCTGGGCATGGACTCGATGTCGCGGTCCTTGAGCACGCCGGAGCTCACCGCGGAGGACTCCCCCGTGGGTTTCTTGCCGCGGGAGGCGGTACGCGCCGAGCCGGCCTCGGCGACGGTCTGCTCGGTGTCCTCGGACTCGGTGTAGACCCGGTCGAGGATGTCGGCCACCTGTTTGCGCAGAGGTTGCGGGTCGATGCCGTGTTCGGTGTTGTAGGCGATCTGCTTGGCCCGCCTGCGGTTGGTCTCCTCGATCGCCCGCCGCATCGAGTCGGTGATCTCGTCGGCGTACATGTGCACCTGGCCCGAGACGTTGCGGGCGGCTCGGCCGATGGTCTGCACCAGACTCGTCTCCGAACGGAGGAAACCCTCCTTGTCGGCGTCGAGGATCGCGACCAGGGAGACCTCGGGCAGATCCAGCCCCTCCCGCAGCAGGTTGATGCCGACGAGCACGTCGTACTCGCCGAGCCGAAGCTGACGCAGCAACTCGACCCGCCGCAGGGTGTCGACCTCCGAGTGCAGGTACCGCACCCGGATACCGAGCTCGAGCAGGTAGTCGGTGAGGTCCTCGGCCATCTTCTTGGTGAGGGTGGTGACCAGCACCCGCTCGTCCCGGTCCGCCCGTTCGCGCACCTCAGCCACCAGGTCGTCGATCTGCCCCTCGGTCGGTTTGACGACCACCTCCGGATCGACCAGGCCCGTGGGACGGATGACCTGCTCGGTGAACTCACCGCCGGAGCTCCGCATCTCGTAGGGGCCCGGCGTGGCCGACAGGTACACGGTCTGCCCGATCCGAGCCGCGAACTCGTCCCAAGTCAGCGGACGGTTGTCCAACGCGCTGGGCAGGCGGAACCCGTGTTCGACCAGGGTGCGCTTCCGTGAGGCGTCCCCCTCGTACATCCCCCCGATCTGCGGCACCGTCACGTGGGACTCGTCGATGACCAGCAGGAAGTCCTCCGGGAAGTAGTCGAGCAGGGTGGCCGGGGCCGAACCGGGTTCACGCCCGTCGATGTGCCGCGAGTAGTTCTCGATTCCCGAGCAGAACCCGACCTGGCGCATCATCTCGATGTCGTACTGGGTGCGCATGCGCAACCGCTGGGCTTCGAGCAGCTTGTTCTGGCGTTCCAGCTTGTCGAGCTGTTCGGCCAGTTCGGCCTCGATTCCCCGTATGGCCTGCTCCATCCGCTCGGGACCGGCGACGTAGTGCGTGGCCGGGAAGATCCGCAGGTCCTCCACCTCACGAACGATGTCGCCGGTCAGCGGGTGCAGGTAGTAGAGCCGTTCTATCTCGTCGCCGAAGAACTCCACGCGGACGGCGAGCTCCTCGTAGGCGGGAATGACCTCCACCGTGTCCCCCCGCACACGGAAGGTGCCGCGCTGGAAGGCCAGGTCGTTGCGCTGGTACTGCACGTCGACCAGCGCCCTCAGGAAGACGTCGCGGTCCACCTCGGCCCCGGCCCGCAGGGCGATGGAACGATCGAGGTAGGACTGCGGGGTTCCCAGACCGTAGAGACACGAGACCGAGGAGACCACCACGCAGTCCCGTCTGCTGAGCAGGTTCGAGGTGGCCGAGTGCCGCAGGCGCTCCACGTCCTCGTTGACCGAGGAGTCCTTCTCGATGTAGGTGTCGCTCTGCGGGACGTAGGCCTCGGGCTGGTAGTAGTCGTAGTAGCTGACGAAGTACTCGACCGCGTTCTCCGGGAAGAAACCGCGCAGCTCGTTGGCGATCTGGGCGGCCAGCGTCTTGTTCGGCTCCATCACCAGGGTGGGTCGCTGCACCCGCTCGATCAGCCACGCCGTGGTCGCGGACTTTCCGGTTCCCGTCGCACCGAGCAGCACCACGTTGCTCTCGCCGGAGTTGATCCGCCGTTCCAGCTCGTCGATCGCCGCGGGCTGGTCACCGGCGGGTTCGTAGTCGCTGACGACCCGGAAACGCCCCTCCTTGCGCGGGATCTCGCCGACCGGGCGGAACTCGGAGTGCGCCAGGACAGGATGCTCAGTCGCGAATGCCACGCCCCCAGCCTACGAGGTGACACCGACAGCGCGCCGTGGCCGGTACGAGGCGCGTGTCCGTCGTGACCGGCGACAGCACCCCCTCGTGCTGTCTACGGTGTCAGCGTGACTTCACAGCACGAGATCGCCGAGAGCCTCGGTCTTCCGGTCCATCCTCCGAAGGTGGAGGTGTTCGACCTGGCCGCCGGGACCAACACCGACTCCAAGGGCGTGGTGCGCCCCGTGGACGAGTTCCGCCGGGAACACTTCGGGCTGTACATGGCCCGCCCGATCGTCGACCACCCGAAACTGGCCTACCTCGAGTCGTGGCTGCTGCCCGAGCTCAACCTGCGGGTCAGTGACTACCGCTGGAAGCCCGGCCACGAACGGGAGCAGGACTTCTACCTGGACGTCGTCTCCGTGACGAGTGGGGCCCACCGGTGGCGGAGCGTGGACCTCTACCTGGACATCGTGGTGTCTCGAAACCGGTTCGCCGAGGTGCTCGACACCGACGAGTTCGTGACGGCGGTGCGGGCCGAGCTGGTGGACGAGAGGACCGCCCGGCTGGCGCTGACCACCACCCACACCACCGTGGATGCCTTGGCCAGACACGACTACGACACGGCGGCCTGGTTGCGCTCCCTCGGCGTGGAACTGCGACACGGCTCGCCGACCACCGAGGAGAACTCCCTATAACAGAAGACTTCTTGACGCACAACCAACGTTCTGGGGAATGAACCGGTACGTGTGTAACCGTCCCGCGAACAAGTCCCAAAGGTTACATAACGGATCGGTCTTGTTGGTTATTTCACAGTATTTCCGCGCTACGGTCGGGCTCGTGGGTTCGGTGATCACTCCTCAGCATGTCGAAATCGTCGATGTAGCGAGTGCCCAACGGCACCTGGGCTCCGGAACGGTCCAGCAACTGGACGACTGTCACCTGGAGAGGTGGGGGCTGTGCATGGAGTGCAGCACCCCGCACGACCCGGCGCACGGAAGTGAGGTCACCTGGTTGCTGCCCGAACCGGGGTTACGGCTCACTCGGTACCTCCCGCGTAGCCGCCACGCGCGTCCCGAGGGAAGCCTGCTGACCGCCGTGCGCATCGACCGGGACGCGTGGTCCTGGATCACGACCGATCTGCAACTGGGTCTGGAGGTTCCCGAACGGGGGACACCACGCATCGTCAACTCGGGGGAGTTCGCCTCCGCCGTCAGCGACGGGCTCCTCTCGCCGGAGGAGGCCGATCTGGCCCTGCACACGGTGCACCGGACCTTCGAGGAGATCAGCCTCCACCGCGATCTCGACCAGTGGCTGGCCTACCGCGGAGTGTTCACCGGAGTGTGACCCTCCCGGTGGGGACTCCACCCCGTGCGCTCCGCCCACCGCTCGGCACGGGGTAACGCCCCCTCGAACCAGGCTCGTTTGGCGGCGGAGTACTCCGCGACGGCGGCACCCGCACCGGCGGGATACGCGTACCGGCGTTTGAGCTCCGCGTACTCCGCGCGGGCCCGTTCGTCGGAACACAACCAGGCCGGTAGCAGCAACGCCAGCCGCCAGTTGGCCGTGTCCTCCACCCGCAGGTGCAGTTCCACCCCGCGCCCCGGGTCGGCGGAGACGTGCCTCCGCCTCCACCACCCCCGCTCGGCACCGCTCCACGGCGTCTCCGAGTCGGAGTCGCAGGACCGGGGGAACCCCGCCGCGGCGAGCGGTTCGGCCAACTCCTCCGCCTCCTGCCGAGAGCGGACCGTGAGCTGCAGGTCGAGCACGTCCCTGGCGACCAGTCCCGGCACCGAGGTCGAGCCGACGTGGTCGACACGCGCGCCCTCGTCCCCGACCGCCACGGCTATCCGCGCCGCCACGCGGCGGGCCTGACGTGGCCAGTCCCGGTCGGGTTCGGTGGGCTCGATCCCCCCGAGCGAGCAGGGGGTGCGGGTCCGCACGTTGGTCTCGAAGGGAACGAGACGTTGTTCCCACAGCCGGTCCACCTCGGCGTGCAGATCCGCGGGAGCGGAGGAGTTGTCCAGCCAGACGTCGGCGGCCTCGGCACGCTGCTGCCGGCTGGCCTGCGCCCCGATGCGGGCGCGGGCGTCCTCCTCCGCCAACCCGCGCTCGACGAGTCGACGGACACGCTGTTCGACCGGAGCGTCGACGACGATCACCAGGTGGTAGTCCGCCTGGTAGCCGTTCTCCACGAGCAGCGGGACGTCGTGGACCACGATCGCCTCCTCGCCCGCCGCGGCCACCAGTTCGGAGGTGCGGGCGGCGACCCTGGGATGGACGATGTCGTTCAGGTCACGCCGGGCCGTCTCGTCGGCGAAGACCCGTCGTGCCATGGCCGCGCGGTCCAGGGAGCCGTCCTCGTCGAGCACCTCGGAGCCGAACCGAGCGGCTATCTCGGCCAGCCCCTCGGTCCCGGGCGCGACCACCTCCCTGGAGATCCGGTCCGCGTCGACGACGACGGCACCGTGTCGCGCCAACCGCTCGGCGACCGTCGACTTGCCCGCGCCGATTCCTCCCGTGAGCCCAACACGCAACATCCACGTCATCCTGCCAGGGCGACACCGCGGAACGAAGCCCACCCCGTACGAGGAGCCGGTACGGGCCCGACGAGCGACGCGGCCCCGCACCGGAGTACGGGGCCGCGTCGGTCACACGATGGCTCGGCGCGTGGCCGGCTCACGCACCGCCGGAGAGCTTCTCCCGCAGGGCGGCCAGCTGCTCGTCACTGGCCATGGCGCTCGGCTGCTCGTCCTCCTCCGGAGCGGACGAGGGGGCCTCGGCGGAGGGAGTGGAGGAGGTATAGTCCCCCTCCTCGGTCTGCTCGTCACCGGTGGCGGCAGCGGCCGCGGCGTCGGCCTCGGCGGCCTTGGCAACCTGGCGCATGTGGGCCTCGTAGCGCTCCAGGGCCTGGGCGTACTGGCGCTCCCACTCCTCGCGCTGGGCCTCGTAGCCTTCCTTCCACTCCTGGGTCTCCGGGTCGAAGCCCTCGGGGTAGATGTAGTTGCCCTCGTTGTCGTACTCGGCGGCCATGCCGTACTGGGTCGGGTCGAACTCCGAGTCCGGCGTGAAGCCCTCGTTGGCCTGCTTCAGCGAGAGCGAGATGCGCCTGCGCTCCAGGTCGATGTCGATGACCTTGACCATCACCTCGTCGCCGACCTGGGCGACCTGCTCGGGGATGTCCACGTGGCGCTCGGCCAGTTCGGAGATGTGCACCAACCCCTCGATGCCCTCGTCGACGCGGACGAAAGCACCGAACGGAACCAGCTTGGTGACCTTGCCCGGCACGATCTGGCCGATCGCGTGGGTCCGGGCGAACTGGCGCCAGGGGTCCTCCTGGGTCGCCTTCAGCGACAGCGAGACCCGCTCACGGTCCATGTCCACGTCGAGAACCTCGACGGTGACCTCCTGGCCGACCTCGACCACCTCACTGGGGTGGTCGATGTGCTTCCAGGACAGCTCCGAGACGTGCACCAGACCGTCGACCCCACCCAGATCGACGAAGGCACCGAAGTTGACGATGGAGGAAACGACGCCCTTGCGGACCTGCCCCTTCTGCAGCTGGTTGAGGAACTCGCTGCGCACGGCGGACTGGGTCTGCTCCAGCCAGGCACGGCGGGAGAGCACGACGTTGTTGCGGTTCTTGTCCAGCTCGATGATCTTGGCCTCGAGCTCGCGCCCGACGTAGGGCTGCAGGTCGCGGACACGCCGCATCTCGACCAGCGAGGCGGGCAGGAAACCGCGCAGACCGATGTCGAGGATGAGACCGCCCTTGACGACCTCGATGACGGAGCCACGCACGGGCTCGTCCTTGTCCTTGAGATCCTCGATCGTCCCCCAGGCGCGTTCGTACTGCGCACGCTTCTTGGACAGGATCAGACGGCCTTCCTTGTCCTCCTTCTGCAGGACAAGCGCCTCGACGAAGTCGCCGACGGCCACGACCTCGGCGGGATCGACATCGTGCTTGATGGACAGCTCCCGGGACGGGATGACGCCCTCGGTCTTGTAGCCGATGTCGAGCAGGACCTCGTCCTTGTCGACCTTGACGATAGTGCCCTCGACGATGTCGCCATCGTTGAAGTACTTGATGGTCTGGTCGACGGCGGCGAGGAAGTCCTCCTCCGTCCCGACGTCGTTCACTGCGACCTGCGGCTTGGTGGCGGCTGCAGTCGGGACGGTGGTGGTGTCGGTGGACATCAGGTGGGTTGCTCCGGTACGGATAGATCGGTTGTCGGGTCTAGCTTTCTCACACACCCGGATCCGTCTCCCACAGGCCCGCCGGCGCGCGGTTGGTCCCCCGTCTCACCTCACGGATCGCCGGAGGCCGTAGCTTCCACCGGGAAGCGACGCGGCCGGTGGCTTCCCGCGCGGTTTTTCCGGAGAACGACCATCTCGGGACGAGTCCCTGCGGATGGACGGACCACGCGAAAGGGGTGACCCCGGCGCCGTGTTCGAACACGGGCCCTGGCGGAGACATACTCCTGGTGCGAGCGATAGCGTACCCGCCCCGACGATCGGGGGGCAAATCGCCCCGCCGGTTCCGCGCGGGACGCCTGTCTCACCCGCGCGCGGCGAGGACGGTTCGGGCGGGAAACCACGGAGGGCACAGTGACGGAGCACTCACCCCGCGAAGGCACCCACCGGGAGAGGGGCGGCACCGACGTCGCCCGCGTTCCCGCGGAAGGGACGCACTCCCCCGGAGAAGCGTCCGAACACGCGAACGCCGAACGGATCCTCGGCACGGTCGGGCCCGCGGCCCGACACCCCGGCCCCACCGAGTCGCGCTCGGCCAGCAGGCTGTGGTGGGACGCCGACGCCGACGACTACCTGGCCGAACACGGTTCGATGCTGGGCGAGCGCGAGTTCCTGTGGTGCCCGGAACGGCTCCACGAGAGCGAGGCCGGTCTGCTGGGCGAGGTCTCCGGCAGGGACGTGCTGGAGGTCGGTTGCGGGGCGGCCGCGTGCTCCCGGTGGCTGGCCTCCCGGGGAGCTCGGCCGGTGGGCCTGGACATCTCGGGCAGGATGCTGGGTCACGCGGCGGCGGCCAACGCGCGCACGGGCACGGAGGTCGCCCTCGTCCAGGGCAGCGCCGACATGCTGCCGTTCGCCGCGGAGTCCTTCGACATCGCCTGTTCCGCCTTCGGCGGTGTGCCCTTCGTGGCCGACTCGGAGCAGGTGATGCGCGAGGTGGCCCGGGTGCTGCGTCCCGGTGGCCTGTGGGTCTTCGCGGTCACACACCCCATTCGCTGGGCCTTCCCCGACGATCCCGGCCCGGATGGGCTGACCGCGGTGCAGTCCTATTTCGACCGCAGCCCCTACGTGGAGATCGACGCCACGGGGAGGGCCACCTATGTCGAACATCACCGCACTCTCGGCGACTACGTATCCCAGATCACGTCCTCGGGTTTTCGGCTGCTGGAGCTGATCGAGCCGGAGTGGCCCGAGGATCACACGGAGGTGTGGGGGCAGTGGAGTCCGTTGCGGGGCAGAACCCTGCCGGGCACCGCCATCTTCCGCTGTCTGCTTCCCGAACGACCGGAGTCGGCGCCGGGACGCTGACCCGGCCCTCCGAGGGAACCCGTGACCAGACGAGACCCGGAAGGCGTCGTGAACAACGCACAGGAACTGCTCGATGCCCAGCAGGAGAGATTCCGGCGACTGGATCCGGCGCTGCCGGACTCCTACCCCCTGCCCCGGGGCGGCGAACCCCTGGTGGCCCGCACACGCCCGGGGGAACCACCGGTGGCCGGTCTCACCACGCACACGCGACAGCCTCCCGGCTCACTGCCGAGCCTGTGGACGACCACGGAGACGCACGAGCTGTTCCCCCTGGTCGGTGATCGTCCTCACGAGGGAATGGACGCCCTGCTCCGAGCCTTCGGGAAGCAGGTGGCCAGCCGCTCCCCCGCGGAGACGGACTCCTCCTGCCTGGTCACCTGGCCCAGTCGTGACGTGCGGGCCAGTCGGGCGCTGCTCGACCACGGCTTCGTTCCACTGTCCTGCCTCGCGGTACGCACGCGGGCACCGAACGTAGATACGGAACTGTCTGGTACCGTAAAAGTGCGTCGGGCGGGTCCGCCCGATTTGGACGAGGTGGTCGAGCTGGCCATGGCCGAGCTCGAGTACGCCGCCCTCGTCGGTTCCTCCGTCCTGCGACCCGACGCGGCCGAACTCAAACGCAGCGTGCTCAGAGTCCGGCTGCGCTCGGGAAGCAGCCCGCGGGGCATCTCCCCCCGGGAAAACACGACAGGTGGTGACCCCGTTTGGCTCGCCGAACGCGACGAGGAGGTACTCGGGCTGGCCGAATGCGGCTGGGTCGACACCGAAAGCCACCACGGTGGACACCGACTCGGCACCGGGTTGTGGGGCTACGTCAACTGCCTGTCCGTCCGCGAGGACCAACGGGGCACCGGCATCGGTCGCGACCTGATGGCGATGGCCCACAGCGACTTCGCGGCGGCCGGGGCGGTGGGCAGTTTCCTGTACTACAACCCCGCGAACCCGTTGTCCCCGGTGTTCTGGCACCGGCAGGGATACCGACCACTGTGGACCATATGGGAGATCAGACCGGCCACCGCGTTGCGCTGACACCGCGCCTGGCGGGGCCGGTCGCGACGCGAAAGGCAACGCCGAGCCGTGGAGATCGTCGCAGCGGACGTCGGAGTGAACGGTCCGCACGGACCGCTACTCGAACCCACCTCACTACGAGCACGATCAGGAGAACTCCTGCTCGTCACGGGTCCACCCAGATCGGGACGCACCGCTCTCGCCCTCGTGCTCTCCGGACGGCTACGACCCGACCGGGGAACCGTGCTGCGCAACGGGCGCAGAAACCCGGCCCGGCTGCGCGAGACGGTCTCGGTGATCGACGCCCCCGGCATCACCGAGCCTGAGGGGGCACTCGAACTGACCGAGATCGTCGGCGAGGGACTCAGCCTGGCCGGACGTCGCTGCGGTCGGAAGGCCGTGCGGCGCTGGATCACCGGACGCGGTCTGGACGAATGGGCCCACACACGCTTCGAACAGCTCCCCCCACGGATCCGCACCAGGGTGCTGTTGGACCTGGGACGAGCCCCGCGCGGCACCGAGGCGCTCGTCCTGGACTGCCCGGACCGACACGGGGACGACCCTCTGAACTGGTATCCGGCGGCCCGGGAGGCCGCCGAGCACGGCTATGCCGTGGTGGTGGTGTGCTCACCCCACTCGGCCGACGACCTGAACGCTCCCACCGTCCGCATCGGCACCAGCTCGACCATCGACGACCCTCCGAGCCGGACGGACGCCCTCCGCACTCCTGACCAGGAAACCCCGGGAACCACATCATGACCACGTTTCGACTGGCCAAAACCGAACTGCGCCGACTGACCTCCGGAAAACTCCCCAAACTGGCGCTGGTGGCGGTCACCCTCGTACCGCTGCTGTACGGCGCGCTCTACATCTACGCCAACTGGGACCCCTACGGCAACCTGGAAACGGTCCCCGCCGCCGTGGTCGTGGACGACACCGGCGCCACCAGGGACGACGGCAGTCAGCTCACGGCGGGTGAGGACGTCTACGAGAACCTGACCGACTCCGGTGACTTCGACTGGCACCGGGTCGGCAACGAACGGGCGCACCAGGGGGTCTCCGAGGGCACCTACACCTTCGCCCTGGTGATCCCCCGGGACTTCTCCCGCGCACTGCTGTCCCCCGGCGAGTTCGAACCGGAACAGGCCCGACTGCGCCTGATCACCAACGACGCGAACAACTACCTCGCCGGAACGATCGCCGACAAGGTGGTCAGCCGGGTCCGCGAGACCGTCTCCGCCGACGCGGGCAGCGACGCGGCACGTGAACTGCTACTGGGGCTGAGCACCGTGCACGAGCAGACCGTGCGCGCCGCCGACGGGGCCGGTGACCTCGCGGACGGGGCGGGAGACCTGGACACGGGCCTGGACCGGACCCACCAGGGAACACAACAGTTACTGGTGGGGCAGCGCAAACTCGCCCAGGGAGCCGACGAGCTGGCCACCGCGTCCGGACGGATCGCCAGGGGCAACAGCGAACTCCACGACGGGCTGTCGCAGATGCGGAACAAAACCGCCGACCTGCCGAAGAAGACCGACCAGCTGGCCGACGGGGCGGAACGTGTCGCCGAGGGCAACACTGAGCTGGCCGAGAAGGCCTCCGAGGTCGGCGAGATCTCCCAGGGCATCGCCGACCGCCTCGACGGGGCGCGCGGCGACATCATCGACCACCTGCGTGAACTCGGCCTGTCGCAGGAACAGATCGAACGCGTCACCGAGTCCCTCGAACAGCTCGACCAACCCCTGGACGAGGCCAACTCACAGGTGCAGCAGCGGGTGAAGCGGGTCCAGGAACTGTCGGACGGCTCCCAGCGGGTTGCCCGAGCCAGCCGGAAACTGGCCAACAACATCCCGCAGATGACGAACGGGATCAAGGAACTCGACGCCGCGTCGGAGAAACTGGCCGGCGGCGCGCAGCAGGTGCACGAGGGAGCCACCGAACTGCGGGACAAGCAACGTGAGGCGGTGTCCGGAGCCGAGGAGCTGAACTCCGGGGTCGCCCGACTGTCCAACGGCTCCGACCAGCTGGTGAACGGCTCCCACGAGCTCGCCGACAAACTCGGCACCGGGGCCGAGGACATCCCCAACCCGGACGAGTCCACCCGCGAGGCCACCGCGAAAACCATCGGGGACCCGGTGGCCGTGGACGAAACGGCCCAGACCGACGCGGGCACCTACGGAGCCGGCCTCGCCCCCTACTTCATGGGACTGGCCCTGTGGATCGGCGGCTTCGTGCTGTTCCTGTTGATGCGTCCGCTGTCCAACCGTGCCCTGGCCTCCGGAGTGGCACCGTGGCGGACGGCGCTGGGAGGCTGGCTGCCCGCCGCACTGGTGGGAACCGTCCAGGCGGTGCTGCTGTACTCGGTGGTGGTGTTCGGCATCGGCGTCGACACGGCCAACCCCTGGTGGACCCTCGGGCTGCTGATCCTCACCTCGCTGGCGTTCACCGCCGTGGTGCACTCGCTCAACGCGGCCTTCGGTCCGAAGGGCAAGTTCCTGGCACTGGTGTTCCTGGTGCTGCAGCTGATCACGGCGGGCGGAACCTTCCCCTGGCAGAGCACACCCGAGGTGCTGCACCCGCTGCACAAGGTCCTTCCGCTCGGCTACGTCGTGGACGGGCTGCGGCACCTGATCTACGGCGGCAGTGCGGACAACGCGATCCAGGCGGCGCTGGTGCTGCTCTGCTACCTGGTGTGCGGGCTGTTGCTGAGCACGGTGGCCGCCATGCGCCAACGGGTCTGGACGGCCTCCCGGCTCCGGCCGGAGCTGTCCCTGTGATCCGAAAACGGCACTGAGGAGCGAAAACCTCCCGGCACACCCGCGGCCGGTGACGGACCGGCGGTCCGTCACCGGCCGCGCTCGCGAGGGCGCGCCCGGACGACTACTCCTGCTCGTCGTAGCGCGCTATCTCGATCAGGTTGCCGTCCGGGTCCCGCAGGTACAACGAGGTGATCGGGCCCTGGGTGCCGGTACGCACCACCGGCCCCGCCTCGATGCGCACGTCGTTGGCCCTGAGGTGCTCCTGAACCTCGCTGAGGGCGTTGCCGGTGACAAAACACAGATTCGCCGACCCGGGGACCGGATGCGTCGCCGTCGGCTCCGCCAGCTCACTGGCGGCGTGCAGCTTGATGGTCTGCTGCCCGAAACGCACCGCACGTCGCTCGCCCTGGAAGGTCACGGGCTGCATCCCGAGAATGTTCTCGTAGAACTCCAGGGAACGCTCGACGTCGGCCACGGTAAGCACCAGATGGTCCAGCCTGTCGACGCTGATCATGTTCCTCCTTCGCCGGAACCCGAGGACCCCCGGTACCGGGTTCCGACCCGTCCGCGGTTTCCCGTGTCGTGTCACGTCGGTTGTCCGGCGGCTCGAACCCCCCGATGAGACGACCACTGGAACCCCCCGACGAAGCCTGTGCCGCCGACGCGCCACCGAATCCCGGGCAGCCTAACCGCACCACTCCCTGCGGGGGACAACCACCTGGCCCTTTCGGCGGGGACCGGCGGCGGACGATCACGGAGCGTCCCACCCCGGAAACGGGAGGTGCACGGAACCGCCGACGATCTCCGCCCGACACGGTGGGGCGGACACCGCGACGGCCCGTCGCGCTCAGTGCGCCGCGGCGTCCCAGGATCCTCCCGTGCCCACCGAGACCTCCAGCGGCACGTCCAGCCGCACGGCCGAGCTCATCTGTTCCCGAACCAGCCTCTCGACCGCCTCGGTCTCCCCCTCGGCCACCTCGATGATCAGTTCGTCGTGCACCTGCAACAGCATCCTGGAGGACAGTCCCTGGCTGTTCAGCGCGCTGTGCACTCCCAGCATCGCCACCTTGATGATATCGGCGGCACTGCCCTGGATGGGAGCGTTCAGTGCCATGCGCTCGGCCATCTCCCGGCGCTGTCGGTTGTCACTGAGCAGGTCCGGCAGGTACCTACGCCGTCCGAGGATGGTGGAGGTGTAACCGTCCCGACGGGCCCGCTCCACGACCTCCTGCAGATAGTCCCGCACCCGGCCGAAACGGGCGAAGTAGGCCTCCATCTGCTGCTTGGACTCCTCGTTGGAGATCCGGAGCTGTTGGGCCAACCCGTAGGCGGACAACCCGTAGGCCAGGCCGTAGGACATGGCCTTCACCCGGCGCCGGAGTTCCTGGTCGACCTCGTCGATGGGGACGCCGAACGCCTGAGAGGCCACGTAGTTGTGCAGGTCCTCACCCGTGCGGAACGCCTCGATCAGCCCCTCGTCACCGGAGAGATGGGCCATGATCCGCATCTCGATCTGGCTGTAGTCCGCGGTCAGCAGGGTCTCGTAGCCCTCCCCGACCACGAACACCTCCCGGATCCGTCGCCCCTCCTCGGTGCGGACGGGGATGTTCTGCAGGTTCGGTTCCGTCGACGACAGTCGCCCCGTCGAGGCGATCATCTGGTTCAGCGTGGTGTGGATCCGCCCGTCCGGGGCGACGGCTTTGACCAGCCCCTCCACCGTGGTCTTGAGCTTGGTCGCGTCGCGATGCTCCAGCAGGTACCGCAGGAAGGGGTGCTCGGTTTTCTCGTACAGCCCCTGCAGAGCCTCCGCGTCGGTGGTGTAGCCGGTCTTGGTGCGTTTCGTCTTGGGCATCCCCAGTTCGTCGAAGAGCACCGTCTGCAGCTGCTTGGGCGAGCCGAGGTTGATCTCCTTGCCGATGACGGAGCAGGCCTGCTGGGCGGCCTGCTCGACCCGTGCCGTGAAACGGTCCCCGAGTTCCTCCAACCGTCGCTGGTCCACCGCGATCCCGGCCTCCTCCAGATCGACCAGCACACGCAGCAGCGGCAGCTCCAGCTCGGTGAGCAGCCTCCTGTTCTCCATGCTCTCCAGCTCACCGTCCAGCGCCTCGGCGAGCTCCAGCACGGCCCTGGCCCGGATCATCTCGGAGACGGCGGCGTCCTCACGCGCCCGGTCCTCGTCCTCCAACAGGGAGAGCTGCCCTCCCCCGTCTCCGCCCCGCACGTCCAGGTCACGCTGTAGGTAGCGCACGACGAGATCACCGAGAGCGAAGGAACGCTGTCCCGGGCGAACCAGGTAGGCGGCCAGGGCGGTGTCGCTGCTCACCCCCTTCAGGTCCCAACCGCGTTCGCGGACGGCGTGCACGGAGACCTTCACGTCGTGCGCGGCCTTCGGCACGGACTCGTCGGCCAGCCACTGTCCGAAGGCCCGCTCGTCGTCCGGGGTCAACTCGGCCGGGTCCACGTAGATCCCGCTCCCGGAGGAGGTGGCCACGGCCATCCCGCCGAGATCGCCGCTGCCCTGGGACCAGCTGGCGCGGCAGGACAACCCCACCCGCGCGCCGTCCCGGGCGTGCCGGTCCAACCAGTCCCGCAGGGTTCCCGGTTCGACGACGCCTCCGGAGACCTCGAACCCCTCGGAGGTCTCGGGTTCCTCGGTGGACAGGGTGTTGAACAGGCGGTCGCGCAGCACCCGGAACTCCAGGTTGTCGAACACGCGGTGCACCGCCTCGCGGTCCCACTGCCGCATCGCCAGGTCGTCGGGCAGGTATCCGAGTTCCAGATCGGAGACCAGCTGGGTGAGTTCCCTGTTGCGCAACACCTGCGCGATGTGGTTGCGCAGCTTCTCCCCGGCTTTGCCCGTGACCTCGTCGGCCCGGTCCACCAACTCGGCCAGCGAGCCGAACTGCTGGATCCACTTGGTGACGGTCTTCTCCCCCACACCGTCGATCTTGGGGAGGTTGTCCGAGGGGTCACCACGCAGAGCCGCGAAGTCCGGGTACTGCTGGGGGGTCAGACCGTACTTCTCCCGCACGGCCTCAGGGGTGAACCGGGTCATCTCGGAGACGCCCTTGCTCGGGTAGAGCACGGTGACGCTGTCGGAGACCAGTTGGAGCGAGTCGCGGTCACCGGTGCAGATGCTGACATCGAACCCTTCACCCACGGCCTGGCGGGTCAACGTGGCGATGACGTCGTCGGCCTCGTAGTTGTCCTTGCTCAGCACGGGAACGTTCAACGCACCGAGCACTTCCTGGATCAGGCTCACCTGACCGCGGAACTCCTCGGGAGTCGAGCCCCGGTTGGCCTTGTACTCGGGATAGGTTTCCGACCGGAAGGTCTGACGCGAGACGTCGAAGGCCACCCCGAGATGCGTCGGCTGCTCGTCCCGCAGCAGGTTGATCAGCATCGAGGTGAACCCGTAGACCGCGTTGGTGTGCTGTCCGGTACCCGTCTGGAAGTTCTCCTTGGGCAGTGCGTAGAACGCTCGGTAGGCCATCGAGTGGCCGTCGATCAGCAGCAGGCGTCGGTGCTCGGATGCCATCACGGCGTGCGAGTCTAGGCTCATCCCCCGTCAGTGGTCGCGTACAGGGCAGGAGAGGAACACGTGGCAGAGGAAACGAACGGAACGGTGCTGCCCGGCACGAACGAACCGGGGGCCGAACCCCTGGTTTCCGAGGAGGAGCAGCTCGGAAGCAGGATGGGCATCGAGATCACCGAGTACGACCCCGATCGTGTGGTCGGGATCATGCCGGTGTCCGGCAACCGGCAGCCCTACGGACTGCTGCACGGCGGGGCGAACGCGGTGCTGGCCGAACAGCTGGGCTCGGTGGCGGCCGCGCTGCACGCCGGGAAGGACCGGATCGCGATGGGGCTGGAACTGTCGTGCACCCACCACCGCGCCGTCGCCGAGGGGAAGGTGACCGGCGTGGCCACGCCGCTGCACCGGGGGAACAGCACGGCGACCTACGAGATCGTCGTCACCGACGAGCGTGGCAAACGTACCTGTTCGGCGCGGTTGACCTGCGTGCTGCGGGAGCGGAAAACGGAAAGCTGACAACACGGCACCGGTCCGGAACCGGCCGGATCGGTGCCGTCCTCCTCCGTCGGGGGTTCTGACGGAGCGGACCGTGAGGCGCGAGGCTCACTCCAGGCTGTCGAGCACCGCCTGGGCAATCTCCTTCATCGTGGTACGCCGGTCCATGGCGGTCCGTTGCAGCCAGCGGAAGGACTCCGGCTCGGACATGTCGTGGTTGCTCATCAACAACCCCTTGGCCCGTTCGATCGTCTTGCGCGATTCGAGACGTTCGGAGAGGTTGGCCGCCTCGGCCTCCAGGGCCTGCACCTCGGCGAACCGGGAGACGGCCAGTTCGATGGCCGGAACCAGGTCACGCTTGGCGAACGGCTTGACCAGGTAGGACATGGCCCCCGCGTCCTTGGCCCGTTCGACCAGTTCACGTTGGCTGAAAGCGGTCAGGATCACCACGGGAGCTATCCGTTCCCCCGCTATGGAGGAGGCCGCCTCGATGCCGTCCATCTTCGGCATCTTGATGTCGAGGATCACCAGGTCGGGACGCAGTTCCTCCGCGAGACGAACCGCTTCTTCGCCGTCACCGGCCTCACCGACGACCTGATATCCCTCCTCGCGAAGCATCTCCACCAGATCGAGCCTGATCAGCGCCTCGTCCTCGGCCACGAGCACGCGATGCTGAGCAGCATTCGTCGCCGTGTTCGGGTCCTCGGCAGCCGGCGTGCTCACCGGATCCTCCTGGATGGTTCTCGGGTGTTTCCGGTGCGGTCGCACCGGAGAGTGCAGCTTATCGTCTCGCGCACCCCCCGGAGAGCGGCAGGGGCCGCGTGCGGTGGGGATGAGAGCTGGCCCACGCGGACTCTCGGGCCGCGTGGGCCGTAACGCCGGAGACCCCGTCCGCAGGTGACGATCTCCGGTGGCGTATGCTGTCCGTAGCGACAGCCCCCGTAGCCCAACAGGCAGAGGCGGCGGACTCAAAATCCGTGTAGTGTCCGTTCGAATCGGACCGGGGGCACTCGTTCTAGCAGGTCAGAAGCCTGCTCGTGATCGTAGGGAAGATCAGACCACACGTTTTCCCCTACGTTTCGCCGCATCGCGCCCCTTGTCACCTCCCCGAGCTGGGGAGGTCAACACCTCGTCTCACCCTCTCCGGGGCCACGAGATCACTCGTTCAGCGGTCCCGCCGTCTTGAGTCGAAGATCACTTTCCTTCGTCGGAGGTGATGCTGGGTACTCGATGCGTGGGCGCGGTCAGGTCGAGGTGTGCCGCGTGCCGGTGCTCTCCTGCGACCAGCGGCGGATACAACCACCGCCGGGTTCTCGTGGTCGATCTCGTCCTCGGTGGGGTCGGCGGGCAGCACGTCCCACCGTCCGAAGTCCGACTCGGCGGGGAACGGACGCAGCGTCATGGCTCTGAGATACATCACGCCTCCGACCACGGCGGGCCGGGGGTGTGATCGGGCTCATGCGGGGTGAGTGGTCTGAGCCCGGTGCGCGGCCACCGCCGTGGTGTACTGCTCGGTGGTCAGGTCGTCCTCGGTGATGCCCAGCGGGGTCAGGACCGTGCGGACCGTCGCCAGTCCGGCCGGGACCTCCTCGGTGCGATCGACCCGGGTTTCGACTTCGAGGAAGGTTCCTTCCAGTTCGGGGACGTGGACCAGGGTGGCGAGCAGGTCGTAGCCGTTCTCGGTGAAGCGGTAGTTGCGGCAGTGCTTGCTGAAGGTGATGCGTTCGGTCAGTCCGAGACCGGTCAACAACGCCGCCACGGCCTGCCCGTCGGCGACGGTGGTCTCGTGCTCGGGTTGGGAACCACTGGCGTGCACGGCGGGCTCCTTGAAGGTCAGCACGGTTGTCGAGGAGTGCTCGTCCTCCACGGTTCGCAACCGCACCTCGTAGCCCTGATCGGTCAGCTCCCCACTCGGTCGGTCGAAGTAGCGGTCCCGGTAGACCTGCACGTGTTCGGTGGCACGCGAAACCAGCCGCTCGCGCACCACCTCGGGGTGACGAACGCGTGCCTTCAGTTCGGCCTCCACAGCCACGGCGACTCCCTACACGATCCGGACGGCCTGATTGCGCAGTTCGCGGGTGAACCTGCGAAAACCCCGGTGTAACGCACCGTGCGAACTTTCCGCACTCCTTGGACCTCCGTGAGGGGACCTCGTGGTTGTCCCCGAAAGCGGACACGAACTGGACATCATCGAGACTCAGGACTCGTCAGGTCGGCAGCATGTCGTAGGAACACACGCGCACACAGGTGTAGGCGCTCAGCTCTTCGAGCAGCCCTGAAGCCCGACCGTCTTTGTTCCCTGCACAGCGGACACCAACCGGCTGAGCACGAAAGGAGAACCCCGTGGCTCCTCCGTTCCCTCATAAAGCGCGGTGTATCCGCGAGGCGTTGGATCGCACCGACCCGCAGCGGCGTGCCGCGTTCGACCGCGATTTCCAGGAGGCGTTGCACAAGGTCGCCGTCGACTACGACACCGGCCACATCGACAGGGTCCTCGACGACTGGTGGGGCGCGGCTGTCCTGGCCGAACACCCACCCACCGAGCGGGAAGAGGAGATCAAAGCCCGCGCCGACCGGGGCGACTTCACCGGGCTGGTCCACATCGACGAGCACGGACACTCGTGGCGCGAGGACGAGCACGGACTCCTCTGGCGCACCGACGCCCACGGCCAGCTGTGGCGGCAGCCCCCTGAGGGAACGACGGACAAGGCCCCGGCGAACACCACTCGACAGCAGGAGGGAGACTGATGGGTCGGTACTTCCTCCGCTGGGGCGACGTCGCCGAAGACGCCTACAAGAAACTGCCCGGCACCCAACAACGGGCCGTGGACAAACGCATGGCCCAGCTCGCCGAGAACCCCAAAGACGGCAGCAGCTACGATCCGACAACCGACCGCTGGACCACCACCGCCGACAGCGGAAGCATCATGATCGTGTTCGCCCTCCACGACAACACGCTGCGCATCACGATCCTGCGCCTGGTCTGAGAGAGCACTCTTTCAGAGCACGAACGCAGCACGACCCCGGCCGCTGACTCGTAAACCACTGGCGGCTGCCCCGGTTCCCCGCGGCATCACCAAGACCGGGAAGAAGACGGGAGCGAGCGGGATCGGCTCGGCCAGTGGTGTCCCCCAGGGTCCTTCGGGCGAGTGGGACGGTTCGTCTACTACCTTCACCTCGTGGGCCAAGCGGACACGGCAGGAACGTTCACTCCGTACGGCGTTTCCCACTGGGTGCTTCTCGGGGTGTTCGCCGTAGGGGCACTGCTGCTCGTCCGTGCGGGACGCCGACATCGGGGTACTCGTGCGGGTGGGTTGTTCGCCAGGGCGTTCGCGGTGTCGCTGGGGCTGTTCGCGGTGGCGATGCAGGTCTACCGGGTGTTGCCTTCACAGTGGAACATCGGTGTTTCGCTGCCGTTGCACCTGTCCGACTTCACCTGGATCGTGGCCGTCTACGCGTTGTGGACACATCGGCAGTGGGCGTACTCGCTGACATACTACTGGGGCCTGACACTCAACCCCCAGGCCATGCTCACTCCCGCCCTGGACGCTCCGAGCTTTCCGCACATCGACTTCGTCGACTTCTGGACGCAGCACACGCTCGTGGTGTGGGCGGCCATCTACTTGACCTGGGGTCTGGGTATGCGGCCGGTTTGGCGTGACTTCGCGACCGTGGTCATGGTCACGACCGTGTGGGGCGTGGCCGTATTCTGGTTCAACCGGGTCACCGGCACGAACTACGGTTTCCTCAACGCCAAGCCGAACAACCCCTCGTTGCTGGATGTCATGGGTCCGTGGCCGTGGTACCTCGCGGTGGAGTTCGTGGTGGGGCTCACCGCGTGGGCGCTGATCACCTGGCCGTGGGCGCATTCCACCGGGATACCGGCCCGGTGGAGGAACTCCGCGAAGTCATGACAGCACCTGTTGTGCTCCCGGAAACCGGGAATCACCGTGTTCGGAGCAGAGAGGGACTACGACACCGAGGAACCCGTGCTCCGCATGAGGGCCAGCCGTGCTGGCTGGCCGGAAACGACGTCGCCGCATCCGGGCCACGACCGAACTCAGGGCAACGCGGCGAAGCTGCGCACCGGGAACGTCCCCATCCCCCGGATGGCGGCGGGAACAGCCGTGAAGGTCGCTCCCGAGGTGGGCAGCGCGTCGAGATTGGTCAGATGCTCGACGATGGGGATCCCGGCGGCGAGCAGTCGCGTGTGCGCCGGGCGTTCTCCTGTGGAGGTGTCGTCGATGTTGACCGAGTCGATACCGACGAGGTGTGCGCCCTCTTCCACCAGGAAGGAGGCGGCGGCCTCGGTCAGGTACGGGTGGGAGGGATCTCCGTAGTGCTCGGTCCCCCAGTGGCGGTCCCAACCGGTGCGCACCAGCACCGCGGCACCGCGAACCCGGTGTCCGGAGAACACCCGCTCGTCGACGGCCCCCGGCCCGGCGTCGACGACCACGGCGGGAAGCAGTGCGCAGCGTTCCAACGCCAGGCCGGACACGTCGTGACCGTCCCGGAACCGGTGCGCGGGAGTGTCGAGGTAGGTGCCCGTGTTGGCGACCATGGTGATCCGGCCGATCGTGAACTCGGTTCCGGCAGAGTAGTGCTCGGCCGAGTCCTCGAAGGGCAGGTACGTGTCGACGACCGGGGCCGGCAGCCCCGGATAGGTGACCGTACCGTGTTCGACCACGTGACTGAGATCGACCAGACGCATGTCCACCAGTCTGGCAGCTCACCCCGGCGGCCGAGGCGACCCACCCGGGCTCTCCAGCGTGTCCGCTCGCGGAGGTCCCCCCTGCAGGGCAGACTCGAGTCCCATGGAGGACCCCGAGACGGCGCGAGGCACGTTGACCGCTCTGGCCGAGGAACGGACAGCGGTGGAGCAGCAGCTGGAGGCACTCTGGGAACGCACCCGCCGGGCCATCCGCGAGGCCGATGACGCCGGGCTCAACCGCAGGGAGATCGCCGCCCTGGCCCGGGTCTCCCCGCAGACCGTGTACAAGGCCCTGGGTCGTCCCGAACAGTGAGTCACCGACCGCTCCCCAGGCGGTCCCGGTCGTCTTCGACCAAGACCGCCCCGTCCCGTGCGCAGGTGTGTACGCCTGGTCCTTCCTCCTGGACAACGGGCCCTGTGCGGCGTGTACTGAGGGTGGAACTCCCGACTCCACTTCGGAAAAGAATTCACTTTCTACGTCACGAAGAGCTCCGAAGGGAGGACCTCATGACGGCGTCCTACTCACCCGGTCAACCACCGACCTACTACCCAGGGCCCACCAGTGGTTTCGCCGTCGTCGCGCTCGTGCTCGGCATCATGGGGTTCAGCCCGCTCGCGGTGATTTTCGGGCACATAGCACTGCACAACATCGACAAGAAACACTCTGGTGAAAGGGGTAGAGGCATGGCCATCGCCGGTCTGGTACTCGGATGGATCGGGGTGGCCGGACTCGTGCTCGCCCTGGTTTTCATGATCGCGGCACTGGCCACCGTGGGCCCGCCCGGAGCGTGAGGTTCGTCCGGAAGAGTGCGGAGAACACACCCACGGGCCCACGGCCCTTCCCCAGTCGGGCGGTGAACACACCCACGGGCCCACGGCCCTTCCCCAGTCGGGCGGTTACTCCACGACCTCCGGGAGGGAGCCAACGAGACACTCTGATGCGAATTATTTTCGAAAAATGATTCCTCATCGGCGGACGTCAGAGCGATTCCGACGAGAGTCCGTCGCTGACAATTCCGGACGAAAACCGGAAAAGAAAACACACGAAACCATCGAAAACAAAATCCGCTCCACCCTCCACGGAAACGGAAAAGCGGCGGCCTGTCGGACCGAACCGCGTCCCTTCCGGACGGAACACGACCGCACGTCCGGAGTCCCTCCACCCACGGGGTCAACACTCACCCGGAGCGCCGATCACCCTCGTCCGAATCACGGTACGGCCTTTCGTCGTCCTCCGTGTCCTCGGACTCGTTCTCGGTCAACTCCTCCTGCAAAGCTTCGATGTCCAGAGGCGGCGAGCTGTACTTGAGCTCACGAGCGATCTTGGCCTGCTTGGCCTTGGCTCGACCGCGCCCCATAACGTAGCTCCTCTTCCGTACGGCGCTCTGCCTATCCCCACAATACAACCACGACATCAGAACGGGACTTTACGGTCCGTTCCGCGTTCTTCCGCGTTCACCGCCCTCGGAACCCACGAGTCGACGAATATATTCACCGCAGCCGGCCCCGATGAGGCTCGTCTCCCGGGGCACCCTCGCCGGTCGACACCTCACTCACCGGAACGTCCTCCCCCGGTCGACCGTCGCGCCACGCTACGGACCCGGGCCCTGGCCGGATCCTCCGGCTTGCTGCGTACGTGAGGCATCCGCCCCTGCCTGCCAGGCTCGTCCGACCGCTTCCTCACGAACAGCGTAACGGTAACCCCTTCGATGAAGGAATTACGACGCATCATCCGGGCCGAGGGTTCGTTGCCGTGCTCGACGTCGGTGATGATCCGCGCGGCTCCCGCGTCGAACAGCGCCTGGCAACAGGCCTCGACCAGGTGACTGGCCACTCCGCTGCCCCGGGCCCGGGGATCGAGGGCGATCCACTCCATGTACCCCCAGTCCTCACGTTCGTCGTAGGACATGGATCCGAGCACGAACCCGAGCACCTCTCCCTCGGCCTCGGCCACCCAGCACGCCTCCGGCTGCGTGTCGAAGTGCTCGGTGATGCTCGACAACGACCACGAGGTGTAGGGCATGGTGGAGACGTCGAAGGCACGGAACCCCAGCTCCAGCACTCCCTCCAGGTGCGCCATACGCATCGGGACCACACTGATGGTCTCGGCGATCGCCCCGGTACCACTCATGTTCTCACCCTCTCGAAGCAGCCCGAGCCGACGAACCCGCTCGTCCGCGCACCGTCCGCTCCATTGTCGTCGTCACAACCGACCGGGGCTTCGTGAACCGGTCGCCCGTCCTCGGACACAGCGTCTCATTCCATACCGGCGAGGAAACTGCTGACGGCGGCCTCAGCAGCCCCCAGCATCGGCCCCTGTTCGCCCAACTCGGCCGGGCACAGCTCCACGGGAAGTTCGGGCAGCCCTCTGAGCTCCTCCAGGGCGCCGCGCAGCTCCTCACCGGCGTACAACAGGGTGGGGCGCAGCAGCCCGCCCAGAATCACCCGACACGGGTCGAAGATGTTGATCAGGTTGGTCAGACCGACCGCGACCGCGTAGGACATGCCGCGAAACGTCTCCAGGGCCTCCGGTTCGGAACCGTGCGCGCGGGAGACGAGCTCGGCCAGCGCGGCGTGTCGGTCGCCCGGTGCCACGATCCCGGCACGTCTCAGCAGGGCGTCGGTGCCGATCTCGGTCTCCCAACACCCCCGCCCGCCGCAGTGACAGGCACGTCCCGCTGGGTTGGTGACCATGTGTCCGATCTCCCCGGCGTAACCGGTGTTCCCCGTCAGCAGACGGTCGCGGGCTATCACTCCGCCTCCCACACCGACACCGGCCGAGACGTACACGAGGTCCGCGCACTCCCGACCGGCCCCTCTGCGGTGTTCGGCCAGCGCGGCCAAGCGCGCCTCGTTGCCCACGACCACCCGCCCGGCGAAACCGGTCCCCTCCCGCAGTCGCTCGGCCAGGGCCAGTTCACGCCATCCCAGGTTCGGCGCCCGGGTGACCACCCCGTCGCCGTCCCGTACGAGGCCGGGAACCGCCACCCCCATCGCCAGGGGAGACACCTCAGCGGTTTCCGTCTCCCTCCGGATCATCCGGCTCAGGACGGTGACCGCCTCCTCGGGACGCTCCGGCAGGGGTGCGTGCCGGGTGGCGGACTCCCGCAACAACGTGCCGCCCAGTCCCACACGCCCGATCCGAACGGTGTCCACATCGACCGCCAGTGCCAGCACGTAGGCGCTCTCGTCTCGCGGGGAGACGATCAGCGGTGGCCGTCCCCGTCCCGACTGGGGCTGACTGGGGCCTGCCTCGGTAGCCAGTCCCCGTTCGGTGAGCTCCGCGACCAGATCCGCGATGGCGCTGCGGGTCAGTCCGGTGATCTCACCGAGCCGCACCCGACTGGTCGCCCCCTGCAAGTGCAGGTGGCCCAGCAGTGTGCGGAGGTTGTGGCGACGCAGGCTCGCCGGGTCACGTCCCTGCGTGGTCGATGTGGTCACGTTCTCCTCGCTCACTCACGGTTGTCTCCAGTCAACGTGGCACCGCTGAGCGGCACCAACGGTTGTGGGGCTTGACACACCGCCTATTTTGTTTTCACCTATTACAAATCATATTCATGGTCGGAGGTGACAGCACGATGGACGCCCCTGGTCGTCATCCGAGTGCTGCCGGTGGGCTCCGGCCGGCCTTCCCCTCCGCACCACCACCGTTCGTGCACCGCCTCCTCACCGGAAACCACCGCCTGGCGGCGCGCACCGGACACGAGCCACGGAGGTCCACGTGAGACGACGACCCACACGTCTGCTGACGCTGCTCGGCCTGTGCATGGCGTGCACCGTCAGCACGGCCCCCGCCGTCGCGGGGGAGACAACAACCCCGGACGAACCGGTCTATCTGGATCCGAACCGCCCCGCCCGTGAACGGGCCGTCGACCTGGTCTCCCGCATGACCCGGGCAGAGAAGGCCGCACAGATGGTCAGCAGCCGCGCACCGGCGATCCCCCGGCTGGGGGTGCGCGCCTACGGCTGGTGGAACGAGGCCGCCCACGGCGTCGCCCGGGAACAGACCGAGAACGATTCCAACCCCGAGATACTGACCAACACGACCTCCTACCCGGTCAGCCTGTCCATGGGGTCCACCTGGAACCCGGACCTGATGTACCGGGTGGCCGAGCAGGTCTCGGACGAGGCCAGGGAGGTCGTCGAGGACAACACGCTCAACCTCAACTTCTACTCCCCGACGGTCAACCTCGGTCGCGACCCGCGTTGGGGCCGCAACGACGAGACCTTCAGCGAGGATCCCGGGCTCACCGCGGCGATGGCCGAGCAGTACGTCAACGGTATGGAGGGCAAGGACAAGAACGGCAACCCGTTGCCCACCGGGGAGGGCTACCTCAAGACCAGCACCACGCTCAAGCACTTCGCGGCCAACAACAGCGAGTTCAACCGTCGAACAGGATCCTCCGACACGGACGAGCGCACGTTGCGCGAGTACTACACGGCCCCCTTCCGCGAGGTGATCCGGGACAGTTCCCCGGCCTCGGTCATGAGCGCCTACAACCGGGTCAACGGGGTTCCCGCCTCGGCCGACGTGACGTTGCTGGACACCCTCGCCCGCAGGACCTTCGGGTTCGACGGTTTCTTCACCTCGGACTGCGACTCGGTCTACGAGATCCAGCACGGGCACCACTGGAGGCCCGAGGGGCGGGAGGAACCACTGGACCACGTCGAACGCAACGCCTACGCCAACGCCGCCGGGGTGGACCTGAACTGCAACCAGGGGTATCACGACGAGCACAACTACTCGAACACCCTTCCCACCGCCGCCGAGCAGGGCGTCCGAACCGACAACGGCACCTACACCGAGAACTTCATGGACGCCTCCCTGGTCCGCATGTTCACCGTGCGCATCGCACTCGGTGAGTTCGACGACCCGAACGAGGTTCCCTGGGTGCGGCGGGCCCGCGACCGTGTCCCCGAGGACAGCTGGGAGAACTCCGAGGCCAACAGGGCGGTCACGCAGACACCGCAACGCCTGGCCCTGGCCCGGGAGGCGGCCGCCGAGTCGATCGTGCTGCTGCGCAACGCGAAGGGCTCCGGAGGCAGGCGGGCCCTGCCGCTGAACGTGCCCCGGTCCGGCCCCTACAGCGTGGCCGTGATCGGCGACCACGCCGATCCGGACGAGATGTACCTGGGCGGCTACTCCAGCAACCAGGCCGCTTCCGGCCGGGCCAACAGCGTCAACGGCTACCAGGGGATCCGGGAGGCCATCGAGTCCGTGAACCCGGAGGCCAGGGTGGACCACCTTCCCGGAACCGTCGCCGGTGCGGGAGAGGAGCTCAACGAGGACAGCGTCCGAAGGGCCGCGAACTACGACGCCGTGATCGTCTACGGGGCCACCGACGAGTCCACCGCCAGTGAGGAGGAGGACCGGGAGTCGCTGAAACTGCCCGCCCCGCAGACCGCCCTGATCGAACGGGTGGCCGAGGCCAACCCCGAGACGGTGGTGTACCTGGAGACCATCGGCCAGGTCGACGTCAGCGACTTCCGCACGGACGTCTCCGCGATCCTGTGGAGCTCCTACAACGGACAGCGCAAGGGTGAGGCCCTGGCCGACGTGCTGCTGGGCGAGCGGAATCCGAGCGGGCACCTTCCGTTCACCTGGTACCGGGACGAATCCCAGCTTCCCCCGATGGACGACTACGACATCAGGCCGGACGAGTCCCACCCGGGCCGGACCTACATGTACTTCGCGGGCGAGCCCACCTACCCCTTCGGTCACGGGCTGAGCTACACCCGTTTCGAGTACGGCACGCCGCACGTGGACCGCACCCACGTGCGTCCGGACGACACTGTGCGCGTCACCACCCGGGTCACCAACACGGGGGAAACCACGGGTTCGGACGTGGTGCAGCTCTACGCCCGGTCGGACGAGGCGGCGGATCCACAGCGCCCCGACCGGAGACTGGTGGACTTCGCCAAGGTCTCGCTGCGACCGCAGGAGTCCGAGCGGGTGGAGTTCGAGGTGCCGGTGCGCGAGCTGGCGCTGTTCGACCCTCGGACGGAACGCCGCACCGTCGAGGAGGGCGAGCACCGGCTGCACCTGGCGAGTTCCAGTTCCGAGGTCGTCCACCGTACGAAGATCACCGTGCACGGGGCGTCGAAGCCGCGGCCGGCCTCGGTGAGCACCACCCCGCGCGCCGCCGGGGACGGTGAGCGCGACATCCCCCTGCGCAGGATCTTCCCCCGCGACACCGTGGTGGAACCCCGTCCGACCGTGGCCATGAGCGACGCGAGGCTGTACGGACACCGCGCCGACTCCCCGGACCTCCCCCTGCCCGCCGGTATGCGGATCGACTACCGGAGCAACCGGCCGGAGGTGGTCGCGGTCGACCGGCACGGAGTGATCCGCACCCGGAACTCCGGCGTCGCCACGATCACGGCGACGGTCCACTACCGCGGCACCTCCACATCGACGAGCTTCGTCGTGAAGGTCCGGTGATCCGCTGCCCCGGCGGGGCGGCCGTGTAGAGCCGCCCCGCCGGGCAGACACGGCGTTTCCCGCCCGGCCGCCGCCGGTCGACCGGGCGGTTCTCGCCACGTCGTGAACCGCGCGAGCGGCTCGCGGCGAACCGACAGGCACACGAAACCACGCAGAGGAGCATGAGCGTGACGGACTACTCGCCCACCCCCGCGGACAGGTTCTCCTTCGGACTCTGGACGGTCGGGTTCCCCTCCGCTCCCGCCGGCCGCCGGTGTGCACGGGAGGGCGGCCGGCGGGAGCGGAGGGGAACCCGACTC
>NZ_PVSR01000039.1:0-35655 GCF_003001495.1 Actinopolyspora mortivallis
CTGTACGCCCGGCCCGCCCACCCCTACACCGAGGGGCTGATGGCTTCCATCCCCCGGTTGGACCAGAAGGGTGAGCAGCTGGCGAGCATCAAGGGGCTGCCGCCCAACCTCGCGGCCATCCCGGCGGGCTGCCCGTTCCACCCGCGTTGTCATCGCGCCCAGCAGGAGTGCCGGGAGAAGGTCCCCGAGCTGCACGAGCTCGGCGCGGGACGCCACAGCGCCTGCCACTTCGCCGAGGAGTTGATCAGCAGTGACTGAGCCGATTCTGCAAGTTCGTGACCTGGTCAAACACTTCCCGGTGCAGAAGGGAGTGGTGTTCAAGAAGACCATCGGTCACGTGCGCGCCGTGGACGGGGTCTCCTTCGACCTGAACCGGGGCGAGACGCTCGGGGTGGTCGGTGAGTCCGGCTGCGGCAAGTCCACACTGGCCCAGGTGCTGATGCGGCTGGTGCAGCCCACCAGCGGCAGTGCGCTGTTCGAGGGCGCCGACATGTTCGGGAAGAAGAGCGCCGCCGAACTGCGCAGGCTGCGCAGGGACATGCAGATCGTGCTGCAGGATCCCTACACCTCGCTGAACCCGCGCAAGACGGTCGGCGACATCGTCGGTGAGCCGTTCGAGATCCATCCCGAGGTCGCTCCCAAGGGGGACCGGCAGCGTCGGGTCCAGGAGCTGTTGGACATCGTCGGACTCAACCCGGAGCACGTGCGGCGCTACCCGCACCAGTTCTCCGGTGGGCAGCGCCAGCGCATCGGCATCGCCAGGGCTCTGGCGCTCAAACCCAAGGTCATCGTCTGCGACGAGCCGGTCTCGGCGCTGGACGTCTCGATCCAGGCGCAGGTGATGAACCTGCTCGGCGAGTTGCAGTCCGAGTTCGGGCTGTCCTACGTCTTCATCGC
Source organism: Actinopolyspora mortivallis (assembly GCF_003001495.1). Classification (GTDB taxonomy): domain Bacteria; phylum Actinomycetota; class Actinomycetes; order Mycobacteriales; family Pseudonocardiaceae; genus Actinopolyspora; species Actinopolyspora mortivallis_A. Next base: position 898 of record NZ_PVSR01000039.1, read on the forward strand.
CCACGACCTCGGTGTGGTCCGGCACCTGTCCGACCGGGTGGCCGTGATGTATCTCGGCAAGATCGTGGAGACGGGTACCGAGGACGAGATCTACGAGCACCCGCAGCACCCCTACACCCAGGCGCTGCTGTCCTCGGTGCCGGTGCCCGACCCGTCGGTGCGCGACCGCAGGGAGACCATCCGCCTGTCCGGGGACGTGCCCAGTCCGGCGGATCCTCCATCCGGGTGCCGTTTCCGCACCCGGTGCTGGAAGGCTCAGGACATCTGTGCCGAACAGCCGCCGGAACTGGCGGTGCGACTGGACGGCGGGGAGATCGACCCCTCCGCCGAGGGACATCCGAGCGCCTGCCACTTCGCCGAGCGGCACGAGCACGTCATTTCCTGATCCTCGAACCTCCCCGGCAGCGGAGAGAGCCCGGCCCGTGGACGAGCGGGCGCGGAGGACGGCCCCAGGGGTCGTGTCCCGGAGCGGCTTTCCGGGGCACGACCCCTTTCGTGTTCGGAGCAGGGCGGTGCGGATGATCGCGTGTGTCCCCGAGCTCTGAAGAGGCGTTCGGATAATGCCCTTTTCGGAGTATTTTTTTACTCCTTTTTCCGTCGTATTCACGGAATTTTCGAAAGTGGTTTCAATTCATCGTTCTGTCAATCTCCAATCGTGTGTCCTGCACCACACGCCGTGTTTTTTCGGAGTGTTGACGCGGCTTTTGGTCGCGTGAATAATAGTCCCGGGTTTCGAGGGTGTTCCCGGTTGAGGGGATTTGTTTTCGAGGTGTTTGTCTAGCTTTTTTGTCCGTTTCCGCTTTTGTGTTCTTTGTGGTACCGGCGTTTCGCCGTTTCGGTCTCGCGGTCTCGGGAGGGGACTTTTGGATGTCGCACCTGGTGGTGTACGAGAGTTGGCTGGACGGGCACGGGCGCGACCTTCCGTCCCTTCTGGATGAGCTGGGGTGTTCGTGGACGTTCGTCACCCGAAAGAAGGAGCACTATCGACGCGCCCACGGGATGCACCCGATCGTGTCGCGTGCGGACAGGGTGGTCGAGGTCGAGACGAACGAGGTGGAAACGGCCCTGCCGTACGTGCGTGACCTCGTCGGATCGGGAAGCGCCGGAATATTCACCGTGTGTGACTATTACATTCCGCACGTGGTCGAGCTGTGCGACCGACTGCGGCTGCCGTGCGCCTACCCCGGGGCCGCCTCCATCGTGCACGACAAGGCCCGCACCCGCGCCCTGCTGGACGAGGCGGGGATTCCGAATCCGCGCTACGTGCTGACCGACTCCGTCGACCGGGCCGCCTCCTTCGCGGCGAGAGTGGGCTATCCGGTGGTGTGCAAACCCGCCGACATGGCGGCGAGCGTGTTGATCAACAGGGTCGAGAACGAGGAGGAACTGCGTTCGGCGTTCTCCGCGGTATCGGGTTTCACCAGGAATTTCCGGGAACAACCCAGGGACTCGTCCGTGTTGGTGGAGGAGTGGCTCACCGGTCGGGAGTTCAGCGTCGAGACCAGCGCGGTGGACGGAAAGATCACCGTGCACGGTGTCACCCAGAAGGTGCTCGACGACCGCGGGCGTTTCATCGAGGTGGGCCATCAGTTCCCGGCTCCGTTGTCGGAGGACGAGACGCGCAGGATCGAGGAGTTCACCCGGGACTGCCTGCACGCGGTGGGACACGACCACGGCGTCACCCACACCGAGGTGACGATGACGGAGCGGGGGCCGCGCCTCGTGGAGATCAACAGCAGGCCCGGCGGCGGCAACATCGTGGACCTGGTGCGCGCGGTGACGGGATGTGACCTGCTGTTGGCCGAGGTCATGATGGCCCTGGGCAGACACTACGAGCCACCGGCGCTCCACGGCGGGACCGGCAGTGCCGCCTCGGCGTTCCTGATCCCCGACAGGGCCGGGACGGTACGGGAGATAGCGGGTGTCGAGTCGGCTTCCGCCCGCACCAACGTCGAGAGAGTGGAAGTACACGCCGAGCTGCCCGAACAGGTCGAGGAGGCCGTGGACAACGCCGCACGGATGTGTGTGGTGATCGCGCGTGATCCGGAGGGGCCCGACGCCTCGCGTTACGCGCAGGAGGCGCTGAAACAGCTCGATCTCGTTTACGAGGGAGAATGATCCCGGATCATGGACGTCGCTCCCACCGATCTCATGCACACCAACCCCGACCTCTACTCGGACTTCCTGCCCGCTGACCGGTCCAGGGTCGTGGACTTCGCCCTGGACGCCGCCGAGCACTTCTTCCCGGGACGGTGTGAAACGGTTCTGGACGTAGGTTGCGGGCTGGGCAGGGAGGCCGCCGAGATCGCCGCACGCGGATACCGTGTCACCGGGGTGGACGCCTCGGAGGCGATGTTGGCCTGGGCACGGGAGAAGTTCCCCGAGGTCCGTTTCCGAGAGCAGGACCAACGAGCGCTGCGCGGCGACGGCGACCGGGATCTCGTGCTCTCCCTGGGAAGCGTTCTCCTGCACAACCGGAGCCTGGCCGACCTGAGAAGAACCCTCGAAGGGATGAGTTCGAGCCTCGTTCCCGGCGGGGTCCTGGTGGCGGAACTCCGGAACGGAGGATTCTGGTTCTCCCCCGAGGGGAGGAGGGCCCTGGAGACCGAGCACGAGGACGTGCACGTACTCGGCGACGGCGGTCGACTGGGATCACGACTGGTGTACCGCCTGGATCTGCCCGAAGGGCTGCTTTACCGGGACTACGTCTGGGAGTTCGAGAACGGAGAACGGGTCGTCGAGCAGCTGAGCCAGCGGTTGTTGCTGCCGGGAGACCTCCGGGAACTGTTGGAGGAGGCCGGTCTGTCCGTGCTCTCCATGTTCAGCACCCCCGAACCCACGCACGGGGACTGGCCGCGGGAGTGGGACAGGCAGAAGTGGAGCCGGGACGCGGTGTCCGGTCCGAGAATGCACGTGGTGGCGCGTCGCGACCGGTCCTGATCCGTCTCCTCGTGGTTTTTTGAATTTTCACGAAGAAGGAATGATTGAACATCATTCTTCTGTGGGGTGTTATTTTGTCCGGTGTCTTGGACCTGGTCGGCAACTCGCCGCTGATTTCGTTGAGCGACGTGGTGGTGAGCGGCGGACCCGAGCTGGTGGCGAAATGGGAGAGGTTCAATCCCGCGGGAAGTATCAAGGACAGGCCCGCCCTGCACCTCGTCGAAACGGCCGAGCAGATGGGGCTGCTCTCCCCCGGAGGGACGATCATAGAGTCCTCCAGCGGTAACTTCGGGATATCGCTGGCGATGATAGCGGCGGTCAAGGGGTACAGGGCGATCATTCTCGTGGACCCGAAGACCACGGACGCGAACCGAGCGGCCCTCGAGGCCTTCGGGGCGGAGGTGATCGTTGTCCACGAGCAGGACGACACGGGCAGCTACCACAAGACGAGAATCAAGCTCGCCAACGAGCTGGCCCGGGAGATACCCGGATCCTTCAGGCCGGATCAGTGTTTCAACCTGCTGAACGCGGCGGCCCACTACCGGGGAACCGCCTCGGAGATCCTCGCGCAGTTCGACGACAGTCTCTCGGCGGTGGTGACCACGGTGAGCACCGGCGGCCAACTGGGAGGTATCTCCCGGAGACTGCGCGGGGAGAACAGGGAGATAGAGATCATCGCCGCGGACGCGGTGGGTTCCGGGATATTCCAGCCCGATCCGGCCGCGTACGCGACGCCGGGAGTGGGACTGGGATGGACTCCGTCCAGTGTGGAAACGTCCCTGGTGGACCGGGTGCTCTGGGTGCCCGACGAGCTGGCCTTCATCGGTTGTCGGATGTTGGCCCGGCACGAGGGGCTGCTGACCGGTGCTTCGAGCGGCATGGCGCTGGTGGCCGCGCTGCGACTGGCTTCCGAACTCCCCCCGGACAGGAAGGTGTGCGTCCTGTTCAGTGACGGCGGGGACCGCTACCTGAACACCGTCTACAGCGACGAGTGGCTCAAGAAGTGCGGTTTGGCCACCGAACTCCGGATGGACGAGTTCCTGCGTCGGTGCGGGGAGCTCCAGTGGCACCTCGATCCGTGCAGGCAGGGGCCGAGCATGGACGAGTTCCAGCGCACCCTGGACGTTCCGGAGTCGACGTCGCTCATGAGCAGCACCGCTTTCGAGGACGGGGAATGAAGAGCAACGGTTGTCACGTCGTGTTCGTCGAGTCCAACGGCAGCTACGGCAGGGAGATGGTCCGCACGGCCCTGGAGCAGGGTTTGACCGTGACGGTGCTCGCCGGGGAGCCGGAGCGTTTCCACGAACAGGGTTCCATGGGGGCGGAGCTGGTCCGGTGCGACACCCGGTCCGTCCCAGCCGTGCTGGAGGCGGTCAGGCGGCTGCCAGAGCCCGGTTGTTCGGGAGTGCTCGCCGGTTACGAGATGGTGCTGCCGGTGGCCGCCACCGTCGCCCGGGTCCTCGGACTGCCGGGGCCGGACCCGGTCGCCGCCCAGGACACGCTGCACAAGCACCGGGCCAGGGCACTGAGTAACCAGCTGGTGGGCAATCCCGTCGACTTCTGGCTGTTGGACACCCCGGACGAGGTGGAGCGGATCGCCGGATCCGAGTACCCCTTGTTGGCGAAACCCGCCGCAAGCGGGGGAAGTCTGGGAGTGCGTTCGGTCGCCTCGTCCGAGGAGCTGGCCCGGTACGTGGCCGAGTGGAAGAACGCCCCTGACGAGCGGGGCGCTCCCCTGGAGGGGCCCGTGCTGGTGGAGCGCCTCGTGACGGGTGGCGAGCTCTCCGTGGAGCTGTTCCACGGAGTTCCCGTGGCGGTGTCGTACAAGGAACTGTCCGGGGACACCGGGTTCGTCGAGAGTGGACACACTGTGCTGCCGTGGACGGAAGCCGTCGAACGGAAGGAACTGGAGCCCTACCTGGCCCTGCTGACCGAGCGTCTCGGCACGGGGTGGGGGCCCACCCACGTGGAGCTGCGACTCGACGAGTCGTCGACACCCCGCCTGATCGAGGTGAACCACCGTCTGGGTGGTGACCACATTCCCCTCCTGGTCCGACTCGTCACCGGATTCGACATGTACACGGCCACGCTCCGGGCCGCCCTGGGGGAACGGGTGACACTGGAGATCGGCGGCGGAGGAGAGGCCGTGATCAGGTACCTCATGGCGGAACACGAGGGGACGTTCCGCGAGGTCCGGGGGCTGGAGTCCGTGCGGGCCATGCCCGGTGTGCACGACGTCGTGATCAGTCGTGAGGAGGGAGCGCGGGTGCGGCCTCCCGTCGACTCCGGCGACAGGGTGGGACACCTGATCGCCCACAGCGCCGAGGGACTCGGAGCCGTGCGGACGGCGCGGCGGGCGATGGAGAAACTGCTGCTGCTCGTGGAACGGGAAACGGAGAAGAGCCGATGAGCGGGAACGGCGGACCGGTGACGAGGAAACCGAAACTGGTGCTGGTGGGAAGTGGCCGCAACGTCTACCGGGAGTACATTTTCGACGCCCTCTCTGCGGAGGTGGACCTCCGTCTGCTCGACGACCGGCCGACCGGATGGCGCGGACGTTACGTCGAGGACCACGTGGTCAGCGATCTCACGTTCGACCGGGCGGTGGAGGCGTTGCACGAGGAGTGGGCCCGCGGACGTGTCGACGGGATCATGACGTTCGAGGAGCAGTCGGTGGAGCTGGCCGCCTCCCTGACGCGCCACTTCGACCTGCCTGGACCCGCTCCCGAGGCCGTGCGCCGGGCCAGGGACAAGCACCGGATGCGTTCCGTCTGGAACACCGCCGGGGTTCGTTCGGCCCGTTCCGAACTGGTGGCGAGCGGACAGGAGGCCGTCCGGGTCGCCGGGGAACTCGGGTATCCGGTGGTCGTCAAACCCAGGAGTCTCGCCGCCAGCGCCGGAGTCAGTCTCGCGAACGGCCCCGAGGAGGTGGCCGACTCCTACGCGCGGGCGGCCGGCGCCCGGCTGACGCGTTACGCGGTCGAGGAGGGGCCCGGAGTCCTGGTCGAGGAGTACCTGGAGGGCCCCGAGTACAGCGTGGAGGCGGTGGTTTCCGGCGCGGAACTGGTCCCCTTGGCCGTCACCGAGAAGGTCACCGGCCCCCTGCCGCTGTTCGAGGAGAAAGCCCATGTGGTGGGACCCGTCGAGCAGTGGCACCGTCCGATGGTCGAGCTGGTGGACTCCGCCGTGCGGGCCCTGGGGCTGCGGGACACGGTGGTGCACGCCGAGGTGCGGCTGACCCCCTCCGGCCCCGCCATGATCGAGCTGGGAGCCCGGATCGCCGGGGACATGATCGGGTATCTGGTCGACCGGGCGACCGGGACGAGCATCTCGCGGCTGAACGCGCGGGTCGCGCTGGGCAACCGGGTCCCGGCGACCGAGGTGGGTCCAGCCGGGCAGGACCGGCGTTACGCGGGAGTGGAGTTCGTCTACGCCCCCGCGGCCGGAAAGCTCCGTGGTTTCGAACTGGCGGAGGAACACAGCACACGACCGTGGGTCGACCGGGTGGTCCGCGCCCTCGACCCGGGTACGGAGGTGGCCGCCCCCGAGGAGGGGGGTGTGGGCAGCCGTATCGGGTATGTCGTGGTCACGGGATGGTCCCCCGAACAGGTTCGCTCCCGGTTGCGCGAGGTCTCCGAAGCGGTGGAGGTGCTCGTTGACTGAGGGGACGGCCGGTGGGGGCTGGTTCGGCACCGCCCGCGCGGTCCCCAGGGCGGGATGGGTCGTGCTGGGTTCCTCCTTCCTGCTCGGCCTCGGGTATCTCATGGCCGTTCCGCTGCTGACCAGCTACGTCGCCTCCAGCCTCGGGGCCAGTGTGGCCGTGGCGGGCGGCATCATAGGCGCGATGGCGGTCACCCAGCGGGGGACCGCGCTGTTCGGCGGCGTGTTGGCCGACGTGTTCGATCGCCGCACCGTGTTCTTCGTCGGTGTCGGGTTGCGCGCGCTGGGCTTCGCCGCCATGGCCGTTTCCGGGAAACTGCCGTGGCTGGTGGGAGGAGCGGTGGTCGCCAGTGTCGGGGGAGGACTCGCGACTCCCGTGCTGCCCACCGCCATCTCCGTCGTCGCCGAGGAGGACACCAGGTCCTTTCTCTACTCGACCCGGCAGAGCGTGGCCAACGTGGCCGCCGCCCTCGGTCCCCTGATCGGCTCCGCGCTGCTGGTCTTCGGCTCCACCGGCGCTTTCTGGGGTGCGGCGGGCATGCACGTGCTGGTCCTGGTCTTCGCCGCGCGGTACCTGCCGAGGTTGCACGGGCAGAGCTCCGGGGGGCCGAACGTGCGGACACTGTTCTCCCGGGTCCTGGCGGACCGGGACCTGCGTGCCCTGCTGGCGACCCTGCTGTTCTTCTGGGCGGTGCAGACCCAGCTGGTGGTCAGCTTCACCAGCCAGGCGGGACGGATAGCCGAGGGAGGGGTGGACGCGGACGCTCGTGCGGTCTCCCTGCTGTACCTGGTGAACGGTTCGCTGTTCGTCGTTTCCCAGTTCACCGCGTTCAGGGTGATCAAACGCTTCAGCTCGGTCACGCTGCTCGGGCTCGGGGGCTGCATGATGGCCTGCGGGGTGGCGTTCGCCGTCCTGGTGGAGAACCTTCCGGCCCTGCTCGGCTGCGTGGTGGTGTTCACCCTCGGCGAGGTGCTCGCGTTGCCCGGCGTGGAGCTGTTGGTCTCCTCCATCGCTCCCCCCGCCATGGTCAGTTCCTACTTCGGTCTCGCCTCCTCCGTGGCGGGAGTGGGGATCGCGTTCGGAAGCGTGTCGGGAGGCGCCGCGATGGCGAGTACCAGCGGGGCGCTGCCCGCGCTACTCATGGCGGTGTTCGGGTGCGGCGTACTGGTCGGCACGCTCGTGCTGGGCCGCAGGGTGCGCCACTCCGAGGCTCGGGGGAGTGAGGTCGAACCCGCTTCCTGAGGTCCGGTAGTGCGCTCGGTCCGTGGAAGGTCGTGCGGCGACCTTCCACGGGCGCGACGGCTCAGCCCGAGACGAACTCGGCGAGGTCGGCGGACTGCTTGATGCGCGAGGGCTCGTGCACGTACATCATGTGCCCGGCCGGGTAGTAGCGCACCTCGATGTTGTCCCGCAGCTCGTCCGGAACGGCCAGTTGGGCCAGGCTGTGCTCGGTGGCGTAGTACGGGGTCGCCCCGTCGGTGTGACCGCAGCCCACGTGCACCCGCAGGTGCGGGTTGGTGCGCATGGCCTTGGCCAACTTGTCCGTGGCGGTCACGGACACGCCCTCGAAGTCCTGGTAGGACCACGGGTGCACCCGCGCCGAGAGCACCTCGTAGGGCAGGTCGTTGACGTAGTCCAGTTCCTGGCGCACGTAGTGGTTGATCCCGGCGGAGAACGCCCCCATGAGCCCGGAGATGCTGGGGTCGTCGGTGAAGTGCTCCCCGCCGGAGTCGGGTTCCCAGCCGGTGAACCGGCCGTCCATCCGTCCCACGGTCAACCGCCGGTCACGCAGCAGTTCCGTGAAGAAACGGACGTGTTCGATGCGCAGGTTGACCCGGTCCACGTAGTCGGTGCTCAATCCGGTCAGTTCCGCCAGGCGCCGCACCGCCTGCTCGCGTTCCTCGGCGGACAGCCGTGCCCCCCGTGCCAGGGCCCAGGGATAGTCGCGCGCGGCGAACTCCTCGGCCTCGGCCAGCACCTCGCGCAGCGGCCGGTCGCCGTGTTTGCCGTGGTAGTGCGCGATGGCGGCGTAGCTGGGCAGGAAGAGCCCGTAGGGCAGGTCGTTGCCCTCGGCGAAGTTGATGGTGCCCATGTCCAGCACCGCCGAGATCAGCAGCAGCCCGTTGAGGTACATGCCGTGCCTGCTCTGCAGGTGCTCGGCCAGTGCTGCGGCCCGCAGGGTGCCGTAGGACTCCCCGGCCAGGTACTTGGGCGACAGCCAGCGGCCGTTGCGGGTGATCCACAGCCGGATCAGTTCCCCCACGGACTCGATGTCGCGTTTGTACCCATGGTAGTCACCGGGTTTGCCGCCCCGCACCGCTCGGGAGAACCCGGTGGAGATCGGGTCGATGAACACCAGGTCGCTGTGGGCAAGCAGGGTCTCCGGGTTGTCGGCCAGCCCGTAGGGCGGGGCGGCCGGTTGTCCCGCGTCCCCCGCGAGCACGCGGCGGGGACCGAGCAGCCCCAGGTGCAGGAACGCGCTCGCCGCGCCGGGGCCGCCGTTGAAGGCGAAGGTCACGGGACGCTCGCCGGACTCGGGCGCGTCGGCCACGTAGGAGGTCACGAACATCTCGGCCCTGGCCACGTGACCGTCGAAGGTGCCGTCGGTGAAGGACTCCTCGCGCAGCACGTACCTGCCCGCGGTGGCGGTGTAGGAGAGCTGCCTGCCGTCCGCCGTGATCGTGTGGTGCGTGCTGACCAGGTCGTCGGCCGGTTCGGCGGTGGGGGTCGTCTCCGTGCGCCGAGCCTGTTCGTCGGTGTTGTCGGTCTGCTCGCTGGCTGCCATGGCCCGTAGCCTAGCCCCGGGGAACAACCGGGATACGCCGTGTCACCGTGGTCGGGTGTGTGACTCGTGTGCCGGGCCGCGACGGCGGCCGCTGACCGACCCCGCCGGGCTCGCCCCGGCGATGTCCTCCCTGGCCGAGCTGGACGAGCGGGTGTGTGACTGCGCCGCCTGCCCTCGGCTGGTGGAGTGGCGGCAGCGGGTGGCCGCGGAGAAGCGGGCCGCTTTCCGCGACCAGCACTACTGGGGCAGACCCGTACCCGGGTTCGGGCCGGTCGACGCGTCCGTGGTGATCGTGGGGTTGGCCCCGGCCGCGCACGGGGCCAACCGCACGGGACGCATGTTCACCGGGGACCGTTCGGGTGAGTTCCTCTACCGGGCGTTGTTCGACGTCGGCATGGCCTCGGCACCACGTTCGGAGTCCGCCGACGACGGGCTGCGGTTGTACGGGGTGCGGATCACCGCTCCGGTGCGCTGCGCCCCGCCAGCCAACAAACCCACTCCGGCGGAACGGGACACCTGCCGCCCGTGGCTGGCTCGGGAGCTGGAGCTGCTGCGACCCACGCTGCGCAGCGTGGTGGTGCTGGGTTCCTACGGGTGGCAGGCGCTGCTGCCGGTGTTGTCCGCCGGTGGCTGGGCGGTTCCCCGGCCGAAACCGGAGTTCGGGCACGGGGTGCGACACACGCTGCGCGACGGGGACGGTCACGAGCTGCACCTGTTCGGCTGCTACCACGTCAGCCAGCAGAACACCTTCACCGGCAGGCTCACCCCGGAGATGCTGCGCGGGGTGCTCCAGAACGCGAAGGAGTCGGCCGGGATTCCGTGAAACCGTCCACCTCGGACCACCTGGTGCCGGTCGCCCCTCGCGTGCTTCCGGCGTGGTGACGTCGGGTGAGGCAGGCACCGCTCTCCGCGGAAACGGCCGTTTTTCCGCCAGGGCGGTGTGGTCAGCTCTGCCGTGCCTCGTCCGGTACCGCGGGTAGCGTCTCGCCGGTCTCCAGCAGCGTCTTCAGAGCGGAGAGCAGGTGCGGCCAGCCGCTGCTGACCATCCGTCGCATCGTGCTTCCCTCCGGGAAGTCGTCGTGGATGACGGTGAGTTTGACCGTCTGTCCGAGCGGTTCGATCTCGAACGTGACCTTCGACCGGGGTTCGGCGGCGAGTGTGGTGAGCAGGTCGTCGTCGATGCCTGCGGCGGCCGCCCATTCCGGGGTCGGTGTGTGCCACGTGTAGGAGAGCCTGCGGTACGGCTCGGCCTCGAGCACGACCTGGTTCGGGTCGGCGGTGCGGTGACCGTTCTCCTCCCAGATCATGGGTGAACCCGGGCGCCAGTCGGTTTCGAAGGCGACGCCCCAGTACCTGCGGGTGAACGCCGGATCGGTGAGAGCCCGCCACAACTGCTCCGGTGTGGTCCTGATGAAGGTGGTGTACACGAAAGCGGTGTCGCTCATCGGTGCTGACTCCAATGCTTTTGTGAGATCGGCCAGTGTCTCCGCGCGCCGTCGGTCGTATCGGCGTATCCAGCGGTCGGCGATCGCGTTGATCGGCGCCGCGTTCAGGTAGTGCAGCTTCTCCCGGCCGCTGCGGACCGTGGTGACCAGGTTCGCCTCCTCGAGCACCGCGAGGTGCTTGCTGACCGACTGCCGGGCCATGTCCAGGCCGGAGCACAGCTCGCGCAGGGGCTGACCGTTCCGGGAGTTGAGACTGTCGAGGAGCCGACGCCGATTCGGGTCGGCCAGTGCTCTGAAGACCTCGTCCATGGTTCCCACGGTGACCGTCCAGACATGCAACCTCAAGGCTGCATGTCAAAAATAGGCAGCCACAAGGTTGCATGTCAAGACGGCGTGGCTCGCGAGGACTTCGAGCGGGCTCTTCCGCGGATCCGTGCGCGTCACCCGGCGGAACGTCTTCACCGGCGGGCTCACTCCGGAGACGCTGCGCGTGGGGCGCCGACCGAGGCGGCTCGGGCGGCGTTGGAGTGACCGGCCCGCCGCGTGCGGAGGTGCCGGGTCGGGGGCACCCGTGACTGTGCCGGGATGGTGAGTGGCGACACCCGGTTCGGACATCGGGTATGCTGAACACACATGTTGGTGAGATCGACTTCTCCGGGCCGTTCGTCGTTCCCGTAGGTGGGCGCGGCTGTTGCTCCCGCCGGCCGTTCGGCTCGTTCGACGACACGGCGGCGGACACGCGGCGTGCGTTCCCGGGAACACACCGGGCGCACCGTGGACGCAGTGCGCACGGGCGTGTACACGCCGTTTCCTGTGATCAGGGACACCCGCGAGCGGTGTCACATTTGAGGGGGCCGCCGGGATGCCTGCTGTCCTAATGGTGTGACCATAGGGGTATGGCTGGTAAATCCGATCCCACCCGGATTCTCATTCTCGGCGGCGGCTACGTCGGTATGTACACCGCGCTGCGTCTGCAGTCCAAGCTCGGCCGCCGTGAGGCTTCGGTGACGGTCGTCGACCCTCAGCCGCATATGACCTACCAGCCCTTCCTCCCGGAAGCGGCGGCGGGCAACGTTGAGCCCCGTCACGTGGTAGCGCCGTTGCGACGAGTGTTGAAGCGGTGTCACGTACTCACCGCCCGTGTCACGGAAATCAACAAGGAGAAGCGATCGGTCACGGTGGAGGACCCCGAGGGTGTCTCTAGTGACCTGGGCTACGACGTGCTCGTTGTCGCTCTCGGGTCCGTCTCCCGTCTGCTGCCGATCCCGGGTCTGGCCGAGCAGGGAATCGGCCTCAAGACCGTGGGCGAGGCGATCTATCTGCGGAACCACGTGCTGGCGAAGATGGACGCCGCCGCGAGCACCTCCGATCCTGAGCTGCGCAAGCGTCTGCTGACCTTCACCTTCGTCGGTGGCGGGTACGCGGGTACCGAGGCGCTGGCTGAGCTGGAGGACATGGCCCGCTACGCCACCCGCTACTACGAGTCCATCTCCCCCGAGGACATGAGCTGGTCGCTGATCGAGGCCGCGGGCAGGATCATGCCCGAGGTCAGCGAGAAGATGGGTGTCTACACGGTGAAGGCCCTCGAGGAGCGGGGGATCAAGGTCTACCTGAACACCTTCCTGAAGTCGGTGGAGAACGGGCACGCCGTGCTCTCCGACGGCACCGAGTTCGACACCGACACCCTGGTGTGGAACGCCGGGGTCAAGGCCAACCCGGTGCTCAAGAACAGTGATCTGCCCCTGGACGAGCGGGGCAGGGTCAAGGCCACCTCGCACCTCCAGGTCGAGGGCAACCCCGAGATCTGGGCCGCCGGTGACTGCGCCGCCGTGCCCGACCTGTCCAAGGCGGAGGAGGACCCGAACGCCACCTGCGCCCCGTCGGCCCAGCACGCCGTCCGTCAGGCCCACCAGCTGGCGAAGAACGTCATCTCCTCGCTGCGTGGCCGCAAGACCGGCGAGTACTACCACCGCAACGCGGGCTCGGTGGCCGGGCTCGGCCTCTACAAGGGTGTGGCCGACGTCTACGGCTTCAAGGCCAAGGGATTCGTCGCGTGGTTCATGCACCGCACCTACCACGTGAGCAAGATGCCCACGTTCAACCGCAAGGCGCGGATTATCATCGACTGGACGTTGGCCTTCCTGTTCCGGCGGGAGGTCGTCTCGATGGGACAGATCCACAATCCGCGTGCGGACTTCAAGCGTGCCGCCGCCAGCTGACGCCGGCCGGGCGACTGTTTCGTGGCGAAGGGGGCCGTGTGTCGGATCGTCCGGCGCGCGGCCTCGTGTGTTCGTTGCCGGGCTGTTGATCCTCCGTGACTCCCTCCCGGAAGACGCCCCACGAGTATCGCCTGAAAGTGTGGTTCACTTAGCTCATATGGAGTAACTACCGTGGTGGCGTGCACAGGGAGTTACTCTTGTTGCTCCAGATGGCGGTTTCCGCCGAGTTGGAACCAACGGCACGATCGAAGCGTCCTAAGGAAGCCGGGTGTGGGCTGGTCGCCGTACGTGTCGTCGGTGACGATTCCAGCGGTAAGCCCCCGTAGCCCAATCGGCAGAGGCAGACGACTTAAAATCGTCGGAGTGTCGGTTCGAGTCCGACCGGGGGCACTGGGATCAGGTCGAGGTGTGCCGCGCGCCGGTGTTCTCCTGCGACCAGCGGCGGATACAGCCGTTGATGAAAGAGATGCCCTCGTAGGAGCGGCGTAGCAGCCAGTTGCGCCATGCCTTGGCCAGCCGGGGGTGTGCCTCGATGACCTCCTCGCGCCAGATCCCTGTGGGGTAGTCCAGATCGGCGCGCCAGTTCTCGGTGAGATGTTCCCGCCGCCGCAGCGCGTCGACCACATCGGGGTTCTCGTGGTCGATCTCGTCCTCGGTGGGGTCGGCGGGCAGCACGTCCCACCGTCCGAAGTCCGACTCGGCGGGGAACGGACGCAGCGTCATGGCTTCTTACATACATCAAACCCCCGACCACGGCGGGCCGGGGGTGTGATCTAAGTCACTCGAAGCGGTCAGCCTTGACAGCGTTGAGGAACGCCTGCCACTGCGCCGGGGCCGCTGTGAAGTGACCGGCTGTGCGGTCCTTGCTGTCGCGAACACCCACCAGGTCCGAGGTGACCGCGACCTCGACGCACTGCCCGCCGTTCGCGCTGCGCGAGCTTGTACGCCACGTCGCGCGCGACAAGTCTGCCATTGCCGCCCCTTTCGAAGTCTCGATCTCAGCCGAGGTTGATGGTACGTACCAAGGCTAGCGAGACAGGTCAGGGGCGGACTACGCCGTCACGGCTGTCCTGGGGCGATCTCACGCACCAGGTCAATGGACTCACGCTGCGGCATCGCCGAGGAGCGCAGCTCGTCGAACAGGTTCTTCAGCAACGTCACGTCCGAGTTGTCCTCGATGACGTGCCCACCCAGTAGGCCATCCATATAAGCCACATCCGGATCAGTGGGTTCGGCGAAGCTCAGCACTGTGAAGCCTGACGCCATGCTGGCGTGCGCTCCCGCTTCGTAAGGAATTACTTGGAACATCACGTTGGGCCTCTCTCCCAAGGCCAACAGATGCTCAAGCTGTTCGCTCCAGGCTTTTCTGCCTCCGACTTTGCGGTACAGGGCGGCTTCGCTGATGACCGCACGCAGCTCCAGCGGGTTGTCCTTGTCCAGTAGTCGACGCTGTCGTTGCATACGCGCGGCCACGCGCTTCTCGACATCCTCGGGATCGGTGATGTGCCCGCCGGAGGTATGGATCGCCCGAGCGTAGTCCTCGGTCTGTAGCAAGACGGGGATCAACTCCTGCTCGAAGTTGCACACCAGGGCAGCGTCCGTTTCCAACCCCACGTAGGGCTTGAACCACTCCGGTAGGCGGTAGGTCGACCACCAGCTGCGTTTGGATCCCTCCCGGCGCGCGTCCTCCAGTGTCTGCCGAACCTCGTGGGGCGCGTCGTAGAGGTCCATCAAGGCGGCCAGCTCCATCTTCTTCATGCTGGCTTGGCCCTTTTCCCAGTTACGGATCGTCTGCGGCGAGGCGCCCATGTGCTCGCCCACCTCGGCAAAGGACAACCCCGCGTTCTCCCTCAGCTCGGCAAGATGCGCGCCCAACCGTCGTCTACGTGCTGTGGGTCCGAGTGCCATAGCCAAGCACTGTAGTCGATCAGGCATGATGCGAACCATCACCTAAAGGAACCAACCCAGAGGTTCGTCGAAATCTTGTATCAAAGATTTAGATCTCCTACAGTGCTTGATCAATGAGAGCGGCAGTAGCACGCAGCGGCCGGGGACTGGCCCGGTCGGTGCTGAAAGCGGTGGAGCGCGACATGCTCGATGTGGACCCGCCGGAGGAGACGCACACGATCTACTGGGTCACCCCCGAGGACTCCGAGGTGCAGCACGCCACCGCGAGCCCACCCCCACGAGAAGGCGGGCCGGTCGACACGCTCGGCGGGCACGGCACCGTCGAGGCACCACCGAACTCCGGAGACCGGATGCGGCACACCCAGCGGTTCTGCCCGGACTGCTTCGCCGCCTACCTGAACCTGCCCGGCCCCACCCCTCGGTGGCACCACACGGAGTGATCCCCATGACAGCGACGCAGACCTACCACTACTGGCTTCCCGTCCCGGACAGAACCGGCTACCGCTGGACCCGTCACGCCTTCCGGGGAAAGCGGTGGGACGGCCGCACCGCCGAGACCTCGGTGTGCAACATCCAGTGCGCGATGGCCCAACCGAGCGAACTTGACTGGTTCCAGGCACCCACCTGCCAGGAATGCACGAAGATTCTGCTGGGCGAACAGCCCTGAATCCGGACACCAACCGGCTGAGCACGAAAGGAGAACCCCGTGGCTCCTCCGTTCCCTCATAAAGCGCGGTGTATCCGCGAGGCGTTGGATCGCACCGACCCGCAGCGGCGTGCCGCGTTCGACCGCGATTTCCAGGAGGCGTTGCACAAGGTCGCCGTCGACTACGACACCGGCCACATCGACAGGGTCCTCGACGACTGGTGGGGCGCGGCTGTCCTGGCCGAACACCCACCCACCGAGCGGGAAGAGGAGATCAAAGCCCGCGCCGACCGGGGCGACTTCACCGGGCTGGTCCACATCGACGAGCACGGACACTCGTGGCGCGAGGACGAGCACGGACTCCTCTGGCGCACCGACGCCCACGGCCAGCTGTGGCGGCAGCCCCCTGAGGGAACGACGGACAAGGCCCCGGCGAACACCACTCGACAGCAGGAGGGAGACTGATGGGTCGGTACTTCCTCCGCTGGGGCGACGTCGCCGAAGACGCCTACAAGAAACTGCCCGGCACCCAACAACGGGCCGTGGACAAACGCATGGCCCAGCTCGCCGAGAACCCCAAAGACGGCAGCAGCTACGATCCGACAACCGACCGCTGGACCACCACCGCCGACAGCGGAAGCATCATGATCGTGTTCGCCCTCCACGACAACACGCTGCGCATCACGATCCTGCGCCTGGTCTGAGAGAGCACTCTTTCAGAGCACGAACGCAGCGAGACCCCGCCACTGGCGGCACGCGGCCGTTGATTGCCCCGGTTCTCAATCCCCCCGACCGGCCGGGGCAGTACCCCCGTTCCCCGATCCGGCCCGATGCCACCCCCGACACACGGCACCGGGCCTTCTTCGCCCGGCCGGCGCTCGGGTCCCACCCGCACCGGCCGGGCGGAGTCCCTGCCAACCATGACAAGGTCGAACCAGGAAGCACGCTCATGATCTGAGCCACCGTCCGTGTAAGCATCATGTGGCTGTTGACGGTCAGTGTGGCTGTGCTCGAGCACGATGGTGTTGGTGTTGGCCTTGCTCTCGTGCTCTTCACGTGTGGCGACCGAACGCTTTGAGGTGGTGATCTCGTGCTCGGCCAGCTTGGCGTCGTGGTGGAGCCACGAACACCGTGTTCGTGGCTCCGAGCAGTAGCGCCACGCGCGAGGTGCGAGGTGGGATGTGACGGTCGTACGCAGACGACGATTCCTTGGTCACTGTTGTGGATCTTGAGGATGACTCCGGCGACTCAATCGGGTTCTCCGCCGTAGTAGCGTTGCTCGACTTCGTCGTCCTCTTCGCCGTGGGGATCTTCGATGCCGGGGATGAAGGGGGTGGCGGGATAGTCGAAGCTGACCAATTTCACCTGTTTGGCGATGTCCTCGGGAAGATCGTTGTCCGCGACAATGACCTGGTACGGCCGCGCGAGTTCACCTCGAACCGCGATCTGGTCCAGGAAGTTGCGGTAAATCCTGCGGGAGAAGGCGAGGTCCTCGTCATTGTTGCCGACGTTCTTGCGGGGTGAGTCGATGACCAGCAGCATCGGCATGTCACACGGACCGAACTTGATCGCGTAGGACATGAGGGCCACGCTGTAGGCCACTGCGATCGCGCACTTCACCCCGCTGCCGTGCTCGTGGAACGACTGTCCGTCCACCACCGGTAGGTAAGTGTCGGGATCGATACGGGCTCGCCCGGCATACCACGGGACCTGTTGGATATCGATCGCATCGCGGAACTCGTTGTTGAGAGTTTCAAAAAAGCTCTCCTTGTCGACCACGAGGGGAGCGATCTCGTTCTTACGGTTCTCCAGCTCTTCACGTTGTTTCCGCAGATCGAGGATCTCGTCCTGCATTTGTCTTATCCGATCGTGAGGTTCGCGCAGGCGATCGAGCATGGACAACCGTGTGCGGATGGTTTCCACCTCAGCCGCCGCCTCACTGATCGCGTCGGTGAACGGTGCGAGGGTGGTGGCGGAACGTTCGTTCAACAGTGTGCGCAGCCTGTCGACCTCGGCCCGCGCTGCCTTGGCCTCATCACGAGCCCGTCCGGCGCGGGCTTCGGTGGACGTGACCGTGTCGACCGCTCGTTGGCGTGCGTCCGTGTTGCCGGCATTGGCTGACTCCGGAGCAGTGAGCGGTTCGTGGCACAAACCGCAGTGACCCGGCGGTGTTTCACGCCCGGTCAGGTCGGTCCGGCATGCCGGACAATGCTCCACATGGGATATTGTTGACGTTGTTTCGAAGGATTCGCGGTCGAGGGCCGTGACTCGACGCCGTGCTTCACGGAGTTCGTCGTCGACCTGATCCACCCGGGCTTCGGCCGTGTCCGCTCGCGCTCGTGCGGCTTCGAGTTCGCGTCGCAGCTCAGCATGAGCGGAGTCAGCGTTCTGGGCGTTGTCGCGCAGTTGGCTCAGGCGGTTGACAGCATCGCGTTCCCGTTGTTTGAGCGTGGCGATCTCTGATGTGATTGCCTGGACGTTCGTGGTCTCGGATTCGGACAGAAAGTTCCGGAAGCGGTTTACCTGTGTCTTGGTGGACCGGATCTGCTTGTCCACCTTGCGGATCTCTCCCTGGAGTTTCTGCCACTCCGGATTGCTCAGGTCGAACAGGAGGTCGAAGAGTGCGCGACGGCGTTCGTCGTGGGAAGCCGGGAACAGAATACGCTGGTCAAGTGAGTCCTGTGGCAGATACAAGTAATGCAGGAGATCATCGAACGTGAGCGGTGCATTACCGCCACGTCCCAGCGAGACCGAGTTGAGTTTGTCTCGGATTCCGAGCAAGTCCAGCAGCCAGTCCGACAGGGTCTCTTCGCTGGCATTGCGTGACTGGACCGGTAGCCGATGGGTGAGCGTTCCCGTCTCGTCGCGGACCTCGACCAGCTCGTGCCGGTTCCCCCGTCCACCACGCCGTAGCCGTACGGTCTCGTCGCCGATACGGGCGGTCAGTTCGATCGCGCGTAGATGTCGGCTCATGGCTTTGCGGAAAGGTACGTCTCGCCCGAGACAGTACATGCACGAGTCCAGCAGGGAGCTCTTACCCGTGTTGACCGGTCCCACGACGCCGAGTATCCGTGCGTTCAGGTCTCGGTGATGCCAGCCGGATTCGGTCTCTATGGCCAAGGAGTGGAAGCGCAATGTCACAGGCACACGCGTGTCAACGGTTTCGATGAAGGCTGGCTTGATCGGCCATCCGAGGGAGGATCATGACCGTCGGAGGTTTCGCTGTGCTTTTCCGGCATACGAGTCTTCGGTTCATGCACGATCCTGATCCGCTGGCGGAATAAAGGTCGTTGGCTGCCGTAATCCGACACACCGGTCGGTACGGCAGGGTACGTCCCAGTCGACTCGGCTTCGTGGTTTCTTCTGGACGGAGCCGCCGAGCGGGGCTTCAATATTCTCCATGCGCATCACCGATCCACTCAGCGAGCGACAACTGGAAGTCCTGCGCTGGATCGCCGACGGTTGTCCGGATGGAGTCATGCCGGACCACAGGCACAAGAACGTGGCCAGAGCTCTGCAGAGCCGAAAGCTGGTCACGGTTAGTCGTCAGGGTGGTGTCTGGTCTGCGATGTTGACTGACATAGGCACCCACTACCTGAAGCAGGGCGAGTTTCCTTCTGCGAGCACAACACCGAGGAAGCAAACCCCCCGTGTGTCACCGAGTCGGCCGAACAACGCCACGTCCGGGAAACGAAGAGCGGCCCCGGAAGCCGAGGGCAACAGGGAGGCTCCAGCAGTGCGTCCTGAGCCTTCGACGAAACGTTCACCGACAGAGCAACTCGTGGCTGACGTCGTGGCGGCAGGAGGTGTGCTGAAGATACCGGTCGAGAAGGGCGGGGATAGTTCGTACCGGACGAGTGAACTGGTACGGAACGCCAATCGCCACCGTAAGACTCCTCCCGGGAAACGACTGGTCCACCAGCGCGTCAGAGAGGAGGAGGGGGGGTTCTCAGGATCTGTTCGTCCTGGAAGATGGTCCTGTGGGTACACACGCGCCGCTGGTGCCAGTGCCAGTGCCTGATCACGTCCCTCGGTATCACCCCGCGCTCTCGATGGCCCGCAAGTCCGGGCCTCTGCAAGTATCGAAAGCTGCTCGGAAGCGTGCCCTCCGTATCCTGCAAGCTGTGGCTGCGGAGGCCGAGCGGCGCGGTTTCACAGTCACCTCGCCCGCGGAAGGGAACACCACTGGTCGGCACAGCGTTCTCGTCTGGCACGTCCTGCTGATCGGAAGCGGCGAGACCGTGCCGCTGAGAATCAGCGAAGAGGACGACCGTGTAGAACATGTCGCAACGCCCCGCGAACTACGGGAACAGCGGAGCAACCCCTGGGCGCGCATTCCGAAACATGATCGGGTGCCGAGTGGGCGCCTCCGCATCGATATGGGTGGTCCGATCCAGAGTGACCGTAAGTCCTTCTGGGCCGATCGCACCTCGTGGACTCTCGAGGACAAGCTGCCGGAACTCTTGCGGGAAGTAGCGGTTCGTGTCGACGAGTTGCGTCTGCGGCGAGAAGCGAAGATCCGTGCTGAAGAGAGATATCGACGGGCTCTCGAAGAGGAACGGGAGCGCGCTCGCCTCCGGGCTGGGGAGACTCATCGGAGTAAAGTGCTGGAAGAGCAACTCGGGCGCTGGCGTGAGGTACGGGAACTGCGCGAATTCGCCGCAGATGTAGCCCAACAGATCGACCACGCTGAGTTCGTTGGGGAAGCGTCCGAGGAAGAGATCGTTCAAGCTCGTCGGTGGTTGGCGTGGATCAACGAACGAGCGGACAAGACTGATCCGCTGAGGCAGTTGCCCTCCTGGCCAGAAACGCGCGAACTGGGCAGTTGGGAGCTCAACCGCTTCATGAAGCATGTCCCCGAACCGCTCGAAATGCGCTACCAGCCGGAGTCGTACTGATCCCGGACAAACCCGATCGCGTGCACGGGTCTCGCTCTGCGGTCGTGATCGAGCGAGGAGGCGGGATCGTTGTGTTGATCGCTTCACTCCGGTGCTGACCCCCACCGGCGAAGCCCAGTGATGCTGTTGTCATCACCGAGTTTCGCGGCAGACCGGCTCTGGCCTCTGCCGCACGTTTTCCCCGCGTTTCGCCGTGATCGCTTTCCGTTCCCGGCGAGCCCACGCGGGTGTGGGAGCTGGGCCGGTCTTGACCGAAAAGTCCTTTTCGGGTATGGATAGTGAACGTCCACATGAGATACGAAGGAGAGGAGGAGACCACACCCTTGTTGGGCAGGTTGTCCAAACTCGCCGCCGGAGCGGTTCTCGTTCTGGGGAGTCTGACCTTTACTGCCCCCGCGGCGAACGCGGCCCCGTGGCCGGACTGTCTCAAGGTTGACACCAAGATCCACATCTGGGATCAGACCACCACGGTGACGAACAAGTGTGGTGAACAGATGGACCTCCGCATGGTTATCAACAACCAGCCCGATTCGCAGTGCCTGTCAGTCGGTGGCGGGGGTAGCGTCGACTACAAGTATCTCAGGCACGGACAGTTCGCCTACCTCGAGGACTGCGGTCACGAAGACTGGTGACCTGCTGGTCCGACCCTGATCTCGCAGACGGTGCGGGTGGCCACACCCGCACCGTTATTGGTTTTCGTCGGGTTTTCGGACCCGTTCGGGCGGTGACGTGCCCCGGCCGACTCCGCTGGGGGCAACCCGGTCACTGTTCCACGAGAAGAGGTGCCAGGCGGCGGACACCGGCGTCGACCTCCGTGGCCGAGGCCGCGGCGACGTAGCTGATCCGGACGCGTGCGGCGTTGCTCTCGGTGGGATAGTAGTTGTCTCCGCAGGTGAGGGCGACACCGTTTGCCAGCGCTGCGGCGGTGAGCTGTTCGCCGTCCAGGTGCCCGGGTAGCGACACCCAGAGGTGGTAGCCGCCGCGCGGTCGAACGGCCAGGGCGTGCGGACCGAACGTCGCCTCCACCGCCTCGACGGCGACCTCCCGGCGTTGTCGCAGGGCCGAGCCGAGTGTGTTCAGCGCGCGCTTCCATCCCGGGGCGGTCATGACTTCGAGTGCCGTGTACTGCAAGGGGGCGGGAACGAACATCGTGTCGACGACGTGGGCGGAGCGAAGCTTCGTGACCACCGGACCACGGGCGGCCAACGCGCCGACGCGGAGATTCGGTGAGGTCACTTTGGTCAGTGACCGGACGTGGATGACGGTGCCGTCGGGGTCGTCGGCGATCATCGGAGGGGGAAGCTGCCCGGAGTCCGTGTGTGCCAGGTGCCGGGCGAAGTCGTCCTCGATGACGAACGCGGCGTAGTGGCGGGCTGTGGTTCGGATCTCGTGCCGGCGACGTTCGGAGAGACTCACTCCCGCGGGGTTCTGGAACAGGGGCTGCACGATGACGACACGTGCTCCGGTGCGGGCGAGCGCCTGCTCCAGGTAGTCGGTGCGCAGCCCCTCCCGGTCGAGTGGAACCGGGATCGTCCGGAGGCCGGCGGCGCGGATGGCCGCTATCGTCCCCGGATAGGTCGGCGACTCGATGACGACCGG
This sequence comes from Actinopolyspora mortivallis, assembly GCF_003001495.1. Taxonomy (GTDB): domain Bacteria; phylum Actinomycetota; class Actinomycetes; order Mycobacteriales; family Pseudonocardiaceae; genus Actinopolyspora; species Actinopolyspora mortivallis_A. The sequence continues at coordinate 22,999 of NZ_PVSR01000039.1, forward strand.
GTCGTTCGGCTGACACAGGGCGCGCAGCGCGGTCGACAGGGCACTTTGTCCCGCGCCGCAGATGAGAACGTCGTGGCGACTGAGACCTCCACCGATGTCGGAGACGAACCAGTCGCGCAGTTCGGGGATTCCTCCGACGGGCGGGAACGCCCACGCCTGCGAACGTCGTCCGGCTCGGGAGAGTGCGGTGCCGAGTCTGGTGAGTGGTTGCAGCTCGGGGTGGAGATAGCCGCCGTTGAGGTCGATGACCTCGGGTTCCGAGGTGGCGAGCGTTCCCAGCAGCGCAGCAGTTTTGAATCCGCGGGCAGCACCCGTCGGGGAGTCGAGACGGTTCGTCAGTTCCAGGGTCGCCTCCTGCCACGAGGTGTTGCCGGTGCGTGGGCTCGGCCGCGTCTCGGCCCGGAAGCTGCCCGCTCCCGGCCGTGAGGTGATGAGTCCCCGCTGGGTGAGCAGCGCCAGCGACCGGGAAACCGTAGTAGCGCTGACCCCGAAGCGCCGCACGAGTTCGCGGTGTGTCGGGAGGCGGGCTCCGACGGGCATTTCCTCGATCTCACGAGCAAGGATCTTGGCCAGCTCGTGGGCACTGCTATCATCAGACATGGATACGTATCGTAGCACTATCGACACTCGGTCAGTATCGCTACTGCCGAAACCGAACGGGACGCTGTTCGCCGCGCTCGGCGTCCTGGGCTTCTCCCTGAGTTTTCCGGGCACCGTGTGGGCACTGGACGGGTTCGGCCCCTGGAGCGCCACCGGAGTTCGCGGCGTGCTCGCCGCCGTCATAGCGGCCGTGGCGCTCTTCACGACGCGGGCACCGCTGCCGGACCGCTCCGACTGGCCCGGGCTCGCCGTCGTCGCCGGTGGATGCGGGCTCGGGTTCCCCCTGTTGACGACCCTCGCGCTACAGACCGCTTCCTCGGCGCACTCGGCGGTGGTCATCGGTGCGCTCCCGATGGCGACCGCGATGATCTCCGCCCTGCGAACACGACGCCGCGAACCGGCCGTGTTCTGGGCCGCGGCCGGAGTCGGTGGGGCTACCGTCATCACGTTCACGCTTCTGCAGAACCAGGGGCAGCCCACGGTCGCCGACCTCTACCTCTTCGGCGCTCTCCTCGTCTGCGCGGCCGGTTACGCCGAGGGGGGACGCCTGTCGGCGCGCATGCCGGGCTGGCGCGTCATCGCCTGGGGAGTCGTGCTCGCCGCCCCGGTCAACATCGTGGTGTCCGCGTGGGCGCTGCCGTCCGAACCGGTGCACCTCACGGCGAAGGCTCTCGTCGGGCTGGCCTACATCGCCGCCGTGTCACAGTTCGGAGCGTTCGTGGTCTGGTACCGCGGTATGGGGCTCATCGGCGTGACGAGGGCGAGCCAGCTCCAGCTCGCCCAGCCGTTGCTGACACTCGTGTGGTCCGTACTCCTGCTCGGCGAACACTTCAGCGCGGCCGTACCGCTGACCACCGTAATCGTGCTCACCTGCATTGTCGTCACGCAGCGTGTCAAAAGATGACACCCTCGGTGTCACGAGTGGTGGTTCCGGCCGCTCACGCGGAACACGAACGGGAACGAACGGAGGTTCCGGTTCCGCCTCTGCCCGGGGCTGCCGGAACAGGCCGCCGTGGGTGTCGAACTCCGTGGTCGAGGAAGGTGTTGACGGGATATGCCGGGTCTTGTCGAACGTCTGGTACCCGACGAGCTCTGGGAACTGTTCCGGGAGGTCGTTCCCCCGACGGTGGTGAGACGGCCGCAGGGCGGAGGACGACGTCGAGCCGATGACCGGGAAGTGCTGGCGGCGATCGTGTTCGCGGCCGTCACCGACTGCGCCTGGCGACAGCTGCCCCCGGTTTTCGGCGCGTGCTGGCCCACAGTCTACCGGCGTTTCGTGGAGTGGAGTCAGGACCGCGTGTGGACGCGATTACACCGACTGTGTCAGGAGCGGCTCGGCGAGCGGGAGCACTCGGAGTGGTCGCGGCGAGCCCTCGACTCCATCAGACGGCGCGGGACGAGGGCGGGCGCCAGCCGGGCCGAAACCCCGTCCCGTTGAGAGCCACCCGGAAGTCGGGGAGGGCGTCACCGGCGACAACGAACCGTTGTCGCCGGGCGAAGGGGTGGTGCCGGAACTATCCGAGCGGGATGTCGACGCCGTACTCGTCCTCGGTCCGAGGGCCGTGGATGCGCCGATCCGTTTCGGGGATGGCGACGTCGTTGATGCTCGCCTCGCGGCGCCGCATGAGGCCACGCTCGTCGAACTCCCACAGTTCGTTGCCGTAACTGCGCCACCACTGGCCCTCCGCGTCGTGGCACTCGTACTGGAAACGGACGGCGATCCGGTTCCCGTGGAAACTCCAGAGGCTCTTGCGCAGCGCGTAGTCCAGTTCGCGCTCCCACTTCCGCGTCAGGAAAGCGATGATCTCCTCGCGGCCGTGGACGAACGTGTCCCGGTTCCGCCACGTCGAGTCCGGTGTGTAGGCCAGTGCCACCCGGTGCGGATCGCGGGTGTTCCATGCGTCCTCGGCAGCCTGGACCTTGTGCAGGGCCGTCTCCTGTGTGAACGGTGGGTGGGGCGGGCGGTCTTCCGGCATTGTTGTCTCCCGGCGTCGAGGTTGAGAACGCACGTTCTCTGTCAGTGGGGTCTATGATAGAGAACGTACGTTCTCAATACCAGGGAGCCCGGATGCCAGCCCCGATCACCGAGGAACAGAACCGTCGGGACCGTGAGGTCCTGCTCGACGCGGCGGAGAGGCTCTTCTACGAGCGAGGCGTCCGGGCGGTCGGCATGGACGAGGTTCGTGCGGCATCCGGCCTTCCGCTGAAGCGGATCTACCGGTTCTTCGCGGCGAAGGAGGACCTCGTGGTGGCGGTGCTCGAACGTCGCGACCAGTGGTGGAGAGCAAGCCTGACCGCCCGCGTGGAGTCGGTCGCGGATCCCCGCGAGCGCGTGCTCACGATCTTCGACTGGCTTGCCGAGTGGTTCGCGGAACCCGGCTTCCGCGGATGCGCCTGGATCAACGTCAGCGGCGAACTGGGCCCGTCATCCGAGGCGGTGCTGGCCGAAGTCCGGTCACACAAGCAGGCATTCCGCGACCAGATCGCGACGTGGGTCCACGCCACCGGGATGCCGGTGGTCGAGCCGGTTTTCCTGCTCGCCGAAGGAGCCATCGTGACGGCCGGCATCAGTGGTGACCCCGCCCCGGCCCGTCAGGCGCGCGCAGCCGTCGCGACGCTGCTCGGAACACCCTGATCCCGGCCGCACCGTCACCGGTTCCCCGCCCGTGACACCCGGGAGTCCAGACGTTCGAGCAGCGCCCGGGCGAACCGCAGCGCGCTGCCCTCGGCGAAGGGAAGGTTGAGTGAGGGTTCGCACAGCTCCAGCTCCAGCACCAGCGGCTTGCCGTCGTCCCCCCGGACCAGGTCGACACGCCCGTAGAGCGGCGGGTTCTCCAACTCCAGGTGCGCCTGCGCGGCACGGAGCGCGGCCTCGGCCACGGCGAGTTCGTCCTCGTCGGCGTGCCGTGCCCCACGACTTTCGAAGGTGGGCACGTTCACCGTGCCGTCCGGCAGGAGCATGGCGCTCTTGCTGATGGCGTGACTGTGGACGCCCCCGAAACAGCTCAGGTTGGTTTCGCTGTTCCGGTCGACCGAGTCCATGTAGGGCTGCATCATGACGTGACCGCCGTTTCCGACCAGCCGCTCGACGTGCGCGGCTGCCTCGGCGATCTGTGAACGGGAAAAACGTCGCACGTTCTTCGAGTAGGCACCGATCGTGGGCTTCTCGACGACTTCCTCGGTATCCGGATGCGCGGAGAAGAACTCCCGCACCGCCGACAGCGGGTCCACACCGGGGCCGACGAACCGGGTCGGCACGGTCGGGACCCCGCCGGCGGCGAGATCTTTCAGGTAGCGCTTGTCACAGTTCCAACGCACGACGGGCAGGGAGTTGTGCAGGTGCGTGACCTCGGTGACCCGCTCGCACCACTCCAGGAACTCGCAGGGACGGTCCATGTAGGTCCAGGGGGAGCGCAGCAGGACGGCGTCGAAACGCGACCAGTCGGTGGAGGGCTCTTTCCAGTCGCACACCTCGGTTTTCACGCCGACCTCCTGACACGCCTCCGACAACAGGGGCATGTCGTAATCGACCGGCAGACTCTCTCGGTCGGTGACCAGGGCGACACTTCTCATGGGCGGATCCAATCCTGGGCGAACAACGGTTTCCGGGCGGAGAAGTCCGTGACGGAACGAGTCACCACGGCACGGTTTCTCCCATGTGCACGTAGCTGCCGGTCGGGCCGTCGCCGTCGAGCAGTGCCATGCGCACGCTCGTCGCGGCACCGTCCGCGACCTCGAGGTCCCCGCCGCCCTCGTTCATGTCGGTCCTGGTGTAACCCGGATGCACGGAGTTGACCTTGATCGGCGTGTCGCGCAGCTCGAAGGCCACATGCACCGTCCAGGAGTTGACCGCACTCTTCGAGGCACTGTAGGCGGGAAGCGACTTGAACGTGGAGCTGTACGTGTAGGAGTCGGTGTCGCTGTGCCGGGTCAACGAACCGAGCAAACTGGAGACGTTGACGATGCGTCCCGCCTCGGACCGGCGGATCAGCGGCAGGAAGGACGAGGTGACCCCGACGAGACCGAACAGGTTGACCTCGAACGTCTCGCGCCACTGGCGCAACGGCTGCTCCGAGGGGTTTCTGCCGTACTTCTCGACGCGGCTTCCCGCGTTGTTGACCAGGATGTCGAGGCGGCCGTGTTCGTCTTCGACGTGGGCGACGGCCGCGGAAACGCTGTCCGTGTTCGTGACGTCCAGTACGAGAGGGTCGACTTCCAGGCCGGATTCCCGCAGTTTCCTCGCCGCTTCGACGGTCGGGCCGTGAGCACGTCCGGAGAGGAGAACGCGAACTCCCTTTTCCGCGAGCTGACGTGCGGTTTCGAATCCGATTCCTCGAGTGGCTCCGGTCACGAGAGCCGTCTTCGGGCCGTACTCGGACACGTCGTCCTCCGTTCGTTGGAGCAGAAGGCCTGTGAGGTGTTTTTCCGTCAGCCCACCGACAGGAACTTGGAGATCGGGGGGCCGAACCGGTCCGGGTCGGAGAGGAAGGCGTCGTGCCCCTGTGGGGAGTCGACGGGGAGGAACTGGACGTCGGTCCCTCCCGAACTCAGCCCTGCGGCGATGTCGTGCTGCTGGCGCAGAGGGAAGAGAATGTCGGTCTCCACGCCGATGACCAAGGCCTTCTCCAGGTCCATCCTGGACAGTGCCTCACCGGTGGTGCTCCCGCACGACTCACCCAGGTCGAACTGGTCCATGCAGTAGCTCAGGTAGAGGTAGCTGTTGGGGTCGAAACCACGCAGGAACCGGTGGGCGTGTGACTCCAGGAAACTCTCCACCTCGAAGTCCGGGGCGAACGGCTCGTCGGTGGTGCGCAGGCCCCTCTCGGTACGCGCCCGGCCGAAACGGTCCTCCCACTCCCGGGGGGAGCGATAGGTGATCATGCCGAGCTTCCGTGCCGTGAGCATGCCGTGCCGGGGATAGCTCTCCGCGTCGTAGTGGCCACGGTTCCAGTGCGGGTCACGGCGGATGGCCTCGCGTTGCAGGGACCGGAACGCGATCGAGAACGGAAGCGCGTGCACCGCTCCGGAGACGTTGATGTGGGTGCGCGCGATACCGGGGTGCCGAGCCAACAGGGACAGCGCACTCATTCCCCCCATGGAGGTCCCTATGACACAGGCGAGACGCTCGAATCCCAAGGCGTGTACGGTGCTGGCCGCCGCGTCAGCGATGTCCTCGATGCACAAGGACGGAAAGTCGAGCCGATAGCGCTCGCCCGTGCGTGGGTTGACCGAGGCCGGCCCGGTGGAACCCTTGCAGCTGCCCAACGAGTTGATGCAGACGACGTACCAGCTGTTCGTGTCGATGGGCTTTCCCGGCCCCAGCATGGCCTCCCACCAGCCCGGGCTGGGGTCGTCCGCGTGCGAAGCCGAGTGCGCGTCGGCCGAGAGTCCCGTGAGGATGAGGATGACGTTGTCGCGCGCCGCGTTCAGCCGCCCCAGCGTCTCGTAGGCGATCCGGGCACCGTGCAGGGTTCCTCCCCGGTGCATCGCGAATCCGTCGGGAAGGTCGACGAAACGAGTGGACGGGGGGACGAATTCCCTCATAAGCCTGTTCCCCCTTGGGGCCGGGATTCGTGGGTCTCGGTGTCGAGGGAGGCCAACCACTCGTCGTCGGAGCCTTCGTTCGTTCCTTCGAACAGGAACGTGGAAAGGTAGCGCTCGCCGGTGTCCGGCAGCATCGCGAGCAGGACCGCCCCCTCGGAAGCGTTCTCCGCGACACGCAGCGCTGTCGCGACGGTGGCACCCGCGGAGATGCCGGTGAATATCCCCTCCTCCGCGGCGAGTCGGCGAGCGGTGTCGCGGGCCACCACTTCGTCGCAGGTCAGCAGGTCGTCGATGACGCTCTCGTCGAGTACCTCGGGGACGAAGTTCGGAGCGAGGCCCTGGATCCCGTGCACGTTCCACTCGTTGCCGGCCAGCACCGCGGCGTTCTCCGGCTCGAAGGCGGTGACCCGCACCTCGGGACGGGCCCGTTTCAGCATCTGACCGACTCCGGTCACCGTTCCGCTGGTGCCGAAGCCGGTGACGAAGTGGTCCAGCCGCTTTCCGGCGAAGTCACCGAGGATCTCCGAGGCCGTGGTCTCCCGGTGGTAGGCCGGGTTCGCCGGGTTCTCGAACTGTCTGGGGCGGAACCATCCGTGTTTCTCCGCCAGGGCGTCCGCCCTGCGATTGCCTCCGGCGCTGCCCTCGGAACCGGGGAACAGGAGGACCTTACCGCCGTACGCACGAATGAGTTTGCGCCGTTCCGTGGAGTAGGTGTCGCCCATGACCGCCACGAAGCGGTAACCGCGCGCGGCGGCCACCATCGCCAGGGCGATTCCCACGTTGCCCGAGGTGCACTCCACGATCGTGCCGTTGGGTTCCAGTTCCCCCCTCGCCTCGGCGTCGAGAACGACGGAGAGCGCCAGCCGGTCCTTCACCGACCCACCGGGATTGAACGACTCGGCCTTCGCGTAGAGCGTGACGTGCTCCGGGGCGATCCTGTTGAGCCTGATCACGGGCGTGCGACCGACCGTGTCGAGAATACTGTCATGGATAGGCATGAGGTAACCGTCCTTCGTAGACGAACGCCGCGGGACCTGTCAGCAGGACGGGGGCGGCGGGATCCGGCCAGGTGACGTGGAGCTCCCCGCCGGCCAGGGAGACGGAGACGGAGTCGTCGACGCGTCCGCGTCGTACCAGCGCCGCCACGGCGGCACAGGCGCCACTGCCACACGAGAGGGTCTCGCCCGCTCCGTACTCGTACACGCGCAGGCGGATGCGCTCCCGTGACACGACTTCGGCGAAGCCGACATTGACCGTGGACGGGGACAGGGGCGATTTCTGCAACGCCGGCCCCACTCCGGTGACCGGTGCGGTGTCGACGTCGGCCACCTCGATCACGGCGTGCGGATTACCGAGGTGGACCGAGGTGAAGCGTGGGCGCGGACCGTGACCGAGATCGACGTGGTGGCACTCCTCCCCGAAGTCCGGCGCGCCGGAGGAACGGCCCGGAACGAACCGTGGTGTGCCCATGTCGACGGTGAAGGTGTGCTCGTCCAGCACCTCCACCGTGTGCGTACCGGACGGGCTGTCGAGAGCGAACCGAGGGCCCGTTGCCAGATCCGCCCGGAGGAGCCAGGCGGCGACACAGCGTGCTCCGTTCCCGCACTGTCGTGCGGGCGCCCCCTCGGCCGTTCGGATGTCGAAGGAGGCGACGGCCTCGGTGCTCCGAGGAGTCCGGACGCCGAGGATCATGTCGCAACCGACTCCCGTGTGACGGTCGGCCAACGCTCGGCACACTTCCGGTGACGGGGGATCCGTCTCGCGCAGATCGAGCAGAACGAAGTCGTTGCCCGCCCCGTGCATCTTGCTGAAGCGAAGTTCCGTTGAGGTTCTGAGCGATTCCATGCGTGCAGAGTCCCGGAAAGAGGCGGATCGGATCACGTGGTGTCGGGACTTCCTCGGTACGGTCGCGCCGGGAGTCCGGCGGGGCAACGGTCAGTCCCGGGTACGGGTCGCTGGTCAGGAGGGGCGGGCGGCCTCCAGGGCGGGGGAAACCATGTCGATGATGACGGACACCGCTTTTTCGGTGCTTTCCTCGTCGGTCGGGGCGTTGAACTCGGCGAGCTCGATTCCCAGCAGCTGTTCCGGCGGAATCGACTCGAAAATGTCGCGGATCTGTTCCGGCATCATGCCGCCCGGAACCTCGTAGTCGGCCGGGACCGGGGTGTTCGGGTCGAGCACGTCCCAGTCGATGTGGACCCACACTCGTGCGCCGTCGACGGCGTCGAGAACGTTCTTCCCGTTGGCCTCCTCCGGGGGAATGACCCGGACTCCCGCCGAGTCGACGAGTTCACGTTCCCCCTCGTCGATGTCGCGTGTTCCGACGAGGACGGCCTGCTCGGGCCGGAGTCCGGAACCGTGACCGCTGTCCCAGAGTCCGCACGCACCGGCCAGCACCATCCCGCCGAGGTAGCCGGTGTCCGTCGTTTCCGGGGTGTTGAAGTCGCCGTGCGCGTCGACGTAGAGCACCACGGCATCCGGGTACTGCCGCGCCACCACCGGAAGCGTGGCGAGACTGGCCGAGCAGGTGTTCGAGGTCATGACCGTGAGGCCGTCGTTCCGAACGCTGTCGGACATCGCTTTCCGCAACCCGTCGAGGGTGTCCTTGGCCCGTGGAAGGCTGACGCTCCAGTCGTCGTCAGCGGGCGGGGCGGGAGTGCCGACGTACTCGGCACGAACCCCGTAGCGACTTTCCAGCTCTCGCGCGGTGCGTACCGCGCCCTCGATCATCCGCGCTTCGCGGTCGGCTACGCGTCCCCGGGAGACGATGAGGTCGAACATCAGCAGTGAACCTCGTCCTTCACGTGGTGGTACAGATGTCTCGGTGTCGTGGGTGGGAGCTGTTCCCACCGAGGGATCGGGTCAGGGCCCCCGAAACCTGAAGGGGCACTTGTCCGTCCGTTCCGTGTTCTCCTCCAGCAGTCCGTACTGTTGCCATTCGAGGGACTCGGATCCGTAGGTGCCGAGTTGCCAGGAGTGGGGCAGTCCGTCGTACCGCTCCACCCGGTTACGAATGTTCGAACGGACGTTGCGTCCGCTCGTGGTGTCTCCCGCGAAGATGTCGAAGCGTTCCCGCGGGTTTATGACGAGAGTGAAGTGCCTGCCGAGGTTGCGGCTGCGGCGTGCCCGGTGTCCGGGGTTGCTCATGTTGCAGAACAGGGGCATTCCGTTGAAACACATGGACCAGGTGCCGGATTCCGGGTCCTTTCCGATCTCCTCGGGCCAGGGGGCGGGGTCGACCTCGTGAAGTTTTTGCAGAACCTCCCATCCGAAGGCGTGGTAATCGGCGACGGAGTGCCTGTCTCCCAGGATGTCCGGTGAGAACGCCGCGACGAGTGGATAAGACGTATCCAGGTTTCCGTCCCATTCCTCGGATATGTCGACGTACTCCGTGAGACCTTCCGCCAGGTGTCGGATTCCGCGCTCCGTGATGTCCTCCACGAAGAGGAACTTCAGAATCCGTTTCCTGAAGGCGTTCCTGGAGAAGATGCACGGAAAATCCCTGCTCGTCAACCGCGCCGCGATGTCGTTGAACGCGTCGCGGTGCCACCCTTCCGCGCCTGCACTGACCTGGTCCTGGGAGACGAGTTTCCTGTTTCCGTTTTCCGTGTTCAACTGGTGACTCCTGCTCCGGACGGAGGATCGCAGTTCGTCGCACCTTGGCTTGATCCTTCTGTTCGTGACTGAAATCGGTGGATGGAACCACTTCGGTGTGCTTTCCCCTGTTCCCCGGTCCATGCGAGTGCGTGCGGTGCGACCCCGGTTCGTCGCGCGGACGCTTCGGCGGAAAACGGGAGAACGTCAGTGGCGATCTGGTGTGATGGGCACGGTCGCGGTTCGCCGTGTGTCCGTTCCGGACCGGAGAATCGGCGGAACGGGAAGAAAATCATGTCCCCAGTGTTCGTTCTCCTTCCGTGGACCAGATTGTACTGATCGTTGAGAGCGACAGTGCGACTGTAGCCGGGGGTTCCGTGACCTATCAAGCTTCACGTGATCGTCGAACTTCTGTTTTTTTTGGTGATCGTGGTGCTCGGTGAACCGGTGTTCGTGGTTGGGGGCGGTGTGGTGAGCTCGTCTGGTGGGGCGCGATTCTGGTCCACCGGTCGGATGCTCCGTTCGGTCGGGAGTTTCGCCGACGGAGAGGTGAGACCGCCGGGGACGATTGGTGGACGAACCGCTGAATGCGGTCCTCGGTGCCCGGTTGTCGTCGCACCCGACCAAAGGAAACAGTGCACGGGAGGGTCACTGAACCGGCGTGACGGGTTCCGGTACCCACGTCGACCGGAGCGCCGGAAGTGTTTTCGCTGGTTGTCGGTGAGGGAATCGACACCGTGTCTGTTGTCGGCCACCGGCGTTGGTCCGTTCGTGTGAAAGGCCGGATTCGCTCCTCGAATCCCGGGGCTCTCCCCCGAAACGTTCTTCTGTCACCCTCGACTCTCGACTGCTCTGTTCGGAGCAATGTGTACGGCCGTTTCGGCCATTTTCCTCGGAAAACGCCGCGGAGTCCGCTGTGGAGTCGTTACGTTGCCCGGAACGGGAGGTTCTGACGAGGAGGCGGGTTGCCCGAGGACTTCGGCGCGGACGTCGGGGCCACGGAGCGGATGGTCCGGCAGTGGCAGGAGCGCGCGACCGAGAAAGCCGAGAGGTTCGGCCGGATGCAGGCCGAGATCGAGGCCATCTCGGTGACCGAGTCCTCCGAGGACGGAGCGGTCAGCGTGACCGTGGGCTCGGACGGGACTCTGCGGGACCTGCACCTGGCCGAACACGCCGCCAACCGGTCGATGTCGAAGCTCTCCTCCGAGATCATGCGTGCGGTGCGGTGCGCGCGGTCGAGGCTGCCGGAGCTCATGCGACAGGCCGCCGCCGAGACGGTCGGCACCGAGGACCCGGCCGTCCAGCACGTCCTGAGCAAGGCCCGCGAGAGCTTTCCGGAGCCTCCGGCGGAGGAGCAGCCCGACGAGCCACGGACTCCGGGGGCCGGTGTGCGGGAGATGCACCTGGGTCCGGAGGACGAGGACGCAGCCGAACCGGGCCCGGAACGCTCCGCGCGCTCGCGGCGGCCGGAGGAGCCCGACGACGATGACGACGACTTCGAGAACCGGTCCTTCCTGCGTTGATCCTTCCACGTCGAGGGGAGTTCGCCGATGTCCGAGCAGGTGCACGTCACTCCCGAGGAACTGCGCGCACACGCGTCCACAGTGGATGAAGTTGTGGATCGGCTGAACACGGCCGTGGACGCCTCGCAGCAGGTTTCCCTGGACAACGACGCCTACGGGATCCTGTGTCGCCCCTTCGCGTGGATGTTGGACCCGGTGGAGCAGCACGGGATCGACACGCTGAAGAAGGCCGTCGAGGGGATGCGGGACACCGCCGAGAACCTCCGGGACGCCGCGCGGACCTACGAGTCCGTGGACAAGGACAACAGCGACATGCTCGGTGAGATCCGGACATGAACAATCCCCTCGTCGAGCAGGAACAACAGGCGCAGGACGGCCCGGGCCCGCTCACCGAAGGAACCGGGGAGGCGGGGTGGGGCACCGGCATCGGCATCGTCGAGTCCGTCAACGACGTCAGCAGCCTCAAGGACGGTTCGAGCTGGGTCGAGTCGGGACTGGCCTACGGCGGGCTCGCGATGGAGGCGGCCAGTCTCGCGGTCGACCCGATCGGCACGCTGATGTCGTACGGGCTGTCGTGGCTGATCGAGCACGTGCAGCCCCTCCAGGAGGCCCTGGACTGGTTCGCGGGCGACCCCGACGGGGTCCGGGCCTACGGGCAGACCTGGGCCAACGTCTCCGAGGAGGTCACCGCCGCCGCCCGGCAGTACGGCCAGGCCGTCGAGACCGACATCACGCGGTGGATCGGGGACGCCGGCGACGCCTACCGCAACCACGCCGCGAAACGAGGTGAGGCGCTGTCCGGTGCCGCCGAGCTGGCGAGCACCATCAGCTCGGTCGTGACGATCATGGGCGAGGTCGTCTCGTTCGTGCGTGAGTTCGTCCGCGACCTGGTTGCCGACTGCGTCTCCCGGTTGATCACCTACGCGTTGGAGGCGATCGGCACCCTCGGTCTCGGCACCCCGGTGGTGGCCACCCAGGCCACCGTCTTCGTCTCCAAGACCGTCACCAGGATCGCCGAGGTCGTCCAGAAGCTGGTCAGGACGATCAGCAACGTCTCGCCGAAGTTGGCGAAGATGGTCGAGGTCTTCGGCGAGATCATGAGTTCGCTCGGCAGGTTCGGCAAGAAGGTCGCCGACGGGATCGGCGAGATCCCCGACAGGTTCGCCACGAGCACCTGGAAGAAGTTCGACGAGACCTTCGGCACCGACGTCGTCGGCGGGCACCGGTCCCGGTTCGGTGACTCCGCTCCGGGCAGTGGGCCGGACTCCCCCTCGTCCCCGGACTCGCGGGCGGATCCGTCCTCCGGACCGGACGCCGGTTCCGAGCCGGACGTCTCCCCTCCCGGTGACACCCCCGGAGCCCCGAACTCCCCTTCGGAGGCCACGCCGCCCCGGAC
>NZ_PVSR01000003.1:0-257337 GCF_003001495.1 Actinopolyspora mortivallis
GTTCGGGGGCGGCATCCCCCTCCTCGTTCGGATCCGAATCGGCCATCAGTTCCCGCAACCGTCGACGCGCGGGTGGCTCGGTGGCGTGCCGACCGGGCTCGGCGGACCCTTCGGCGCCACGGCGGGAGAAAGAGTCGGACATGGCGCGAAGCTAGCCCGGCCTCGCGGAGAGGCGGAACGGACGATCCGTCCTCCTGTGCACAACAGCGCTGGTTGTGGACGAACACTTCCCACTCACGGGAGGTTCGGCTGCCGGCTCCTCACCGGTCCTCCGCGCCGGGCGGGCTCTCCGCGTCAGCCCCGTGCCATCCGCCGGGCAGCACGACCACTCCCAACGCGCCGGGGCCGATGTGCGCCCCGACGGTGGGATCGATCTCGGAGACCACGCAGTCGGAGCACGAGGGCAGACGCCGCACCAACGAGGAGGCCAGCTCGTTCGCCCGGCGCGGAGCCGCCAGGTGCTGCACGGCCACCGCCACCCCGGGTTGCGCCCCGGCGGTGGCCACGGCCAGCTCCAGCAGCCTGTTCAGGGCCCTGTTCGTGGTACGGACCTTCTCCACGGCCTCGATCGCACCGTCCCGCACCCGCAGCAGCGGTCTGACCGACAGCGCCGTGCCCACCAACGCCGCCGCCGAGCCGATCCGTCCACCTCGACGGAGATACTCCAGCGTCCGCACCGAGAACAGCACGGCGGCACGCGAGGCGGCGCGTTCCGCCGCACCGGACACCTCGGACACCGTCGCGCCGGAGAACGCCCGTTCCGCCGCCGCCAGCACGGCGAACCCCAGCCCCATCGCCACGGAACGGGAGTCGAGCACGTGGATCCGGACGGGGTCCACCTCGCGCGCGGCGACCCGCGCCGCGTCGCAGGTGCCGGACAGCCTTCCCGACAGGTGCACGGACAGTACAGAGTCCGCCCCCGAGTCCAGGGCCTCGCGGTACACACGGGTGAGCTCCGGAACCGTGGCACCGGCGGTACTCACCCGTCTGCCCTGTTCGAGGGCGGCGGTCAGCTCGTCCGTCGCGAGGATCCTCCCGTCCCCGGCGGGGTGGTCGTCCACCCGGGCGTGCAGCGGTACCACGCGCACGCCGTGGGACTCGGCCCGCTCCGGCGGCAAACCGGCCGCCGAATCCGTGACCACGGCCGTGGTCACGGCAGAACCCGCGCTCGTCCTCGCCCACCGCGGGAAGCCGCACCGGGCCCCGTCTTCGCGGCCGCGGTCATTCCGGCAACCCACCGTTGTAGGTCAGCAGCCGCCATCCCTGTCTGCCCACCGCGTTCCGGGACAGTACCGCCCAGCGGCAGTTGCCCACCCCGCCCAGACTCGGCCACATCTCCGTCGGCCACTCCAGCAGGCTGGCGGTCAGCGCGGTGATCAACCCGCCGTGTGCGCACACCAGCGCCGTTCCACCACAGGACTCGTCGAGTTCGCGTACGACCTCACGAGCCCGTTCGGCCACCTCCACCCTGGACTCCCCTCCGGGGGGAGCCCAGGTCGGCTGGGCCCGCCAGGTTCCCATCCAGCCGGGCCAGCCGTCCTCGACCTCGGCCCCGCTGAGCCCCTGCCACTCGCCGACATGGGTCTCGCGCAACCGCTTGTCCAAGCGAACTTCATGGCCACTGACCTCGGCGAAAGCCGCCGCGGTCGCCCGTGCCCGGCGCAGGTCGGAGCTCACCACCACCTCGGGGGCGAACTCGGCGACCACCGGGGCGGCCCGTTTGGCCTGCTCCAGCCCCACCTCGGTGAGTTCGCTGTCCAGGTGTCCCTGAATGCGGCCGGTCACGTTGAACTCCGTCTCACCGTGCCGCCAGAGCACCAATCGCTGCAGGGTCACGCCTGGTCGTCCTCTTCGTCGTCGCTCCGGGTGAGGTTCGCCGCTCCGGTCTCCTCCTCGAACTCGATGACCGGGCAGTCCTTCCAGAGCCTCTCCAGCTCGTAGAAGGCGCGCTCCTCGGAGTGCTGAACGTGCACGACGACGTCGACGAAATCGAGCAGCACCCAGCGGCCCTCCCGAGTGCCCTCCCTGCGCACGGGTTTCGTTCCCGCCGCGCGCATCTTCTCCTCGACCGACTCGACGATCGCGTCGACCTGCCGCTCGTTCGGCGCGGAGGCGATCACGAAACAGTCGGTGACCACGAGCCGGTCGGACACGTCGAGCAGAATCAGGTCCTCGGCCTTCTTGTCCGACGCGGCCCGTGCCGCCACCAGGGCCAGTTCACGGGCGTCTTCGCTGGCTGCCACATCGCTCCTCTCGGTGGTCACGTGCTGCGACCGCATACCTCGAACGAGGATAACCACTCGGTGTCCGGAACGCGGAATCCGCCGGTTTCCGGAGCACCCGACGGAGGTCGAGAGGACACGCCCCGTCCGCCCCGCGGAGCGGGTGGGGTGTCGCCGCTCACGCGGGTCCCCACTCCGGTGCTGGTGACTGGCCGAAGGGGCGGTAGAGGCCGCGTTTGCTGATATATTGCACGATCCCGTCCGGGACCAGGTACCAGACGGGCAGTCCGGCGGAGACCCGTTGGCGGCACCCGGTGGAGGAGATCGCCATGGCGGGGATCTCCACGAGGGTGACCGATCCCCGCGGCAGGTGCTCGTCGTCGAGTTCGTAGCCGGGGCGGGTGACACCGATGAAATGAGCCAGGTCGAACAGGTCCTGCACCCGGTGCCAGGACAGTATCTGCTCCAACGCGTCGGCGCCGGTGATGAAGTACAGCCGCGCGTCCGGGTACTGGGCGTGCAGGTCGGACAGGGTGTCTATCGTGTACGTCGGGCCGCCACGGTCTATGTCCACCCTGCTCACCGAGAACCTCGGGTTCGAGGCGGTGGCGATCACCGTCATCAGGTACCGGTCCTCGGCCGAGCTGACGTCCTCGTGCTCCTTCTGCCACGGCTGCCCGGTGGGCACGAACAGCACCTGTTCCATGCCGAACTGAGCCTGGACCTCACTCGCGGCGACGAGGTGCCCGTGGTGGATGGGGTCGAAGGTTCCCCCCATGATGCCGATTCGGCGAGGACGCGACATGGTGTCCCAGCCTAACCCGCCGCGACAGGGCACCGGAGGGGCAGGCGCCTGCCCGGTGAGCGAGCCCACGGGCGGTCCCCCGTCCGGTGCGTCCCTCACCCGAGCGGCGGGAGCCTCCCACCGGGGTCGCGGTGTTCACTCCTCGGGGGCCAACTTCCGCCCCGAGGCCCGCTCCCACACCGCGATGGCCTCCACCGGGCAGGACTCCGCGGCGTCCACCACCTCGTCGTTGGGTTCGACGTCGCTGTGCAGCGGACGCGAGACCCCCTCCTCCACCGCGAAGTAGCCCTCCGCGATCGCCGAGCACATTCCCGATCCGATGCAGGTCTGCCCGTCGACCTCTACCCGCCAGCTCATCCCGGATGACCTCCAGTCCGTCTCGTTCTCGGGTTGTCAGTCCCACGCCAGCGGAAGATACTGTGGCCCGCGGACCAGCATCCCGCTCTTCCAGACCACGTCCTGTTCGTCTCCCCCGAGCCGCAGCCCGGGGAACTCGCGCAGCAGCGTCCCCAGGGCCACCTGTAGCTCCATCCGGGCGAGCTGGGCCCCCAGGCAGTGGTGCGGCCCGTGCCCGAAACCGATGTGCGAGTTGGACTCGCGGGCGAGGTCCAGCCCCTCCGGGTCATCGAACACGCTCTCGTCCCGGTTGGCCGAGGCGAGGCTGGCCAGCACCGGCTCTCCGGCGCGGATCAGCACCCCGCCGAGCTCCACGTCCTCTAGGGCGTACCGGGGAAAGGCGGCGTTGACCCCCAACGGCACGAAGCGCATGAGCTCCTCGACGGCGTCGGGAACCCGGTCCGGGTTGTTCCGCAGCCATTCGAGTTCGCTCGGGTGCGTCAGGAGCACGTAGACGAAGTTGGGAATCTGGGTGGCCGTGGTCTCGTGCCCGGCCACCAGGAGGCCGACGGCCAGGTCCACCAGTTCGGTCTCGGAGAGCTTGTCCTGCTCGTCGCGGGCCTGGATGAGAGCGCTCAACAGGTCCTCGGCGGGTTGGGCGCGGCGCTGCTCGATCAGTCCGGTCATGTAGCCCCGCATCTGCGTGATGTAGTCCTCGACCTGCTGCGCGGAGAGTTTGCTCGTGGACAGGAAGGCGTCGGACCAGACGCGGAAGTCCTCCCGGTCGGAGTAGGGCACTCCGAGCAGTTCGCAGATCACGGTGATCGGCAGCGGCAGGGCGAACTCCTCGACGAGGTCCAGCGGCGGGCCCTTCCGGTGCATCCCCCGGACCAGGTCGTCGGCGATCCGCTGGGCACGGGGACGCAGCTGCTCCACCCTGCGTGCGGTGAACGCCTTGGCCACGAGTTTGCGCAACCTGGTGTGCTCGGGAGGGTCCATCGTGAGGATGCCGGTCTGCTGCGCCGTGGGGCGGGCGCGGGGCTCGTCCCGGCCCACGGCGGCGGCCCTGCTGAACCGGGGGTCGGCGAAGACGGTCTTGACGTCGGAGTACCTGGTGGCCAACCAGGCGTCCTCCCCGTAGGGCAGTCGAACCCGGGAGACCGGTTCCTGCCTGCGCAGCTCCGCGTAGAAGGGGTCCAGGCGCAACCTGTCGGGGGTGTTGAAGGGGTAGGTCCGCGGCGTCGGGTCGATCGTGGTCATGTGCGGCTCCCGGACACGAGACAAAAGTAAGCAACCGCTTACCAAAAGTCATGGTAGGAAGCCGCTCCCGGCCGTGCACTCCTCCGAAAAGGTGGAATTCGGCGAGTTCACTCCCCCGCCGGGTCACCGGACTCGGAGTTCTCCAGCAGCAGGGCGACCGTGCGGGTCACGTGCTCGAGAACCTCCCGCTCGTCGGCCTCGGCCAACGGCGACTTGCGCAGCACCGAACGCAGCATCCCGATGCCGAACAACCACGCGAGCACCAGGTCGGCCCTCAGCCGCGCGTCCCCGGCGTCACTGAGCCGGGCCAACCGCCGGGAGTAGGACTCGCCCAACTCGTCCCGCAGCACGCGGGCGGCCCGCTCGTCCCCGAAGGAACGCAGCATCCCCACCAGCGTGTGCTCACCCCCCACCACGGCGTCCTCGGAAAGCACGCTCTCCAGGATCCGCCTCGGCAGCTCGGCCGTGGGCACGGTTTCCAGCAGCGTCTCGCTGTTGCGGCTGAGCACCTCGGCGAACAACTCCTGCTTGGAACCGAAGTAACGGAACAGCAGGGCCTGATTGACCTCGGCCCTGGCCGCCACGTCCCGCACCGTCGTCTGCTCGAAACCACGTTCGGCGAACAGCTCGGCGGCGGCCCGCAACAACGCCGTCCTGGTCGCGCTCGGATCACGTCTGCGCCGTGATCGCCGGTCCTCGCACACACCCGCCTCCCGACACCACACCGAGACACCAGGACACCGACGGTAGAGCATCCGGCCCGTGAGGTCACCGGCAACCGCACCGTGCTCTCGGCGGGGACCAACGCCTCACACGGCGCTCAGTTCGCGGGCCGCACCTGCCCCTCGCCGTAGACCAGCCACTTGGTCGTGGTCAGCTCGGGCAGGGCCATCGGCCCGCGGGCGTGCAGCTTCTGCGTGGAGATCCCGATCTCGGCCCCCATGCCGAACTCCCCGCCGTCGGTGAACGCGGTGGAGGCGTTGACCATCACCGCCGCCGCGTCCACCCGGGCGGTGAACCGCTGGGCGGCACTCAGGTTCTCGGTGACGATCGCCTCGGTGTGCCCGGAACCGTGCGCGGAGATGTGCTCGATCGCCTCCCCCAGGGAGTCCACCACGGCGACGGCCATGTCCGAGGACAGGTACTCGGTGTCCCAGTCCTCCTCCGAAGCGGGCACCACACCCTCGGTGTCCCCCACCAGTCGCGAGACCCGCTCGTCGGCGTGCACGGTCACACCGGCGGTCCGCAGCTCGGCCACCGCCTCCGGAACGAAGGAGTCCGCGAGGTCCCGGTGCACCAGCAGCGTCTCGGCCGCGTTGCACACGCTGGTCCGTCGCGTCTTGGAGTTGAGCAGGATCCTCAGCGCGGTGTCGTGGTCGGCGGCCGCGTCGACGTAGACGTGGCAGTTGCCCACCCCGGTCTCGATGGCGGGCACCGTGGCCTGTTCGACCACGGCCGAGATCAACCCGGCCCCGCCACGGGGGATCACCACGTCCACCAGTCCGCGCGCGGTCACCAGATGGCGCACCGACTCCCGGTCGTGGCAGGGCAGCAGACGCACCGCGTCTTCGGGAAAGCCCTGCTCACGCAGCACGTCGGTCAACACCGTCACGAGGGCGGAATTGGAACGCTCCGTCGAGGCCGACCCGCGCAGCAGCACGGCGTTGCCCGCCTTGAGGGCCAGACCGGCGGCGTCGACCGTGACGTTGGGGCGCCCCTCGTAGACCATGCCGACCACCCCCAACGGCACCCGGACCTGCTGCAGGCGCAGTCCGTTGCCCAGCACACTGCCACGCACCACCTCACCGACGGGGTCGGGAAGTTCCGCCAGGGCACGCAGCCCCTCGGCCATGCCGGCGACACGCCCCTCGGACAGGGTCAGCCGGTCGACCATGCTGGCTTCCGCGCCGGCGGCGCGGGCCGACTCGACATCGGCGGCGTTGGCGGCGAGGATCTCGTCGCAGCGCCGGGGCAACGCCTCGGCCAGGGCGTGCAGCAACGCGTCCTTGGCGTCCCGCGTGGCCGGTCCGAGCTCGGTGGCGGCCGCGCGGGCCCGTCGGGCGTCGGAACGGACACGCTCGCGCAGCCCGTGCTCGTCGTCGGAGGCCCCGACCACGGTGGTCGCACTGTCTACGGCGTTGGTGTGGGTAGTCACACCCCCAGCCTAAGGACTCCTCGGGCGAGGTCCCGCCGGGGTGGTCGGTACCGACACACCCCTCCGCCCCCGGGCGAGCCCCACGGCCCGTTCCCGAGGCCCGAGGGGGACTGCGCAAGAATCCCCCCGTGGACGAACAGGCACTTCGCGAGATGGCCGAGCAACGACTCCGCGCTCTGGCCGGGCCGGAGGCCGCCCTCCGGGAGGACCAGTGGCGCGCGGTGCGCGCGCTGGTCCTGGAGCGCCAACGGACCCTGGTGGTGCAGCGGACCGGCTGGGGCAAGTCCGCGGTGTACTTCGTGGCCACCGCGCTGCTGCGGGAACTCGGAGAGGGCCCCACGGTCATCGTCTCCCCGCTGCTGGCCCTGATGCGCAACCAGGTGGAGGCGGCGGCCGCCGCGGGGGTGCACGCCGCGACGATCAATTCCGCCAACCCTGAGGAGTGGGCCTCGATCGAGGAGGAGGTCGCCGTGGGGGCGGTGGACGTGCTGCTGGTCAGCCCGGAACGGTTGAACAATCCGGAGTTCAGGGACAACGTCCTGACGGAGCTGACCCACACCACCGGTCTGCTCGTCGTCGACGAGGCACACTGCATCTCCGACTGGGGACACGACTTCCGTCCCGACTACCGCAGGCTGCGCAGCCTGCTGGCCGAGCTCCCCGAGGGCGTGCCGGTGCTGGCCACCACGGCCACCGCCAACGACCGCGTGGTGCACGACGTCTCCGAGCAGCTGGGAGTCACCGGCGACGACGGCGCCACCGAATCCCCGTTGGTGCTGCGCGGCGAACTCGACCGACAGAGCCTGCACCTGGGGGTGCTCGACCTGTCGGACACGCCGCGCAGGCTGGCCTGGCTCGCGGAGAACCTTCCCACGCTGCCCGGCTCCGGCATCATCTACACGCTGACGGTCTCCACCGCCGAGGAGGTGGCCGACTTCCTCACCCGGCAGGGGTTCACGGTGGCCGCCTACTCGGGACGGACCGGGGCGGCCGAGCGCGGTTCCGCCGAACAGGCCCTGCTGAACAACGAGGTGAAAGCCCTGGTGGCCACCTCGGCCCTGGGAATGGGGTTCGACAAGCCGGACCTGGGTTTCGTGGTCCACCTGGGGGCGCCGCCCTCCCCCATCTCCTACTACCAGCAGATCGGCCGGGCCGGCCGCGGAGTGCGCCGCGCCGAGGTCCTGCTGCTTCCCGGTAGGGAGGACCAACGGATCTGGGACTACTTCACCTCGCTGACCTTCCCGCCGGAGTCGACCGTGCGGGCGGTGCTGAACACCCTCGAACAGGCCGACGGTCCGCTTTCCACGGCCGCCCTGGAACCCCACGTGGAGCTGAGCCGCTCCCGCATCGAGATGGTCCTCAAGGTGCTCGACGTGGACGGGGCGGTGCGCCGGGTCAAGGGCGGTTGGACCGCCACCGGCCGGCGGTGGGACTACGACGCGGAACGCTACCGGCGGATCGCCGAGCAGCGGGAGCACGAGCAGCGGGCCATGCTCGACTACCTGACCACCACCGGGTGTCGCATGCAGTTCCTGCGCTCCGCGTTGGACGATCCCGGGGCACGGCCGTGCGGGCGGTGCGACAACTGCACCGGCCGGGGGTTCACCGCCGAGGTCTCCGCGGAGACGCTCACGCAGGCCGAACACCAGCTGCGGCGGGCCGGAACCACCCTGACGCCGCGCAGGATGTGGCCCGCCGGGATGAAGGAGGTCGGTGTCGACGTGGCCGGGCGGATTCCCGCAGGGGAACAACACGAGCCGGGACGCGCCCTCGGCAGGTTGACCGACATCGGCTGGGGGAACCGGCTCCGGGAGCTGCTCTCACCGCAGGCCCCGGACACCGGGGTTCCCGAGGAGCTGGTGCAGGCCTGTGTGGGAGTGCTGGCCGACTGGGACTGGTCCCGGCGGCCGGCCGGGGTGATCTCCGTGGGCTCACTGCGTCGGCCGGAACTGGTGTCGAGCCTGGCCGAACGGATCGCCGCCATCGGCAGGCTTCCCCTGCTGCCCCCGGTCTCTCCCGTCTCCGGGCACGCGCCCACGGCCGGGCCGAACAGCGCCCGGAGGCTGGCCGAACTGTGGAACCGCTTCGAGGTTCCCTCCGGCGGGGACCTCTCCGGGCTCGGAGGGCCACTGCTGCTGGTGGACGACTACACCGACACCGGATGGACCCTCACGGTCGTGAGCCGACTGCTGCGTCGGGCGGGTGCCGTCGGGGTGCTTCCCCTGACCCTGGCCACCACCTGAACCGGAGCACACCGAACCGGTCCGGCGGTTCCGTCAGTCGAGCGGGGCGAGGTCGTCGGCGTGCACCACCTCACGCCGCTGTTCGGCGGGCAGTTCGTGGCTGGACCTGCCGATCAGCTCCGGCAGCTCGGAGGCGTCATAGGCGACCACCCCTCGGGCCACCACCTCCCCGGAGGGACCGATCAGCTCGACCACGTCGCCCCCTTCGAAGGAACCCTCCATGCCGGTGATGCCGGCGGCGAGCAGGGAACGACGGCGCCGCACCACGGCGGAGACCGCACCGGCGTCCAGGTGCAGCCTGCCCCGGGCGCTCGCCGCGTGGGCCAGCCAGAACCTCCTGGCCGAGAGTCGGGGGCCGGTGGTCCCGAACACGGTTCCCACCTCGGCCTCACCGAGAGCCTCCTCGGCCAGTTCCGCCGAGGTCAGCAGGGCGGGGATTCCCGCCGAACAGGCCACCCGCGCGGCCTGCACCTTCGAGGTCATCCCGCCCGTTCCGAGCCCGGAGGAACCGGTTCCCCCCACCGAGATCCCCTCCAGGTCCTCGGCCGTGGCGATCTCACGGACAACCCGCGCCCGCCCGTGACGGGGGTCCCCGTCGTAGAGGGCGTCGACGTCGGAGAGCAGCACCAGCGCGTCAGCCTCGACCAGGTGGGCCACCAGCGCGGCCAGACGGTCGTTGTCCCCGAAGCGGATCTCGGCGGTGGCCACCGTGTCGTTCTCGTTGACCACGGGCACGGCACCGAGGTTCAGCAACCGCCGCAGGGTCCGGCGCGCGTTGCGGTAGTGCGCTCTGCGCACCACGTCGTCGGCGGTCAACAGCACCTGCCCCACCGTCAGCCCGAACCGGGCGAAGGACGCCGCGTAGGCGTGGGCCAGGGCCTGCTGACCGACACTGGCCGCGGCCTGCTGCGTGGCCAGATCTCCGGGGCGTCCGCCCAGCCCCAGTGGGGCGAGGCCGGCCGCGATCGCACCGGAGGAGACCAGCACCACCTGGCTTCCCTCCGCCGCCCGACGGGACAGCGTCTCCACCAGCGTGTCCAGTCTCCGCCCGTCCAGACCGCCCTCCGTGGTGGTCAGCGAGGAGGAGCCGATCTTGACCACGATCCTGCGGGCGGTGGCCACGGCCCGCCGTGTGGCGGAGAGTCCGGCGGTGACAGTCTCGGAGCTCGTCACAGGTCGTCCTCGTCCGTCTCGGTGTCCTCGTGGTACTCGCCGCTGTCGGCGGGAAAGCCCGCCTCGTCGGTGGTTCCGGCACGGCGGGCCCGCTTGGCGGCCTTGCGTTCGTCCGCGCTGACCCGACGAGGCCCGGAGGCGAGGTTGCCCTCCGGGGTGGTGGGTTCCCAGTCGAAGGTCACGGAACCGATGGTGACCTGGCTGCCGGGGCGAGCCCCCTGTCGGGCCAGCTCCTGTTCCACGCCCAGTTTGGCGAGTCGGTCGGCCAGGTAGCTCACGGCCTCCTCGTTGTCGAAGCTGGTCTGCCTGATCCACCGTTCCGGTTTCTCACCGCGCACCACGTAGGCGTCCTCGGCCTCCGGATCCGGCTCGACGACGAACCCACCGGAGTCGACGGGGCGCGGACGCACCGTGGCTCGCGGCGGCTCGGGGGCGGGCAGGTTGGCCCGGAAGTTCTCCACTTCCTCGGCCAGGGCGAAACGCAGTTCCCGCAGGCCGTCGTGGGTGGCCGTGGACACCTCGAAGACGGGCCAGCCCCGTTCCCGCACCTGTTCGCGCACCAGATCCGCCATGGCGCGCGCGTCGGGGATGTCCATCTTGTTCAACACGACCAGGCGTGGACGTTCGTTCAGGTCCACCGCACCCTGCTCCCGGCTCAGAGCCGGGGTGTACTCGGCCAGCTCGTGTTCGAGGGCGTCGATGTCGGAGAGGGGGTCGCGCTCCGGCTCGAAGGTGGCGCAGTCCACCACGTGCACCAGCACCGCACAGCGCTCGATGTGGCGCAGGAACTCCAGCCCCAGTCCGCGCCCCTGGCTGGCTCCCGGAATCAGACCGGGCACGTCGGCCACGGTGAACACCTTGTCGTCGGCGTTCACCACTCCGAGGTTGGGGGTCAGCGTGGTGAAGGGGTAGTCGGCGACCCGGGGACGCGCCGCCGACAGCACCGAGACCAGCGAGGACTTGCCGGCCGAGGGGAAGCCGATCAGCCCCACGTCGGCCACCGACTTCAGTTCGAGCACGAAGTCACCGCTCTCGCCGGGCTCCCCCAGCAGGGCGAAACCGGGGGCCTTGCGTGCCTTCGAGGCCAGCGCCGCGTTGCCCAGGCCGCCGCGTCCGCCGCGGGCCAGCACGAACCTGGTGCCCTCGCCCACCAGGTCGGCGACCACGTTGCCCTCCGCGTCGGAGACGACGGTTCCCTCGGGGACGGGCAGCTCCAGGTCCGTGCCCGAGGCCCCGTTGCGCATGCTGCCCCGTCCCTGTTTGCCCCGTTCGGCCGTCACGTGGGGCCGGTAGTGGTAGTCCAGCAGCGTGTGCACGCCGGGATCCACGACGAGAGTGACGTCCCCGCCCTTGCCCCCGTTGCCGCCGTCCGGTCCGCCGTAGGGCTTGAACTTCTCCCGGTGCACCGAGGCACAACCATTACCTCCGTCACCTGCGGTGACATGAATCGTCACACGATCGACGAAGCGCGACACGGGAACCTCCAAGCGGGGCTGAAACCAGTCGAGGGGCGGGTTCGGTACGTGACCGACCCCGCCCCTCGCGGAAAAACACGGGTGTGCCCGAAGCCGGTTCAGGCCTCGCTCGGCACAACATTGATGTACTTGCGGCCGCGCCTGTGGGCGAACTCCACAGAGCCGGCGGAGAGCGCGAACAGCGTGTCGTCACCGCCGCGTCCCACGTTACCGCCGGGGTGGTACTTGGTACCGCGCTGCCGCACCAGAATCTCGCCAGCGTTCACTCGTTGGCCGCCGAAACGCTTGACTCCCAGGAACTTGGGATTCGAGTCACGGCCGTTCCGAGAGTTGGACGCACCCTTCTTGGTCGACATGTCTTCTCACGCCCTCACTTGGTGATGCCGGTGACCTCGACGCGGGTCAGCTGCTGCCGATGCCCCTGCCGCTTGTGATAGCCGGTCTTGTTCTTGAACTTGTGGATGCGGATCTTGGGACCTTTGGTCTGCTCGAGCAGCTTACCGGTCACCGAGACCTTCTTGAGCGCGTCGGCGTCGGCGGTGACTTCGGAGCCGTCGACGACCATCAGCGCCGGGAAGGTGACCTCGGAACCCGGCTCGCCCTCGAGCTTCTCGACCTCGACGACGTCCCCGACAGCCACCTTGTGTTGTTTGCCGCCGGTCTTGACGATCGCGTACATGAGTCGGAAGTCTCCTGCTGCTCGGTTTCGCTAGTTCACCAGTCTGCGACGTACGCACATCCCCGTTCGCACGGGGATTCCCAGTACGCCGACCAGGCGGCGCCACAGTGGGTTCCTGCCTCCACGACGGCGGCCGACCTTACCGGGCGGACCTCGTCTGACAGACGCCGAACCCCCTCCGCCCGTCCGGCGGCGAGAAATTCCACACCATCATACAGTGCGGTGTCGCGCGCCTTCCGCGCAGGGGCCGTGAGGCCCCGACCCGGGATCCGCACCCATCGCACTCTCCGTCACTCCGGTGCGATGTTCGCGCCCGGTATGAACAGTTTACCCCCGTCCAGTTCGACGTTGCGCACCACCGCGTCCGTGAAGGTCAGCTTCGGCAGTTCGAGGAAGCCGAGGTCCAGATCCGGGATCAACAGCGACTCCGGGGACAGCTCCATCGGGACCAACGGATACCCGGCGACGTTGAGCGTGCCGGTCAGTTTGCGCGTGTACAGCTCTATGGGGCCTTCGGTGATGGTGGAGACGGAACCGGGGCGCGCGGCAACGCGCACACTGTCGTCGCCGGTCAGTCCGCCGCGTTGCACCAGATCACCGATGCGCAGCGTGTCGACGGTGAAGTGCATGGTGCGCACCTGCTCACCGTCGACCTCCTTGAGCGCGAAGCCGTTGTAGCGCACCCCCTCCAGGGTCAGCGTGCTGGCCGTCAGCGTCCAGACACGCCCCGGCCCCGGCCGCACGTCGGGAGGCTGGTTCGGAGCCGGCGGCAGCCGTTCGGCGGAGGGGGAGTCGCTCGGTGACTCCTCCGTGTCCGTGTTCGCCCCGTCCTCCTCCGGGGGAGCGGGTTCCGTCGAGCTCTCCGGTGTCGCCGTGCCGGACGGCTCCTGCGGGGAGGAAACGTCGGTGCTCGGCCGATCCGGTTCCTCCGGGGAGGAGGTGCTCGTGGGCAGCTGGAGCGAACCGCTCGGTTCGAGCTGCTGAGCCGCCACGAGCGGAGTCCCGACGAAGCCGGTCGTGCCGACGGCCACGATCAGGCCGGTCATCAACGAGGTCACCGCGAGCACCCGCGCGGAGGCGACAGGACCTCCGCGGCGACCTCCGCCGACCAGCGGGGAACGTGGACGGCACCGTTGTTGGCTCACGCCTCTCCTCCCTCGGTTCCTACGGCCTCACCCGTGGGGACCTCCTGCCGGGAGTGGTTGGGGCGTTCCCGGGGAACCGGGGAGGGTTTCGGCCTCTCCTGTGCTCGCCCGGAGGCGCCCGTCCGGTCGGTTCCGTGTTTTCCGGGGCGTTGGCGGGGCGACCACGCGATCGCCAGCGCACCTCCGATCAGACCACTGAGGGTGCCGGTCAGGAGGGATCCCAGGTTGACGGTGACGATGGCCACCACGGACAGCACCAGGGTCACGACTCCGGCGGGGAGCCTCCATTCCGGGCGGAACCAGAAGGACGCCCCCGCGGCGATCAGCACCATGCCGATCACGAGACCCGTGATGCCGGCGGTGGTGCGCAGCGCGATCTGGATGTCACCGAACTCCAGCGAGGCGTACGGGGGGTACAGCAGCAGCAACGCGGCCACCAGGGTGAACACCCCACCCCAGAACGGTCTGGTTCTGCGCCAGCTCCGGAAGGCCCTGCGGGCCGCCGACAGCCGGGCCCTGGTGTTTCCTCGGAGAACCTTCGTCGACTTCTCCACGAGCGCCCCTCCTCTGCTCGTGTGTCACGGCCTGCG
Source organism: Actinopolyspora mortivallis (assembly GCF_003001495.1). Lineage (GTDB taxonomy): Bacteria > Actinomycetota > Actinomycetes > Mycobacteriales > Pseudonocardiaceae > Actinopolyspora > Actinopolyspora mortivallis_A. The sequence continues at coordinate 14,084 of NZ_PVSR01000003.1, forward strand.
ATCGCGGCCGGGTCAGAAACAGGGCTTGTCGCCCGGCACGACGGAGATGTTCACGTCGTTGAGGTTGAGCGTGGAAGCGGTGGTCGACCACGCCTGCTGGCGCAGGTCGTCGATGGTCGCTCCGCTGGCCTGGATCCCGAATCCTCCCGGGGCGCCCTGGGCGCCGTCCGGCCCCGCGCTCAGCTCGGAGGCGTCCCTGCCGATCTCGACGTTGTTGAGTGTCAGGTCGCCGTCGACCTGGTCGATTCCGAGGACCAGGTTGTCGGCACTCATGCCGTCGGCGGCCTTGATCCGGACCGTGGCGTCACCGAGGCCGGGGAGGTCGGTGACGTGGATGGACTGGCAGAAGTTGGTCAGTTTCGCGTGCTTGAAGCCGTTGACCAGCACCGGGTGTGCTTCGTCGGCGCTGCGGTCCACGGAGCCGAACTGCACCACGCCCTCTCCGGTGAGCTTGTCGGCCGAGGCCTTGTAGCTCGTCCCGGAGACCGTGAAGGAGGCCGCCACGGCCCCCTTGGACAGGCCGGTGAGCATCACGGCCACTCCGGAGAAGCCCGCGGCGAGCACGAGCGCGAAAACCTTCCAGCGGGTGCGTCCGCCCGCCGTGTTGCCGTCTTCGGTGTCGACCTTGCGACCAGTGGCCATGGTTCACCTCGGTGGCTCGGGGACTGGGTGACGGTGTCACTCCTGCCGTGGGAGAAAAAACACACGGAGTGACGTCCATTACTCTTACCGGGCAGTAACCATAGACGTACATCACAGGGAACGCCATACCGTGATGACAAACACGAAGCTTATTCGTGAAATTAGTCACTCCGAGCCACTCTGGGAGCGGTCACGGAGGTAGTTCCCCCTCACCCACCGCGAACGACCGAACGCGGAAAAGAACCGGCGAACCTCGGGAGAACCGCACGACAGTGCCCGTCGCACCCCACGGGAACGGAGCCGGAGGGGCCCGTAGTCCCCGTTGCTTTTTGTTGATTCCACTCGGTTTCCGATCGAGCAGTTCGACCGTCGTCTCGTAGGAGCCAGAGGTGATTCATGAGCAGCGACACGTGACTGGTCTCCGCATCCACCGATGCGGACCTGACACAGCGTGACACTTAGATCGCGACGATCCGACGTCGTCGTTCCGAGGGAGCTGTGTGACCGTGAAGGGACTATCCATGTCTGGACAGACACCACTAACCAGGACGCACCTGGATTTCGATGGTGTCTTGTTCGGCGATGCCAGCAGATGTTCGTTATCGAGTACGCAGCACGTCGACGTTGACTACGGAGAGACAGAGGGCGCACTCATCCAGAACGGTCCCGATATGTGTTTGGGGCTTCTCCTCAGACACATCGCACTGCGTCCGCTGTAGCCGCCCCGGAGCACCAGAGGGACATTCTTCCCACCACAGCAGTCAGGAAGACACGGGGGAGGTTCTCGGCCAGTTCGGAGAGTTGGCCCACGCCGTTGGCATCGTCACTCATACGGTAGCCGCGGGCGGTGCAAGTGCCGGTTTTCGTTCGGATGTTCCTCATGTCCCGCTATGCACGTCACCATGTATCCATTCATGACATCAGGGACTGAGCACAGTACGTACTGCCGCGATGCAGTGTGTGGTGGCATCATCTGTCATGAGCCTGCGGAGCTCACTCTGCCCTCCCGGCCACCGTGTCTGGCCGGGAGGGCAGTCCAGAGTGGGGACACGTCTGCGAAATGGTGGCTAGTCGAACTCGCCGTCCTTCACTCCGGCGACGAACGCCTGCCACTCGGTCGGCGTGTAGTAGTGCGCCGGCCTGGTGCGATCCTTGGTGTCACGCAGCCGCCGGCCACCGTCGGCGGCCACGGCGACCTCGACACAGCCTTGGTGGTCATTGCTGTAACTGCTCTTGTAGAACTCGGCGTCTGAGGGGACGTCGAGCGGATAGTGCGTCACTTGTGTACCTCCTGTGCTGCTTGGCGCAACATCGCCTGTGAGTCTTCCTGGTTCGCGGCCTGGACGCGTAGGCGGGTCAGAGCCCGTTCATACAGTGCGACCTCGTCAGGTTTCTCGTAGTAGCGGCCTTCGACCAGCCCTTCCAGGTATACGACCCCGGGATCTCCTGCCATCTCGCTGGGAAACTTCAGGATCTGGAAGCCACCGGACTGTGCCAGATGCGCCCCCGCCTTCAGAGGCAGTATCTGCAGGTCGATGCGAGGGCGCTCACAGAGTTTGATCAGATGATTGAGCTGCTCTGTCATCACCTCAGTGTCGCCACGTGGGCGGTGCAGTACCGATTCGTCGATGATGGCCCACAACCGGACCGGGTCCTCGTTGCGGTCCAGGATGTTTTGACGTCCGAGTCGAAGCTCGACACGTTGCTGGACCTGCTCGTCGGTGAGTTCGGGGTCGGCTCGGATCACGGCTTCGGCGTAGGCGGGTGTCTGCAGCAGTCCGGGGACGACGTAGGGGTCAAAGCTGAACACCTCGGCGGCTCCCGCTTCCAGGCCCAAGAACAGGTCGAACCACGGCGGTACGGCGCCACTGAGTCTGTCCCACCAGTTCTTGCCTTTACGAGCCGCTTCGACGATCCGCAAGAAGTCCGGGAGCCTGTCGGGCTTGCCGTAGAAGTCGAGCAGGATCTCCAAAACGGGTTTGGAAGGGAGCCGTTCCCCAGTCTCGAGATGGCCCACCTGGGCACGCGACAACCCGAGCCGCTGCATGACCTCGGAACGCTCCTTACCCGCTTCTTGACGAAGCTGGCGCAGGTTGAGACCGATCCAGCGCTTAAGCAGCGCTGGGCGAGTCTGTCTCCGGACCTCGCCCGCTGCGTAGGCGGCTACGGCATCGACGCTTTCCTGCTGTGCACCGCCGCAGCCGTCGGCCCCGTGGCCACCGTGCCGATCACCACTGTCAAACAGCACGCCCCCTCGTTCCCCCACCTGCCCACGATCTTTCACGAAGCCGTGCCGATCCTGCTGCACCCAGCTCGAACCGCACACCCCACCCCGGTCTCACTCTCTCCGCCCCGACTGGCCGACCGAGACGTGCCCGACAGCGAGCTCACCCGCCGTGACCACCGACTGGCAGAACTCGCCCCCCAACCACGCTCGACCACTCCGCCGCCGTGGCCGGAGGCCGTGGCCACGGCGTGGCGAGCCGTCACCCACGGCACACCTGCCGAACACGCCGCTGCTGACCTGTGGCCGCACTACCTCGCCCGAGTTCGCGGTTGGCTCGCCCACGCCAGCACCACAAGCCCCTCCGAACGCCCGCACCTGCTATACCTCGCCATGAATCATGTCCTGACCGCGCTCACCCGGAATCGGCACCTCTCATGAGCACACCACCCACCCAGCAGGTCACCGTCACCGCCCTGGAACCGTTTCCCACCATCACCGCCGGTGACGACCTCGCCCACGCCATCACCACCACCCTGGCCGCCCAGAACTTCCCCCTGGTCGAGGACGACGTTCTCGTCGTCGCCAGCAAAATCGTGTCCCTGTCGGAACACCGCTCGGTCGACCTCGACGAGGTCACCCCCACCACCCGCGCACACGAGCTGTCCCAGGCCACCGGCAAACCCCCCGAGATCATCCAAGTGATCCTCGACGAATCCGTGGACTATCACCTGGCCACCCCGACAGGACCGATCATCGCCCTCCACCGACTCGGCTACGAACTCACCTCCTCCGGAGTGGACCGTGACCGCACCACCCGCCAAGCCTGGCTGCTGCCAGCCAACCCCGACGCCTCAGCCCGCGCGCTGCGCGACACGCTGACAGCAGCCACCGGAGTACGGCTGGCCGTGATCCTGGCCGACTCCGACGGACGACCCGACCGGCACGGATCCACGGTGATCGCCCTCGGAGCCGCGGGCATCCACCCCCTGCGTACCACGGAACACGCCGAGAAAACGCACCACGAAACCCTGACCGACCTCGCCGCCGGCGCCGCCGGAATCACCCTCGGACAACGCGGCCGCGGCGCCCCCGTCACGGTGCTGCGCGGTCTGCACTACCACCACAGCGACGCCGGCATCGGCAGCATCCTGCACCACGGGCAGCCACGATGAACATCACACTCACCGGAGGATCCGGCACCCTCGGCAGTCACCTGACCCCCGCCTTCGCCGCAGCCGGACACACCGTCACCATTCTCGACAAACACCCACCCCACACCCTGCCCACAGGGTGCGACTACCACAACATCGACCTACGCGACCCCGACGCCACCAGGAACGCCACCCACCACACCGACGTGATCATCCACGCGGCCGCCGGAATCACCCACACCGACGCCCCACTACCCGACATCTACGAACACAACCTGCTGCCGACCTACCACGTCCTCGAAGCCGCCCGAAAACACCGCACCTCCCGCGTCGTGCTGGCCAGCAGCCACCACACCATCGGCTTCACCCCCACCAACCAGACCATCACCAGCACCGACACCGCACCCAACCCCGACAGCATCTACGGCGTCGGCAAAATCACCGACGAAGCACTCGCCTCGCTGTACGCCCACAAACACCATCTCGACATCGCCGCCATCCGTATCGGCAGCCTCCGCACCACCCCGACCGAGGCCCGCCACGCCGCCACCTGGCTCAGCCCCCCCGACGCCATCACCCTGTTCACCGCCGCAGCCACCCAACCACTCCCACACCCCTTCACCCTCCTCTACGGCACCAGCGACAACACCCCTCAATGGTGGCCCCACAACCACTGGACCGACCTGAACTACCACCCCCACGACAGCGCCACCCGCCACCCACTCCCACCACTGACCGATCACTGGCACGGAGGCCCCTACACGGAGATCGAATAACGACCAAACAGGCCCTCAGCCCTCGGCGAACCAACGAGTACCACGGCCCCGGGTCGCCCCACACATTCGCTCGTCCGTGTCCTGAAAGTTCATGAGTATCTTCTACGAGTCCGTCAAGTTGTTCACCTCAACGTCCCGGCTATCGGCGGAACTCTTCTCCTACCTCATCGGCTGCTTCGGCTCGGGGCACCTTCCGGCCCCACCCCCGGCAGCGCTCTCCGCAGCCGCCGCCCCTGGCAACCGGCACCCGGCGGACACAAAAAACCGGCCGGGAGCACGGGTGGCGCTCCCGGCCGGGAACCGGAGTCTCACTCCTCGGTGTAGTGCACCGGCGGTCCCGTCGCACGTCCGGCGGCGCGCCGCCCGGAACGCCGCGCCGGGCCCACCGAGACGACGGAGGAGTCCGAGGACGGCACCGTCCGCTCCGCGGCCTCGGAGGCCGAACCGCTCACCACCACGGGCTGCGGGGCCTGCCCGGCGCTTCCGGCGGGCCTGCTGGCCTTGCGCCGTCCCCTCCCGGAGGAACCACTCGACACACCGACCTCGTTGCCCTGGGCGGGCTGTTTCCGCTGTTCTTCCCCGGCAGGCTCACCGGAACCGGTGGCCGCCTCCGCCTCCCCGACGGGAGCCGTCCCGTTGGTGGACGCCGCGGCCGCCGGGGCGGCCTCCGCCTCACCGGAATCCGCCCCCTCGGACACCTCGGCGGGGACCGTCTCGCGTTTCCAGCCCGAGCGGGAGGACGACTCCTTCCGGGAAGTCGACTTCGCGGCGGGGGCCTGCTTGCCACCCCCGGACTCGGACGCCGGAGCGGCCTCGGCCGTGGCCTCCGCCTTCTCCGTCCGCTGCTGCCCGCCGGAGCTCTCCTGCTGGGAGGAGGACTTGCCCCGCTGCTTGTTGCGCCGCGAACCACCGCCACCACCGCCGTGGTGACTGTGGTCGATCGGCTCGGTGGAGACCAGCACACCGCGCCCCCGGCAGTGCTCGCACGTGCTGCTGTAGGCCTCCAACAGGCCCGTGCCGACCCGCTTGCGGGTCATCTGCACCAGTCCGAGCGAGGTGACCTCCGCCACCTGGTGACGGGTCCGGTCCCTTCCCAGGCACTCGGTGAGCCTGCGCAGCACGAGATCGCGGTTGGACTCCAACACCATGTCGATGAAGTCGATGACCACGATCCCGCCGATGTCGCGCAGCCGCAGCTGGCGCACGATCTCCTCGGCGGCCTCCAGGTTGTTCCTGGTGACCGTCTCCTCCAGGTTCCCCCCGGACCCGGTGAACTTGCCCGTGTTGACGTCGATCACCGTCATGGCCTCGGTGCGGTCGATCACCAGGTACCCGCCGGAGGGCAGCCAGACCTTGCGGTCCAACGCCTTGGTGATCTGCTCGTCCACCCGGTACTCGGTGAACACGTCGGTGTTGCCCACGTGCTTGTGCAACCGTCCGAGCAGTTCGGGGGCCACGTGCTGCACGTAGGCCTCGATCGTCTCCCAGGCCTGGTTCCCCTGGACGGTGAGCGCGGAGAAGTCCTCGGTGAACAGGTCCCGCACGACCTTGACCAGCAGGTCCGGCTCGGCGTAGAGGAGCTGGGGCGCCTGGGCGTTGGGGGTCTCGGCCTTCTCCTTGATGACCTCCCACTGCGCCTGCAACCGTCGCACGTCCCGGTCGAGGGCCTGCTCGCTGGTGCCCTCGGAGGCGGTGCGGATGATGACCCCGGACTCGTCGGGGACGATCCGCTTCAGGATCTCCTTGAGGCGCTTGCGCTCGTTGTCCGGCAGCTTCCGGCTGATCCCGGTGGCCCCGCCCCCGGGGACGTACACCAGGAAACGCCCGGGCAGGCTGACCTGGGTGGTCAGCCTCGCTCCCTTGTGCCCCAGCGGGTCCTTGGTGACCTGGACCAGCACGCTGTCGCCGGTGGAGAGGGCCTGCTCGATCCTGCGGGACTTACCGGCCAGTCCGGCGGCCTCCCAGTCCACTTCCCCCGCGTAGAGCACCGCGTTGCGTCCACGACCGATGTCGACGAAGGCGGCCTCCATGCTCGGCAGCACGTTCTGCACCCTGCCGAGGTAGACGTTGCCCACCAGCGAGTCACTGCCCGCCGAGGTCACGAAGTTCTCGACCAGGATGTCGTCCTCGAGCACGGCGACCTGCGTCTGACCGTCGTTCTCCCGCACGATCATCTTGCGGTCCACCGACTCGCGCCGGGCGAGGAACTCGGACTCGGACAGCACCGAGGCCCTCCGCCGACCCGCTTCCCTGCCGTCACGGCGCCGCTGGCGCTTGGCCTCGAGGCGGGTGGAGCCCTTGATGGCGCGGACCTCGTCCTCGGCCTCCTGCCGGGAGCCCTCTCCGGTGCTCTCCCGGACGTGCACCACCGTGTTCGGCGGATCGTCCTCACGGGTGAGGTTGTCGGACTCTGTCGAGCTCTTCCGACGCCTGCGACGCCTCCTCCTGCTCACGGAAGTCGCCTCCGTCTCCTCCTCGGCACCGGGGCTCTCGGAGCCGGAAGCGCCACTGGCGGTCTCCCCCTCGTCCTTGGCGGAGGTCTCCGCGCCGGGGTCGACGTTCTTGTCCTTCTTGGCCTTGCGGTCCTTCCTGTCCTTCTTCGTGGACTTGCCGCTCTTGGCCGTCTCCTCTCCCGTGGCGGTGGAGCTCGCGGCGGCCTCACCGGCCGAGGAGGTTGCCTCCTCGTCCCCGCCCCGGCCACGTCCGCGGCCCCTGCGACCGCGTCGCCGCCTGCGGCGTGTCGAGGTTCCGGTCGAGGACTCGCCGCCGCTCTCGTTCCTCTCGGTGGACTCCGGAGCAGCGGCCTGCTCCTCGGCGGGGACGGACTCACCGGTCTCCTCGGTAGCGGTGCCGGTCTCCCCCGCGGTCTCCGACTGCCTGGGAGGCAGGAACATGGCCTGGGGCGGCGCGAAGGTGGGGGCGAGGGCCTCCTGCGCGGCACCGGACTCCCCCTCGTCGCCCTCCCCGGCCGGGGCCTCGTCGGAGGAGCTCCGTCGTCCTTCGGCGCCGGAGGTCCCGTTCACCGCGTGGTCCGAACGCGCCCGCTCCTCCGAGCCGGGTGCGGTGGCCGTTTCCTCACGCGCTCCCGTGCCGGCGCTCTCGCCCCGCCGGACGTCCCGCTCGGCGGGCTGTCCGCCGTTCGCGGTGGACTCGACGCCTTCGGGGCGCAGCGACCCCACCACCTCGAGCGCGACCTCCCGGGTGATGTTCGCCTGCGCGCTGCGCACCGAGTGCCCCAGCTCCCCCAGTTTGGCGATCACCTCGCGACTGGTGACCTCCAGCATCTTCGCCAAGGCGTGCACCCGCATCTTGGGGGGCAGTTCGAAGGTCCGCTGGGTGTTTTCCCCCTGCGCCCGTCCATCCCGTCGGGATGCCACTGATTGTCCGCCGGAGTCCCCAGCGGACGTCTCCCTGTTCAACATTCAACTCCTTCACCCCCGGGCGCGTCCGTGACGGACGCGGCCACACAGGGGTCTACATACGTTGTCGGCCCTCCGCCACTCGGTGGCGGTAATTCTGTTGGATCCCTTGCGCCCTGGCCAAGCCCCAGGCGATCGCATGGTGAGTCGACGGCGCCCGTCGATCCCGTCACCCGAAGGAGGCAAACACCTAGCGGGTTCCGGCCGCCGCCCTGTCCGGGGCCAGCGGATCGACGATCGTGCCTCCGTCGTCGAGCCGACCCTGCTCCAACCTGGTGGCTCGCGCAACCTCCGGCGTGGGCAAGTCGGCGACGACGCGAAGGGCCTTGAGTACGTCGTCGGGTCGCACAACCGGTGTCGTGTGCCGTACGACCATGACGATTATCCCATATCGCTGTACACGATCCGGGCAATCGTCCACGCGTGGGACATCACTCGCCCCGGAAACACTCTCCGCATCCGGACTGACACCCGACGTCGAGTCCCCGTGCAGACGGATGTCGACCAGAGCCGCCCGTGCGTCCAGGGTACGACGGCCCTTCTTCGTCATTCGTTCGACCTCGACCGACTCGGAGGCCGTCAGCAGCTCCACCGCACGCCGCAGGTCGGAGAGGTCGATCCCCTCGACCTCCACCCGCCAGGTGCTGGCCTCCAGCCGGTCGGGCAACGAACCCGTCCCCGCGGGCACCACCTCGGCGATGTCCATACCCGCGGGAAGGGTGGAACGCAGCTCCTCGTGCAACGTGGTCAGGGGAACCTCCCGGGCCAGTTGCATCTCGGCGTACTCCGCCTCACTCGCGACCCCGGTGGGAGCGGCCCCCGCCCAGGAGATCCGCGGGTGCGGGCTGTAGCCCTCCGAGTAGGCCACGGGCACACCGGCACGCCGTAACGCGCGTTCGAAGACCCGGGCCAGGTCACGGTGCGAGGTGAACCGCAGATGGCCACGCTTCGTGTAGCGGAAACGCACCCGGTGGCCACTCGAAAGCACGGGATGAGGCTGGTGTTGCTGACTCAGAGCATCCTCCGTGGTCGTGTCGAGGGCGAACCGCCCCGGCGGACACCAACCGGGACATCCCGCACCATACGGTCTCAGTCGGCTCCGCCCGCTGATTCGAACGCCGTGTTCCGTACCGGTGTACCACTGTTCACCGGGGTGATGGGCAGCAAAGGCCGGTCGGAGGGCCCCACCTCGATGTCGGTGCCCATGGTCGGGCACACCCCGCAGTCGAAGCAGGGAGTCCACCGACAGTCGTCCTGCTCACGCGCGGCGAGGGCGTCCTGCCAGTCCGTCCAGAGCCATTCCTTGTCCAGGCCGGAGTCCAGGTGGTCCCACGGAAGGATCTCGTCCTCGGAACGCTCCCTGGTGGTGAACCAGTCGAGGTCCACTCCCAGCGGCGGCAGCACCTCGGCGGCGGCGGAGACCCACCTGTCGTAGGAGAAGTGCTCGTTCCAGCCGTCGAAACGACCTCCGGACCGCCACACCCGCTCGATCACGTGTCCGACGCGACGGTCGCCCCGGGAAAGCAGTCCCTCGATCAACGAGGGCTTGCCGTCGTGGTAGCGCACACCGATGCTCCGTCCCAGGCGCCGATCGGAGGTGATCTCCTTGCGCAGCTTGCGCATCCGCTCGTCGACAGTGTCCGGATCGGCCTGGCTGGCCCACTGGAACGGGGTGTGCGGTTTCGGCACGAAACCACCGATGGAAATCGTACAGCGGATGTCCTTGCGCCCGGACACCTCCCGGCCCGCCCGGATGACCTCCTTGGCCATCGCGGCGATCTGGAGCACGTCCTCGTCCGTCTCGGTGGGCAGCCCGCACATGAAGTACAGCTTCACCTGGCGCCAACCGCTGGAGAACGCGGTGGACACGGTCCGGATGAGGTCCTCCTCGGAGACCATCTTGTTGATGACCCGGCGGATGCGCTCGCTGCCTCCCTCCGGGGCGAAGGTGAGCCCGGAGCGGCGGCCGTTCCGCGAGAGCTCGTTGGCCAGGTCGACGTTGAACGCGTCCACCCTGGTGGAGGGCAGGGAGAGCCCGGTGTTGCTTCCCTCGTAACGGTCGGCCAGCCCCTTGGTGATCTCGCCGATCTCGGAGTGGTCCGCCGAGCTCAGCGACAGCAGACCGACCTCCTCGAACCCGGTGGACTCCAGGCCGCGCTGCACCATCTCGGTGATCCCCCGGTTGGAGCGCTCACGCACCGGCCGGGTGATCATCCCCGCCTGGCAGAAGCGGCACCCCCGGGTGCAGCCGCGGAAGATCTCCACGCTCATCCGCTCGTGGACGCTCTCCGCTGTGGGCACCAGCGGCTGTTTCGGATACGGCCACTCGTCCAGGTCCATGGTCGTCCGTTTGAAGACCCGGTGCGGGGCCGAGGGGTGGTTCGGCACGACCTCCTCGATGTGGCCGTCCTCCCCGTAGTGGACGTCGTAGAAGCCGGGGACGTACACCCCCTGCGCGGCCAGTCGTGCCAGCAGCTCCGCGCGTCCCCCGGGGGTGCCCTCCTCCTTGAAGGCGCGGATCAGCTCGGTGATCTCCAGCACCGCCTGCTCTCCGTCACCGAGCACCACGGCGTCGACGAACTCGGCGACCGGTTCCGGGTTGAACGCGGCGTGCCCACCGGCCAACACGATCGGGTGCTCGTCCGTGCGGTCCCGCGCGTGCAGCGGGATGCCGGCCAGGTCCAGTGCCGTGAGCAGGTTCGTGTAGCCCAGCTCGGTGGCGAAGCTGACTCCCAGCACGTCGAAGGCTCCGACCGGTCGGTGCGCGTCCACGGTGAACTGGGGAATCCCGTGCTCGCGCATGAGTTCTTCCAGGTCGGGCCAGACCGAGTAGGTGCGCTCCGCGAGCACGCCGGGCTGCTCGTTGAGGATCTCGTAGAGGATCATCACGCCCTGGTTGGGCAGCCCGACCTCATAGGCGTCCGGGTACATCAGGCACCAGCGGACGGTCGCCTCGTCCCAGTCCTTGACGGAGGAGTTCAGCTCACCCCCGACGTACTGGACGGGCTTGGATACCTGAGACAGCAGCGGTTCCAGGCGGTCGTATACGGATTCCACAGGCACATTCCCCAGCGTAACGAGCGGATACGGGCAGCAGGGCGACGTGGGCACTTTCGAGTGTTCGGTTTCGGCAACCGGCGACGCACCGTCTACCCGACCGTTCGGTCAGGGGACGGCGCCACCGGGACCGGTGCTCACCGCACACCCGCCCACGAACTCGTCCCCGGGGCACGAACCGTGCGCCCGGGGACCGGTCGGTCACAGGTCACGGGTCAACCAGATCTCGTCGCGGTACTCGCCGTCACCCGCGTACCGTGCCCGGGGCCAGCGTCCGCGCTCGACCCAGCCCCGGTCGGTGTAGAACCGTTCCGCACGGCCGTCGGCACCGACGCGCAGCGTCAACTGGGTGAGTCCGAGCGCCGTGGCGTGGGACTCGGCGGCGTCCAACAGCTTCCCGGCGACGTCACTCTCGGAGACCTCGGGATCGACCAGCAACCAGTCGAGTTCGGCACGGTGCTGTTCCACCGGGAACTCACCGAGGCGCAGCACCACCGCTCCGGCGAGGGTGTGCTGCTTGCCCGCCGTCAACACGTGCCGCCGCTTCGGGCTCGCGGAGGTGTCGTCGACGATCCGCTGCGCGGTGGCGGTGAGCGTCTCCAGCTCGGTGTCGGCCGTGAACCCCGTGATCCCACCGGCGACGGTCACCCGACCGAGCAGGTCCGCCAGGGCCCGGGGAAGATCGGGGTGCGGCTGGTCCACACGGTGCGGTCCGGTGATGAATTCCTCGTCGCTCATGCCTGGAGATCCGGGAACCAGAGTTTGAGTTCGCGTTCTGCCGATTCGGGGGAGTCGGAGCCGTGCACGAGGTTGTACTGCACCTCCAGGCCGTAGTCGCCCCGCAGGCTGCCCGCGTCCGCCTTCTCCACCGGGTCGGTGCCACCGGCGATCTGGCGGAACGCGGCGACGGCCTTCGGCCCCTCCACGACCGCGGCGACCACCGGGCCGGAGGTGATGAACTCCAGCAGGGACTCGAAGAAGGGCTTGCCGTCGTGCTCGGCGTAGTGCTGCTCGGCGAGCTTCCGGTCGACGTGCCGCATCTCGAGGGCGACGAGCCTGAGCCCCTTGCGCTCGATCCGACTGATCACCTCACCGATCAGCCCCCGCTCCACACCATCTGGCTTGACGAGGACGAGTGTGCGCTCGCTCAACGGGTTTCTCCTTGGAATCCGGGGTCACCGCGGACCCGGTCGGACTAGTCCGGTTCTTCTTCCGGTCAAGGGTATTCGCCACACTCCCGCCCACCCCGCTGGGGGCACCGCCGCCGCCGGATCTCCGCGCCTCCGGGACCCGCCCCGCCGGCGGTTCGGCTGTCAAGTCTGTTACGCGGCGGGGTCGCGCGATAACTTCGGCGGCAACGTACCGACCGGCTGGTCTGTCGTCCGAGTGGGAGGAGCTCACCCATGCGCGCCGCCGTGCACACCGCCCCCAACGAACCGTTGCGGCTGGAGAACGTCGAACACGCCGATCCCGCCGACGACGAGGTGCTCGTCGAGGTCACCTCGTGCGGGGCCTGTCATTCGGACCTGCACGTCAACAAGGGTGAACTGCCCTTCCCCACGCCTGCCGTGCTCGGGCACGAGGTGGCCGGGGTGGTCGCCGGAACAGGGCGCGCGGTCAGCGGGCTCTCCCCCGGTGACCGGGTGGTCACGAGCTTCATCATGCCCTGCGGAAGGTGCGCTCAGTGCGCGGCGGGCAACGAGGAAATCTGTCTGGAGTTCTTCGCCCACAACCGAGCGAAGGGACAGCTCTACGACGGTCGGAGCAGGTTGTCCTTCCCGGACGGCACCCCGGTGTGGATGTACTCGATGGGCGGGCTGGCCGAGCGGGTGGTCACCCCCGCCACCTCGGTGTACCGGGTGCCCGAGGGGGTGGAGCTCTCCGACGTCGCCGCGGTGGGGTGTTCGACCATGACGGCCTACGGCGCGCTGCGCCACGCCGCGGACATCCGGGTGGGGGACACGGTGGCCGTGATCGCCGCCGGAGGCGTGGGCTCCGCCCTGATCCAGCTGGCCCGCGTGTTCGGCGCCTCCGAGATCATCGCGGTGGACATCGGCACGGAGAAACTGGACGCGGCCGTGCGCCTGGGTGCCACGGCCACCGTGAACTCCGCCGAGGTCCCGGACCCCGCCGAGGCGATCCGGGAGCACACCCGGGGGCGTGGCGTCGACGTGGCCTTCGAGGCGCTGGGATCGACCACCACCTTCGAGATCGCCAGGGACTCGGTGGTCGAAGGGGGGCAGGTCGTGGTGGTGGGCATCGCCCCACCCGGCTCTACCGGGGAGCTGAACCTGGCCACGATCGCCCGGCGCAAACTGCGGGTGCAGGGCTCCTACGGAGCCAAGCCGCGCCGGGACATGCCGGTGCTGCTGGACCTGGTCGCCCGTGGCCTGCTGCGGCCGCAGGACACGGTGAGCAGGCACTACTCCCTGGACGAGGTGAACGAGGCCTTCGGCGCGCTGGACCGCGGGGAGATCCGGGGGCGGGCGGTCATCGACGTGGCTCGGCACTCGGGGTGAACCCTCGCGGGCCGTGTTCGCCGCGACGACCGCGAGGGCGAGGACCAGCGGGCTTCTCTCCGCCGCCTCGCCCTCGCGACCCGCGCGGGTGAGCCCGTTGGTCGGGAACGCGGGGGAGGACTCACCTCCGGGGCGGATGACCGGGCGGATGACCGAGCTGGTCGGCCAACCTGCCCTCCCGCATCCGGGTGGCGACGTCGTGGCGCAGATACAGGATGTAGCCCCAGACACCGGCGAAGAGCAGCCCCATGATCCCGATCGCCGGGTGCACCGCGAAACACCCGATCAGCGCGAGCTGCAACGCCAGGGCCACGCCGAGGCCCCACCGGCGCCGCTGCACGAACCCGGCCAGCAACAACAGCACGGTCAGCACGGCCACCACGGCGAAACCGACGCTGCCGACGCCCGAACCGAGCTGCCAGACCACCGGCAGTGCCAGACCGAACACCACGAACTCCAGCACCAGGGTGCCCGCCATGACCCCGCGCAGCCCCTTCCACGGGTCGCGGACGTCGGGCGGGGCCTGCGGCAGTCCCCGATCCCTTCCGTCGGAGGAGGTCACGAGGGCTCCTTGCCGAACAGGGCGCGGGCCTCCCCGGCCGTGACCACCGAACCCGTGATCACGATGCCCGCACCGGAGAGGGACTCGTTCGGGTCGGTGGTCTGCTCGGCGAGGGTGATCGCCGAGGCCACCGCGTCGTCCAACCTGGGCTCCACGTGCACCCGTTCCCTGCCGAACAGCTCCTCGGCCAGACTCGCGAGTTCCTCGGGGGCCGTGGAACGCGGCGAGGAGTTGCGCGTGACCACGAGCTCCTCCACCACCTGTTCCAGTTCGGTGAGGATGCCCCGGGCGTCCTTGTCACTCATCACCCCGACCACGCCGACCAGTTTACGGAAGGAGAACTCGGCGCTGACCGCGTCGGCCAGTGCCCGCGCCCCGTGGGGGTTGTGCGCGGCGTCCACCAGCACCGTGGGGGCCGTGCGCACCCGCTCCAGCCGGCCGGGGGTGACCATCCCCGCGAAGGCCTCCCGCACCTGTTCGATGTCGAGCTGCCGTTCGGCCCCCGCACCGAAGAACGCCTCGACCGAGGCGAGCGCCAGGGCCGCGTTGTGGGCCTGGTGTTCGCCGTGCACCGGCAGGAAGACGTCCTCGTAGATGCCGCCCAGTCCCTGCAACCGCAGCATCTGGCCGCCGACCGCGACGGAGCGCTCCAGCACCCCGAACTCGTGACCCTGACGGGCGACGGTGGCGTCCATCTCGGCGACCCTGCGCAGGATGGGCTCCTGGGCCTCCTCGCTCTGGGAGGCCATCACGACCACGGAGTCCTTCTTGATGATGCCGGCCTTCTCCGCGGCGATGCCCGCGATGTCGGAGCCGAGGTACTCGGCGTGGTCCAGCGAGACCGGGCACAGCACGGCCACCTGGGCGTCGGCCACGTTGGTCGCGTCCCAGCTGCCCCCGAGTCCGACCTCGAGCACGGCCGCCTCCACGGGCGCTTCGGCGAAGGCCGCGAAGGCCATCCCGGTCAGCACCTCGAACTTGCTCATCGGGACCTCGCTGTTCGAGTCCACGATGGACACGTAGGGGGCGATGTCCCGGTAGGCCTCGACGTAGGACTCGGGGCTGATCGGCCCCCCGTCGATGTTGATCCGCTCGGTGACCAGTTGCAGATGCGGGCTGCTGTAACGCCCCACGCGCAGACCGATCCTGCTCAGCAGGGCGTCGATCATGCGCGCCGTGGAGGACTTGCCGTTCGTCCCGGCGACGTGCACCACCGGGTATCCCCGCTGGGGCTCGGCCAGCAGGTCGGTCAACGCCCGGATCCGGTCCAGCGAGGGCTCGATCCTGGTCTCCGGCCAGCGCTCGTTGAGCTCGGACTCGACGACCCGCAGCTCGCGCAGCTCGGAGGGTTCGGAGTCGGCCACGTACAACACTCTCCTCCCGGGTGCGGGAACCGCGCGGGCCCCCGCACCGCGACACGCTCACGACTCCGGAAGTGACTCCAGTCGGGTGTTGATGCGCTCGATCTCGGCGAGCGCCGTCTCCCTGCGCGACCGGATCTTGTCCACGACCTCGGCCGGAGCCTTCTCGGTGAACGACGGGTTGTTCAGTTTCTTCTCGGTGCCGTCCAGTTCCTTGCGGGCCGCCTCCAGGTCCTTGGTGAGGCGCTTGCGCTCGGCGGCGACGTCCACGGCCCCGGAGAGGTCGATCCCCACGGTGACCTCGCCGTCGGCCAGCCCCACCCGCATGGAGGAGGAGGCGTTGAAGCCCTCGCCGGGCGCCTCGAGCCTGGCCAGGGAACGGATGGCGGGCAGGTGCTCGACGAGACCCACCGTCTCCAATCCCTCCAGGTCGGCGGCCACCCGCTGGTTCGGTTTGACCCCCTGGTCGGCCCGGAAACGGCGGATCTCGGTGACCAGACGACGGAACGCGTCGATCCGCCCCGCCGCGGCGGCGTCCGCCGGTTCCCCGGTGGGAACCGGCCACTCGGCGACGACGACCGACTCCCGTCCCGTCAGCGCCGTCCACAGCACCTCGGTGACGAAGGGGGTGATCGGGTGCAGCAGGCGGAGCAGCACGTCGAGCACGCGCCCCAGCACGGCCCTGGTGTGCTCGGCACGCCGACCGCCCTCGTCGAGCTGGACCTTGGACAGCTCCACGTACCAGTCGCAGAACTCGTCCCAGGTGAAGTGGTACAGCGCCTCCACCGTCTTGGCGAACTGGAAGTCCTCCAGCAGCTCGTCCACCTCGGTGACCAACGCGTCGCACCGGTCGAGGATCCACCGGTCCGCGTCGGTGAGTTCGGCGCGGTCCGGAAGCCGTTCGGGAGCGAAGGCCTCCTTGCCCAGCGCGAACCTGGTCGCGTTGAACAGCTTGGTCACGAAACTGCGTGCCCCGGCGACCCACTCGTCGCTCATGGGGGCGTCGGCACCGGGGTTGGCGCCCCTGGCAAGGGTGAAGCGCACGGCGTCGGTGCCGTAGGTGTCGATCCACTGCAGCGGGTCGACGGTGTTGCCGGAGGACTTCGACATCTTCTTGCCGTGCTTGTCCCGGACGATGCCGTGCAGCGCGATCCTGCGGAACGGCACCGCCTCCTCCGGCGAGCGGTCGGACATCCCGTACAGGCCGAGCATCATCATCCGCGCGACCCAGAAGAACAGGATGTCGTAGCCGGTGACGAGCACGCTGGTCGGGTAGAACCTGCGCAGGTCGGCCGTGTCGTCGGGCCAGCCCATCGTGGAGAACGGCCACAGCCCGGAGGAGAACCACGTGTCCAGCACGTCCTCGTCCTGGTGCCAGCCCTCCCCGGTGGGCGGTTCCTCGTCCGGTCCGACGCAGACGACCTCCCCGTTCGGGCCGTACCAGATCGGGATGCGGTGGCCCCACCACATCTGCCGGGAGATCGCCCAGTCGTGCAGGTTGTCGATCCAGTCGAAGTAGCGCTTGGCCAGTTCGGGCGGGTGCACCTCCACCCGTCCGTCACGCACGGCGTCCCCGGCCGCCTTGGCCAGCGGCCCCACCCTGATGAACCACTGCATGGACAGCCTGGGCTCGATCGGCTCCTTCGACCGGGAGCTGTGCCCGACGCTGTGCACGTAGGGGCGTTTCTCCGCGACGATGCGCCCCTGCTCCCGCAGGGCCTCCCGCACCGCCTCGCGGGCCTCGAACCGGTCCATCCCGTCGAACCGGGTGCCGGTGTCCGCGATACGCCCCCGCTCGTCCATGATCGTCGGCATCGGCAGGTCGTGCCGGCGTCCGATCTCGAAGTCGTTGGGGTCGTGGGCGGGGGTGACCTTCACGGCACCGCTGCCGAACTCGGGATCCACGTGTTCGTCGGCGATGACGGGGATCGTCCGGCCCGTCAGCGGAAGTTCGATCTCGGTGCCGACCAAGTGCTTGTACCGGTCGTCCTCGGGGTGTACCGCGACCGCGGTGTCACCGAGCATGGTTTCGACGCGGGTGGTGGCGACCTCGAGAGCGGAGTCCCCGTCGCCGTAGCGCATCGTGACGAGCTCGCCCTCGACCTCGCGGTGCTCGACCTCGATGTCCGAGATCGCGGTGCGCATGTTCGGCGACCAGTTGACCAGCTGTTCGGCACGGTAGATCAGCCCGTCCTCGTAGAGCCGCTTGAACATCGTGTTCACGGCCCGGGACAGCCCCGCGTCCATGGTGAAACGCTCGCGGGACCAGTCCACGCCGTCCCCGAGACGGCGCATCTGGGACAGGATCGCTCCCCCGTGCTGTTCCTTCCACTGCCACACCCGTTCCAGGAAGCCTTCCCGGCCGAGCTCACGGTGGTCGATGCCCTCCTCCTGCAGCTGGCGTTCCACCAGGGCCTGGACCGCGATGCTGGCGTGGTCCATGCCCGGCAGCCACAGGGCCTCGTAGCCCTGCATCCGCCGGCGACGCGTGAGCAGGTCCATCAGCGTGTGCTCGAACGCGTGGCCGATGTGCAGGCTTCCCGTGACGTTCGGCGGGGGGATGACGATCGAGAACGGCGGGCGGTCGCTGTTCGCGTCAGCCTCGAAGTAGCCGGCATCCACCCAGCGTTGGTACAGCTCGGCCTCTACGTCGGCCGGGTTCCAGGTCGACGGAAGTTCACGGCGCTGTGCTGGGCTGGTCTGTGTCACACCGGGATTCTACGAACCGCTTCGGGCATCCTTGTACGGTGCTAGGCCTCAACGGCGGATCCGAGTGTGGGAAGGCGGCTCGCGAACCATGGACGACACTGTTCTCGACCGGGTGAGGGACGGCCACCACACCCTGTTGGACCTGGTCAGCGAACTGGAACCCGCCGAGTTCCGCGCGGACTCCCGACTGCCGGGCTGGTCCCGCGCACACGTGGTGGCCCATCTGGCGAACAACGCCATCGCCCTGGCGAACATGACCAGCGCCGCAGGCCGGGGGGAGCTCGTCGACCCCTATCCGGGCGGGGACCGGGACGAGGCGATCGAGCGCGACGCGGCCCAGGAGAGCATCGCGCTGGTGCAGCAGTTGGCGACCTCACAGGCCCAGCTGGAGATCGTCTGGGACTCGGTGGCCGAGCGGGACTGGCAGCGTCCGGTGCGTTTCCGCGACGGCACCGTGGCGGACCTGGTGCTGTGCCGCTGGCGCGAACTGGAGATCCACACGCTCGACCTCGATCTCGACCACACCGAACAGAACTGGACGCCGGAGTTCTGCGAGCACGCGATCGACTTCCTGCTGCCGCGTCTGGAGGGCGCCGGGGTGGTGCTCGCCCCCGAGGAACTCGGGCGGACCTGGCAGCTCGGTGACTCCCCCATCCGGAGGATCACGGGTTCGTGCCGTGCGATCGCGTGCTGGATGGCCGGGCGCACCCCGCAGCGGCTCCCCGACGGCGACGGTCCGCTGCCCGAGCTGGGACCGTGGCCGTGAGCCGTGCCCGGGCTACGGCCACGGCGCCCGGATCCCCCACGAACGTTTCCCTCGCGCGAACCGACCAGCGGGATTCACAGGCCGGTCCTGCGGACCCCTCGTGATGCCGACTTGCCCCGAGTTCAGAACTAGTTCTTAATTCGAGTGTGACTACCGAAGTCCAGTGGAGTGAGCTGCAACGTGATCCTCGTTCTGTGGCGGAACGAGCCGAACAGGGAACCTTCGAGTTCGCCGGAGGGGACGTACCCCCTTACTGCTTCTGAGGGAGGAAGACATGACGGCGGGCACCGAAGGCGCGGCCACGGAGGCGAGAGCGATGCGGAGCATGCTTCACCAGCTGGACTCGGCCGGAATCACCGAGGTGCTCGAGGAGACCTTCCCTTGGACCGACGTCCTCCCAGAGGAGGAACGTCAGCGGTTCGCGACCGAGTTCACCAGGACCTTCGAGACAGCGGCCGAACTCGAACGATGGAACGTACTCGCCCAAACGATCCGGGAGTGGCGTGCCACGGCGGCCGTACACGCCGACCCCGACCTGCACCGGACCCTCTCCGAACCGGTGGAGGAGGACCACGGTGCCGTGGAACCTCCCGAGGCCCGACACTGAACCGACCGTGCCCCTGAGCTACTCAGCGGGCAGGTTGTCCAGCACCATGCCCGCGATCCTGTCCGACATGGCACACGGTTCCGAATACCTCGGATCGTTTCTGCCGTCCGTGCCGACCGTGTACGAAACCGAGACGACGTCCCTCTTGGAAACGCCTACGAAGGTAGTGCAAGTCAGGTCAGTGGCTTTCGGGCTCACAGCGGGGTAACCGTTCACTTCGTGTGTGGGTTTCCCGTCTTCGGTGTTCGTGAAAGCAGCGAACTCGAGCCCTTCGGGCTGTGTCGTGTCGGGCGCGATACTGAAGTTCATTCGCTGGTTACGCCATCTGCACTGGTCTTCTCCCCACGGGGACTTCCCGTCCGCTTGAGACCGGCCCGCTCCGAGGCGCTGAACCTGCTGTTGGGTGAGCAACTCGCACGGATCGGAGACAGCGGACAGATCCAGCGCTCGGGGGACGGCGAAGGGATCCCCGGAAGGAGTCTCAGAACTGTCCGCGGTCGCACCGCCGGAACCATCCTTCACACCCTCGGAGGGATCCCCGACGGCACAGGAAGCCACCGTGAACAACCCCACCACGGCCAACAGCGCGCGAATACTACGATACGATATCACGATCAGGCCATCCTGTTGGCTTCCTCGACACGTTCGGTGTCCGTGATCGCCTGCTGCACGGCGGCCTTGAAGTCGTCGATCCACTTGATCATGCCTTCGGCCGTGTCGAACAGACTGTTCTCCCCACCCTGAGCACGCTGAGCGATGCTTTTGGTGATCTGTTTGGTCACCTCGTCATAAGCAGGCGGCTGTACATAAGAAAGCCGCTGGGCAAGCTGTTGAGCCTGCGCATATTCATCCCGCACCCGGTCCAGCCCAGCGAGCAGTCGAGGCAGCATGTCCGGGTGCACCTCGAAGGTCTGGTTCCCGTCCACGGTTCCGGCCGTGATCATGGCTGCCCCTGTGACTGGGTTGAACGGGGTCATTATCAAGCCCAGCCGAAGCATCTCCTCCGGGCTCATGTACTTCCCCATCGCCAGCGCTCCCTTCACGAACGTGTGGGTAGTTCACACTTTCGTGATCCTGACACATCACGCCGTGTCCGTGGGCCAGGACTGTCGAACCGCTCGTCGAGCACGGTGTCCCCGCTCACGGTCCGACCCCGCCTCTCCCCCGGTGTACCCCCGGGTCAATGCCGACGGTGATCCGCACACACCGCGTCCAAGAAGGACTTCCAGGCAGAACGGGAAGTGGTCAGGACCCCACCAGCGGGGTCCTTCGAGTCCCGCACGGCGGCGAAACCCTCACCGAAGGCGACCTCGACGCAGGTGGTACCGCCGTTGCTTCCTCCGGTGGTGTAGCTGCTTCTACGCCAAGTAAGAGCCTCTAACTTGCGCTGCGTACTCATCTCGAAACCTTCAAGGATCAGTAGGCTTTCATTGCTCGGTCGATTTCCGCCACCGACTCTGCCGGTGACAGTGCCAACTCCGTCAACACACCGAACCGCAGCGTGCACGTACGGACATGTTCGCGCTCTTCGATGTACACACTACCCGCGGGACCCTCTGTGTAGCCGATGTCCGGTATCGGATCAGGCAACGTGAGGATCGAGAACGGTCCTTCCAAGCCGGGACCAGCGTGGCTGCTCTTGGAGAGCACCTGAATGGTGATGTTCGGATGCTCGGTGAGTTCGAGCAAGCGGCACAGTTGATCCCGCATGACCCTCGGTGTTCCAAGAGGGCGTTCCAGAATCCCTTGATCCATGATGAAGTGCATACGCGGTGGATCGTCGCTGTAAACGACCTGCTGGCGCGTCATGCGAGCCGCGATCCTGCGCTCCACTTCCTCCGGGGTGAACATCCCCGGATTGACCGCGTTGATGAGCGCCCGAGCATAGTCACTGGTCTGAAGCAGACCATGGATGAGCTGGTTCTGAAAGTCACGCATGGCGACGAGACCGCTCTCGATACTCAGCAGCGGACGCAGGTCTTCCGGAAGTTCGCTGTTGAAGCTGACCCACCACCCCTGCTCAGCAGACTCGTTGGCCAGTTGAACCAACTCGTCACGGGCGTTCACATCGGTCACGCCGTAGGCATCGAGAATCTGCTCCACCTCCCGGGGTTTGAGTGTGTGCTCCCGGTTCTCGATCCGAGACAACTTGGAACGCGACCAACGCCCAGGACCGCGCTTCAACAACTCCACTGCCCGCTCCTGCCTGATACCAGCATCCTCGCGTAGCGCTTTGAGAGCGGCGGCAAGTTGCCAACGCCGTACGACCGAACCACCGTCCGACACAGCCCAACGCCTCCCGATTCGCACATTCGCATGAATATTGGACAGTCCAGTTGACTAATTGGACTGTCCACCAAGACTCTGGTTATTGCACCAAGTAGTCGCAAAGTTACATACAGCGGGAGGCAGCGATGCGAGCAGGACCGAACGAGACAACGCCCCCGGACACGAACGTGTCCACGGAGGACGCCAGTGGGATCACCGCCCTGGATGCGGCTCTCTACTGCACACACCGGCCCCGCGTGTTCGCCCTGCTGGAGAGAACCGACCCCGAGACCGAGGAGCTGGAGCTGTTCGCCTGGGGCGTGGAAGTGGGTGGGAGTGCCAACGTGTTCCGCGCCGACGGTCACGTGCTGGCCCACTGCGGCTCGGCCGAGGCCGCACAACGCATGTTCGGCATCATCCGCGACGTCGTGCTCGCCTGGCCCGAAGAAACCAATCGGATCGAGTGAAGTCCGGCGGAAGCGTCTTCCACGTCGAAGCCCACCCCCACGGAGACGCTGGACCGCCCGACGACTCCGGAACAGCGGAGATCGCCGGGCTGGTTCACCGCCAACCATCGCTGTACGGCCAGAACTGTCCAGTGGGCGGGCGCATCGACCGAAAGTCCCTCCTGATCGGACGCAGCTTACGTACGAAGCAGTACGAACGGAACCGACGGTGATTCAGGGGGTCGATGCGACATGATCAGCGTATTCGTCGAGCGTGTTCCCACCCGGCTCGTCGCCGGAACGTCCGACGAGCTCGAACGCGTAGTCGAAAAGCTGCTGTCGGGACCCGAGGACTGTCCGGTCGGAACCGTGGAGGATCCCCACGTCATCGCGGACCTGTATCCCGGCGACGTGGACAGCGAGGAGGATGAGGACGAGCAGCAGCTTCCGCTCGGATGGCTACACGTCAGCGTCCAACCACACGACGGCCTCGGCGCGCTCAACTACATCTGGACCGACGGGACGACGATCGACTCCTGGGAATCCTCCGGCTCCGAGCACAGCCCGGGGCTGCTGTACTCGACCCACAGCGGCAGCCGGTTCAACACCGACGCCGCCCTTCCGGTGGACACCGTCGCACGAGCGGTCCGCGAATTCGCGGAGACCGGCACACGACCAACGTGCGTGACCTGGCGACAGGGAACACTCGTCTGAAAGCACGAGGCCGCCCCTGGATCGTTGATCCCAACCGACCACCCTCGCGTAGCCGGGAATACCGGCGAACTCGCCGGTCAGGAACTCGTAAGCCGCCCCCAACAGATCCGAGAACTCGAAATCCTCGTTACGCAGCCGCAGCTGGCCGAAATGCCGGATCAGATCCCGCAACTTCTGGCCCGAGAGTTTGGTCTGACCCACCTGCCGAGTGAAGTCGACGTGCTGGACCACCCCCTCCAGCGAGGGATTGTACTCCTCCAGCTGTTCCAGTGCCGTGTTCAACGCGTCACCGACCCGGGGGTGCACGTGGTCGGCGAGACAGAACCAGCGGGCCGGATCCGACACGAAGAACGACTCGGTGTAGGAGAGCGAGCGGTTCAGTCACCTCTCGATCTGCTCGTCGTCACGCCCCCGCTGACGCTCGGCCGCTTGAATCCGCTCCCGCTCCTGCCGACACACACCGGCCGGCTCCCGGGGCACGGCTCGCAGAACCACGTTCTGCTTTCGTGAACGAGCCGAACCGCACTGTCACTCGGCGCGGTGATCACCGCATCCTCCACGTCGAGGAGTAACCTGACGGCCGGCGTGCTACGCGGGTTCCACCACACCGGGCGCGGGGAGAAACATGGGACGGATCACGGTCCGCAGGAGAGTACGGCGCATCGACCCGCACGGCGGGCGCGAGCGCCCGGACACCCTCGCCGCCGAGGAACCGCTGGAGATCCGGCTGAACGGCGCCCCGTTGACCGTCACCATGCGCACCCCCGGCCACGACGTGGAACTGGCCCACGGGTTCCTGCTCACCGAAAGCGTGATCGACGACCCCGGTCAGATCTCCGGGGCCCGCTACTGTGACAGTCCCGGCCCCGACGGCCGCAACACCTACAACGTGCTCGACGTGCGCCTGGCTCCGGGCGTCGCCCCACCGGACAACTCGGTGGAACGCAACTTCTACACCACCTCGTCCTGCGGGGTGTGCGGCAAAGCCGCTCTCGACGCGGTACGGCTGCGCAGCAGCCACCCGCCGGCGGCGGACCCGATGCGGGTGCGGGCGGAGACGGTCACCGAGCTTCCCGAGGCGCTGCGCCGTGCCCAACGCGTGTTCGACAGCACCGGCGGTCTGCACGGGGCCGGGCTGTTCACCCCCACTGGGGAAGCGCTGGTCGTCCGCGAGGACGTGGGGCGGCACAACGCGGTCGACAAGGTTCTCGGCCGGGCGCTGCTCGACGGCAGCGTGCCCCTGCGCGGCACCGTGCTCATGCTCTCGGGACGGGCATCCTTCGAACTGGTGCAGAAGGCGGCCCTGGCCGGTGTGCCGCTCGTGGCCGCGGTGTCCGCACCCTCCTCACTGGCCGCCGAACTCGCCGAGGAGCAGGGGATCACGCTGGTCGGCTTCCTGCGCGGCTCCTCGATGAACGTCTACACCGCCCCCGAAAGGATCTCGGAGGGAGGGGGAACCCCCTCGGAGGTCCCCCGAGGCTCCCCCTCAGACCAGCCGGAAGGCACCCGGTGAGGCCCCGAAGGTGTTCGGTTCGGTCTCGAACCTGTCGGCCAGCGGAGCCGTGCCGTGCAACACCCAACGCAGCGCGGCGGGCCACGGGCCGTAGCCCGCGTCGGTGTTGAGGTGCTCCCCGTCCGGGATCACGTCCATCTCCACCCGCAGGGTCTCCGCCAGGTAGTGACCGTCCTGCACCGACAGGTACGGGTCACCGGAACCGATCACCAACCGCGTGGTTCCCGCCGCACGCCGGAGAGCGTGCGCGTCCACCGGATACGGCGCGACGCCGCGTACGTCGGGATGGCTCCACTCCGGCCCCGGAGGGGCCACCAACAGCACCCGGTCCGCGCGCCTGTCCCTGCCGCCGATCGTCGCCGCGTGGTGCAGCCAGAGAGCGGCACCGCACGAGTGAGCGGCCACCACCAGCTCCGCGTCCGCCGGAACCCGTTCCAGCCGCCGCCGCAGCGTGCTCAACCACGTGTCCAACTCCGGATGGTCGCGGTCCGGCAGCTCGGGAAAATCACAGCTCACCCCGAGTTCGCCCAACCGTCCGTCGAGCCACTGCTGCCAGTGCCACGGCCCCGACCCCCCGAATCCGTGCACGAGCAGAACGCGCATATCGCTCACGGTGCCGCCTCCCAACATCGACGATCACGACGGTCGCACCGCGTCAATGATCGCCGATACCCGGCGGCCGGACGGGCAGCACACGCGGAGCCGCACACATCAGCCGGAGATCACCCCGGCGGGGGAAGAGGAGGTCAGGCGGACTTCTCCCTGCGTTCGTGCCGACTGCTCTGGCGGGCGACGATCGTGGGGTTGACGTTCTCCTGAACGGTCTGCTCGGTGATGACCACCTTGGCCACATCGGACCTGCTCGGGATGTCGTACATCACCGGAAGCAGCACTTCCTCCAGGATCGCCCGCAGCCCCCGGGCACCCGTACCCCGGGCGATCGCCAGCTCGGCTATGGACTCCAGCGCCGCCTGGGTGAACTCCAGCTCCACCCCGTCGAGCTCGAACAGCCGGATGTACTGTTTGACCAGCGCGTTGCGCGGTTCGGTCAGGATCCGCACCAGGGCGGGCTTGTCCAGGTTGGTGACACTGGCCACCGTGGGCAGCCTGCCGATGAACTCGGGAATGAGACCGTACTTGATCAGGTCCTCCGGCAGCACCTCCGCGAAGTGGTCGGCCGAGTCGACCTCCTCCTTGGAGCGCAGTTCGGCGCCGAACCCGACACTGTGCTTGCCGATCCGGTCCTCGACGATCTCCTCCAGACCACCGAAGGCCCCCGCCACGATGAACAGCACGTTGGTGGTGTCGATCTGGATGAACTCCTGGTGGGGATGCTTGCGTCCGCCCTGCGGCGGGACACTGGCGGTGGTGCCCTCCAGGATCTTCAACAGGGCCTGCTGCACGCCCTCCCCGGACACGTCCCGGGTGATCGACGGGTTCTCGCTCTTGCGGGCGATCTTGTCCACCTCGTCGATGTAGACGATGCCGGTCTCGGCCCGTTTGACGTCGTAGTCGGCGGCCTGGATCAGCTTCAGCAGGATGTTCTCCACGTCCTCGCCGACGTAGCCCGCCTCGGTCAGCGCCGTGGCGTCGGCGATGGCGAACGGGACGTTGAGCATCTTGGCCAGGGTCTGCGCCAGGTACGTCTTGCCGCAGCCGGTGGGGCCGAGCATGAGGATGTTCGACTTGGCCAGCTCGACCTTCTCCTCGCGGCCCTCGCGGCCGCCCTCCCGCTGGTGTTCACCGGCCTGGATCCGCTTGTAGTGGTTGTAGACCGCCACCGAGAGGTTCCGCTTGGCGCTGGCCTGACCGATGACGTACTGGTCGAGGAAGTCGTGGATCTCACCGGGTTTGGGAAGCTCGTCGAGCTTGACCTCGCCGGACTCGGCGAGCTCCTCCTCGATGATCTCGTTGCAGAGGTCGATGCACTCGTCACAGATGTACACGCCGGGGCCGGCGATGAGTTTCTTCACCTGCTTCTGGCTCTTCCCGCAGAAGGAGCACTTCAGCAGGTCGCCGCCGTCACCGATACGTGCCATGCCGCTGACCTCGTCCCCTCCGGCGCACCGCCCGGCACGCCTAGCCTGTCGTCGACGTCGGTTCCGCACCCGACGGTACCCGCCATGTCCCCGGCACGGGGAGTTCTCCTCGCCCGCTCGCCCACGCGGACGACCCTCCGGGCACCGGCGGATCCGTCGAGCTGATCAACATCCTGCCCCGCCACGGCCGAGCACGCCGACACCCCGACGTGCTCGGCGTGTCGAGATCCTCAGGACTTCTGCTGCGAAAGCTTGCGGTAGGGCATGACCTCGTCGATCACCCCGTACTCCTTGGCGTCCTCGGCGGGCAGGATCAGGTCCCGCTCGACGTCCCGGTGAATCTGCTCCTCGGAACGGCCCGTGTGCTTGGACAGGGTCGTCTCCATCAGTTTACGCATCCGCTGCACCTCGTTGGACTGGATCTCCAGGTCGGAGACCTGCCCGTAGATGCCCTCGGTGGCGGGCTGGTGCAGCAGAGCACGGGAGTTCGGCAGGGCCATCCGCTTGCCGGGGGTGCCCGCCGCGAGCAGCACGGCCGCCGCCGAGGCCGCCTGCCCCAGGCAGACCGTCCGGATGTCCGGACGGACGTACTGCATCGTGTCGTAGATCGCCATCAGGGCGGTGAACGATCCCCCCGGCGAGTTGATGTAGACCTGGATCTCCCGGTCCGGGTCGTCGGACTCCAGGTACAGCAGCTGCGCCATGATGTCGTTGGCCGAGACGTCGTCGACCTGCACCCCGAGGAACACGATCCGTTCCTCGAACAGCTTGTTGTACGGGTTCGACTCCTTGACGCCGTACGTCGTGCGCTCCACGAACGACGGCAGCATGTACCGGGATTGGGGGAGCTGGAATGAGCTCACTGCGGTGACTCCTCGTGACTGTGCCGACAGGGCTCGCTGTACGGAGCGATCAGTTGCTCGGCAGGTTTGCGCGGTTGGCGATGTGGTCCACGAAGCCGTACTCGAGCGCCTCGTCGGCGGTGAACCAGCGATCGCGGTCGGAATCCTCGATGATCTTCTCGACCGTCTGGCCGGTCTGGGCCGCGATCAGCTCGGCCATCTCCTGCTTCTGCCTGGAGAACACGTCGGCCTGGATCGCGATGTCCGAAGCCGTTCCCCCCAGACCCGCGGACGGCTGGTGCATCAGCACCCGCGCGTGCGGCAGGGCGAAGCGCTTGCCCTTGGCCCCGGCCGACAGCAGGAACTGCCCCATCGAAGCCGCGAAGCCCATCGCCACCGTGGCCACGTCGGGCTTGATGAGCTGCATCGTGTCGTAGATCGCCATCCCGGAGGGAACCGAACCACCGGGAGAGTTGATGTAGAGGGCGATGTCGCGTTCGGGGTCCTCGGCGGCCAGCAACAGCATCTGCGAGCAGATCTGGTTGGCGATGCTGTCCTCCACCTGCGAGCCGAGGACGATGATGCGTTCCCGCAGCAGCCGCTCGTAGACCGAGTCGTTGAGCGAGAGCCCGTTGCTACCGGTCCTCATCTGCGGTGACTGTGCGTCGAACGCCTGAACAGTCTCTTGCTGGGTCACGTCTCCCTGCCTTCTTCCACAATGGACCCGGTAGGCACGTCGTCTGACCGGGCCGTCCGAAAGTGTTGCCCGTTACCGGAGTGCCGGAGTCCGGGTGATCCTTACAACCGACCCTAACGAACGTGGGCGGCACCAGCTTCCCGGTGCCGCCCACGTTCGCTGAGAGCTTTAGGAGTCCTGACTCGCGGCCCGCTCGGGTGTCCGGTCAACCCGCACGTGCGGCGGATCCGAACCCCCGGCGACCGTCCCGAGCCGTTCCACGAGGACCCCCGGGGAACCGCTCGTGACGTCCCGACCGGGCCGCCGGGGATCACCTGAGCGACCGTGGTCCCCGCGTCCCGCCGGGACGGCCGCACACGAGCCCGGAGCGGCCGTGGAGTCGTTCGACCTCACAGACCGCGCACGCTCACTGCTGCGCGGAGCTCTGCTCGGACTGTTCCTCCGTCCGGTCGGCCGTCTCACCCTCGACCTGCTCCGGCTGCTCCTGGTCCTCCTCCTGGGTACCGAGCAGCTCGTCCATGTCCAGGGTGTTGCCCTCGGAGTCCGTGACCGTGGCCTGGCGGACGACCGAGAACAGGGCCTTGCTCCTCCTGATGTCGGAGTAGATACGCCCCAGCTGCCCGGACTGCTGGACCTGCTGGATGAACTGGTCCGGGCTGATCCCGGACTGCTGCGCCTGGTAGATGATCCGCTCGGTGAGCTCGTTGTCCGAGACCGAGATCTCCTCGCGGTCGGCGACGGTGTCCAACACCAGCTGGGTCTTGACCGCCTCCTCGGCCTCGCGCCGCGTCTCGGCGTCGAAGTCCTCCCGGGTCTTGCCCTGCTCCTGCAGGGCCTCGGCGAAGCGCTGCTCGTCGTGGTCGTACGGGTGGATCGCGTCGTGCTCGCGCATCTCCACCTCGGACTGGACCACGCTCTCCGGCAGCGGAACCTCGACCCGTTCCAGCAGCGCCTCCAGGACCTTGTCCCTGGCCTGCATTCCCTGCTGCATCCGCTTGACGCGACCGAGCCGCTGCCGCAGGTCCGCGGTGAGTTCCTCGATGGTGTCGAACTCACTGGCCATCTGGGCGAACTCGTCGTCGGCCTCGGGAAGCTGGCGCTCCTTGACCGAGTTCAGCGTCACCTCGACCTCGGCGTCCCGACCGGCGTACTCGCCGGCGACGAGGCGGGTGGTGAAGTTCCTGGTCTCCCCGGCGCTCGCGCCGATCAACGCCTCGTCGATGCCCTCGACGAGCTCACCCGAACCGATCTCGTAGGACAGTCCGCTGGTCTGGGCGTCCTCGACCTGTTTGCCGTCGACGGTGGCCGAAAGATCGATGCTGACGTAGTCACCGTTGGCCGCGGGGCGGTCCACCCCGGTGAGCGTTCCGAAACGGGCCCGCAGTTCGTCCAGCTGCTCCTGGACGTCCTGCTCGGTGACCTCCTGGTCGTCCACGCTCACGGCCAGCTCGTCGAAAGCGGGAACGGTCAGTTCCGGCCGCACGTCGACCTCGGCGGAGAACTCGATCTGCTCGCCGTCGACGATGTTGGTGACCTCGATCTCCGGTCGACTCAGGGGCTGGACCTCGTTGCTGGTGACGGCCTCCGTGTACTTGGAGGGAACGGCCTCGTTGACGACCTCGTCGAGCACGGGTCCACGGCCGATCCTGCTCTCCAGCACCTTGGCCGGAGCCTTGCCGGGACGAAAGCCAGGGATCCGGACCTGCTTGGCCAGTTCCTTGTACGCGCGGTCGAAGTTCGGCTTGAGCTCGTCGAACGGCACCTCGACGTTGAGCCGTACGCGCGTCGGGCTCAGGTGCTCGACGGTGCTCTTCACGTGGTCTCCTCGTGCGAACGTTCTTGAAAGACTCCCGGCTGGTCCGTCGGAGGGAAAACCCCACGACACACCGTGGAGGGGCTCCCTCAATGCCGGGCTGACCTCCGATTCTATGGCCCGAACTCGCGGACGGCCCCTCCGGGTGCCAACGCGCCCGAACGGGCGAAGTTCGGCGGGCCCGTGCTTGAGTGGGGACGTGCAGGAATCGCAGGAGGAGCTCGGGGGCGCACCGCGCACCTGTGCCGCGTGGTCCGAGACGTTGGACGAGCCGATGGCGGGCACGGCTCCCGTGGCCACGAGCTGGCTGTGTCTGGAACAGCCGGGGCCCTGGGGCCACGACGCGCTGCTGCGAAGTCACCTGGACCCGGAGTTGGGGAGGTGCCTGGCGGAACGGGCCTCCGCTCACGGGGTGCGCATCCAGCTGATCCGGGGCACCGGGCGGCATCCCGACCCGGGCAGGGAGTTCTCCCGCACGGTCTATCTGGCGCACACGGCCCCCGGGGCGAGCTGGCTGCGCGGCACGGAGCTGACCGACCCCGAGCAGCTGCTGGACCTCGACTTCGCCGCGTTCGCCGCGGGCGAGCACGGAGGGTGGGGCAGCCCGTGCACGGAACCGGTGCTACTGGTCTGCACCAACGGGCGGCGGGACCGGTGCTGCGCCCTGCGGGGCAGGGCGTTGCTCGAACAACTCGCGGGCAGACACGACGGGCAGCTGTGGGAAACGACACATCTCGGCGGGCATCGCTTCGCCCCCACCGCCGTGGTGCTGCCCGCCGGATACGGCTACGGGCGGCTCGACCCGCACACGGTCGACGCGGTGCTGGCGGACGCGACCGTGGGCAAGGTGACCACCACGCACTGCCGGGGACGTTGCGCGCTGAGTCATCCCGCGCAGGTGGCGGAGCTGGCGGTGCGCGAGGCCACCGGCGAGCGCGGCGAGGACGCCCTCCGGGTCCGCGCGCGAACCCCGGAGGGGGTGGCCCTGGAGCATCGGGACGGGCGGAGCTGGCACGTCGACCTCGACGAGGTGACGCTCTCCCCGGCGCGCCCGAACAGCTGCGGCAAGGCGGCCGTCGAGATCGGCGCGTGGACGGCACGACGGGTCCACCGACTGAGCTGAGCACGTCGTGACGACGGAGGCCGGACGTCCTCGCCCGGGACATCCGGCCGGAAACGTCGGGGTGGCGGGATTTGAACCCACGGCCCCTCGCACCCAAAGCGAGTGCGCTACCAAGCTGCGCCACACCCCGATGGGGTCCTCGCAGGACCCTACCGCTGTCGGCTAGAGTACGACAGCAGCGTCGCCGCGATCGACGGGGACCCCCGGGGGATCTTCCCCCTTCGCCGTGCTGTAGCATGGTGGCCGTACTGCGGGTGTAGCTCAATGGTTAGAGCCCCAGCCTTCCAAGCTGGTTATGCGGGTTCGATTCCCGTCACCCGCTCGGTTTCGGACGGTGCCCGCCCTTCTCGGGGCGGGCACCGTTTTTCGTCGGTTCCACGGGCGCTCCCTCCGCGCCCGGAACGCCCCACGCGGCGCGGCCACCCCCCGTGCGGACCCGTGAATTCGACTGGCCATCGACCGAGTGAACACCCATCCTGGTGACTCGCGCCCACTGTCGGTGAAAACTCTTCGGATCCAATTCCGGACCCGTCCGTGCGGCAGCACAGCTCGACACGTTTACGGAGGCGATGCGCCGTTGCGACGGCTCGAATACAAGTGGCTGGTCGGGATCACCTTCGTACTGGCCCTGGTCATGCAGATCCTGGACATGACCATCCTGAACGTGGCCCTGGCCACCCTGGGCGAACAGTTCGACGTCGGCGCGGGAACCCTGCAGTGGGTGCTGACCTCGTACATGATCAGCCTGGCCGTGTTCATCCCGGCCTCGGGATGGATCTCCGACCGTTTCGGAAGCAAACGGACCTTCCAGTTCGCGGTGTCCACCTTCACCGTGGCTTCGGTGATCTGCGGAGCCGCCCCCGGTGTCGGAACCCTGATCGCCGCGCGTTTCCTGCAGGGAGTCGGCGGGGGAATGCTGGTTCCCGTGGGACAGGCGATGTTGTTCCGCGCCTTCCCCGCGCAGGAACGCGCCAAGGCCTCGGCGGTGCTGGCCATCCCGATCACCGCGGCTCCCGCTCTGGGGCCGGTCCTCGGAGGCGCGTTGATCGAGGCCGCCAGTTGGCGGTGGATCTTCTTCATCAACGTTCCCGTCGGTGCGCTGGCCCTGCTGTGCTCGGCGCTCTTCCTCGTGGAGGAACGCGGGAAACGCCCCGGCGGGTTCGACCTGCCCGGTTTCCTGTTGGCCGGTACCGGACTGGCCACGCTGCTGTTCGGACTGGACAGAGCCGCCGAACTCGGATGGGCGAGCCCCGTGGTGTGGCTCTGCCTCGCCGCGGCCGCGGTGCTCGTGAGCGGGCTCGTCTGGCGCGAACTGAGCACCACGGAACCGATGTTGGAACTGCGCCTGCTCGGCAACAGGATCTTCGGCACGGGGAACCTGCTGCTGTTGTGCCAGACGGGTGCGATGTTCGGAACGCTGTTCCTCGTCCCGCTCTATCTGCAGAACCTGCGGGGGTTCTCGGCGTTGCAGGCCGGGGCCGTGCTCATGCCGCAGGCACTGTCCATGCTGCTGGTCACCCAACTCGTCAGCAGGATCTACGGGCGTGTCGGTCCCAGGAGGCTGATCGCGGGTGGCTTCGTGGTGCTCGTCGCCGCGTCGGGCACCATGCAGTTCGTGGGACTGTCCAGCCCCCTGTGGGCCCTGATCGGTTCCCTGCTGCTGCTCGGATGCGCCATGGGACTGGTGATGACCCCGCTGCAGACGGCGGCGTTCGCGCAGACCACGGGCGCGGACATGGGACAGGCCACCTCCCTGTTCAACGTGAGCCGCCAGGTGGCCACGGCGCTGGCCACAGCGACGGTGGCCAGCGCGCTCGTCATGTTCACCGACGCCGCCACCAGCGGCCTGGCCGGGAACCCCGGGGCGCTCGCCGAGGCCAGGATGACCGGCTTCCACGGGGCCTTCCTCGTGCCGGTGGTGTTCGGCCTGCTGGGACTGGCCCTGACCTCCCGGGTGCGGGACGGGGACGCCGCGGCCACGCTCGACCGGCGGAACACGGACCACCGGCGAGGCTCCCCGGTCACCTGACCGTGACCGCCCACCCGGCGCCGGGACGGCAGACTTGGAGACGATGACCGACGGCCGAAGCGGGAGCAGTTCCCGCTTCGGAACAGCCGTTACCGTCTCGGGCCCGCCTCGATCGACGGTGCACTATCCGGGAGTGAACGACATGGCACACGCCGACCAGGTCCGCAAACACGTTCCCCGGGGGAACGGGACACGTCCGGAGGAGAGCACGCTGGCCTGGCTGCTTCCACTGGGCAACAGTCCCGAACTGCGCGGGCTGGCCAACCAGTACCAGTACTCGCTGCGTGACCTTCCCGGGTTCGACCCGGTTCCGCTGGAGTGGATGCACATCCTGCTGCAGGAAAGCGGCGGTTACGAACAGGCCCCGCAGGGGCGGGTCGAGGCGCTGCTGGAGGCCGCCCGTCAGCGCCTGTCCTCCTTCGCCCCGCTCTCTCTGTCCTTCCACGGCGGAGTCGTCCTCTCCGAGTCCCTGGCCCTGCCCGCCGAGCCCCAGGCCACCCTCACGGACCTGCGTGGCCGCCTGCGGGAGGCCACCGCCGAGGTGCTGGGAACGCAGCCTCCGGAGGAACCGGAGGAGATCGACCGCCACGTGAGTCTGGCCTACGCCACGGCCGACGGACCGGCCGTGTTCGCCAAGGCGACGCTGGAGGCGACCCAGGTCGAGCCGGTCACCCTGACCGTGCCCGGCATAGCGCTGGTGCGGCTCTACCGGGACCACTCGGGCACCGAGTGGTCCGTGCTCGGCGAGGTGGAGCTGGCTGGCTGAACCGAGCGGGCGGACTCACTCCGGGGCACGGCGGGAGGAGTCACTCGGTGGTCGGGAGCGGGTCCGCGCGCACCGCCACGAGCTCCCGCCGGACGGAGTCCCCCGGTCAGTCCGCCTGGCACGTGGGGCACCAGTAGAGATTGCGTCCGTGTAGCCGGGCGACGGAAACCGGGGTCCGGCACACCAGGCACGGGCTACCGCCCCGGCGGTAGACGTAGACCTCCCCGCCGTGCCGGTCCCGGCGAGGCAACCGACCGGTCACCTCCGGAGAGTGCTCGTGCCGCACGGTGTCGATCCGCCCGGTGCGCAGTCCCTCCGACATCAGTGCCACCAGGTCCCGCCAGATCGCCTCCCACGTGTCCCGGAGCAGCGACCTGCCCGGCAGACGGGGCGGAACTCCGTGGCGGAACAGCACCTCGGCACGGTAGGCGTTGCCCACACCGGCGAGCACGGACTGGTCCATCAGGAGCGCGGCCACGGTGGAACGGGAACGGCTGATCCTCTCCCACGCGCGGTCGGGATCGGCGTCCTCCCGCAGCGGATCGGGACCGAGTCGGTCCCGCTGCGCGGCGACCTCCTCCGGAGTGAGCATCTCGCAGGCGGCGGGACCACGCAGATCCGTGCCGTGGGTGGGGCCCACGATCCGCATCCGTACCTTGCCCCGGGGCTGTTCGAGGGGCACGGGGGACTCGGTGAACGTTCCGTACAGCCCCAGATGAACGTGCACCACACGGTCGGAGTCGTAGAAGTGCCAGAGGTGCTTCCCGTGCGCCTCGGCGGTCTCGAAAACCGCGCCGTTCAGTACCTCGGCAGCGGTGAACCGCCCCTGGGGGCTGCGCACCTCGACCGGGTTTCCCCCGAAACGCCGTCGGTGCAGCCGGGCGAGTCCGTGGAGTACGTGTCCCTCCGGCACGGCAACGGCACCAACCAATCACGCTCTCTCGGAGACGAAGGACGGGCTCCGTCGGAACACGTGGGGGAACCGTCGTCCTCCCGCGGCCGAGACCGCGGAGGCCGGTTCCCCCGGGAGTTCACTGCTGGGGAAGGGCGGGGGCTTGGCCGCTGCGTTCGTAGTCGGCCAGCATGTCGATACGGCGCTGGTGCCGTCCCCCCTCGAACTCCGTGGTCAGGAACACGTCCACGAACCGTTCGATCTCGGCGGCCTCGTGCATCCGGGCCCCGATGCCGGCCACCAACGCGTTGTTGTGCCGCCTGGCCAGTTCGGCGGTCTCCTCGTTCCACACCAGGGCGGCCCGGGCACCCGGAACCTTGTTCGCGGCGATCTGCTCGCCGTTTCCGGAGCCGCCGATGACCAGCCCCAGACTTCCGGCGTCGGCGACCACACGGCGGGCGGTCTCCACGCAGAACGGCGGATAGTCGTCCTCCGCGTCGTAGACGGAGGGTCCCACGTCGACCACCTCGTAGCCGAGGTTGGTCAGTCGTTCGTTCAAACGGGTCTTCAGGTCGAAACCGGCGTGATCGGAACCAAGGTAGACGCGCACTCTTGTAGTGTGCCAAACCGTTTCGCACGGACCCGTCACCCGGTCAGGGGGTAGACATGCGGCAGGAGCGTTCGAACACGTCCCTCGTACAGTCCGGTCACGCGGTGCGTTTCGACTGGGGGATCGACGGGTTACGAAGACTCGGGCAGGAATGCGCCGTACTGGTCGTGGTGGACGTGCTCTCCTTCGCCACGGCGGTGGACATGGCCACCGGCGCCGGCGCGCACGTGTTACCGCTTCCCCAGGAGGACGACAGGGCCCGCCAGGCGGCGGAAGCGGCCGGCGCGGTCCTCGCGGGGCCTCGTGGGGAGAGCGACCACTCGCTGAGCCCCTCCACGCTGAGCGACGTCGCCGAGGGAACCCTGATCGGATTGCCCTCCCCGAACGGGGCCCGCCTGTGCTCGGTCGCCGCCGAGCTCGGCGCGATCGTCTTCGCCGGCTGCCTGCGGAACGCGAGTACGGTGGCCGGGGCCGCCGGTGCGGCCGCGCGTAACGGCCCCGTCGGTGTGGTCGCCGCCGGCGAACGACGCGGAGAGCACACCCTCCGGTTCGCCGTGGAGGACGTGCTGGGGGCGGGAGCGGTCATCTCGGCGTTGCCTCCCGAGGTGGGCAGCAGGTCGGTGGAGGCCGAGACGGCCGCGCGGAGCTATCGGAACGTGAGCGACCTGCGCGGAGAGCTGCGCGACTGCGAGTCCGGACGCGAACTCGTCGAGTGGGGTTACGGACAGGACGTGGAACTGGCCTGCCTGGCGGACGTGAGCGCGGCCGCCCCACGGCTGCGCGCCGGCGTGTTCAGTCGCCGGTGACCACACAGAGGCACGAGGGACGTCGTGAGGAACCCGCGCGCACGGCACCGTGAACAGAGGGGATGGCTGTCACCGTGGACTCCGAAGGAACCGGTCACTGGAGGGAACTCCGCCCGGGAGTGCTGGTTCGGCGCTACGCCGAGCTGGACCTGACCGTGGGACTGGTGCTGGGCGACGAGCAGGCGCTGGTGATCGACACACGCGGCGACCGCCGGCAGGGAGCGGAACTCGCCGAGGCGGTGCGCGGTCTCACCCGGCTGCCCGCCCAGGTGGTGCTCACCCACGCCCACTTCGACCACTGTTTCGGCACCACCGCGTTCACCCCGGCACCGGTCTGGTCCCACGTGGACTTCACCGCACACCTCACCGCCACGGCGGAGCTCCAGCGCGAGGCCTGGACGAGGCACTACCGCGCCGTGGGCGAGACGGAGACGGCCGCCGCGCTGGCCGAGACCGTGATCGAGTTCCCC
This sequence comes from Actinopolyspora mortivallis, assembly GCF_003001495.1. GTDB lineage: Bacteria > Actinomycetota > Actinomycetes > Mycobacteriales > Pseudonocardiaceae > Actinopolyspora > Actinopolyspora mortivallis_A. Next base: position 50,908 of record NZ_PVSR01000003.1, read on the forward strand.
GACCGTTCCGTGGACGAACCGGTGGTGCTCGACCTGGGAGGGCGGACGGTGCGCCTCTTCCATCCGGGGCCGGGACACACCGACCACGACCTGGTGATCCGGGTGGAGGACGCCGCGGTCTCCTTCGTGGGCGACCTGCTCGAGAACGGCGCCTGCCCCGACTTCGAGGACGCCCACCCGTTGCGCTGGCCCGACTCCCTCGGGCAAGTGCTGGGGCACTCCGACGAGCTGTTCGTCCCCGGCCACGGGGATCCGATGTCCCCGGAACAGGCCGCGCGGCAGCACACGGAACTGCGTTCCCTCGCCGAGCTGTGCGCAGGGGTCTCCCGCGGAGAAATCGGTGAACGGGAGGCCGTCGCGCAGGGACCGTACCCGGAGGAGACCGTCCGCGCCGCCCTGAGCAGGGTCGGCGGCGGGTGACCCCGCCACCGATCCCTTCGCCCGGCCCCCGGGGGCCGGGCGCGGACAAGAATGCGCGGTCTTCCGAGAACCGCCTTCCGCGAACGCGGGGGACGCGTCCGCGGCGAAGACGGGCTGTCAGTCGAACCGGGGATCCTCGGTCCTGGTCCGCTTGAGCTCGAAGAAGTACGGGTAGCCCGCCAGGGTCCTCGCGGCGTCGAACAGCTCGCCCGCCTGCTCCCCCCGGGGGATCCGCGTGGTGATCGGCCCGAAGAAGGCCACCCCGTCCACGTGGATGGTCGGAGTGCCGACCTCGTCGCCCACCGGATCCATACCCGCGTGGTGGCTGGCACGCAGCTGTTCGTCGTACTGGTCGCTGTCCCCCGCCTCGGCGAGGTTCGCGGGAAGACCGACCTCGGCCAACGACTCCGAAATCACCTGATCGAAGTCCTTGTAGCCCTTGTCGTGGAAACGCGTCCCCATGGCGGTGTACAACGGCGCCAGTACCTCGTTGCCGTGGTTCGCGGCGGCGGCGATCGCCACCCGGACCGGCTTCCACGCCTTGTCCAGCAACTGCTTGTACTCTTCTCCCACCTCGCGGCCCGAGTTGAGCACGGCCAGACTCATGACGCGGAAACGCAGGTCTATGTCCCGGACCTGCTCGACCTCGAGCATCCACCGGGAGGACACCCAGGCGAACGGGCAGACCGGATCGAAATAGAAGTAGACCTCCGGGCGGTCGCTCCGCTCGGCAGTGGCCATGAACGCACCTCCGTGGTTGTCCCCCGACAGGGGGAGATTTCCTGTCCCGCCGGGTCAACCACACGCGGGCGCACGATGTTCCCGGCTCGTCCACTGCCGGAGGAGCGGACACGTGTGCCACTCCCCTCCGGGGAGATCGTCCTGTTCCTCGGAAGAACCGGCACCGCCCCCGCCACGCACCGCCTGCACGCCCGGCGAACAGCATGATTGACTCTGGTTCGGGCGTTCGAGCGCCCTTACAGCCTTTCCCACGACTACTGACGAGGTGATCCGTGGCTCCGCCGAACCTGACCCGTCAACAGGCGAGCGAACGCGCCGAGGTGCTGGCGGTCCAGTCCTACGAGATCGAGCTGGACCTGTCCGACGGCGCGGGCGGTGACGACGTGGAGGTCTTCGGCTCGAAGACCACCGTGAGGTTCACCACCACCCGACCGGGTACCTCCACCTGGATCGATCTGATGGCGGCACGGGTGCACAGTGCCGTGCTCAACGGCGTGGAGCTGGACCTCTCCGACTACGACGAGGAGAAGGGCATCACCCTGCCCGATCTCGCCGAGCAGAACGAACTCGTCGTCGACGCCGAGTGCCACTACACCAACACCGGCGAAGGACTGCACCGGTTCGTCGACCCCGTCGACGGCGGGGTGTACCTGTACAGCCAGTTCGAGACCGCCGACGCCAAGCGGATGTTCGCCTGCTTCGACCAGCCGGACCTCAAGGCGAGCTTCCGGCTGACCGTCACGGCCCCGGACAGCTGGAAAGTGATCTCGAACTCCCCCGGGGAGATCACCGCCTCCGCCGAGGGCAGCAGCACGCACGTCTTCCAGCCCACTCCCCCGCTCTCCACCTACCTGGTCGCCCTGGTCGCCGGGCCCTACGCGGAGTGGCGTGACGTCTACAGCGGGCCGGAGGGTGAGATCCCGCTCGGCCTGTACTGCCGCGCCTCCCTGGCCGAGCACTTCGACCCCGAACGGCTGTTCACCGAAACCAAGCAGGGATTCGGTTTCTACCAGCGGGCCTTCGGCGTGCCGTACCCCTTCGCCAAGTACGACCAGTGCTTCGTGCCCGAGTTCAACGCCGGTGCGATGGAGAACGCGGGATGCGTGACGTTCCTGGAAGACTACGTCTTCCGCTCCAGGGTCACCGGCTACCTCTACGAGCGTCGCGCGGAGACGGTGCTGCACGAGATGGCCCACATGTGGTTCGGCGATCTCGTCACGATGCGGTGGTGGGACGACCTGTGGCTCAACGAGTCCTTCGCCACGTGGGCCAGCGTGCTGGCCCAGTCCTCGGCCACCGAGTACACCCACGCCTGGACCACCTTCGCCAACGTGGAGAAGTCCTGGGCCTACCGCCAGGACCAGCTGCCCTCCACCCACCCCGTGGCGGCCGACATCGTGGACCTGCAGGCCGTGGAGGTCAACTTCGACGGCATCACCTACGCCAAGGGCGCCTCGGTGCTCAAACAGCTGGTCTCCTACGTCGGTCTCGACAACTTCCTGCGGGGACTGAAGATCTACTTCGACCGCCACGCCTGGAGCAACGCCGAGCTCTCCGACCTGCTCACCGCTCTGGAGGAGGCCTCGGGGCGGGATCTGTCCTGGTGGAGCGCCCAGTGGCTGGAGACCACGGGGCTGAACTCGATGCGCCCCGAGTTCGACACCAACGAGCAGGGACGCTTCAGCAGCTTCGCCGTGGTGCAGGGCCCGGCCACACCGGGAGCGGGCGAGTACCGCACCCACAGGCTCGCGGTCGGCGTCTACGACGAGGACCCGGACTCCGGCAAACTCGTTCGCACACACCGCAGTGAGCTGGACGTGTCCGGCCAGCGCACCGAGGTCGACGAACTCCGCGGAGTGCCGAGCGGCAAACTGGTGCTGGTCAACGACGACGACCTCACCTACTGCTCGATGCGGCTGGACCGAAGGTCGCTGAACACCCTGGTGGAGCGGATCGCCGATGTCGACGACTCGCTGCCACGCGCCCTGTGCTGGTCCACGGCCTGGGAGATGACCCGCGACGCCGAGATGCGCCCACGGGACTTCGTCGACCTCGTCGTCGGCAGGAACACCGCGAGCGGCATCGGAGCCGAGGCCGAGATCGGAGTGGTACAGCGCGTTCTGCTCCAGGCCAGAACCGCGCTGGGCTCCTACGGCGACCCGGACTGGCAGCCGGAAGGCTGGCGGCGCTACACCGGCCGACTGCTCGAACTGGCCCGCGCCGCCGAACCCGGATCGGACCACCAGCTCGCCTTCGTCAACGCGCTCGTCGGTGCGCGACTCGACGAGGACACGTTGACGGTGCTGCGTGGGTGGCTGGACGGAACCGCCCCGCTCGACGGTCTCGTGGTGGACGCGGACCTGCGTTGGCAACTGCTGCAGGCCCTGGTGGCACACGGCGCCGCCGGGGAGGACGAGATCGACGAGGAGTTCGCCGCCGACCCCACGGCCACCGGCAGGAGGCGGGCGGAACGCGCCCGTGCGCTGATCCCCACCGCCGAGGCCAAGGAACGTGCCTGGCAGCGCGCCGTGCACGACGACGAGCTTCCCAACGCGATCAACGAGGCGATCATCTCCGGCTTCCAGCACCCGGCGCAGCAGCACCTGCTCACCCCCTACGTGGAGCGCTACTTCGCCGAGATCGACGACGTCTGGCGGAGGCGCTCCAGCGAACGCGCCCAGCCGACGGTGATCGGGCTGTTCCCGTCCTGGTCGGTGGACGAGGAAACCGTCCGGGCCGCCGACGCCTGGCTGGCCGAGGAGCACCCTCCCGCCCTGCGTCGACTGGTCTCCGAGGGGAAGGCGGGCGTGGTCCGCGCGCTGGCCGCCAGGGAGTGTGACCGCTCCTGACCCCATCGGGTGCCGGAGTCACCGCACCTCCTTTGGGGTGGTGACTCCGGCGATCCCTCTCTGGGGGACGATCACCGGGCGTAGGCTTGTGCCCACGAAACGCCCACCGTGTCGTGGAGCCGCCCATGGCCGAGCTGATCACCGCGATCGCCACGCTGATGTGGCCGCTGATCACGCTGTTGCTGTTCCTGATGTTCCGTCAGGCCATCGGACGGGTGCTGCGCACCGCCGAAAAACGGGAGCTCGACTTCGAAATAGGCGGTCAGCGGCTGACCTTCCGCGAGCTGAACGACCAGCAGAACGAGATGATCCAGGACCTGCAGCGTCAGCTCAGCGTGTTGAACGAACGTCTCGACGAACAGGACCGCACGTCCGGGGAGGCGGTCGGCTCCGCCGGGCCTGCGCAGCAGCTGCCCGAGGAGGAGCTTTCCCCTCAGGGAGTGCGCCCCCAGCGGGAGGAACCGGTGGGGGCGGAGCACTTCCCACCGGTGCAGGCCCCGAGCGGTGCCGAACCCTTCGCGGTGCTGTGGGTGACCGACCGGGCCCAGAGTCACGCCCTGCTGGTGGAGCAACTCCGGAACAACGGGGTGCGCGTCACCATCACGGCCACCACCTCCGAGGCGGTGGCCGAGATCTCCGAGAGGCCGTACCGGCTCGTCGTGACGGACATGGCTCGGCGGGAGGACGGTCGGTGGCGCAACGACGCCGGCCTGACCCTGTTGCGCGAACTCCGTGATCTCGGGATGGAGATACCGGTGATCGTCTTCGGAACACAGCGCGGACAGGTTCAGCACGCCGACCAGGCACGTCAGCTGGGAGCGGTGGCCGCCACCCATTCGGCCTACGAGATGTTCCGCCACTTCCAGAACTTCGGGCTGCTGTGAACGGGGTGCCCGTGTTCCGCGGGTCCGGCACCGTCGGAGCTAGCCCGCGTCACCCGGAAGCTCTCCGAGCACGCCGCCCGCCGGGCTCAATGCCGGTGATCACTCGTGACCGGACTCGAAGTCGGTGCCGGCCGTGTCCGAGAGCATCCGCAAGGCACTGATCAGTCCTTCGATGAGGTCTCCCTCCTTGAAGGAGGCGACCATGTTCATCACGGCGAGGTTGCAGGCTCGGTCCGGAACACGCCGGTGGGAGTACTCACCGGTGACGACCTCCACCTGCCGCTGGGCCGGCGAGACCGCGATCAGCACTCCGCTGGGGGCGCGGTGCCCGAGCTCGGCGTGTATCTGTTCGGCCCGCTCGCGGGTGTCCTCCCCGAGGTCACCGAGGTAAACGGCGAACTCCAGGCCGGTCGTACGGGTCGACAGCGTGAGCGCCTCGTCCAGCCTGGCGAGTTGACCGGGCGTGAACGGCAGTTTGGGGCGTTCGGGTTCGACACGCCGCGCGATGGACAGTCGTCCACCGGCGGTGAGCGCCTGGCCCGGCTCCAGTTCGCCCGGATCCGTGTTCCTCGACGTCTCGGCCATCTCACCAGTTGCCACGAGCGCCTCCCCTCGCGGTGCCGGATTCGGAGCCCGGCGCGACTTCCGCGTCCTCGGACAGTGGGCTGCTCGGACTCACACCCGCCGGATTGGCCACCCACAGCACCGGGGGGAAGTCCCACTGCTGATTCGCCCGTCGGCGTGAACGGACCAGTCTCGGCCACAGCACGAGCAGCATGACGAGTCCGTAGACGGCCGCCGGGATCACGGCCAGGAAGAGTACGGTCTGCAGGACAGTCACACCAGCACGGTATCCGATCCCCGTGGGGGATGGTCCACTACCTGGCTCACGCGCGGGCGCTGCCGCGGTGGGAGGGGCCGAGCACGTCCCCGCGCCCCACCCCTCCAAATATATGAATCTTTTTCATTTCATTTTCCCTCCCCTGACCCGCACCGGAGTCGTGTCGAACGGTCACACGGAGGGGCGAGCTGGTGGCTTGTATCGGACAGTCGCCGATTCTAGATTTCACCTGTATGGATCTTGCACGGCTGAGCTGATCCACGACATGAGCAGTTCTGACCACGAAAGGCGACAAGGATGCGCAAGGGAACCTGCGGGAAGCGCGAAAAAAACACCCTTCTGGATGACACTTGTGAATCGATCAAACACGAAACGTGTAAGCATGAATCGCTGTTCGAGACAGCTCCGACTTCTCCGGAGCGCTCCGGAACACACCTCCGCCACGGCGTACGAATCAGCTCCCGCCGTGGAGTACGAATCAGCTCCCACGCGGCGGAACGGAAAACGGACACCGGAAAAAGGGACAGGCTCCGCGACCGGACACTTCCCGTCGTGCTCCGACGACGGTCCCCGACCAACCCCCACACGCCGGCCACGGACACCGCCCGGCCACCGCGTGGCCCCCTCCACTAACGGGAGGCGGTTTCTCCCAGGTAAGGAAGCCACAGCGGATCGGGATCGGTGGATCCGGCCAGCAGCCTCCAGTGCCTGCCCCGGGGAGCCCGCGGGGTCTCCGGCAGGGACCACCCCAGCTCACTCAGGGTGTGGTCCGCCTTACGCCGGTTGCATTTCGTACAACACGCCACACAGTTCTCCCAGGTGTGGGAACCACCCCTGCTCCGAGGCACCACGTGGTCGATGGTCTCGGCCCGAACACCGCAGTACACGCACCGGTGATTGTCCCGCATCATCAACGCCGGCCGGGACAGCGGAACCCTCCCACGGTACGGAACCCGGACGAACTTGCTGAGCCTGATGACCGAGGGGACCTCGATGCTGTGCGAGGCCGAGTTCCAGGTGGACCCCGCCGAATCACCGTGGACGACCTCGGCCTTGCCACAGACGAGCAACACGATGGCCCTGCGCAGCGGCAGAGCGGTCAACGGCTCGAAAGTCGCGTTGAGCAGCAGCACACGCCGCTTCGACCACGTCCCCACGCCCTCGGAACGCTCGGCCGAGGTCGACGGCACGTGTCCGCGCCTGCGGCCCCCGGCGCGTGCACCCCCTCGGTAGGGTGCCGGCGACGGAGCACCGCACGGAATCGGTTTTCGGTCGGGCACTCGACCACCTCCACCGTCTGCCGAGAACAGTCGAACACAAAACCCTCCCGGAACGCACGTGTGATCCGTGCCGCACCCGCCGGGTCAAACCAGATTCGGAAAGAACATCCGGTTAACCAGTCGGAAATCACGGCACCGAATCGATCAATGTCCGACCGTCCCGGCCGGTCGGTATCCCTTCCCTGGAAGGAACGTCCGCCTTCGGGAGGACACCCGAGGCGCGGTACGCACCCCTGTGGGGGTCGCGTACCGTGGGGACGGCGACCGAGCCCCTCCTGTTTCTGCCGAGGTCACCGGCCCGGTCCGTGAACAGAGCGGTCGAGGTGGGTGTTCTCCCACGAACACCCACCGGCGCGTCGTGGACGGCGGGGCGTTCACGAAGCGGACGAGGACGGTCGACCGCGCCTGCCGGAAGCGGTAGTCGAGCGGATCACCGCGGCCACGTCCTCGGAGGGCCCGGGCCGTAGGCACAAGGCAGTTCCCAGCGTCCGCATGGAGCCCCGAGACCATGAACGCGTTACCACTAGCGCAGTCCCAGTGTTCCGACGACGCCAGCCAGTGGTGCAGAACCGTCCTCGACTGGACCGGCAACGCGTGGTTGGCCAACTACTCCAAACTGCTGATCATCACTCCACTGAAGATCCTGCTGATCACGGTTCTGGCGTTCCTGCTGCGCTATGTGCTGCACAGAGTCATCACCCGACTCAGCCGCACCAACGGCACCGCCCCCAAACTGCTGCAACCACTGCGGGAACGACACGGCGACTCGGTCTCCGGTGAGACCCTGGCCGAGCAGCGCAGCCAGCGCGCCAGAACGCTCGGCTCCGTCCTGAAGTCCGTGGTCAGCTTCGTGATCTTCGGATTCGCGGCCATCTACGTCCTGCAGGAGTTCGGGGTCGATCTGGCCCCCCTGATCGCCTCCGCCGGAGTCGTGGGCGTGGCACTCGGGTTCGGCGCGCAGAACCTGGTCCGGGACTTCCTGTCCGGCATGTTCATGATGGTCGAGGACCAGTACGGGGTCGGCGACTGGGTCGACCTGGGAGAGGCCACCGGCACCGTGGAGACGGTGGGGCTGAGGGTGACCACGCTCCGCGACGTCAACGGAACCGTGTGGTACGTGCGCAACGGGGAGATCCTGCGGGTCGGCAACTCCAGTCAGGGCTACGCGGTGGCCGTGGTGGACCTGCCGATCGCGCACAGCAGCGACATCCGCCGCGCCCAGGAGGTCGCCGAGTCCGTCGCCGCCGCGGCGGCGCAGCGCGAGCCCCTCTCCAGGGACGTGCTGACCCCTCCGGAGATGCTCGGCATCAACCAGATCACGTCGGATACGATCACGTTGCGGTTGACCGCGAAGGTCCGTCCCGGACAGCAGTGGGCCGTACAACGTCTGCTCCGTGCCGAGATCAAGCGGGCCTATGACGAAGCGGACATCAAACCGCCTTATCCTGCGGGACGCCTGATGCCAGACTCGGGTGAGCAGCAGTGACGTCGACAGCCTCGCGAGGAGGGCACGTGAGCACTCCGGAAACCTTCTACGACCAGGTCGGCGGCGAGGCCACCTTCCGCGCCCTCGTGGCCCGCTTCTACCGGGAAGTGGCCGAGGACGAGCTGCTGCGCCCGCTGTACCCGGAGGAGGATCTCAGCGGCGCCGAGGAACGGCTCCGTCTGTTCCTCATGCAGTACTGGGGCGGCCCGCAGACCTACTCCGAACAGCGGGGACACCCCCGGCTGCGTATGCGCCACGCGCCCTTCAAGATCGGCCTGGCCGAACGGGACGCCTGGTTACGGTGCATGCGTATCGCCCTGGACGAGGTAGAGCTCACCGACGAACAGCGCGACCGTCTCTGGCGCTACTTCGAGATGGCCGCGCACAGCATGGTCAACTCCTGGTTCTGAACCGCCGGGCCCGTACGGACACGACCTGCGGATTCTCCTCCGTGAGGGAGCACTCCCCGCCGCGTCACACGGTCCTTCCGGGGAAGGCCGTGGCGGCGGTGGCGTGCCCCGTCCCCGGCCCCTCCCCCACCGCGAGATCGTCCTCCCCACGGGGTAGGACATCATCGACGGACGTCGACACCGGTACCAGCCCGGACCGGATCTCGTCGTAGCCCGGCAACCACACGCGTGGTCCAATGATCGACCAGGCACCGTCTGAGCGCATCGACACCGTGCCCGTCCTGCCCGCCGGGCCGGGAATCGGACGCAGTAAGGGGATGACCACTGTGCGCCGCTGGACCGAACAGAACCATGTCACCGGATCTCGTCCCCCTTGGTGGTGGAGCGCGACTCACTACGCGGTCGACGTCCGCCTGTTCGCCGACTCGGACGCCGACGGCGTCGGGGACCTGGACGGGATGCGTCACCGACTCGGTTACCTGGAACTGATCGGCATCGACACGATATGGCTGACCGGCGTGGCGATGACGGGTATGGGGCCCAACATCGGCGATCCACGCCAGGCCGCCTCCGTGCTGGAGTCATTCGAACGGCTGACATCGGCAGCACACGATTGCGATCTGCGGATCACTCTCGATATCGGTGTGGACGTGGCCGACCTACGACAGCCACGTTCCCAACAGGAGCTGGTGCGGACACTTCGTTTCTGGAACGACCTGGGAGTCGACGGTTTCCGACTGGCCCTCTCCCAACGCGGAACACCGCCGGAGGCCGACACCGGCGGTCCGGACCCGGAGACGACCAGGGCCATCAGGGCCGCGTTGGCGGACGACTCCAACCGGCTGATCGGCTCGTTCGTGGAGGAGCAACGCGCCAGTCGCGGCGTGTGGGACGTCGACTTCAACCGGACGCTGGCCGAGACGGACTTCGAGGCGGGCAGCATCCGCGAGGCCGTCGGCAAGGAGCTGGCCGCGTGCAGGGAGTTCGACACCCGCCCCGGATGGCTCGTCTCCGGACGTCATTTCCCCCGGCAGGTGACTCGCTTCGGAGGTGGGGAACTCGGGCGCGCACGCGCCCACGCCATGGCCCTCGTGCTGCTCGCCCTGCCCGGGGTGGTGTGCATAGACAGCGGCGAGGAACTCGGGCTTCCCGAGGTCGTGGGGGACGAGACCGAGATGCCCACCCAGGAGCTGCTCGGGGCACGGGTCCCCATGCCGTGGGAAGGCACGGCTCCCCCGTTCGGCTTCAGCGAGGCCGTGGACTCGTGCCTGCCAGCCCCGCAGGACTGGGGCGGGCTCACGATCGAGGCACAGTTGGAGAGCGCGGACTCGACACTGTCGTTGTATCGTGGGGCGCTGGAGCTTCGGAGGGCCTCCCTCGCCGGTGAGGACTCCGTGCCACCCGAGCTGTTCGCCGAGGACGAGGTGGAGTGGTACGGGGCTCCCCCGGGATGCCTGGCCTTCCGTCGGGGCTCGCGGGGACTGACCTGCGCGCTGAACACCTCTGCCCACCCCGTCCCACTGCCTCCCGGAGAGGTGCTGCTGTCCAGTGCCCCGCTGGAGGACGGACAACTACCGGCCGACACGGCCGCCTGGCTGAGCACGGGCTGAGCGCGCGCACCACCCGTCCGGTTCCGCCGAGGAGGAGGCACGTCACGCTCCCCGTCAGGGGAATTCCGAGGAGGCACGAAGGCACCCGCGCACCACGGCGCTCCGGAGGACGGCACACGAATTCCGCCCGGATGGGAAAGGAGAAACGTCGCATCGCGGGCGGTTCGCGACGACACACCACGGAGAACCGGAACGGGAACGAGTTCCCGAAAGAATCGTTACCCACGTGGTCGATTCAAGATCCACTCGATCGTGGGAACATCACACCTCATCCGGTTCTCCTCGTCCTTGACAGGATGGCCGCTGTGCACTTGACCGACTCGAACCGCCACCCTCCCGCGCCCTCTCCGGGATGGTGGCGGAACCGGATTTTCTACCGCGTCGACACCCGCGCGTTCAACGATTCCGACGCGGACGGGATCGGCGATCTCGAAGGAGTCCGTCACCGGCTCGGTTATCTGGAGCTGATCGGGATCGAGGCCGTCTGGCTGACCGGCGTGATCGCCTCCCCCGTGGGGCGGGCGAGGCAGGGGCGCGACGTGGACCCTCTCGTCGGAACCGTCGAGACGCTGGAGACGCTGGTCGCGGAAGCCCACGAGGCGGGCATCGGAATCGTGCTGGATCTGGCCGTGGACGGCTCCGTTCCGACCGATCCACGCGGGGTGGAGGAACTGGACGCGACACTGCGTCACTGGACGAGACACGGCATCGACGGGTTCAGGGTGGCCTCCACTCCCGGCATCACCGGCCCCGTCGACGAGAACACCCACGCGATACTGCGTCTGGCACGCCAGTGCCTCGGCGAGTCCCGCACCGTACCGCTCGGTGGACTCGTGCAGCACTGGCACACCGCGAGCGGTCCCCTGGTGGAACTGGACCTGGGGGTGGACGACCGCTTCAGCACCACCCCTTTCGAGGCCTTACGGATCCGCCAGGTCATCGACACGGTGCTCAACGACAGCGGCAAGGTCGGGAGCACACCGGTGTGGACCCTGTCCAACTGGGACCACCCGAGGCCGACCACGCGTTTCGGTGGCGGGGCCACCGGACTGGCCCGCGCCCGTGCCATGGCACTCGTCCAGTTCGCCCTTCCCGGCGTGGCCGGAGTGGACAACGGGACCGAACTGGGCTTACCCGAATCCGAGCGCCCGGACCGGACCAGCAGCCACCCGGTGCGGGGCATGATCCCCTGGGAGGGTTCCGACCCCCCTTTCGGTTTCTCCTCGGCCCCGGCGGGCTGGTGGCCCACGCCTCCCAGTTGGGCGTCCAGCACGGTGGAGACCCAGCTCGAGGACCCGGGCTCCACCCTGTCGCTGCACCGCAACGCCATGGAGCTACGCCGCTCCTACGAGCTGGCCACACTGGCACCGATCCGCTGGTACGGGGCGCCCCGAGGGTGTCTGGCCTTCCGACACGACCGGGGGAAGCTCACCTGTGCGTTGAACACCTCGTCCACATCGGTACCGGTACCTCCGGGCGAGATCGTGCTGTGCAGCTCCCCCCTCGACTCCGGCGATCGACTACCCCCGAACACCGCCGTGTGGCTGGTCTGAACACGCTTCCGCCCCGTCACGACCGGATGCGGTGTCCTCCTCGGAACCGTGCGGGGCGGCACTTCCACGAAGATCAGCGGTCAACCCCGCGAGGTCGTAGCCGTCGGTGTGGCGGGACAGGTCCAGATAGCGGGTGAAGTACATCGCCGCCACGACCGGCAAGGACAGCACGGCACTCGACGAGTCCCGCACCACGTTGTCGAACCAGCCGGCTTCGGCGCCTCCACTGACCACGGTCTCCGACACGGAAGCCACCACCGAGGGAAACGTCAGCGCCACGGACACCGTGACCAGGGTGGGAGGCACCCGACGCAGCACCATGTGCACCACCCCGCGCAACGCCTCCCGCGCCCCGGAACGCCGCACGGTGAAGGGAACGACGGCCACGCTGGCGAACACCCCGGAGACGATCCCGACCAGGGAGCCGAGCATCACGCCCACCGACAGCACCAGGATCAGCACGAGCCCGCCCGAGGAGGCCGGGGCCTCCTCGGACAACATCGGAGCCGCCCGCAGTTGGAGAAAGTACAGGGGCAGGGCCGTGAGCACCGCGGGAAGCACCACCAGAACCAGTCCGAAGCCGCACAACCCCGCCCAGCGCCTGCTCAACAGGTGCCACACACGACGCGGAACAGCCCGGTAGCCGGCACAGACCCAGGCCAGAGCAGCCACGCTGACCGCTATCACCGCGATCCGCGCGGGCATCACGAGCATCGCCCGCAGCACCCGACTCCAGACGTCCACCCAGCTTCCCTCGTCGACCCGCAGCAACCCGTCCCGCAGACCGACCCGTCGACACATTCCGAAACGACAGCTCACGGCCCAGCTCACGGCGTTGAACGGGACCACCACGAGCGCGGCCAGCGGGAAGAGCCACCACGTCCGCAGCAGCAGAACCAGCGCACCGCTCAGCGGCCCGGGCAGCCGGAAAGCCTCCCGGAAGGAACGGCTCATGCGCAACGCGTCCGGACTTTCCGGCATGGCGGGGTAGTCGTACACACCCCGATTCTCGGACACACGGTGTCCACGCGGGAACACCGCACGGAAGCACGGGGGAAGGCGGGATCAGGTCAACAGGGGCAGCAGTGCCCTCCTGCGCCGCACCACCGCACCGAAACGGGAGTCGATGCGCAGCCACGACTCGGTGGCACTGACCCGCACCACCTCGTCCTCCGAGGGGTCACTGACCAGAAAACCCATCCCCGTCAGGACGAACAAACACCGCAGCGGCACTGTCACCCGCAGACCGGAGCCGCTGACGGTGAACACCTCCTGGTCCATCAGCGAAGCCGGCGGGGTCCCCTTGGGACCGACGTTCTCCCGGGCGACCCCGACTCCGCGTTCGGCCACCTCCCCCACCACTCTGGCGGGGAGGTCGTCCACGTGACGCCACCCCTCGGGAGGAGGGAGCTCGGAGCGCCACAGCAGATCACGCTCCGGGCCGGGGTCCATCACGGGACCGTTCGACACCGTCAACGCGGCGAGCAGTTCGTTGCCGGACACGCTCACATCCCCGGGCTCGACCTCGCCCTGGACCGATCGGGTGCACAACGCGTCGAACGGGGTCGCCGACCACGCGTCCAACCGCCCGTCGGCCCTGGTACGCAGGCGGATCACCGCCTGCTCGTCCAGTCGTACGGCGCGGGCGACGAAAGCGCTCAGGTCGTCCCGTTCCACCGAGCGTGGCATCCGCAGCTCAGGCAATTCGACGCTCCTCGTCGGGGGCGGCCGGTTCGCGTACCCATTCTTCCAGGAAGGAGTACTCCCCCTCGGTCAGGCGGCGCGGTCGTCCGGCCCGCAGGTCGTAGGGCACCATGAGCGTTTCCGCCGTGGTCACCACCTCCTTGCCACCGGCCGCCACCGTGTAGTCCACCACGAACGAGGAACGCCGCAGCTCACGCAGTGAGAGACTCACCCGGACACGTCCCATCCGGTAGTCCACCGGAGCGCGGTAGTCGACCGACAGCCTGGCCACCACCAGACCCTCGGACATCCCCGCGTGTCCCCGGCGCTCCGCCTCGGTGAACAGCAGACTCGCCCGGGCCTCCTCCAGCAGCGTGACGGTTCTGGCGTGGTTGACGTGGCCGAAAGCGTCCATATCGGACCAACGCAGCGGTACCTCGGTGACGAAGGCTCCCACCTTTTCCTCTCCTCCAAGGGTCGGGCCGCCGACAGGGCCGACGCGGTGCGTGACACACCCGTCCGGGTGAACCACGGTACTCCGTCACGCTACGGACACCGCACCCGACGAGTCCTCCGTCACCGCGTCGGCCCCACAGATCAACGCACCATGCTGCGCAACTGCCTGGCGGCCACCGAGAGCGTGGCCAGATCCTGCTTGCCGGCCTGCTTGATCTCCTCCAGGGAGGAGCGGGCACGACCGATCCGGGAGGCGTTGGCCGCCTCCCAGTGGGCGATCTTGTCCTCCGGGGACTCACCCGGGTCACCACTGCGCAGCACGTCCACCGCTATCGCCCGCAGCGAGGTGTACAGATCGTCCCGCAACGCCAGCCGGGCCAACGCGTGCCAGCGGTTGCCCCGTTCCAGCTCGCCGACCGAAACCAGCATCCGCTCCATGTCGAGATACTCCGACAGGGCGAAGTAGAGCTCGGCGCTCTCCCGGGGGCTGCGTTCGGTCGGGACCCCGGCCTCACGCTCGGCCAACTCGGTGATCTCGGTGATGTCCAGCAGGGCGAAGGTGTCCAGCAACGTCCCGATACGCCGTGCCAGCTTCTCAGGCACTCCCCGTTCGATCAGCTCGTTCGCCCGCTTCGCGGCGTTCTCGGCCGCCTTGCCCTGGACCATGTCCCAGACGGACTCGGACAGTTCCACCACGGCCGGACGGAAACGGTGTATCTCGGCGCTGATGGCCAGTGGCTGGGGACGGTTCGACAGCAGCCACCGGGAGGCCCGGTCCAACAGCCTGCGAGTCTCCAGCATCATGGAGTCGACCACCTCGCTGGGCACCACGCCGTGCAGCCGCTCGATCTCGGCCCACAGCCCCGGCAGGTCGTAGACGGCGGTCACAACCTCGAAGGCCCGCACCGCGTCGGTCGTCTCGGCGCTCATCTCCTCCAACAGCCGGTAGGCGTAGGAGATGCCGGCCCCGTCGACGACCTCGTTGACCAGCAACGTGGTCGTGATCTCCCGTCGCAGCGGATGGTGCCGCACCGCGTCCGCATAGTGCTCCCGCAGCGGAGCCGGGAAGTACTCGGGAAGCCGGACCGCGAAGGACTCCGTGTCCGGCAGGTCGCTGGCCAGCACGTCCTGTTTCAACGCCAGCTTGACGTGCCCCATCAGGGTGGCCAGTTCCGGCGAGGTCAACCCCTGCCCGGCCTTCTCCAGCTCCCGGAACTGCTGGGGACTCGGCAGGGCCTCCAGGTCACGATCCAACCCGGATCGTTTCTCCAGCTCGGCCACCTGCCTGGCGTGCACCGAGACCATCTGGGCCGCGTGTGCCCGCGAGGTTCCCAGCACGGCGTTCTGCCGCTGGTTGTCGGTCAGCACGAGCTCGGAGACCTCGTCGGTCATCTCCCGCAGCAGCTGGTCACGCCGCGAGCGGTCCAACCGCCCCTCGGAGACGAGCTGGTCGAGCAGGATCTTGATGTTGACCTCGTGGTCGGAGCAGTCGACTCCGCCGGAGTTGTCCAGGGCGTCGGTGTTCACCTTGCCGCCCGCGCGGGCGAACTCGATCCGGCCGAGCTGGGTCATGCCGAGGTTTCCGCCCTCGCCGACCACCTTCGCGCGGAGTTCCGCCCCGTCCACCCGGACGGGGTCGTTGGACTTGTCACCGACCTCGGCGTGGGTCTGGGTGCTCGCCTTGACATAGGTGCCGATGCCGCCGTTCCACAACAGGTCCACCGGAGCCCGCAGAATCGCCTTGATCAGTTCGCTCGGAGCCAGCGCGGACACGCTCTCGTCGATGCCCAGTGCCGCACGGATCCGCGGGTTCAGCGGAATCGACTTCGCCGAACGCGGCCAGACACCGCCTCCCTCGCTGATCACACTGCGGTCGTAGTCGTCCCAGGTGGACCGGGGAAGTTCGAACAACCGGGCGCGCTCGGCGTAGGACGCCGCGGGATCGGGGTCGGGGTCGACGAAGACGTGCATGTGGTTGAACGCCGCCACCAGGCGTATGTGCTCGGAGAGCAGCATCCCGTTGCCGAACACGTCACCGGCCATGTCACCGATACCGACCACGGTGAAGTCGTCACGGTGGACGTCGGTGTCCAGCTCGCGGAAGTGCCTTTTGACGCTCTCCCAGGCTCCTTTGGCCGTGATCCCCATCGCCTTGTGGTCGTAGCCCACCGAACCGCCGGAGGCGAAGGCATCGCCGAGCCAGAAACCGTAGGAGGCGGCCACCTCGTTGGCGATGTCGGAGAACGTGGCGGTCCCCTTGTCCGCGGCCACCACCAGGTAGGTGTCGTCACCGTCGTGGCGCACGACCCCCTTCGGAGCCACGGCCCGTCCCCCGACCAGGTTGTCCGTCACGTCGAGCATGGCCGAGATGAACATCCGGTAGCAGGCCACACCTTCGTTACGCGTGGCCTCCCGGTCCGTCGCGGGGTCCCCCGTGGGAGCCGGCGGACGTTTCAGCACGAAACCGCCCTTGGCTCCGACCGGGGCGATCACGGCGTTCTTGACGGCCTGGGCCTTGGCCAGTCCGAGGATCTCGGTGCGGAAGTCCTCCCGACGGTCGGACCAGCGCAGCCCGCCACGGGCGACGGAGCCGAACCTGAGGTGGACCCCCTCGAAGCGAGGGGAGTACACGAAGATCTCGTACTGCGGACGTGGCTCGGGCAGACCGGGGATCTCCTGCGGTTCCAGTTTGAACGACCAGAACGAACGCGGGCTCTCCTCGGAGTCCCGGACGAAGTGGTTGGTCCGCAGCGTCGCACGGATCAGACTGAGGTAGTTCCGCAGGATCCTGTCCGCGTCCAGGCTCGTCACCTCGTCGATCGACCGGTTCAGGGCGGCGACGAGCTCCTGCTCGTGGGAGTCGCGGACGGAGTCGGACAGCTCGGGGTCGAAGCGGGTCTCGAACAGCCTGACCAGCCGCACCGTGATGTCACCGTGCGCGATCAGCGCGTCCTCGATGTAGTCCTGGCTGTAGGCGACACCGACCTGGCGCAGGTACTTCGCGTAGGCACGCAGCACAGTGGCCTGACGCCAGGTCAGCCCGGCGCGCAGTACCAGTGAGTTGAACCTGTCCACCTCCGAGTCACCCTGCCAGGCGGCCCGGAAGGCCTCCTCGAAACGCTGCCGCAGGGTGTCGAGTCGTTCCCCTCCGGACTGTTCGGCCAGATCGCGCTCGGGGCGCAGTCCGAAGTCGAAGATCCACCGCCGGGTCGTCTCGTCCGGGGACACCTCGTAGGGACGCTCGTCGACGACCTCGACCCCCATGCTCTGCAGCACCGGAAGCACCCGGGACAGCGTCACCCGCTCGGTGAGGAACATCTTGAACCGCCGGTCGCCCGGCAGCCCCTCCCGGGGCGTGTAGAACGACATCGCCAACTCACCCGGCTGGGAAAGGCCCTCCAACCGGCGCAGATCGGCCAGCCCCTCGGCGGCGTCGAAGTCCTCCTTGTAGGCCTCCGGGAACGCCGCTGCGTAGCGCTGCCCCTCCTCGCTGGTCGTCTCCGGGCCGAAGGAGACCGCTCGCCCGTCCCGCCTGGCTTCGTTGCGGTGGCCCCGGCGTTCGGAGTCGACCTCGTCGACCATGTCGTCTTCCCAGGTGCGGGTGGCCTCGCTGAGCAACCGCTGCACCCGGTTGAGATCCGGTTCGAGTCGGCTGCCGGGTTGCGTGTGCACGACGAAGTGGATCCGCGCCAGCGCGGACTCCCCCACCCTGGTGCTGTACTCCAGCCCCGTACCGTGCAGCTCTGCCAGCAGCACCTCCTGCATGGCCAGCCTCGACCGGGTCGTGTAACGCTCTCGGGGCAGATACACCAGGCAGGAGAAGAACCTGCCGTAGGGGTCACGACGCAGGAAGGGTTTGAGCTTGCGACGCTCGGCCAGGGCCAGCACCCCGGTGATGATGTCGAGCAGCGTGTCCGGATCGGTCGCGAACAGCTCGGTACGCGGATAGCTCTGGATCTCCTCCAGCATCCGCTGCCCGGAGAAGGACTCCATCGGGAAACCGGCCCGATGGATCACCTCACGTGCGCGTCGTTCGATGACCGGGATGTCGAGGACGTTCTCGTGCAGCGCCGTGGTGGTGAACAGGCCGATGAAACGGTGTTCGCCGGTCACGACGCCGTCCCGGTCGAAGGTACGCACTCCCACGTAGAAGGGGTGTCCGGCCCGGTGGACCGGGGAGCCCGCGTTCGCCTGGGTGAGGACGAGCAGGTCTCCCGCGTTGGACTCGGTTTCCGTCCTCGCCGAGAGGCTCCGGGCGGTGCTGCTGTCGGAACGCAGCACACCGAGGCCGCTGGCGAGCACCCCCCGCAGTTCGGACTCCCCGGCCTCCGGGTTCACGGCCACCTCGTCGTGGCGGTATCCCAGGAACACGAAGTGCCCGTCGGCCAGCCAGCGCAGCAGTGCCGCCCCGTCCCGGATCCGCTCGGCGGAAAGCGGCGGGGCGTCCTGCTCCAGAGCGTCGGCGATTCCGCGGGCGGTGGCGTGCATCCGGTCGGTGTCCTCGACGACCTCTCGCACGTCCGTGAGCACGGTCAACAGTCGCTGTTCGAGTTCACGAACCCGCGCGGACTCGGGGAGCCGGTCTATTTCGAGGAACATCCAGGACTCGGCGAGCGCGTCCTCGGGAGGATCGGAGGGGTCGGCGTCGGCCAGGACCTCACGCAGCTCACCGGCCACATCCCGCCGCACGATCACGATCGGGTGCACGACCCGCTGCACCTGGGCTCCGGCCCTGGTGAGTTCAGCGATCACCGAGTCGACGAGGTAGGGCATGTCGTCGGTGACCAGCTGCACCACCGTGGCGGGGCTCTGCCATCCGTCGACGGAACGCTCGGGGTTGAAGATCCGCACCAGAGGGCGGCCGGGAGCCCTGTGGGCGGCGAGTTCGTGGTGGGAACGGAGCGCTCCCACGAGGTCGGCGGGTTCGTCCCCGGCCATCTCCTCGGCGGGGACGTGTCGGTAGTAGGTGCGTAGCAGGTGGCCCAGTTCCGGGGCCGTTTGTACGGCTCGCTCCACCAGATCGGTCACATGCTCAACATCATCCGCGCCGTTCTCGGACAAGGGGGCCCGGTCCGTGTTCGACGCGGTGTGTTCAGTACTCAACTGTCCGGATTCAGAGGTCATCGTCACGCAGCTCCACAACTAGCGGCACCTCGTTGTGCCAACACGAACCACCCTAGAGGCTGTGCGACTCGCTGTGGGGACGGCCTCGAGCAGAGCTCGGTGAACGCTCAACGAACCTGGGGGGTCCAGGTCCGGCTGCCGTCGGAGCCCTCCTCCCCCACCGCGTGGCGTCTGTGCGCGCGTCCTTCCCTCCCCGGCACGTCGCTCGGGGAAGCGTCGTGTGTGCCCGTGGCGGACCGGTCGAACGGACTCCGTTCCCCGGAGACGGGCTCAGCGTCTCCGACCGTGGAGGTGTGGGAAGCCGCACCCGCCGCGTCGTGTCCGGTGGTTTCCTGACGTCCGTGCTGGTAGGCGACCAACGCCTCGGCCAGCAGGTCCGCCAGCCCCGACTGGTCGGTGCCGTCGACCCGCTCGCTCGCGGCCTCGACCCCGGGGAGGTCCCTGATCAGTTCACGACTCTGTTCCAGCAGCTCCTCGGAAACGGTCCCTCGGGGACTCTCGTGGTCGGTCTTGTCCGGGGAGGGGACCGCCGTGGACCCGGTGGACTGCTCCGCCGGGTCGTCCTCGGAGGCGGCACGCCGTCTGCGCCCGCCGGAGCGGAACGTCTCCGGTCCGCTGTCGCGAGCCGAACGCCCGCCCTGCTGCTCGGCCTCGATAGCGGCCTTGATCTCGGCGAGAGAACGCCCGTGGGAACGGCGTCCCGAGGAGGACTCCTCGTGTTGGTCCACGCGGTGTTCCTCCTCGGAGGCCGCTGTGGAGTTTCGGGACGTGTGGTGCTGTCCCGACGCGGGGGTCTCCTGCCGGGAGAGGGGAGGCTCGCCCGGAGTCCGGCCGGTGGGCCCCCGGAGATCCTCCGAGGGAGGAGACGACACCTCCGATGAGGTGTCGGCGGTCTCCGGCTCGGATGGCAGGATCGGCAACACGGTCGTCGTGTCGGCCGAAGCGCTCTCGGAGCCGGGGAAGGTGGAAATCAGTGAGGTCTCCCCGGAAGGATCCTCCCTGGGAGCGGCGAAGTGCCACCCGTAGTCGACCCCCGAGGCGGAGACTCCGTGGCTCCGGGGAGTGGGTTCCGGCTCCGTCATGGGGAAGTCCGCCGGTTGGTCCTTTCTCGTGGCCTGCTCTCCGAGGCTTACGGGAGTGTCCTGCCCCCCGGTCAGGTACGAGACGGTCGGTGTCGAAGCAGCCTCCTCCGAGCCGTGCTTGGTTTCCTCCGCCGCTGTGGCTGAGGGTGTGGACGTACCCGACTGGGGTGGGACGGAGGGTTCGGCCTCCCTGCGCCGTCTTCCGCCGCCGCCTTTCGCTCCGGTCGCCGCACGAGTACGACGTTCCCCTCGGGTCGGAGTGCCGACGGCGTCCTCGGCCGCCACTCGCGTGGGGGACTCCCCACGCTCCTGGCCCCGTGAGGTGTCCGGACCGGAAGGGCCGGTGAGGCTCTCCCCGGACTCGGTCTCTTCCGACCGCCGGACCAGAGCGTCCAGCAGTCTCCGAGCGGCTTCGCCGGTGTCCTCGTTCTTGGCTGTGCTGGGGCTGGGGACCTCGGGAGTCCGGTGGAGGGCCGCACCACCCGTGTCGCCGTTTCCGGTGGACCGGACGTCCCCCACCGACTGTTGCCGGGGAACGGCAGCCCCCTGGAACCGCCGGGCCGGGAACTCCTCGAGCAAACGCAGACGGGCGTGCTCGAGTGTCCTGCGGTGCCGGTGATCGACCGAGTAGGCCTCACGGAGGCAACGCAAGGCCTCCGGAAGTTCGGAGGCGGCCTCGTGCAGGTTCGCCAGCACGTTGAGGGCCGCGGTCTGCACGTCGAACAGCTCGTGCTTGCGCGCCCCGTCCAGCGCCTCGTGCAGGGACTCCACCGCCGTTCGTCTCCGCCCCGAGGGGAGGTGGACTCTCGTGGCCAGTGCCAGTCGCAGCCATCCCACGGGAGCGGCCGCGGCGGCCCGGGGAGGCTGGTGCAGCAGCTCCTCGGAGCAACGAACCGCTTCCGCTGTTCTCCCCAGTTCGAGCAGCCCCTGGGTCTGTTCGAGCACCAGTCCGGCCCGCACGCCACCACTGTCGATGGCGGGGTCACCGAGCCGTCGCAGGTACTCCATGCCACGCAGCGCCGCGTCGATCGCCACGGTGAACTCGCCGTGCCCCCGGTGGTGGCCGGCCCGGGCCATGTCGACCCTGGCTCGCAGCAGTCCCACCAGGTCCCGGTGGTGCTCGGACTCCGCCGCATAAAGCCGGTCCGCCTCGTCCAGGGCCCTGAGTCGTTCGGCGGAACGGCGGTGCATCGGAAGCGAGCCGCAGAACTCCACCAACGCGTGGGCTCGGAGGCGCGCAGGCACGTCCTCCTTCTCCAGCAGGGGGTCCAGCACCCGGCTGGCCACGTCGTAGCTGCCGCTGCCACGCGCACAGCAGGCCAGTTCGATCCGTAGCCGGTCGAGCAGTTCACCGGAGCCGGCCCGTTCCGCCTCCCGGAACACGCCGAGCGCGCGTTCGGTCTCGGCGGCGGCGTGTCCCAACCTGTTGGCGGCGAACAGCGCCACGTACTCGGCGTGGAGACGCTGTTCGGGATCACCGTTCTCTCTCGCCCACGAGGCAGCGCGGTTTCCGAGCAGCAGAGCCAGTTCCGGAACCCGCCAGCGCCACTGCCAGGCGGATTCCAGCAGCTCCTGGCCGGGCCTGCTCGCCCACGAACCGCGCTCCCTCGCCAAGACGACTCTCCGATCTCAGCCGCGTGTGAGTTTGCGGTGGGTCACCCGGTGCGGACGCGCGGCCTCGACGCCCAACCGGTCGATCTTGTTCTTTTCGTATCCCTCGAAGTTACCTTCGAACCAGAACCACTTGGCCGGATTCTCTTCGTCGCCCTCCCAGGCGAGGATGTGGGTGGCCACCCGGTCCAGGAACCAGCGGTCGTGGGAGATGACCACGGCGCAGCCGGGGAACTCCTGCAACGCGTTCTCCAGCGAGGACAACGTCTCCACATCCAGGTCGTTGGTCGGCTCGTCCAACAGCAGCGTGTTCCCACCCTGCTTGAGAGTCAACGCCAGATTCAACCTGTTGCGTTCACCGCCGGACAGCACTCCGGCTGGTTTCTGCTGGTCAGCGCCTTTGAATCCGAATGCGCTCACGTAGGCCCGCGAGGGCATCTCGACCTGGCCAACCTGGATGTGGTCCAGCCCGTCGGACACGACCTCCCAGACACTCTTGTCCGGGTCGATGCCCGCACGGTTCTGGTCCACATAGCTGAGCTTGACCGTGTCCCCGACCCGCACTTCGCCGCTGTCCGGCTGTTCGAGACCGACGATGGTTTTGAACAGGGTCGTCTTGCCGACTCCGTTGGGCCCGACCACGCCGATGATGCCGTTGGGCGGCAGCGTGAAAGACAGCCGGTCGATCAAGAGATTGTCCCCGAAGCCCTTGCTCATCTCGTTCGCCTCGACGACCAAGTTACCCAACCTGGGCCCCGGCGGGATCTGGATCTCCTCGAAATCCATCTTTCGGGTCTTCTCCGCCTCGGCGGCCATCTCCTCGTAGCGCTCCAGACGGGAACGCGACTTCTTCTGGCGCGCCTTGGTGTTCGACCGCACCCACTCGAGCTCGTCCTTGAGCCGTTTCTGGAGTTTGGCGTCCCGCCTGCCCTGCACGGCCAGTCGCTCGGACTTCTTCTGCAGGTAGGTCGAGTAGTTGCCCTCGTAGGGGTAGGTGTTGCCGCGGTCCAGCTCCAGGATCCATCCCGCCACGTTGTCGAGGAAGTAGCGGTCGTGGGTCACGGCGAGCACGGCACCGGAGTAGTTGGACAGGAACTGCTCCAGCCACTGCACGCTCTCCGCGTCCAGGTGGTTGGTGGGCTCGTCGAGCAACAACAGGTCGGGCCTGCTCAGCAGCAGCTTGCACAGGGCGACCCTGCGGCGCTCCCCACCGGAGAGGTACCGAACCTCCGCGTCGGCCGGTGGGCAGCGCAGAGCGTCCATGGCCTGTTCGAGCTGGGAGTCCAGCTCCCAGGCCTCGGCGTGGTCGAGCTCCTCCTGGAGCTTGCCCATCTCCTCCATGAGCTCGTCGGTGTAGTCGGTGGCGAGCTGCTCGGCGATGGTGTTGAAGCGGTTCAGCTTCTGCTTGATCTCACCGACGCCCTCCTCGACGTTGCCGAGGACGGTTTTCTCCTCGTTGAGCGGGGGCTCCTGCTGGAGGATGCCGACGCTGTAACCGGGTGACAGGAAGGCCTCACCGTTGTTCGGGTGGTCGAGTCCGGCCATGATGCGCAACACACTCGACTTACCGGCCCCGTTCGGCCCCACCACACCGATCTTGGCGCCGGGGTAGAACTGGAGCGTGGCGTTCTCCAGTATTACCTTGTCTCCGTGCGTTTTGCGCACGTTCTTCATGGTGTAGATGAACTCGGCCATATCTCCGATCGTAGATGTGTCCGCACGTGGCGTCTGCACTGCCATCCGTACGGTGTGCGCCCGCCCGAGCAGCGGGCGAACGCACACCTCACAACCCCGGGGCCAGCGGATTTCCTCGGTGGGCTACTCCTCAGGCACCCACCGGACGAGGTGTCCGCTCATCCGTGCCGGAGCCGACGATGTTGACGGCCCGCAGGTGGTACGGCAGAGCCTCCTCCTCGTTCGAGGTCTGGGTGTTCGAGGTCTCGGTCGAGTCCTCGCCGGCGCGGATGTCGTAGAGCACGTCGAGCCCCACGGCGCTGGCCTCCACCTCCGCGGTGACGCGGCGCTGTCCCTCGACCTCGTACTCCCTGGTTCGCAGCTTGCCGGTCACCACCACGGGGTCCTTCCTGTCCAACGAGCTCAGCACTCCCTGGGCGAGTTCCTTCCGACAGTGGACCGTGGCGTACACACGGTCCCCGTCCACCCAGCGACGGTTGGTCCGGTCGAAACGACGGGCGATGCTGACCATGCGGAAGCTCACCACCTGGTTGCCGCTGCGGGTCTCCCGGGACTTCGGCACGCTGAGGACTTCTCCCACGAGGGTGACGGTCGTCTCGTACACGAGTTCCACCTTCCGATCGAACTACGGTTGCCACGCCGAACGGCGCTGATCACAGCCTGCCGCCGGAGAACACGGGAAGCGACACCTTTCTCACTGTCTGTGCACAACCGCCGCCGTTGTGGACAACTTCACGAGGCGGAACGGGCGTCGCTCCCAGCGGACACGAACACCGTTAGATTACGAATCGATACAGCAAGCACAGCGAACACGAAAGAACGCAGATCGAGTTCACGTTAGTCGAGATGTACTACAATGGCTGGTCAGAGCTTCGGGGAAGCCCCCGAAGTCGTGCCGGGAAGTGATCCGGACACGGGGAACCGACCGCGTCCGATTATGATCCGCTTGCCATTCGATAGCGTCTCGGCAACACCGGCCGTGTGGGTTCCCCGCAAGCCGCCCACGAGCGATAGTCTCCCCCGTGCGACGCGCCACGCACCGGCACGTGCGGAGACGGGTCGTCGAGCCCTCGTAGCTCAGACGGATAGAGCAAGAGACTTCTAATCTCTAGGTCGCAGGTTCGAATCCTGCCGGGGGCGCCACCAAGTCATCCCGTTGGCCCGTGACGGGAGGCCAGGTCGATCACCGTGGCGTGATCGCCAGCATCCTGTTCGTGGGGCAGATGTGGGGCACCACCGTGGTGCGAGTGCTCCGCACTCTCGAATCCTGTCCCACTCAGTGCCCCGCGGACGGCGTCCCCCTGGGTGTCGGCGAGGTGGGCGTAGCGCTGGGTCATGGTGATCGTCGAGTGCCCGGGTTGCGATCCTCGCCAGCCCCGGAGGGCTGGCGCCACTGCGGTTGAACAGGGATTTCCAGGGTAACCACACCTCGGCTGTGACAATCCTGTGACCGACACGCCGAACAAACGCTTCGAAACCTCGCGGCGTGTCGACACACGCTTCCACCTCCGAAGCCGTACATCGACACTCGCTGATGCTCTTGCCGGAAACTCAGAACACCAGCGGCGTACCGTGTCCCTAAGCAAGATCAAGGACACCCTAACCATCAGGCTTCTGAAAGCAGCTATTCGTGTAGCCAACATGCGTCTCTTGACTGATGTCAACGCGCTGCCACCCGACCTGGACCTCAGCCCCCGTGGTACAACCAGCCTCACTACCTACATGGAACACGGCTAGCACTGACCCACTCCGTCCGAAGTGAGTTCTCCTCGGATGAGCGACGACTTCGGCAAACACAAGAGGACCGGCTACGAGACTGGCACCCCTTGAAGCAACTCAGAATTCATGTACCTAGGGACATCAAGCAGGTACACCCCCATCCGATAAGCCACCAAGCGTGAGGTAGCGTAAACGTACCGTTCCAGAGTGGAGCGTGCGCTACGAAGAGGAGCGAACTCGTATGGGTTGGAGAGAGCAAAAACCAGGCCGCAAGGCCCCGGATCCTTGGTTCGTATTCGGAGCACTGTTGAATGCAGCGCGGTTAGTAGTGGAACTAGCCAGACACCTGGGAGGAAACCTGCTTCGGTAGTCCACGTAGCGGCAACTACACAGAAGACTACCGAAGCATTGACTGACTGCACCCCACTGGAGAGACACTGGAGAGACAGCAGTCATGTAGCTAACTAGCAATACCAGTGTATCGTCCTCTGAATCGCATGCGATATATGGGCACCATCGCTGCTTCGCCTATACTATTTTAGCTGGCCAAGTGCTTATATGCTCATGGCAATCGCACTGCTCTAGTGGTTGGGGTCTTCTCCCGGGAAGACCCCAACCAAGTAGGACAACCGCTGATGTTCCTGGTTACATTTTGCGATCCTCGTCAGCCTTCAGAAGCTAACGCCACATGCTGCGCCCAGAGTACTCATTACGACAGTCATAATGTTGCCCCCCCTCGCCAATGTCACCAGCGTTACGTCATTGCAGCAACTGAGCAGGGGTCTTCCAGCCAGCCACACCCTACTTGCACCGCCTTCAGGTCGACATACCGAACAGACACTTCGGAACTTCACGGCATGTAGGAACAAGCCTGCTTCTCTGACGTCAGTACTGCCTTTTGTCGTATTATCCCGGAACGAACACAGGACTCATGCCCACTCATGTTCACCGCGCCACGACCAATGCTGGCACATCCCACCACGCTCTCGGGCGTCTCGACCTCCAATCACTGGCTCTCCCGCCAGCTCCGGGCATCCACTTGAGAACCTCCCGGGGTTTCGGGACACGCTTGGGGTTCCCAAGCGGCCTTGCGGTCCTTCCTCACCCCCGAAGCAGGGCCGGGTGATCGCTGTCGGTTGTTCGCGATACGTTCCTGGCCGATTCCGGTGAGTGAAGTAACCGACTGGGGTGAGTGGTGTACGCACACAGCGTCAACATCAACGGCGACAGACACGGCTTCTCGGAACACGCGCGTGCCACCGCGGAGCTGGCCGCCCGGTTCGCGGAACCGTTCGGGTACGCCGAGCTGGCATACGCCCTCGGCCTGTTCCACGACTGTGGGAAAGCTCGGTGCGCGTGGCAGGAAAAGCTGCTGCGAGTCGAGGGCACCGACGAACCGGTCGGCGTTCCTCACAAGGATCTGGGAACACACCTGCTGAAACCAGCGGCGGGCATCGCCGCGATGGCGATCCACGGCCACCACGGCGGGCTCTCCAACCGGGAAGAGCTGAAGGAGTTGGATCCGGAGGACGGTGACCTCACCGACGAGCCGGTGAAGCGCTTCCTCGAAGCCCTCCCCGAGGCGAAGGAATTCCTGGACCTGCCGGTGAACTCACTGCTTCCGCAGGAGTGGGCCGGTTCCCGGCTGCTGGCCGACCTGGGGATGCGGCTGGTGTTCTCCGCCCTGGTGGACGCCGATCATCTCGACACCTCGGCACACTTCGACGGCCTCGAGGCGCCACGGGTCTCCCCCGACACCGACATGTCCGCCCTCCGCGACACATTCGAACGAGCCCGTCAGAAGCGAATCGCGGACAGCGAGGACTCCCTGATCAACCGGGTCCGCGAGGAGGTCTACCGCACGGCGGTCTCATACGCGATGGGGCCGACAAGCATCTACGGCATGCCCGCCCCGACCGGGATCGGCAAGACCCTCACCAGTGCCGGTTTCGGGCTGCACCACGCGGCCGCGCACGGCAAGAAACGGGTGATCGTGGCGGTTCCGTTCACCACCGTCACCGCTCAGAACGCGGCCGAGTACCGGGAAATGCTCGGCGCGGAGAACGTGCTGGAGCACCACTCGGCCGTTCGCATGCCGGAGGAGGACCGGCAGGCGCTGAAGTACCGACACGCAGCGGAGAACTGGGACAGCCCGTTCGTCGTGACCACCACGGTGCAGCTGTTCGACTCGTTGTTCTCCCGCAACCCCGCCAGGATGCGCAAGCTGCACCGCCTCGCCGACTCGGTGATCATTCTCGACGAGGTGCAGGCCCTGCCGCTTCCCGTACTCACTCCGATTCTCGATGCGCTGCGCACCCTCTCGGAACACTTCGGAACGACCGTGCTGCTCACCTCGGCGACCTTGCCCTCGTTCCAGAGCCTCGACGTCTGGCGGGACCTGGAAATTCCCGAGATCGTTGATGCCCCGGCCGAACTGTTCGAGCGGATGCGCCGGGTGAATTACGAGTGGTGGCTCGACCCGCGGCCCACGTTGTCGGAGGTCGCCGACCACGCCGCCGAGCACGAGCAGGTGCTGCTGGTCGTGAACACGACCGATGACGCGAGGAGGATCTACCAGCACTGGAAGGAGTCCGGCCTCGAGAACATCGTCCACCTCTCGAACAGGATGTGCGGAGCACACCTGAAAACCCAGCTCGACGAAGTACGTACCCGGCTCACCTCCGGTGAGCCGGTCCGCGTGGTGTCCACGCAGCTCATCGAGGCCGGTGTGGACATCGACAGTCCGGTGGTCTACCGCGCCATGGCACCGGCCGACTCGTTGCAGCAGGCAGCGGGGCGAGCCAACAGGGAGGGCAAGGGAGCGGAGTTCGGACGAGTGATCATCTTTGATGCTTCGGACATGTCGCAGCCCGCCGGCTACCGGATCGGAAGCGATATCACGCGCCAGTACTTCGGTCCACAGTCCGACGGCTCGGTGATCGACCCGGACAACCTGGAGGTCCTGGACAGTTACTACCAGGTGCTGTACCGGCGTTCCAACACGGAAAACGCCGACCGCGCCACCGCGATTCAGGAAAACCGTTCGAAGCTGGATTTCCAGGCAGTGGCGGAAGGACCGCTGCGGCCGTCCCCCTCAGGGGGACAGGTACGCGAACCGTCCCTGGCGTTCCGGATGCTCGACGACGACACCGTTCCGGTGGTGGCGATCAAATACGACCCCGAGGCCGAGCGGCGCCTCAACCGTCTGCTCAGCGAGCCGGAGCGGAGCGGACCACTGCTGCGCGAGCTTCAACCCTACGTCGTGTCGCTGCCGCGTCGGCTCCTGCAGGATCCGGGGATCCAGGCGCTCTGCAAGCCCGTACTCGGTGACCTGCACGTGTGGGACCACAAGTACCACAAGGCCTACGGCATCGACACCTCGACCCTGATCGAAAGGAATGTCTTTTGAATCGGGAACTGCCGAAATCCCCCGAAGGAGCCCCACCTCTGACCGTTCAGGTCTGGGGTAAGGGAGCTCTGTTCACCCGCCCGGAACTCAAGGTGGAGCGGGTCACCTACCCCGTGATGACACCGACCGCCGCCATCGGCGTGCTCGAAGCGATCTTCTGGAAACCGGAATTCGGTTGGCGGCCGGTGGCCATCGACGTGCTCGAGCCGATCCACCAGTTCACCCAGAAACGCAACGAGACCACCGACCTGGTCATGCTGGAGGACGCGGTCAAGCACGGGACCACGGTGGACTCACCGGGCAAGCGGACCCAGCGGAACTCGGTGTGTTTGCGCAAAGTTTCCTATCGCATTCATGCCCACGTGGAGCTCCGGGAACACGCCACGAAACCCGAGGCGGCTTACCGCGACCAGTTCCGGCGGCGGGTGGAACGCGGCCAGTGCTTCCACCAGCCCTACCTCGGGACACGCGAGTTCAGCGCGCACTTCGGCCCCGCGGACGACACCACTCCGGAGCCGATCACCGCCGACCTGGGGATCATGCTGCACAGCGTGCACTACGGCGAGAAGTCCCCGTCGTTCTCCTGGTTCACCGCCAGGCTGGAATCCGGCCGGATGCACATCCCCCGCACGGGCATCAACGCGGGCGTCCCGGTGGAGGCGTGATGCTGCTGCAACGCCTGGTCGAGTACGCGAAGCAACACACCACCACACAGCCCTTCCACCGACGGCGTGAGTTCCGCTGGCAACTCGCGTTGTACAGCGAGAACCGCCGCGAGCCCCGGCTCGCTTCCCTCGTGGACCCGGACGACAAGAAGTCGCGCGGCCCCGCGCATCTGGCTCCGGCCGTGACCCGCACCGTCGGCATAGCGCCGCATCTGGGCGCCGACGACGTGCAGTACGTCCTCGGATGGGGCGACGACACCACCGACCCCGAACGGGTGCGCCAGTGCCACGAGGCCTTCGTACGACTCATCGAGGAGTGGGCCAACAGCGCGGCCGACACGGACGCCGCCGCCCGTGTCGTGCGGGAGTTCTACGCCAACGGCGGCGTGAACGAGCTGGCGGTTCCGCAGGAACCGTACACCGCCAAGCAGGGCGTGCTCATCACCGTGGACGAGGTTCCGATCATCGAGCACGAGTCGCTGCGCCGGTTCTGGGTGCAGGAAGTGGCCAGGCGCAAGAGCGGCGGCAACGAGGGGCTCTGCCTGGTGTGCGGCCAACACGCCCCGTTGGCCGAAACCATCCCCGGCAAACTGGCCAAACGGCTCGTCCCCGGAGCGGGTAACGATCCGGCGCTGGTCAGCGTGAACGAGATGGTGTTCGGCTACGGACTGACGAAGGGCCTGCGCAACACACCGATCTGCTTCGACTGCGGCGACGCGGTCAACACCGGTCTCACCCACCTGCTCGACTCCGAGCACGTCGTGCGCTTTCCACGGCAGGACAGCGCCATGGCGTGGTGGACTCTCGGAGAGCCCGACGACGACTTCCTGTCGGCGATGTCGACTCGGCCGAACGCCGACTCGGTCACCAGGTTGATCAGCCGGATGCACAACGGGCAGCTCGGTGCTGCCGGCAAACGTGCCGAGGAGTTCTCCGGGGACCGGTTCTGCTCGGTCACGCTGGGCGGAAACTCCTCGCGGGTCGTGATCCGCGACTGGATCGACAGACCGCTCGAGGAGGTCATGCGCAATCTCGCCCGGTGGTACGAGGACATTCTCGTAGCTTCCCGCTGGGAAGCCGAGGCGGTGCCCAGCGGCTACTGGAGTTTGGTGCTGGCCACCGGCAAGTGGGACTCGGAACGCAGGACGTATGCCGACCTGACCTCGAACTCAGCCCACCGTCCCGAGCACGTGCAGCGTGACCTGCTGAGCAGTTGTCTCCGGCGCAGCCCGCTGCCCACCTCGGTGCTGCACCACGTGCTGGGACGCGTCGCCGCGGACGGTCACCTCGATGTTCCGCGAGCAGCGCTGCTGCGCCTGGCGCTGCGTCGTCATCCTTCCAAGGAGGTTCCCATGTCACCAGGTCTGGACGAGAACCGCACGGACACGCCGTACGTGTCCGGCAGGATCTTCGCCCATCTCGAACAGATCCAGTACCACGCCAGCGACGGGCAGCTGAACGCCACTTTCGGCGACCGATTCCTGTCCTCGGCGATCGGGAATCCGACGCCGGCCATCCTCGCCGGTGAGAAGCTCGCCACTTCGTGGCTGGCCAAGCTGCGGCGTCGCGGGGACACCAAGGCCAAGGCCAACGCACTCGGGCAGAAGTTGTCCGAGCTTCACAGGCTGATCGATTCGGAACACGGCACGACCGGGTACCTCTCGCCCGATCAGCAGGCGATGTTCCTGCTGGGCTACCACCACCAGAAGGCCCACGACATGGACCAGGCCCGCAAACACAAAGCCGAGAAGGACTCGGGCTCGGAGTCCGAGGCCGAAAACTGACCACCCACTACTTCCCCGGAAAGGAACCGGCAATGGCCATCGAACCGCACCTCGACCCGACCGTCCGCCACGACATGGTGTTCCTCTTCGACGTCGCCGACGGCAACCCCAACGGCGACCCCGACTTCGACAACCGGCCTCGCATGGACGAGGAAACCGGGCACGGCCTGGTGACCGACGTGGCGATCAAGCGCAAGGTGCGCGACAGCCTGCCCATGGCCGCCCAGGGCACCGACAACGAGGACCGCTACGGCATCTTCGTCGAAGCCGGTCATGCACTGAACACCAAGCTGGGCGCCTCCAAGACCGAGACCGGTTTGGACAAGAAGAAGTCCCTCACCGACGAGGACCGGAAAACGGCGCGCTCCTGGCTGACCGAGCGCTATGCGGACATCCGCCTGTTCGGGGCCGTGCTCAACACCGGAACCACCAAGGACCTCGGCCAGATCTACGGCCCGGTGCAGGTAACCAACGCCCGCAGCGTCGATCCGGTGATGCCGCAGCACCACGCCATAACCCGTATCACCCAGACCAAGCAGGAGGACATCGACAGGGGCGAGACCACCGAGATGGGCGGCAAGTGGACCGTTCCCTACGCGCTCTACCGGGCCGAGATCTACTACTCCGCCAGCCGCGGCCAGCAGACCGGCGTGGACAGCACGGACCTGGAGCTGTTCTACCGCACGCTGGCCATGATGTTCGATCACGATCGTTCCTCCACACGTGGAACCATGACCGCACGCGGGTTGTACGTGTTCAGCCACGACAACGCGTTCGGCAGCGCCCCCGCGCACACCCTGCTCAACAGGGTGGATATCCCCTCGGCCGTGAAAGCCGGGAAGACGCCTCGTGGTTTCGGCGACTACACCGTCAACGTGGCCGACGACGACCTGCCGCGCGGAGTGACGATGACCAAGGTCGTCGCCTGATGTACCCGGTGGAAAGAGCGGACGAACCCGCGTGGTCGAGCATCCCGATCGCCGCGATCGAGCACTACGCCTACTGCCCCCGGCAGGCCGCTCTGATTCACCTCGAACGCTACTTCGAGGACAGCGCGGAGACGGCGCGAGGGCAGATCGCCCACAGCGCCGTCGATCGCGGCGATTCGAGAACGAGCAGATCGGGACAGCGACGCTGGACCGCCTTACCCGTGTGGGATGACGACCTCGGCGTCCACGGCATCTGTGACGTGGTGGAGTTCGGTGCCGACGGTCCTGTGCCGGTGGAGCACAAGTCCGGCAGCTACCGCCCCGGAAGCGCGGCGGATCTGCAGGTGGCCGCGCAGGTGCTGTGCCTGCGCGGCATGTTCGACGCCCCTGTTCCGAAGGGCATCGTCTTCGCGGGCAAGCACCGACGGCGTCACGAGGTGACTGTCGACGACTCGCTCGGGAACCGACTACGCGAAACCGTGACCGAACTGCGGGAAATGCTGCGCTCCGAGGTGGTTCCCGAGGCGGTCAACGACTCGCGATGCGATCGGTGCTCGTTGCGCACGGGGTGCATGCCCGAAGCGAACGTCCGGCCTTCCGCCTCGCTGTTCACACCACTACCCCTGGGGGAATGGGATGACTGAAGTGCTGAAAACGTTGTTCCTGACCACGCCGGGAACGAGTCTTCACCTGGAGGGGGACACCGTCCGGATACACCATCCGGAAAAACCGGGACGGAACGTGCTGCCGCTGGTACGGATCGACCAGTTCGTGGTCTGGCGGGGTGTGGAGGTCAGCAACGAGCTGATGCATCGCTGCGCCAAGGACTCCAGGGGAATCACGTGGCTGAGCCGCAACGGACGCTTCCTGCACCGCACGACAGGCCCGCAGAACGGGAATCCGGTGGTGCGGCTCGAACAGGTCAGGGCCTACGACGACTCCCGGCGGCTGGAACTGGCGAAGGCCTTCCTGGCGGGCAAGATCCAGAACTATCGCCAGCTGCTGTTGCGTACGGCCCGCGACGCCTCGGGAGAGCGCAAGGAGAAGCTCCGCGAAATCGCGCAGCGGCACGCGGAGTCGCTGCAGACCCTCTCGGAGAGCCCATCCGTCAGCGAGGTTCTCGGTGTCGAGGGCAAGGCGGGGCAGGACTACTTCCAGGAAGGCATGCCGAAGCTCGCCCCCGGTGTCTTTCCGGGACGTAACCGGAGGCCACCGCAGGACACGTTCAACTGCCTGCTGTCGTTCGGGTACGGCATGCTGCGGGTCGCGGTCGAGGGTGCTCTGGAGCAGGTTGGGCTCGATCCCTACATCGGCTACCTGCACGGAGTGCGTTCCGGTCAGCCCTCACTCGCGTTGGACCTGATGGAGGAGTTCCGTGCCATGCTCGTCGACCGCCTGGTGGCGACCCTCTACAACCGGGGGCAGGTGAAGCCGGCGCACACCGAGAGTCTGCCCAGCGGAGAGGTTCGGTTGACCGATGAGGGACGCACCATGTTCCTCGAGCAGTGGTCGAAGGCACGGGAGCGCTCCTGGAGGCACAGTGAGTTGGGGCGAGACGTGCCCGCGGCCACGCTCCCGCTGATCCAGGCACGTTTCCTCGCGCGCTACCTGCGCGGGGACCAACCGGGCTACACCCCGTGGATTGCGAGCTGACCGTGGAGCTGCTGATCACCTACGACGTGGACACCACCACCCCGGAGGGGCGCCGCCGGCTCAGGCACGTGGCCAAGGCGTGTGAGGCATACGGGATCCGTGTGCAGAAGTCCGTGTTCGAGGTCGTCTGCCGTCGCTCCGACTGGATGTACATGAAGCAGCGACTCAACGAGATCATCGACCCGGCCGAGGACAGCATCCGGATCTACGCTCTCGACCGTGGGAGCTTCGCGGCGGCCGAGCACATGGGGCAGTCGCCGCCCGCGCCGCACGACACGCCGCTGGTGTTCTGAACTTCCGGCAAGAACATGATCGAGTGTCGATGTACGGCTTCGGAAGTGCAAGCGTGTCTCGACACGCCGCGAGGTTCCCAAGCACCTGCTCGGCGTGTCGGTCACGGGATAGTCACAGCGGCGAGGTGGCTAACCTGGAAACCCCTGTTCAACTGCCACAGGTGGCGCCAGCCCTCCGGGGCTGGCGAGGATCGCAACGGCTTGGTGCGCAGGTGTCGGACCCACTCCTCGACGTGTGGCGCCAGCCTTCCGGGGCTGGCGAGGATCGCAACCACATCCACCACAACGAACGCCACTGGTGGGGACAGTGGCGCCAGCCCTCCGGGGCTGGCGAGGATCGCAGCCTGGATCTCTCCGCAGAAGTGGGACGCCTGCCAGGACGGTGGCGCCACATCGGTTACCTCGGCGGCGGGAACTCGGCGACCGCCGTGTTCCAGTCGAAGGTGGCCAGACCGTCCGCGCCGCGGCCGGTGAGAACATCCGGGTCGAGCAGCCGGACACCGGCCTCGACCAACGAGCGAGCAGTGGTCGGGTAGGCCGGATGTCGGCGCAGCACGGGTTTCACGCAGGGTGCGGCGGTGGGAGTCGGCACCACACACCTCCCAGCCCACCCCGTGCAGCAGCCCGACCGGTTCGGCCAGCTCGCGCACCGGCGGCGCAGCCGCACCGATCAGACACACCACAGACTTGTCCGATCCGGTCATTGCAGCACCCCGCACGTGGGGCCAGCGGCCGCAGGTCCGACGTGGCCGAGCGGGCACAACGGCGTCGCATCATCGAGGCGGCCAGCGGCATCCCCACCGGGTTCACCGAACTCGACCGGCTCACCAACGGGCCGCAGCCGGGACAGCTCGCCGTCGTGGCGGCCAGGCCGGGACTGGGCACCCGCACCCGCCCCGGATCGCTTGCCCGATCTGCGGACTTCTCACCGCCACCTCCAAGAGCGGAACCCTGTACCGCCACTGGTCACGAATCCGCGGACGGAGCGACGCCCTTTGCCCAGGCGGAAAAACCCGAACTGCACGACCGCGCGGCGAAGGCGGCCCTCACCGAGGTCGGCTCCGAGATGAACGCCCACGGGCTCGGCTTTCTGCACTGGCTGTCGGTGACGCTGGCGACTGCCACCGTGCATGAGTCCTTCGACAACGAGTTCCACGACCCGTCTTGATACTGACCTTCTCCTCCGGGAGAACGAACCGCGCGGACGATGAGGGAGCACTGTGGCCGTCTTGCTTGTCCGGGGACCTTTGGGACTCCTCGAGAGATTTCGATCGTCGGTCTCAGCGCTTGTCAGCGGCCTCTGCCTCTGCCGTCTTCGGGTGGCCGGTGGAAGGTGTTGTCGGGATCGGCTGTGCTGGTCATGAGGAAGAGACCTCCGCGGCATCGAGGGTTGGGGTTCGTTGGCGGGGTTGGAAGCGGCTGGCGACGAGGGCCAGCACGGTGATGATGACGACGAGCAGACTCGCCGCCAGGGTGATGGGGTGTCCGGCAATGCGTTCGACCACGAAGCTGGTGACCGGAACGAGCGTGATCAACCCCATCGCGATCACTGGCGGGGTTCGACTCATGCCGACTTGGTACAGCGCGAGTGGGGCGATGATCCCGAGCACCGCGAAGACGACGATCTCGGACCAGGAGAGGTGCTCGGCCGAGGTTGCCTCAGGCACCACCCACACGGCCGCCGTGGCGAGCAGGTAGGTCAGGTGGTAGCGGACGGCGAGCACGTCGACCGAGCGGACGCCGCGTGAGCCGAGCTTGCGGGTGAGTGCCGAAATGGTCGTCATGCCGAGTCCAGCCATCATGGCTAGTCCGATGCCGAACAGGAAGTCGATGGGTGTGGTCGCGGCGATGTCGTATTGGATCAGTCCGAAGGCCACGCTGGCCACGAGCAGGGCAACCACGATCAGCCATTGGTAGACCGTGCTGCGGCGGCCCCACAGTGCGAGGGCGACGGCGGGGGCGATGCCGGATTCGACGCCGGCGACGACCGAGGCGGGGATCCAGACCAGCGCGGTGTAGAAGGACAGGAAGGTTACCGCAGTAGCGACGTTGAGAGCGATCGCGTCGCTGGGCGGCACTGCCTTTCCGGGTTTGTCGGTACCGGTGGCTTTCTGCGCCACGATCGCCCCGAACGCGGCCAGGGCGAACGCGACAGCACTGAAACGCAGGGACTCGGACACGGTCAGCCCCACGCCGAGCAGCGCGTTGCACCCTCCTTGGAGTAGGACACCGAGAATCAGGTAGCGCATGGCTGCACCCGAAAGAACTCACCGGCGTCTTCGAGGTCGTGGATGGCCCGCACCGAACTGGCGATCAAGGAGGCGTCCTCGTGTACGAAGTAAGCCACGCCGGTCTTGGCGGTGGTGAGTCGGATGTCCTGCAGGGGACGCCCGATTGTCGGCAGGCAGACCACGCTGTGAAAACCGGGCAGCCGGCGCAGGGTCTCCAGGCCGGGACTGCCAGCCAGGACCCCTTCGTTCGGGGACCGTAAGAATACCTTGCAGAGGGTGGCCTGCGGTTGGTAAGGGCGCGACATGCGCGTCGTGAAGTTGGTGGGAGAAAGTACCTGTTCGACGACAAGGTGCTGATGCGTGTAGCCGAAGGCCAGCATGTACGGGTCCGGATCCAATCGTGGTCCCATGACCCGTGAGTTCACCTCGACCAGTCGTGGCCCGTCCGGCGTCAGACGCACCTCGCTGTGGGCAGCTCCGTGCAGGATCTCGAGGGCGTCCAGACACGAAAAGGTGTAGTCGACGATCGCCTGGGCATCCTCATCGAGGTAGCTCAGGCTGGTGATGTGGCGCAGCACGGGTGAGCCACTGCGTTCGTCGATGTGTTCGTAGTAGATCTCACTGAGGTAGTGCTGCCCGAACGAGGAGACCGTGTTGACGATGTATTGCGGCCCCTCGGCGTAGTCCTGGATCAGTACGGAGGTGTTGGGCTGTCCCATCAGGTTCGACTGACCGAGCAGACTCTCAACGGTCGGTACGATCTTTTCGCTCTGAGTGACGAGCGAGCAGCCGTCCCCACCAGCGCTTTCCCTCGGCTTGACGATGTGTGGCCGGTGTGGTGCGTTCATCCGGCTGACCACGTCGGCGGCCTCAGCAACACTGCTGACCTCATGAGTACGTAGGGAAGGTACTCCGGCTTCCTCCAGGGCGCGCTGCATCGCGGGCTTGCTACGGCGAGCCTCACGCTTGTAGGAACCGTGGTGGGCCATGCCGAGATGGTCGGCGATTTCGCTGGCCCGGGTAACTCCGAACTCGCTGGCGGCGACGACCTCGGTCACACCGAGATGCTCAAGTTCTGCGTAGTCACCAGTCTCGGAGAGCACCAGTGATCGGGGGTGCGGGTCCGCCGCTGCCCGGTCAGCGAATTCTGTGCCGTACGCGTGGACAGTTTCGGCACCCGACTCGGCAAACGCGGCCGCTAGGAACGATCCGGAGGACACCGGGTCAATCAGCAGCACGGACATAAGTCTCTCTTTCGGTGGTCCTGTCGAGGATGCTGTCTGCCACCTCCGCCGCCTGAAGGGTGGCGGTGCGCAGATAGTTCACGATGGGAGTGCGGGTGTGGGCAGCCGAACCGATCGCCCAGACCGGCCAGGCGACGTCGCCGGCCCACACGCGGAGGTCGATGTCGAGTCGGGCGGCCGCGTTTCCGTCCTCTTCGGTATCGAACACCAGGTCGTCATGTCCGATTCCGGGTTGGACGGTCGGCAACGTAGGCGGGAGGAAGCCAGTGGCGTTGAGCACCGCGTCGTAGGTCTCGGTGAGGCCGGAGTCCCAGCTCACGTCCGAGTGCGAATCGCTGTGGGTAAGCCTGTCCGGTACTCCTCGGCGCACTTCGAGGCGTCCCTCACGCATCGCCGCCAGAAGGATGCGCGCGTTGTGAAGCGGCATGGCCGAGACATAGCGCGCCAAGAGACGCGCATGGTCAGCACGGAAACTCTTGACATCGGCGCTGCTCCACCCTCTCGCGCTGGCGTTCAACTCATCGATGAACGGCCCCACCAAGTCCTGCCAGGGTGCCTGATCGGCTTCAGCGAGAGCGACCTCCTCGGCCAGCTTGGGCTCCGGGGCGGCGTCGGTGTGCGCGGGAATTGCGGGTGCGGCCACGACGTTGTGGCCCCGCGGTGGTGTGGGGGCGCAGGACAACCGGGTACGCACCGCTGGAAGCAGGCCGGACGGCGAGCACATCACCACGTCGTTGCCTGCGGCGAGGGCGGTAACCGCAGCGTCGATCGCGGAGAGCTTGGTGCCGAGTACAAGCACCCGGCCAGTGCTGGTGCCCGGATTCGTCCGCACGGGCTCGACTGCGGTCTCCTCACCGCGGCAACTGCCTGCTACGTCGGTGTGACGCCGACTCAGCCCCATGGCGAGCACCACACTGCGAGCACGCAGCACACGTCCTTCGTCGGTGTGTACCTCGACGGGCGTGGACCCGCCGTTGGCGAGGGCCATTCTCCGGCAGCGGCCTTTGACGTGCCGGACCTCACCGCCGGTTTGGCGCATCATGGTGCCGGTGCGGAGGTAGCGCTCGCGGCAGTATTGCGCCACCAGATATCGAGGTACGAAGCTGTCGGGGCCGAAGTTCCAGCCACGACGGTGCAGGTAGCGTTCGAAGTCATACGGGTCGTCAACGTCGAGCGACATCACTCCCACCGGCGTGTTGGTGAGCAGCATCGGGTCAGCGAACCCGAACGCTCGACCGAACCCGATCTCTTCGGGGTCGACCAGCGCGATTCGGCTCGAAGGGTTCCGGGCGGAATAAGCTGTCAGTGCCGCAATTCCGCTGGCCCCGCCGCCGATGATCACGAGATCAAAGGTTATTTCCACAGCGAGAACCTCTTCGTCGACGGGTCCAGCACCTCGCGTGGATCGGTCACGAACAGACCACCCGCCGTGAGAATTCTCTTGTCCCCGCTAATCATTTCGGAAGAATCAGCAACCTGACCGAACACATCGAGACAGGTCACCTCGTCGACGGAATTATCGAACATCGGAAAACGCACAGTAGCGACAGTTATCAATTGCGCGCCCGGGCATGAGCTGAGCCTGTCGGCGCTATGTCAACACCCGAGCATTGGAAACCGGTTTCACAGAGCACGGTCAGATCGCGGCCGTCTCCGCAGCCGAGATCAACCATCGTCATAGCGCCCCGACCCCGGAGGTTCTCAATCGTGGGATTGAGAACCGGAATAGGATTGTCCTGCCATAACGGATCCATCCCCTGCTGGTAAACGTCCTCCCACCCGTTCTGCGAGGTGGAAACGGAAACCGACGTCATTAAAGCATCCCTCTACACCCAGTTCGCGTAATTACACCTGCATGGACCAACGTTGTACGTGATCGTCACGACGAAGACGACCACAAGTCAAGAAGACTTCCCACAGGGCGAGAAAAGAGTGATGCAGACAACATACCCATTGTCGCTTCGTCACCAGCTCGTCACCGCTACGACAATCTCGAGTTGAGCATGGAAAACGAGGTTACAAGCAGCCAGATCCATCTCGTCCACCTCGGCGGCCGCAGTTGCGAACTCGATGCCTTGCGTACCCTCTGCTGTGGGCCGTGTGGACCATCAATGACGACTCATACGCACAGATCACCGCCGAAGCGATACGACTCCGGAAGGCTCTGGTCGATGGACCGGAGGTGAACCGGCACCAGCTCTCCGGGGTTGGACCAGCCACGAGCCTGGATCAGGGTCGAACTGTGTCGTAATAGGTCTCCTTGAACGGGGCGGTCCACCCCAGAAGTCTGCCCACCAGGGTGGTGACACACCCATCCAGACGGGATTCCCACACGCCAAGACACCGCGCTGTCGCCGGAGTCACCCAGTTCGGCACAGATACTCACCGCGCGATCCTGGATGGGGGCGATCCATCGGCCACCGAAGAAACAGTCGACCGCGCCGAGCACCACGACGAGAACAGCGACGATCGCCCTACCCAGCATCGGTGCTCGCACCTCCTGAGCCGATCCGGACGGCACCGATTCCGGTCCTGCCCGAGAGCAGACCCCTGAAGGGGATACGTCCCCACTGCGGCTGTCGGCAGATCCGACAAGCGGCGGGGCTGGCACGCTCGTCCCGGTCGCAGGTTCGAACCCTGCCGGGGGCGCCACCATCACCATCCCGTTGACCTGCGACGGGAGGCCAGGTCGATCACGAGGACTTCGACGAACCACGGCGGGACGCGGACCTGCTTCGCGAAGACACCCGCATTGCGTCGAACACCGCCGACGCGGAGACTGTGGTGGAGCTGGCACCCCAGATCCGCCCCTCCGAGGCCCAACGACGGCGAAAGGCACACAGCGATGAAACGGGTTCCTCCCACCGGAGTCTCGGCCGCGATCCCGGTCGGACTGTTCCTGGTGTGGCTGGTGATCGGTGCCCCGAGGTGGGTGCTGTGGACTCTCGGAACACTGGCCGGGGTCTCGGTGGCAGTCGAAACCACGAGACTGGTGGTGCTGCGCAAGTCCTGACCCCGAGCCGCACGACCGTGACCCACCGTCTTT
This sequence comes from Actinopolyspora mortivallis, assembly GCF_003001495.1. Lineage (GTDB taxonomy): Bacteria > Actinomycetota > Actinomycetes > Mycobacteriales > Pseudonocardiaceae > Actinopolyspora > Actinopolyspora mortivallis_A. The sequence goes on from NZ_PVSR01000003.1 coordinate 91,606, forward strand.
CGAGCAGGACGTGAACCACCCGGCGCTGCCGCGCACCGGCGGAACCGCACTCCCCACGCGAAGCCAGGCCTCCGAAGTCGACTCCAACGACCGCGGAGTACCGACCACCTCACCCGCTCACCCAGCGATACCGGTGTTCGGGCCGTCCCGCCGAGCCGTAGCGCAGACTCAGCTCCACCGTGCCCACCTCGCTGAAATGGTCGAGATACCGACGCGCGCTCACCCGGGACAGCCCGGATCTGCGGGCCACCTCCGTGGCCGAGAGGTCCGAGTCCGCCGCCCGCAGGGTCTCGCTCACCAGCCGCGCCGTCACGGCGGAAAGTCCCTTCGGCAGCTCGGTCCCGCTCCCGCCGGAACGCGGCAACCCGTACGCCCGGTCCACCTCCGCCTGCTCGGCCTCGGTCACGGCGTCGAGTCTGCGCCGGGCCTCGGCGTAGCTCTCCAGTCGGACCCGCAACTCGTTGAACGGGAACGGTTTCAGCAGGTAGTTCACGGCCCCGCCCTGCATGGAGGCCCGCACCGTCTCCACGTCGCGGACGGCGGTGATCACGAGCACGTCCACCGCCCGCGCACTGCCGCGCAGTTTCTGCAACACCCGCACCCCGGACTCGTCCGGCAGGTAGAGGTCCAACAGCACCAGGTCGGGGGACAGCTGTTCGGTCAGTCGCAGCGCCTCCGCCGCCGAGTGCGCGGTCCCCACGGTTTCGAATCCCTCCATGGTGCCCACGAACCTGCGGTGGTTCTCGGCGACCAGCACGTCGTCGTCGACCACGAGCACACGAATCACTCCGACCCCTCCGGAATCCCTCTTCGAGCGGTGGCCGAAACCGGGGTCCGCTCCCCACGCCGTTCTTCCTCCGGGTGCGTGGGCAGCAGGGCGGTGAACACGGCTCCTCCGTCGCTGTCGGCGCGCACCCAGCCGCCCCGGTTGCGGCAGGTCTGCCGGACCAGGGCCAGTCCCAGACCTCCCGTGCCGCCCCGTTCGGCCACCTTCGTGGTGAACCCGGCGCGGAACACCTCCTCCACCAGCTCGGGAGCTATTCCCGCGCCCGAGTCGCCCACTTCGACCCACGTGGCCGCCGTTCCGTTCTCCTCCGTCGACAGCAACCGGACACGCACCCGCCCGCCCGGTTCCTCCAGCGACTCCAGGGCGTTGTCGATCAGATTGCCCACCACGAGAATCAGATCGTCCCGCGCCGTGGACCCGGGTAGCGCGTCCAGGGAGGTCTCCGGGTCCAGCACGAACTCCGCACCGCGTTCGGTCGCCGCGGCCGACTTGGCCAGCAACAGCGCGGAGACCGCCGTGTCCCGGACACGTGTGGTGAGTTCGGCGGTGAAACTGCCGTGGGTGTCGCTGAGTTCGGCCACGAACTCCCGTGCCCGTTCGTGCTCGCCCAGTTCCAGCAACCCCGCGATGGTGTGAATGCGGTTCGAGAACTCGTGCGCCTGGGCGCGCAGCGCGTCGGTGGTGGTTCGCGCCCCGTCCAGTTCCCGCGCCAACCGGTCCAGCTGGGTGCGGTCGCGCATGGTCACCACCGACCCTCCGTCCCTGCTGTCCACCCGCACCGGCATCCGGTTCAGGGCGAGCACCCGTCCCGCGCGCAGCACGATCTGGTCCGTGCCGCCCGCCTCCCCGGCCAACACCTCGTGCAGCCTTTCCGGAAGCCCGAGTTCGTCCAGATCGCGTCCCTCGACGTCGCCGACAAGCCCCAGCAGTCTGCGTGCCTCGTCGTTCACCAGCGTGATCCGCCCGGAGGGATCGAGGGCGACCACCCCCTCCTTCAGCGCGTGCAGCATGGCCAGCCGGTGTTCGACGAGCGTTCCGATCTCCTCCGCGGCCAGACCGAAGGTCTGACGGCGCATGCGGCGGAAGACGAGATACGTGCCCAGACCTCCGAGCAGCACCAGCACGAGCACCGTCCCCAGCAGTTCCGGCAGGCTGCGGGCCACCTCCTCGCTGACCGTGGAAACGGGAACCCCGACCGAGACGACCCCGATGACGGTTCCCGTGTCGTCGAGCACGGGAACCTTCGCCCGCATCGACCGTCCCGTGGTGCCCGTCTGTATGCCGGTCCAGGGCTCACCGGCCAGGGCGGGGGAAGCGTCGGTGGACAGGTGTTCGCCGATCCGGTCGGGGTCGGGATGGGAGTAGCGGATCTGCTTCCTGTTCGCCACCACGATGAACGAGGCGCCGGTGGCCCTGCGGACCCGTTCGGCCAACGGGGCGATCGTGCGTTCCGGACGCGGATCGTCGAAGGCCTGCCGGACCGTGTTCAACGTGGCCACCGACTCGGCGATGGCCAACACCCGCTGCGCGTACTGCTCGTCGAGTTCGGCGCGGGTGTCTCGCCACCAGAACAGGCCGCTGGCTGCCAGGGCGAGCACCACGAGCACCAGTTGCAGCACGAAGAGCTGCCCGGCCAGCGGCCAGCGGCGGCCGCCACGGCGGCGGCAGGGATTGTCCCCGTCGACAGTGTCCATTCCCCTCACGGTCGGGCACCGCACCGGCACGAGGGCAGTACCGGGTGAACCACGTCACAAGAGATCGGCGCGTGACCGACCCGGCCTCGTGACCACAACGACCACTACTGAACTTATGACCACCACGTTTCCCCCGAACGGGTGTGACCCACACCCTGTGATCCACAGCTCTCGACGTGCTGCTTCTCCGGACACCACAGGGAAAGAACCATGGCAGGACGACCGACTCTCCGCGTGACAGCCGCGGTCCTGGGCGTGGTCATCGTGGGAGGCGGACTCGCGGACGCCCACACGAAGGCCGCGGAGGGAACCGGACCACGGGACAAGCTGCACCTGGTCGCCCCGGCCTCCCCGGGAGGGGGTTGGGACACCGTCGCCCGCGAGATCCAGGGCGCGGTCGACGCCCACGACCTCTCCGGGACCACGGAGGTGCTCAACATCCCCGGCGCGGGCGGGACCATCGGTCTCTCCCGACTGGCCCAGCAGGAGGGGCGGGCCAACCGGTTGATGATGACCGGGGCGGTCATGACGGGGGCGATCCAGACCACCGACTCGGCGGTGACCCTGGACGACGTCACTCCGATCGCGCGCATGGCCGACGACTACGAGGCGGTGGTGGTTCCCTCCGACTCCCCGTACCGCACGGTGGACGACCTCATGGCCGCGTGGCGACAGCACCCCCGGGCCGTCGTGGTGGGAGGCGGCTCGGCGGGAGGAACCGACCACCTGTTCGCGGGGATGCTGCTGCACGCCTCCGGAGTGGACACCTCCCGGCTCAACTACGTCGCCTACCCCGGTGGGGGTGAGGTGGTCACGGGCCTGCTCGACGGAGGACTGGACGTGGGGGTCTCCAGTTACCAGGACTTCGCCGGACAGATCGAGGCGGGCAACCTGCGCGCCCTGGGGATCTCCGCACCGGAACCACTGGAGAAGGTCGACGTCCCGACCTTCGTGGAACAGGGTGTGGACGTGACGCTGGCCAACTGGCGCGGGGTCGTCGCCGCCCCCGGTATCACCCCCGAGCAGCGTGCCGAGCTGGAACGGATCGTCGAGTGGGTGCACCGCACCGGGCAGTGGCGACGTGCGGTGCGTCGCAACGGCTGGAAGGACACCTTCCGGACGGGGGCCGCGTTCGAGCGGTTCCTCGACTCCGAGACCGCACGCATCGGCCGGATCAGTGAGGAGCTCGGACTGTCATGAGCGCTTCCACCCACCGAACCGCCCTCTCCGACGGCGGTTCCGCCAGGAACACCCGACGGTTCCCGGTCGGAGGAGGCGAGTTCCCCGTCGGGGCCGCCGTGTCCGTGCTCGGCGGGTTCCTGCTGGTGCGCACCGCCGCGATGGACGTGCCGTCCTCGGTCAGCTTCCTCGGACCGCGTTTCTTCCCCGCGGTGGTCGGAACCCTGCTGCTCCTGCTGGGCGTCGCGCTGGCCGTGCGGGCGCTACTGACGAGGGGCTCCTCCTCACACGACGGTTCGGCCGAATCCGAGGCCACGGAAAACACCGGAGGAAGCGGCCGGAAACCGTTGCTGTTGACGGCAGCGAGTCTGCTGGCGCACCTGCTCCTGTTGCGCCCGGCCGGGTGGATCATCGCGGGGGCCGTGCTGTTCTGGGGGGTCTCCTGCGCCCTCGGCAGTGCCCACCGGCTGCGGGACCTGGGGATCTCCGTGGTCGTTGCCGCCTCGGTGCAGCTGGCCTTCTCCGCCGTGCTCGGCCTGCCCCTGCCCTCCGGTGTCCTGATGGGGGTGTTCTGAGTGGACACGCTGTCGCTGCTCGGCGGAGGGTTCGCCGAAGCGCTCACCCCGTTGAACCTGCTGCTGTGCCTGGTCGGGGTGCTGCTGGGCACGGTGGTCGGTGTGTTGCCCGGACTCGGCACGGCCATGGCGATCGCCCTGCTCGTGCCCGTCACCTTCCGGCTGGAACCGACGGGGGCGTTCATCATGTTCGCCGGGGTCTACTTCGGCGGGCAGTTCGGCGGGGCCACCACGGCGATCCTGCTCAACACTCCGGGTCAGAGCTCCTCGATGGCGACCGCTTTCGAGGGATTCCCGATGGCGAAGAACCGCCGGGCGCCGCAGGCGCTGGCCACGGCGGTCCTCGGGTCCTTCCTCGCCAGCCTCGTCGCGGTCACACTCGTGGTGTTCTTCTCCCCGCTCATGGTGGAGCTCGCCGTCGGGTTCGGCCCTCCGGAGTACTTCGCGCTGGCGGTGCTGGCCTTCCTCGCGGTCTCGGCCGTGGTCACCGGCGACGTGCTGCGTGGCATGACCGCGCTGTCCCTCGGTCTGGCGCTGTCCGTGGTCGGCATCGACGAACAGAGCGGGGCCGTGCGCTTCACCCTGGGAAGCGCCCAGCTGCTCGACGGGATCAGCATCGTGGTCGTCACGGTGGGGCTGCTCGCCGTCGGCGAGGTGCTGCACGTCGCCGCGCGTTCCCACCGCGAACCGGTCACCGAGACGATCTCCTCCGGCAGACCCTGGTTGAGCCGCCGGGACCTGAGACGCTGCTGGGGACCGTGGCTGCGGGGCACCGCGCTCGGTGTTCCGTTCGGGGTGATCCCCGCAGGCGGGGCCGAGATACCGACCTTCCTGTCCTACGGCGCGGAGAAGTCCCTGGCAGCCCGACGCGGCGACGGCGAGTTCGGGAAGGGCGCCATAGAGGGGGTGGCCGGGCCGGAGGCGGCGAACAACGCCACGACCGCCACCTCGCTCGTGCCGCTGCTCGGACTCGGGCTGCCCACCTCGGCGACCGCGGCGATCATGCTCGGAGCGTTCCAGCAGTACGGGATGCGGCCGGGGCCGTTGCTGTTCTCCCAGGAGTCCGATCTGGTGTGGGCGTTGTTGGCCAGTCTGTTCGTCGGCAGCGTGATGCTGCTGGCGCTGAACCTGCCCTTCGCCCCGCTCTGGGCGAGGTTGCTGCGCATACCGCGGAACTACCTCTACGCGGGGATCGTCGTCTTCGCCACCCTGGGTGTCTACACCACCAGGTCCTCGGTGTTCGACGTGCTGCTGCTCTACGTGATGGGTGCGCTCGGCTTCCTGCTGCGTCGCCACGGTTTCCCGATCGCGCCGGTACTCATCGGGGTCATCCTGGGACCACTGGCCGAGACCTCGCTGCGTCGGGCCATGGCCATGAGCCAGGGCGACCCCGGGGTGCTGGTGTCCGGGCCGTTCACCATCGTGATCCACACGCTGGTGCTCGTCACGGTGATCGCTTCCGTGGTGTACCGGCTGCGCCGCCGCCGAACCGGGTGAGGCACCTCGGTGGAGCACCGGAACGGACGTTCCACCGGGGAGCCTTGTCGGATCCTCCCGGTGGCGGGCGTGACCACCACCGGGGGCAGGGCGTCGTGGTCCCGCTTCCGCGTCCACGGAGGAGCTGGTCCGGACGTACCACTGTGGCCACACGTTCTTCACCGCCTCATTGACCGGTGTTGGCCGAGGCTTGCCACGCTGCGGAGGCGACACACCCCAGCACGTGAGGAGGACGCTCGTGCGACGCCTCTGCACCATTCTCACCACCACGCTGTCCGTCATGACCCTGTCGGTGGTCACCACGGCAACGGCCACCGCCTACCCGCCCACCCCGCCGGGAGAAACCACGGCGCGTGAGCAGCTCGGGGAGCTCGTGGTGCGTTCCGAGGGATCCATGGACGGCTACGACAGGGACAGGTTCCCCCACTGGTCCCGGCAGTCCGGAAGCTGCGACACCCGGGAGACCGTGCTGAAGCGGGACGGCAGCGGCGTCTCCGTCGGCGAGGACTGCTACCCCACTTCGGGAAGCTGGTACAGCGTCTACGACAGCAGGTGGGTGGACGAACCCGCCGAGGTGCACATCGACCACGTGGTCCCCCTGGCCGAGTCCTGGCGTTCCGGAACGGCGGACTGGAGCGACGCCCGGCGGGAGGACTTCGCCAATGATCTGGACACCCAGCAGTTGATCGCGGTCTCCGCGGAGTCCAATCTCTCCAAGAGCGACGACGACCCGGCGGAGTGGCAGCCGACGAACACCGGATACCACTGCGTGTACGCGCGCAGCTGGATCAACGTCAAACACGTGTGGGACCTGAGCGTCGACCCGGCGGAGAAGAACGCGCTCTCCGCCATGCTCGACGACTGCTGATCCTTTTCCGAGGGGAATTCGGCGGGTGAGGTCGTGGAAGTCCTCACCCGCTTTCCTCTCCCGAAGAGGGAAACGGGGCCGCGTGTTCCGTCGGCGCGGGATCATCGCCGGCCGGGGTGATTCTCACCCCTCGACACCGCGAGGTACCCGGTGGGAACGGGAGAATTGGGTATCGTTGTTCGGACAGCCGGTTCTTTCCGGTCCCAGCGGTTTCGGAGGTACTCGGGAATGGACCAGCACGGCTCCCCACCTCGGGAGGAACCCCGGACGGACCGCCCGAACGCGGCCAGAATGTACGACTACTACCTCGGCGGTTCCACCAATTTCGCCGCCGACCGCGAGGCGGCCGAGGCGGGAGCGGCCGCCATGCCGCACGCCCGGCAGTACGCTCGCGCCAACCGCGCCTTCCTGCAACGGGCGGTCACCCACCTGGCCGAGCTCGGGATGGACCAGTTCCTCGATCTGGGCTCGGGGATACCGACCGTCGGCAACGTGCACGAGATCGCCCGTGGGGTCAACCCCCACGCCCGGGTCGCCTACGTCGACCACGACCCCGTGGCGGTGGCCCACGCCCAGCGGCTGCTGGGCGAGCACCCGGAGGTCACGATCACGCTGGGAGACATCCGTGATCCGCGCACGGTGCTGAACGCTGCCGGGGTGGCCGGGCTGCTGGACTTCACCCGTCCGGTCGGGTTGCTGGCGGTGGCGGTGTTGCCCTTCGTCCCGGACCAGACCGAGGCCCGCGAGGTGCTGGCCGCCTACCGGGCCGCCTGTGTGCCCGGCAGCTACCTGGTGCTGTCCCACATCTCCGCGCTGTCCGCGACACGACAGCAGGTGGCCGCCGCCGAGGAGGTCATGGCCCGCACCCCCACCCCGGTGAGGTGGCGTCCACCGGAGGAGATCGCGGAGCTGCTGGAGGGGGTCGAACCGGTGGAGCCCGGTCTGGTTCCGCTGCCCCGCTGGCGTCCGGACACTCCCCCCACCCAGGAGGACGTGGACGAGGCCAACGCCTACGGGGCCGTCGGGCGCATCGGCTGAGCCCCTCAACCACGCTGCCGGGGCACGGGGTCGGGATAGCCGAACCTCATCAGGATGTGCGGCTCGCCCACCAGACCGAGCCGTTCTGCCAGGCCACGACGCACCTCGGAGAGGTGGAGCGGTTGGGTGATCACCGAGGCCGCCAGCCCCAGGCTGGTGGCGGTCAACCACGCCAACTGCATCGCCTCCCCGGTACGGAGGTGGTCGTCCCTGGCGTCGGACTCCGTGGAAAGCACCATCACCGCCTCCCGCTCGATCCACTCGGCGAGTCGCTGCTCGTCGGGCAGCCGGGTTCCCGAGGTGGTCAGTCCCACGGCGGGCACCCCCTCGCTGGCGAGCTCGTCCTCGCGGGTGGAGGCGTGTCCTCCCACCGATGACCCTCCGGTCATCCACATGGCCAGCTCACGCTGGTAGTGCCGGTCCTTGCGGTGCACCCTGGCCGCGTACCCGAGCAGCTCCGCCAGGTTCCGCGCGTCGTCCGGCCCGCTGAGCCACCTGGCCCGTACCCCGGAGGAGGAGCCCGCCGCCAACAGGGCCTCCCGGGCCACGTGGGCCAACCCCTGGTCGTGGAAGGGGCGGCGGTAGCTGCTGCGACGAGTGATGGCCCGGAAACGCTGCCCCTCCAACACCGTGGGGTCACGCCGCTGCGTCCCGGTCACCCTGCCCACGAGATCCGCTTCCTCCGAGTCCGTGGGGCGGTTCAGCTCGGCCTCCCACCCGATCCCCCGCACCGCCAGGAACAGGTTGGTCAGCGCGGCGCCGCAGGACAGTCGCCGGTCCCTGCCCTCGGGGTCGTGCTGTTCCAGCGCCACGGTCGGACGCTCGTACAGCCGTGCGGTGTGCTCCCGCACGACGAGGGACCACGGTTGTGTGTTGTGGACCGACGGGGCCCGTCCCACCGCCTGTTCGAGGGTGTGGACTTCGTCGGCGGTCCATCCCCGGTCTCCGGTGGTCGTACCGGCTCGTCGCCGGTGCGGTCTCAGCCAGCTCATGGTCGACACCCTCCGGCGCGGTTGGGGGACGAGGTTCCGGCGGCTCCCGACGGGCCCGTCGAGGACGGACCCCGGCTTCGTCGCACGAGGCCCGGTCGGGGCCACTATCCCGCCCTGAGCGCTTCGACGCACCTCGGCGACGGGCCTGCCGCGTTGCGCGGGGAATCCGGTGAACACTCTTGTCGCGCTCCCGGGAGATCGCTACCGTACTAAAACTTACAGCGTTAGTTACTTAGGACACACCCAGGGTTCCCAACCTCCGACACGAAGGGTGCACAGCGATGGCCGGTTCCACGACCACGCAGTCCAGACGAGTGGCCTTCGCCAGCCTGATCGGCACCACGATCGAGTGGTACGACTTCTTCATCTACGGCACCGCCGCCTCACTCGTGTTCAACAAGCTGTTCTTCCCCAACTACGACCCCGTGGTGGGCGCGCTCGCCGCGTTCGCCTCCTTCGCCGTCGGTTTCCTCGCCCGGCCGCTCGGAGGGGTGATCTTCTCCCACTTCGGTGACCGGCTGGGACGCAAACCCATGCTGATCTGGTCGCTGATGCTCATGGGAGTGGCGACCATCCTGATCGGCGCGCTGCCCGCCTACGAACACATCGGGATCTGGGCTCCGATCCTGCTGGTGACCCTGCGCTTCGCCCAGGGGATCGGCGTGGGAGGCGAATGGGGCGGAGCCGCGCTGATGGCCGTCGAACACGCCCCGGCCAACCGACGCGGTTTCTACGGCGCCTGGCCCCAGGTCGGCGTGCCCGCCGGACTGCTGCTCGGCAACACGACCTTCTCGATCGTCTCGGCCAGCGTGACCGACGAGCAGTTCCACGCCTGGGGGTGGCGGATCCCCTTCCTGTTCAGCGCCCTGCTCATCGTGCTCGGCTTCTTCATCCGGCTGAGCATCAGCGAGAGCCCCGTGTTCGAGAAGGTGATGAACACCAAGGAGAAGGTCCGCGTCCCCGTCCTGGAAGCCCTGCGTTCGCACCCGAGGACGATCCTGCTGGCCACGGGAACCTTTCTCGGCACCCACGCCACCTTCTACGTCACCAGTACCTGGCTGGTCTTCTACACCACCGAGGAAGGCCTCTTCGAACGCACCACCGTGCTCAACGCCAACTCACTGCTGAGCTTCGTCGACATCCCGTTCATGATCCTCTTCGGGCTGCTCTCCGACTACCTGGGAAGAAGGCGGATGATACTCGGCGGGATGGCCGTCATGGCGCTGTTCGCGCTGCCGTACATGCTGTTGGTCGACACCGGCTCGATCACGCTCTACCTGCTCGGCGGCATGATCCTGCAGCTGTGCCGCACCTCGGTGTACGGACCGCAGTCGGCCTACTTCTCCGAGCTGTTCTCCACCCGGCTGCGCTACAGCGGGATCTCCATCAGCTACCAGCTGGCCTCGATCCTCGGCGGGGGCATAGCCCCGATGATCTGCACCTGGCTGTACGCGAGCACGAACTCCCCGGTGGCCATCGCGGGCTACATGGCGGCGCTGGCCGTGATCTCCTGCGGATCGGCGTACCTGCTCACCGAGACCTACCGGACGGATCTCACCGACGACCCCGCCGCCCGGGAACGGAACACGGCGGACCCGGCGGTCTCCGGCTAGGCTCCGGATCGCACGGTTCCGCACGACCGCCCGGACACACGTCGTGCGGAACCGTACCGCGGGGCGGGGCGAGGCGAGTCAGGCCAGCACCGGCAGACCGACGGCCGCGTCCACCGCTATGGCCAGGAACAACCCCGTGAGATAGCTGTTCGACAGGTGGAACAGCTTCATCGGGTTGACCTCCGCGCCCCTGCGCACTCCGCTGTGCAGCCGGTGGGCCATGGCCAGGAAGGTGACCCCGACGATGAACGCCCAGGCGACGTAGATCCAGCTCGTCACCGGGATCAGCAGCAGCGTGCTGAGCACCGTCGCCCACGAGTAGGCGAGGATCCGCGCGGAGACCTGCTGCGGGGTGGCGACCACGGGAAGCATCGGCACGGCCGCGCGCTCGTAGTCCTCCCGGTACTTCATGGCCAGTGACCAGAAGTGCGGCGGTGTCCAGAGGAAGACCACCGCGAACATCACCAGTGCGGGCCAGGCCACGGTGTTCTCCACGGCGGCCCAGCCCACCAGCACCGGCATGCAACCGGCGGCACCGCCCCAGACGATGTTCTGGGGCGTGCGCCGCTTGAGCAGCAGCGTGTAGACGAAGACGTAGAACAGCGTGGCCGACAGGGCCAGCGCGGCCGCCAGCAGGTTGGCCCCCGCCCACAGCACGGCGAAGGACAGCACGCTCAACGCGATGCTGAACACCAGGGCGTGGGCGCGGGAGATGCGGTAGCTGACCAGCGGGCGCGACTTGGTCCGGTCCATCACCGAGTCGATGTCCGAGTCGATCACGCAGTTGAGCGCGTTGGCGCTGCCCGCCGCCATGGTTCCGCCGACCAGCGTCACCAGCACCAGCCCCAGCGGGGGGATGCCGCGTTCGGCCAGGAACATGGCCGGGATGGTGGTCACCAGCAGCTGCTCGATGACGCGGGGCTTGGTCAACGAGAGGTAGGCACCGAACAGTCCTCGGACCCCGGTTCCCCCCGAGGTCAGCCCCTCCCGGGCGGATTGCTTCGTGGTTGTCATGAGTGCGCCGATCCGGTTTCCTCGGCGGCCCCTGCGGCGGAGCCGGATGCTGCCGTGTTCCAGGCACGGAACCACTGGACCACCTTGTGCTCGGCGAAGAAGGCCCCGAAGGGAATCGTTCCCGCGAGCAGGACGAGCAGCATCGGACCGACCGGAACCCGCAACAGTCGGGTTATCAGCAGGGCCAGCACCAGGTAGACCATGTACAGCCACCCGTGGGCGATGCCGATGGCGGTCGTGGCGTTCTCCCCGAACCGTTGGACGTCGGTGCCGACCGGCCAGCCGTACTTGCCCACCATCGCCAGGCACAGCGCGATCAGCAGCACGGCCGTCACGTACGCCATCACCCGGTAACCGGTCAGTAGAACACTCGGCTTCACGACAACTCCCTCAATCCCGCCTCGTGCCCGCACCAGGACCACCGCGGCGACGTGCCCACCGCTGCGACGCGGGGGCCCGACCGCCGACGACGACCCACCGGCTGAGGCGGGGCACCGTGACTGCCCATTGTTGGAAACCGTACGCCACGCCCTCGGCCCGCTCGCGACTACCTGCTGTCGAGAGTGGCGCCGCCCACGTCACGGCGGCGGGAAACCGTCGTGACACGGGCACGCGTGACCGCGATCTCCCGTGGCGGGACGATGATAGGACCCGGGGAGAGGACCGCAGGGACACAGCCGCCCCACCGGCCGGTTGGGCCGGGATCCGGGCGCCGACGGAACGGCGCTCCACCGAAGCCACGCGGGCCCGGAGGCCGGGCCCCGCGCCCCGACGAAGGGGCGTCGCCCGCCCGGCCGGCACCTCGACGGCGCCGTGGGAGCTCCTCCACCTGCCGACGGATTCGATCGGGAGCGGCGCGCGGAATCCGTCCACGAGAAGGAAACAAAAACCCTCGTATTTCACGTACTTAGCTCGTTCGAGTGAGAAAACGGACGTGCGCAGCACGCTTGAACAACGAACCCGCTCTGCCTGCTTAGGATACCCGACAGCACAGTCTCGATCAGAAATGCGGTGGACTATGGAAGACGAGGCCATCGTTCCCCTGCGACCGGGGTTCGATAACGAGTTCCGCGGTTTCAACCGCAAACAGGTTCTGGAACATATCGAACTGCTCGAGGACCAGATACGAATTCTCGTCACCGATCGCGACGAGGCGATCCGGCTCAACGAGGACCAGCGGCGCATCACCGACGAGACCCGTCGGCAGATGGAGGAGACCACCAACGAACTGCGGCGGCTCCAGAACGCCGAGACCGGGCAGCCGTACGCCACGGCGCGCATGCAGCACATGCTCAACATGGCCGAGGAGGAAGCCACGGCCATTCGTGAGCACGCCAACCGCGAGGCCGAGACCATCCGCGGCGTCGCCGAAACCGACGCGGAACAGATCCGGAAGGAGGCCGAGGAGCGAGCGGCCGAACTCCGCAAGGAGTGCGCCGAACTGGTCGAGGACCTGGAACGGCGTCGCCAGCACATGGACGAGGAGCACGCGGCCCGCTCCGCCGAGCTGGACGCCAAGGCCGACCAGCTCCAGCAGGTCTACACCAGCACCTACGAAGAGGCCATGAACGTCGCCCGCGCGGAGGCCGACGAGCTGCTCCGGAACACCAGGGAACGCTGCGCGGACCTGGAGGAGCGGGCACACCGCAAGCACTCCGAACTCATGGCCGACCTGCGCGGCAGGGCCGAGCGGCTGGAGGAGGTGCGGAACGCACTGCTGCAACACGTGGAGGCGCTGGTGAACACCGCCGGCCAGCAGCGAACCGTGCTCGACGAACAGCTGAAGCCGCTGACGATCGTCGAGCCGGAGGACCAGGCCTCCAGCACCGCCGCGCCCTCCGGGGAACACACCCAGCCCGGGAACGGAAGTTCGGAGCCCACGGCCGCCACGGGCAGGGACACCACCGACACCCGGATCCCCGTGCAGTCCGGCAACGGGACGGCCGAGTCCACGCACCGCCCGATCCCCCTCGACCCGGTCACCGAGGACGACCCGGTACACGAGGAAGTTCCCGTGCTGAACCGGATGGGCAACTGGGGCGACGACGGCGGCAACCAACCCTACTCCGTCGAATACGGACACTGATTCGATGTTTGCTGAGTTGACGTCACTGTTTCCGGTCGGATGGCATCCGCTCCGACTCGGACTCGCGGCACTGTGCGGAGCCCTGGTCACCGCGCTGCCCGCGGTGATCCTGCTCGTCCGCGCCCGACGGCGCAACACCCGTCTGCGCAGGCAGCTGGCCAGACTGACCACCTCGACGGCACTGCTCACCGGAACGGGACGCAACGGGCAGCCGCGCAGGATAGGTGCGGAGCACGAACCCGACACGGACCCCTCGGAGAAGTCCCCCGCACAACACGCGGAAGCCCCGCCCCGACAGCCCGACCCCGGAAGCTCGCCGCCTCCCGCACCACGGGACCCCGTCGAGCAGGAAACGGTTCCCGACGCCCTTCGCACCCCCGCGCCACAGGCGGATCCGGTGGGCGGCGAGTCGGGGGGCGCGCTCGGCGGAGAACACCCGATCGGTCGGGACGGGGCACAACAACCCACCGGTGACGAGGCCCGGTTCGGCAGCCAGGAAATAGCCGAGCGATTCCGGCGCGAATACGCAGCGGCCATGGACGACAGCAGACAACGACTGGAGGAGCTGCGCACCAGACTCACCGGCGAACTGGGCGCACGCGGAACGGAACAGTCGAGCGACGACCAGCGGTCGACGAGCTGACCACAGCGGCCCCGCCCGGACCGCTGCCCGTGTCCGGGACGTTCGTGCCACCGCACGAGCGCTCCAGGCCACCGACCCGAGAACCCCATCCGCTCCGTCGGGAACAGGCCGACGTCGCGGAGGCAATGGCGGACAGGAGGACTCGACATGGAAGACGCCGCCGACGCCGTGGTGCCCCTCAGACCCGGGTTCGACGTGACGTTTCGCGGTTTCGACCGCGACCAGGTCCTGGAACACCTCGAGATGTTGGAGACCCAGCTGGAACTGGTCACGATCGACCGCAACGAGGCCACCCGGCTCAACTCGGACCTGCGTGCCCTCTACGACCAGACCCGCGAGGAGCTCACCGCGACCCAGCAGCGTCTGCGGCACCTGGAAACCTCCGACACCGGTCTTCCGGAGCTCTCCCAACGCCTCAGGGAGATGCTCGAGACGACCGAGGAGGAGTTGCAGACGCTGCGGGAGCAGGCCAGGCACGAGGCGGAGACCATCCGCGGTGCCGCCGAGACCGAGGCGGAGCAGCTGGTCGAACAGGCCGAGAACACGGTCGGGGAACTGCACGAACAGTGCGAGCGGGTGCTCGACGAGGTCGAACGCAGGCACGAGCGGCTGCGGGGGGAACGGAACCGTCAGCTGAGCGAGCTGCGCACCCGGGAACAGCGCATGAGACGGGCGGTCCGGGACGCCTACAAGTCCCTGATGGACTCGGCACGTCAACAGGCGGCCGAACTCACCGAACGGACCCGTCAGGAGTGCGCCCGTCGCGAAGCCGAAACCGAGCGCTACCGGCAGCGTGTCTTCGAGGAGATCGAACACAACCGTTCCGAACTCGAAACGCTGCGCAACCAGATCATGACCGCCCTGGACACGGCCACCAACCGGATAGGCTTCTCCGTCTTCGCGCTCGGCGAGGGCGAGAACGTTCGTACGGAGGAACCCGGAACGGCCTCCTCCGAGCTCGACGAGGCACCCGCCGGTGGGGCGTGGCTTCCCTCCCCGCGCAAGAACCTGCGGGTCACCACCGTGATGGGAACCCCGCCGCAGCCCTCCGGGAGTTCCGCGGGAACGGAGTCCGAGGCCTCCCCGGAGTCCGGGACGGTCCCGGCGGAGGACGAGCGGCACGAGGACTCCTCCGGCGGCTCGCACGGGAACGGACGGAAGCCCCACGGCACCGACACCCCCGACCCGATCGGACAGAGCTGACCCACACGGAGGGAGACCATGTCACTGGCGCAGTCCACCGTCCCGGCCGTAGATCTGCTGGTGCTGGCTCTGCTGGTCGGTTTCGGACTCGCCTCGGCGGTGTTCGTGCCGTTGCTGCGTCGCCAGCACCGGCACAGCCCCCGGACGGCGAGGCGTTCGGGGCGTGCCCGTCGGGCGCGTCCCGACGCCGCCGTGGCCGCGAGTCCCACCGTCCTGGCCCGCTCCACGGCGGACCAGGACGGGAACGTCCGTCCCCTCCCCGGGGAGGGGACCGCCGAGGGTGCCGCCCACCGGGCGGACGGGCACGAGGATCAGGGGACCTGGGAAGAGGCGGAGCGTGTCTTCCGCAGCGGCACGAGCCGGTGGCAACGACGGCTCGAACGGTGCACGACGGAACACACGGTACGCTTCGGACGGACACGAGCACGTCTGTCGCGCGTAACCCGGCAGTTGGGAATCGACGACTCCACCGCGGGGTGAGGGATCCGGGCCGCCGTCGGACGGGTTTCCGCATCGGCCAAGGAGTGTTTCGTGAGCACCTCGTCCCCCGGTGAGAGGACCGTTTACCTGGTGGGCACCACCGGACACCCCAACTACGGGGACGAGGTCATCGCCGCCACCTGGCTGAAGTACCTGGCCCGGCACGAGCCCACCGCCACGGTGTGGTTGGACTGCCCGAACCCCGGTCCCAGCGAGGTGCTGCTCGGGGATCTGCACCCGAACGTGCGTTTCACCGACACGTTCTGGCGACTGTGCTGGCACGCCTCCTCCAGCGAACCGTGGCAGGTGGCCGCCTTCGTCCGCCGTGCCGTCCGGGACCCCGGCTTGGCTCCCCGCTGGGTGGCGGGCATCGAGCTCGCGCGGCGAGCCGACGTGATGCACGTGATCGGCGGGGGCTATGTCAACGGGATCTGGCCGCACCACATCGGACTGCTGGCCGCGGTGGTGGCCAGCGGTGAGTACTCCGGGGCGCGCCTGGCGATGACCGGCCAGGGGCTGACCCCGGTGGCCGCCGAGGGGCTGCCACTGCTGCGGGAGCTGGCACACCGGTTCGACGTGGTCGACGTCCGGGACGGCCCCTCCCACGAGGCGTTGAGCGGGGTTCCCGGCGTGACCGCCGTCGGCGACGACCTCTTCTTCGACACCGACACGCAGCGCCATGAGCACCAGGACGTTCCCGAGGTGATGGTCTGCGTGCAGTCGGACCTGCTCACGGTCAGCGCCGCGAGCCTGGCGGGCCACGTGCTGCACACCCTGCGTGACTGGGGCGTGCCGCCCGCTCGGGTCGGCTTCGTGGAGGGGATCCCCCGGGTGGACCGGGAGGTGTTCGCGTTGGTCGAGCACGAACTGCCCGGTGCCCGGTTCTACCCCTTCTCCGAGATCACGAAACGGGGCCTGCCCGTCGACCCCGGGCAGCGTTGGTTGTCCACCCGCTTCCACATGCACCTGGTGGCCGCGGCGGCCGGGGCGAGCGGAGCCGCCGTCGTGATCGACACCAACTACTACACCAACAAGCACATGTCGCTGGTCGAACGGGGCTCCGGATGGTCGCTGACCACGGACCTGGGCACGCCTTCCCAGCCCACGGGAGGATTCGACCCCAGCACCCTGCGCAAGCTGCGGACGTCCAAGTCCTCACTGGCGCAGCGGATCTACTGAGGACACCGGCGACGCGGAACTCCCGCACGGCCGGAGACGCTCCCCGCCGTGCGGGAAGCCACGTCACTCAGCGGTCGCTCCCCTGTGGGGAAGCCACCGCGCGGTGGGCCACTGTTCCCGTTCCCACGCGCTGTTCCAGAACAGCCACTCGTACTCGCTGCACCGCACGAACGCGGTGAGCATCCGCTGTCTGGTCCGTTCGTCCGCGGCCGAGGCCAGTCTGTCGGTCAGCTCCCTGGCTCCGAGCACGGCGGTGGCGAACTCCTCGTCGGCGTAGGTCTCGATCCACCGCCCGTAGGGGTGCTCGGCGGTGTCCCCGGTCTCCTCCAGGATCGTGCTTCCCACGTGCTGGTACACCCAGAAGCACGGCAGCAGCGCGGCGACCAGCACCGGATAGGGAGAGCTCTGCGCGCTCGCCCGCAGGTAGGAGGTGTAGGCCAGGCACGTCGGTGAGGTCTCGATGCCGGCCGTCTCCCGCTCGGTGAGGCCGAACCGTTCGAAGTAACCGGCGTGCAGTGCGCGCTCCTCGGCCAGGGCGCCGTGGGCGCTGCGCGCCAGGAACTCGGCGTCCTCCGGTTCGTCGGCCCGGGCCGCCGCCCCCGCCAGTGCCTGGGCGAAGCCGACGAGGTAGCGGGAGTCCTGGACGAGGTAGAACACGAACCGGTCGCGCTGGAGTGTTCCCTCCGCCAGGGCACGGTTGAACGGA
Organism: Actinopolyspora mortivallis; assembly: GCF_003001495.1. GTDB lineage: Bacteria > Actinomycetota > Actinomycetes > Mycobacteriales > Pseudonocardiaceae > Actinopolyspora > Actinopolyspora mortivallis_A. Next base: position 109,160 of record NZ_PVSR01000003.1, read on the forward strand.
TGCCGCACGATCGCCCGCTGCAACTCGGCGGTGTGCCGCCACGCCTCGGCGCAGAACCCGTCCGGGTCGGGCTCGGGCAGTCGATGACTCACGAGATCGCCCCCTTGTGGCGCGCGGGGTCACCGGCGGAGAGGCCCGGGGGGTCCTCCGTGCCGTCCCACCACCGGTGGAAGTGGTGCACCGGCCCGTGGCCGTGTCCGACGTCGAGGAGGTCGGCGGCCCGCAGGGCACCGGTCAGGTAGTCCTTCGCCTCGCGTACCGCCACGGACCAGTCCGGGGTGCCGGTCCGCAGGGCGGCGACGGCGGCCGACAGGGTGCAGCCGGTCCCGTGGTCGTTGTCGGTGTCGACTCGACGGCCGTGCAGGAACTCGGCCTTCCCGGCGGTGTAGAGCACGTCGACGCTGTGCCGCGCTGCCAGGTGCCCGCCTTTCAACAGCACCCGGGGGACACCGAGTTCGGCCAGGCGAGCCGCCTGGGCCGGCATGTTCTCGGTGTCGTCGAGTTCCGGCTCCCCGAGCAGGTCGGCGGCCTCCGGCAGGTTCGGCGTGACGAGGTCCACGTGGGGCAGCAGTTCCTCACGCAGGGCCGTGACGGCCTCGGCGGCGAGCAGGCGGTCCCCGCTCTTGGCGACCATGACGGGGTCGAGCACCACGTTGGGCAGCGCGTAGCGACGCAGCTCGGCGGCCACGACCCTGATGATCTCGGCCTCCGAGAGCATCCCGATCTTGACCGCGTCCACCCGCACGTCGTCCAGCAGGGTCCGCAACTGGTCGGCCACGAACCCGGCCGGGACGGGATGCACCGAGCTGACCCCGGTGGTGGTCTGGGCGACCAGCGCCGTGATCACCGACATCCCGTAGGTGCGGTGGGCGGAGAAGGTCTTCAGATCGGCCTGCACCCCCGCTCCCCCACTGGGGTCGGTGCCCGCGATGGTCAGAACATTGGGGATCACTGACGCCCCTTTCCGAGCGGGACGCGCACGTCACCCGCTCCGGCGTCCCCGGACGAACTCCACCGGTGTCGCGACCGGACACCGTCCGTGGGCCGTGAGAGGCGTGTACGACGGCACGGCAGTACCGACGGCATGCGACGTCCCTCCGCTAGTCCGAACTAGGTCAGGTTCGACGGGTCTCTCTCAGCCCGGCGGCGAGCCGGGCACCCCGCGTCACTTCCCGAACCACCGGGCGCTGCCCGTCGGTTCGGCGCACCAAACATAGCAGCGGAGGTCAACGGTGCGGCCCGTTCGCCCTATTCGATCAGCCCCACGGGAAAACCGGGGAACAGCGGCTCACCCACGCGGACCTGTTGGTGCAGCGTCCCGGTGGCGAGGGCGCGCACGTGCTCGTGCCGCCGCCCCCTCCGGACCTCGGCCAGTGGCTGTCCGGCACGGACGAGACTTCCCTCGGTGGCCAACCAACGCACGAGCACGGCGCGGGTGTTGCCCGGCGCGCGGTCGGGGTGTTCGGCGCAGTACAGCAGCTCCGTCATCCTCCGTCTCCGAGTGATCGTCCGAACGTCCCCGCCCCCCGTGCCGGTCACGTTCGTTGGGAACCGGTTCTCGCCCCCCGAACGGAGCCTGTGCAACACGACGTGTCCGCCGCAAGACCGTGCGGGCTCGGGCGGGAACACGTTCGCGGGCACCGGTGGAGTCCCGGTGCTGTTCGACCGTTTCCCTCCGCGAGTGCCACGGTCCCCGGAGAGCGCGAGCCTCCGCGAAAAGCGACATATGTCACATCATCGGTAAATCACACCACACAGCGGATCCGCACCCGTGAACGGTCGCGCCGCTGCCGACTAGAGTTGGGGTAATGAATAGCACTACCGAGGGACTCAGCAGCACGCTCTCTCGGCAGGAGGGTCAGGACCCCGCTGCGGTATGGGCTCCGCTGACCAACCTCGCCGAGGCCGCGGCGCAGTACGCGAACGACTCCACGACGGTGGCCATCAACCGTGGATTCGACCGTAAGGCGCGGGAACGCGCCCGAGCACTGCGGCAGCTGCTCAACGAACGCGGTGTGAACGTCACGGAGATCACCCCCGCTCCGGACAGCGAGGAGCTGCTCGACGACGCCAGGGTCAACTCCGTGGTGAACCTGGTGGGCACCGGGTCCTGGCAACCCTACCGCCTGGCGGCCAAGGAGGGTGCCGCCCTGCTGGCGCCCTGCCCGGAGGAGAGCGAGCCGGGGGAGAGCGTCCGGCGCGACGTCATCGCGATGACCCGTCAGGACTCCACCCGGGATGCCGCGCTGACCCGGGTCGTGATCGTCCCGGAGACCCCGGAGGAGAGCAGCATCACCCTGACCAGGGCCGGGGAGCCGCTTTCCGTTCCGGGTGGGGAGGTGACCATCACGCTGCACGAGGGACTGTTGGACGTTCGCCTGCGGGGTTCCGACTACGCCGAACAGCGTTTCACCGCCGAACGGCTCAGCGTCGAGACCCACGGCGCCCCGCACCGGCTCGTGCGGGACGAGATGCCGGTCGCGGAGTTCGAGGGAACCCTGGACTTCACCTGCGAACAGGACGGGCTGGTCGTCCACTCCGTCTGACCCCGTTCGTTCAGTGCCGCCGGCCCCGGGTGCGACGACCGAACGCTGTCGTCAACCCGGCCGCGGCCAACAGGGGCACCGCCAGCGGCAGCGGTGCCGAGCCCACCGGAAGAACCAGATTCACCAGCGTCCACAGCGCGAGCAGGACCGCCGCGCAGGCCAGCAGCAGCGCCGTGAGCGTCAACAGCCGACGGTGTCGCGGCAGCTCACGAAGTTTCCTCCGCGCGTTCGGGTCCATGCCCCGCACGGTCATCGCGAGCGGAAGCGCGGTGACGGCCAGAATCAGCGCGCCGAGCACCGAGTCCCCACGCCGGGCCCTGTCCCCCAGGGTGACCAGCAACCCGGCGACTCCGAGGGCCAGCACGAGAAACGTTCTGCTCAGGGCACGCCACAGCCACTGGTCGTAGTCGGTCACTCCTGGTGGCCCCTTCTCTGGTGTCGGGGCGCCCGCGCCGAAGCGGGACGCCGGAACGGGGAGGGGCTCCCAGTCTGGCAGCACCCGGCCGGTCGTGGATGTTCGTGGGCCCCGCCTCTTTTCTCGTGGCGGCGCGCAAGGCATTATCTACTCACCAGTAGGTAAAGGATGCGAGGTGCTGCGTGACCGGAGAACGGGCTTCCGAGACGCGACGTCGCGGGAAACGGGTCGGCACGGCCCTGAGGAACTGGGCGCAACGACACGCCCCGCTGGCCCTGGACGTGCTCACCCTGACCAGACAGGGAGTCGTGCGCCCCATGCGCCCCGACAGGCTGTTGCGCACGGCGCTCGCCTACCGGCGCTGGGGAGTCACTCTTCCGCTGGGCTACGCCATCGGCGCAGTACGCCATCCCGACCGACCGGCGGTGATCGACGAGCGCGGAGCGTTGAGCTTCGCCGAGGTGGACCAGCGCACCACACGGCTCGCCCACGGGCTCCGCGAGCACGGCCTCGTCTCCGGCGGCAGGATCGGCATCCTGTGCCGCAACCACCACGGCTTCGTCGAGGCCCTGATCGCCGCGGGGAAGTTGGGCGTGGACTCCGTGCTGCTCAACACCGGAATGAGCTCCGAACAGCTCACCGCGGTGCTCGACGAGCAGAACGTGCGGATCCTGGTCACGGACTCCGAGTTCGTCGACAAACACAGCCTGCCCCCGGACGTGTTCGTCGTGGTCGCCTGGACCGAGGGCACCACGAGCCACACCACACTGGAACAGTTGATCGGTCGTTCCGAGGCGCTGCCGCTCCCGAAACGCCCCCGGCACGGGCGGATGATCGTGCTCACCTCCGGAACCACCGGAACACCGAAGGGAGCCCGCAGGCCCGACCCACCGAGCCTGCGACCGGCCACCACGATCATGTCCCGCGTCCCGCTGCGCAGCGGGGAACGCATGATGATATGCGCTCCGCTCTTCCACACCTGGGGGCTGGCGGGATTCCAGCTCGGAACGGTGCTCGGGGCCACCCTGGTGCTGCACCGCCGGTTCGACCCGCAGCAGACCGTGGCCGCCCTGCAACGGCACCGCTGCACCTCGATGTTCGCTGTGCCGGTGATGCTGCAACGGCTGCTCGAACTCCCCGAAGAACGGCGCCGCTGCCACGACCACCGCTGCCTGCGCATCGTGGCCTGTAGCGGCTCGGCCCTGTCCAGCACCCTCGCGCACGACTTCCAACGCGTCTTCGGGCCCGTGCTGTACAACTTCTACGGCTCCACCGAGGCCTCCTGGGTCAGCATCGCCACGCCCGAGGACCTGCGTACTGCTCCGGGCACGGCGGGCCTCCCCCCACGCGGGACAACCGTACGGATCCTGGAGGAGGACGGATCCCCGGTTCCGCACGACACCGTCGGCGCGGTGCACGTGAGCAACGAGATGCTGTTCGAGGGCTACACCAACGGCGCGGAGGTCCCCCGGAGGGACGGCCTCATGCCCACCGGGGACCTGGGCTATCTCGACTCCCGGGGCCGCCTGTTCGTGGTCGGCCGGGCCGACGACATGATCATCTCCGGTGGGGAGAACGTCTACCCGGCCGAGACCGAGGAACTCATCGCCTCCTTCCCGGAGGTGAGCGAAGCCGTGGTGACCGGAGTCGAGGACGAGGAGTACGGTCAGCGTCTCGCCGCCTACGTGGTGCTGCACGAAGGCAGCACCCTGGACGCCGAGACCGTCCGGGAACGGACCCGGCAACGCCTCTCCGTCTTCGCCCGCCCTCGTGACGTGGTGTTCCTGGACGCGCTGCCCCGCAACGCGACCGGCAAGGTCGTTCCCTCCAGACTGCCGGACAGCTCCCCCCACCGGAACTGACCCCGGTGGGCGGCGACGCAACGCCGGTTTCGCGTACGCGAAGCGTGGCGCGTTAGGCTCACTCCGGTGAACGACCGTCTCGTGTGGATCGACTGTGAAATGACCGGGCTGGAGCTCGGCAAGGACGCCCTGATCGAGATCGCGGCGCTGGTCACCGACGCCGACCTGAACATCCTCGGCGACGGCGTGGACGTCGTCATTCACGCCGAGGAGCGGGTTCTGGAGGGGATGCCCGAGGTGGTGCGGGAGATGCACGACCGCTCGGGTCTCACCGAGGAGGTCCGCAACTCCACGGTCACGTTGGCCCAGGCCGAGCAGCAGGTGTTGGACTACCTGCGGCAGTACCTGCCCGAGGGGCGCTCCGCCCCCTTGGCGGGGAACTCGATCGCCACCGACCGGGGGTTCATCGCCAGGGACATGCCCACCCTCGACCAGTACCTGCACTACCGCATGGTGGACGTCTCCTCCGTCAAGGAGCTCTGCCGCAGGTGGTATCCGCGCGTCTACTACGCACAGCCGGAGAAGGGGTTGGCCCACCGCGCGCTGGCCGACGTACGCGAGTCGATCCGTGAACTCGCCTACTACCGGCGGACCGTGTTCGCCCCGGACCCCGGGCCGTCCAGCGAACAGGCCCAGCAGGTGGCCGCGGAACTGCTCTCCGAGGAGGAACTCGGCGGCACCGAACAGGCCCGCAGGCAGCTGGACGAGGACTGAAACGACCGGACCAGCACGCGGCAGACCTTCCTGAGCTGCGGATTCGATCATGCGGCTGCTGAAGGGGAACCCGCTGTCGGGCCGGATGAACGGCCACGCTAGGATGGGAGTCGTTGTTCCGGTGAACACCGGACAGCACGGTGGGTGTAGCTCAGTCGGTAGAGCACTGGGTTGTGGTCCCAGGAGTCGCGGGTTCGAATCCCGTCACTCACCCGGCCGAAAGCGGCCCGAGGTCGATCCTCGGGCCGCTTTTTCGTCGGGGAGCCGCGTGCCCCGCACGGGGCACGACGGTCCGGAACGAGGCCCGCCCCGTTCAGTTCTCCAGAGTGTCCTCCCGGAGCATCCTGCCCAGTTCCCGGCTCAGTTCCAACGCCCTCCGCGCCCACCGGGGGGAACTGCCGGCCAAACCGCAGGCGGGAGCGGGCAGCACCTGCTCGGCCAGGATCCGTTCGGGAAAGCCGAGTTTGCGCACGAAGTCGCGGGCGGGTTCGGCGAGTTCCCGAACCCCCGGCGTTGCGCTCGGCTCCGTGGTGGGCACCATCCCGAGCATCAGGGTCAGGCCCCGGTCCCAGGCCTCGCCGAGCTCCTCCACCAACCCACCGGAGGCCGAGCCGAGCACGGCGGCGTCCACGCCGATCACCCCGGCACCGGCCCGGTGCAGCAGTCGCACCGGTGGACGCCGGGCGCAGCAGTGCACGAACACCGGCCCGGGCCGGTCCTCGCCCAGTCTCCGGATCACCTCGGTCAGCACCCGCTCCGCCTCCGGCTCCGGCACGGCGGGCACGTTCTCGTAGCCGGAAGGGGTGGGCAGGTCCCCGGCCAGCACGGCGGGCAACGTCGGCTCGTCGAGCTGGACGAGCACCCGGGCACCGGTGCGGGAGGCCAGTTGCGCGACGTGCTCGCGCACCCCCTCCACCAGCGACTCGGTGAAGTCGCGCAGCGCGCCGTGGTCGGTCATCACGCGGTGGCCGCGTTCGAGCTCGATTCCCGCCGCCAGCGTCCAGGGGCCCGCCACCTGCACCTTCACCAGACGGGACTCGGCCTCCGCCGAGATCACCGCCTCCATGGCGTCCAGGTCCCACCGCAGCAGGTCCACCGCACGTCGGTGGTCCCGCCCGGCCGCCCGCGCCACGCGGTAGCCGGAGGGGACCACGTCCACCGCCAGGTCACGCAGCATCCCCGCCGTGTGTCCGATCACGTCGGCACCGACCCCCCTGGAAGGCAGCTCCGGCACCGGGGTCAGCTCGGGCAGTTCCCCCGCCACGATGCGAGCGGCTTCCAGCGAGTCGGTACCGGGCATGGAACCGACAGCGGTGGCAGTACCGGGTTTCCAAGGCTGTTGCGTCACGAGGTCATTCTCGCAACCGGCACACGCCGTCCACGAACACGTGGCGACCGACCCCACGGCGGAGGAACGGATCCGCGCCCGCCCACGACGGCATGGTCGCGGGCGAGCCCCCACTCACCGGGTCGCGGAGATCTTGGCGCTGCCCAACACCAGGTCCCCCTCGTCCTCCGGGCGGTAGAGCACCACGGACTGACCGGGGGCCACACCGCGCATCGGCTCGTGCAGCCGCACCCGGAAGCCGTCCTCGGTCATCTCGGCCACGGCACGTCCGGTCTCCCCGTGCGCGCGGATCTGTGCCACGCACTCGGTGGGTCCGTCCAGTGCCCGTTCCGAGGGCCACACCGGTCGGGTCGCCTCGATCTCGGTGACACCCAACCGGTCCGCCGAACCCACCGTCACCGTCCCGGAAACCGGCTCCAGGGACAGCACGTAACGCGGGCGCCCGTCGGCAGCGGGCTTGTCGATCCCGAGCCCCTTGCGCTGCCCCACGGTGAAACCGTGCACCCCGGAGTGCTGTGCGAGCACCTCGCCGGAGTCGGCGTCGACCATGTCACCGGGCCGCTGCCCCAACCGGGACTCCAGGAAGCTCCTGGTGTCACCGTCGGGGATGAAACAGATGTCGTGGCTGTCCGGTTTGCGCGCCACCGCCAGGTCCCGCCGTTCGGCCTCCTCGCGCACCTCGGACTTCAGCGAGTCCCCCAGCGGGAACATCGCGTGCCGCAGCTGTTGCGGGGTCAACGAGGCGAGCACGTAGGACTGGTCCTTGCTCTCGTCCCTGCTGCGCCGCAGCTCGGGAACACCGGACTCGTGCGAGAGCCGGGCGTAGTGGCCCGTGGAGACGGCGTCGAAGCCCAGGGCCACGGCCTTCTCCAGCAGCGCCTCGAACTTGATCTTCTCGTTGCAGGTCATGCACGGGTTCGGGGTCCGTCCCGCCGCGTACTCGCCGACGAAGGTCTCGATGACCTCCTCGTTGAACCGCTCGGCGAAGTCCCAGACGTAGAACGGGATCCCCAGCATGTCGGCGGCCCGGCGCGCGTCCCTGGAGTCCTCCACCGTGCAGCAGCCCCGTGCTCCCTTGCGCAGGGTTCCCGGTTTCGCGGACAGCGCCAGATGCACCCCGGTCACGTCGTGGCCCGCCTCGACCGCTCGTGCGGCCGCCACGGCCGAATCCACCCCGCCGCTCATCGCCGCGAGTACTCGCACCCTCACACCTCCGTAGGCGCGGTGGCCGTTCCCACCGAACTCTTGCTCAGACCGGAAAGGCCGGCGCTGCGGGCACGCCGCACTGCCGGTTCCAGCGCCTCCAGAAACGCCCGCACGTCCTCGGCCGTCGAGTCGTGTCCGAGGGTCAGCCGCAACGACCCGCGGGCCACCCGCACGTCCGTTCCCATGGCCAGCAGCACGTGACTCGGTTCGGCCACCCCGGCGGTGCACGCCGAACCCGTCGAGCACTCGATGCCCTGGGCGTCGAGCAGCATCAGCAGACTGTCACCCTCGCATCCGGGAAAGGTGAAATGCGCGTTTCCGGGCAGACGCCCGCCCTCGACGGTACCCGGGTCCCCGTTGAGCACCGCCTCGGGCACGGCGGCACGCACTCCCTCGACCAGCTGGTCCCGCAGCCGCGTCAGTTCGGCGGCGTGCCGCTGTCGGTGGTCCACCGCCTCCCGCAGGGCGCTGGCCAGGCCGAGCACCGCGGGAACGTCGAGGGTGCCGGACCGCACCTCGCGCTCCTGTCCCCCACCGTGCAGCAGCGGGGTACAGGAGACCTCGCGGGACAGCACCAGCACGCCCACTCCGTAGGGACCGCCGATCTTGTGACCGGTCATGGTCAGCGCCGAGACGCCGCTGTCCTCGAAGTCCACCGGCAGCGTGTCGACCGCCTGGACCGCGTCCGTGTGCAGCGGGATGCCGTACCGCTCGGCGATGCCGGCGATCTCGGAGACCGGATTGACCGTGCCGACCTCGTTGTTGGCCCACATCACCGTGGCCAGCGCCACGTCCTCCGGCGCCTGGAGGACGGCCCGTTCGAAGGTCTCGGGGCTCACCCTGCCGTGGGAGTCGACCTCCAGCCAGGTGACCTCGGCCCCCTCATGCTCGGCCAGCCACTCCACGGTGTCCAGCACCGCGTGGTGCTCCACGGAGGAGGCCAGCACGCGGCGACGTCTCCCGTCCGCGTCCCGGCGGGCCCAGAAGATGCCCTTGACCGCGAGGTTGTCGCTTTCGGTGCCTCCCGCCGTGAAAAGCACCTCGGAGGGGCGGGCCCCGAGCGCGTCGGCGATGTCCTCCCGCGCCTCCTCCACGGCGCGCCGTGCTCGCCGCCCGGAGGTGTGCAGGGAGGAGGCATTGCCGAGCGTGCCCAGCGCCTCGCTCATCGCCGCGATCGCGCGGGCCCGCATCGGGGTCGTTGCCGCATGGTCCAGGTACGTCATCGCCCGTCCAGGATAGTCCTTCACCGACGGCTGGTGACCAGGTGCGCACCCGACAGCCCCACGGCGATCAGCACGACCGCCAGCACGAGCACCCCCGAAGTGGGTTCGCGGGTGTCGGCCACGAGGTTGACCAGCGCGCCTCCCAGGCCGATCAGCAGTGCCTGCCCGAGCATGTCCGAGATCTGTAGCGCGGCCGAGTTGAATCCGCGTTCGGTGGTCTCCGAGCGGTCGAGCACCCCCACGGCGGTGCTGGTCACGGCTATGCCCATTCCCGCCCCGGCCAACGACCACAGGAACAGGATCGTCCACCCCGGCGACCAGACCGGAGCGATCGCGCCGACCCCGAACACACCGGCGGTGACCAGCAGGAAACCCCGCGAGATCAGCGTGTGCCTGCCGACGTCCACCCAGCGGCTCTGCAACCAGGCCCCCAGGCTCCACCCCAGGGAGGCCAGCGTGAGAGGGATACCGGCCAGCGCGGGCGAGTAGCCGTGCACCACGGTCAGCACCAGCGGCACGAACGCCTCGGCGGTGAAGAACACTCCGGCCAGCAGGCCGCGCGCCAGTACCAGCACCGGGATCCCGCCACGGGCACGCAGGGTGCCCCTGGGCAGCAGCACCAGGAAACACCGCCACAGCACCACCACGGAAACCGCCCCGAGCACCAGGGCCGGAACACCGGGGTGCTGCGCGGCCCAGTTCACGCCCACCGTGGCCGCCCCGGCCCCCAGGGCGGCGGGCACGAGCCCGGGTCTGCCCGCAGGCTGCCCGGACGTGACTCCGCCCGAGCGCAGTACCGTGGAGGCCAGAAACACCGCAGCCAGCAGCACCAGCGGCACCAGCCCGAGGAACACCCACCGCCAGTGCAGGTACTCGGTGACCGTTCCCGAGACGGCGGGCCCGAGCAGCGAGGGCAGCACCCACGAGGCCGACATCAGCCCGAACGCCCTCGGCCGGTGGCTCTCCGGGTAGACCCGGGCGATCAGCACGTAGAGCGGGACGGCCACACTGCCCCCGCCCAACCCCTGCACCGCCCGGGCCACCAGCAGCACGGCCATGTTGGGAGCCGTTCCCGCGAGCACCAGCCCGAGCGCGAACAACGGGAGGGAGACCAGCAGCGGCAACACCGGCCCCCGCCGGTCGGAGACTCTGCCCGCGAAGACGGTTCCGACGGCGCTGGCGGCCATGAACAGTGTGAAGGACCACGAGTACCAACGCTGGCCGTCCAATGAGGAGGCTATGGTCGGCAGCGCCGTGGCCACCCCCATCGCCTCGAAGGCGACGAGGGTGACCACGATGACCATGCCGCTCGTGAAACTAAGGTAGCGTCGACTCCACAACGACTCCCGTGGTTCCGGCGTCGGTGTCGCGTCGGTCGCGGGGGGTTCGCTCGATGCGCTCACCCGACGATCCTGCGATTTCGAGTCCGCTACAAGTCCAGCCTCCCCCGAGGGGCGGTTCGTGCGCCGCGAGCGACTCCGTCACCGCCGCGCACCGCGCGGCCAGCCGCCGACGCGGACCGGCGCGCCCCTCCCCGAATCCCCGCTCGTCCGCGCGGCCCTCCTGCGCGACGCTTCGCGCGGTCAAGGGAGCGCCCAGGAACAGTTCGACGACCAGTCCGTGCACCGCGAGTACGCGACACAGCGAACGCAGCAGGGTCTCCTCGCCGACGAAGGCGGCGACGGTCGTCGGTTCCGGGCCCAGCCGGTACCGCAGCGTCACGGGACGGATCTCCGCGTCGGCCTCCAGCGCCGCCTGGAACAGCGCCGGGCGGTACCGCCCCGGGGCACGTCCACACCGGGTGGTGCCCTCCGGGAAGACCCCGACGGTCGCGCCCGAGCGCAGCGCGTCCGCGACTCCGTCCACCACTTCCGGGAGAAGGCGCAGTCGTGCCCGGTCGACGAACAGGGTGCCGCAGCGGGCCGCGAGGCTGCCCAGCAGCGGCCATTCGCGTACCTGGGCCTTGGCGAGCATGCGCACGGGCCCCATCGCCTGCAGTGCCACCACGTCCAGCCAGGAGACGTGGTTGCTCACCACCAGGCTTCCTCGCCCACGCGGGGCGAGGTTCCCTCGGACCCGCAGCCGCACACCGAGTGCGGTGAGCAAGCCGTGGCACCAGATCCGGCCGAGGTACCCACGGGAGGGGGCGGGCAGTAGCGGGAACGCCCCTGCCAACAGAACTCCGCAGCCGAGCAGGGCCGCCACCACCGCCAGTCGTCGTATCCGGCACAGCGGTCCCGCCCGTGGCAGGTTGCCGAGGTGGGGCAGGCAGTGTGTTCCGCACGGCGAGGCGGGGAACCACGCTCCGAGCTCGCTCATCCGTGCGACCCCAGGAACCGTTCGAGGTAGCGGTGGTCCATCCGCGCGGTGTCGAGCAGGACGAAGAAGTCGGCGACGTCGAACTCACGGTCGTGGGCGGGAGGGCCGCACACCCACGCCCCCAGCCGCAGATACCCCCGTAGCAGCGGGGGGAACCGGACGCGTTCGTCGTGCTCGGCCGAATCCGGCGCCCACCGTTCGTGGGGGGTGACCCGACGGTTCTCCGGGGCGTAGCAGCGCCGCCGCACGTTCCGCCACACTCCGGCGGCGGTACGGCCCCCGTCCCGGAGCGGCACCGAGGCGCACCCGCCCAGCCAGCGGTAGCCGTGCACCAGCATGTACCGCGCGATGCCCGCCCACATCAGACCGACGACCGCCCCGTTGCGGTGCTCCGGATGCACGCAGGAGCGTCCGGCCTCGACGAGGTCGGCGAGCAGGGGTCGCAGCCGGGCGAGGTCGAACTCGCCGTCGGCGTAGAGCCCGCCCACGGCCCGCGCCCGGCACGGGGGCAGCATCCGGTAGGTGCCCACCAGTTCTCCCGAGACGTCGTCGCGGACGAGCAGGTGGTCGCAGAACTCGTCGAAGAGGTCGCTGTCCGTTCCGGCGGACCCACCACGCACCGTGGCGCCCATCTCCATGGCGAAAACACGGTGCCGCAACCGTTGTGCCGAGTTGATGTCGACGGTTTCCCTGCTCAGCCGCAACGAGTAGCGGCCGTTTCCCAGCCGGGTCGCCGCGCCCGCCGGCAACTCCGAGTCGGATCGCCCTGTTTCGACCATGCCCGAGGTGTAACCGCTGCCGCACCACGGCTGGTAGGCACGCCGGTGGACCGGGTCGGGAACTTTCGATGAATACCCGCTGTACGCCTCGTCCCCGCGCACGGGACTCCCGCGACCTCGGGACGGGGCTCTTCCGCGTCCACGAAAAGGGCGGGCCGGACGTGACGCCGACCCGCCCCGGGGGAGACCCCGTCTCACCCCTTGCGCTTGCCGACCTCCTCGGTCAGCTGCGGGGCCACCTTGAACAGGTCGCCGACGACCCCGAAGTCGGCGATCTCGAAGATCGGCGCCTCGGGGTCCTTGTTGACCGCCACGATGGTCTTGGAGGTCTGCATCCCGGCGCGGTGCTGGATCGCACCGGAGATTCCCAGCGCGATGTACAGCTGCGGCGAGACCGTCTTACCGGTCTGACCGACCTGGAACTGGGCGGGGTAGTAGCCGGAGTCGACGGCGGCGCGCGAGGCGCCGACGGCGGCACCGAGCGAGTCGGCCAGCTTCTCGACCACCTCGAAGCTCTCGGCGCTGCCGACGCCGCGACCCCCGGAGACCACCACGTTGGCCTCGGTCAGCTCGGGACGGTCCCCGGACTCGGCGGGCTGCCTGCCGGTGATCGCACCGCTCTTGGCCGTGTCGGTGCCCGGCACCTCCACCGCCTCGGTGGTCGCCGTGCCCTGGGCCTGTTCCGGCTCGACGCTGCCAGGCAGCATCGAGATCACCGGCATCCCGGAGGCGGCCTTGGCGGAGGCCTGGTACGAACCGCCGAACAGGGAGTGGGAGGCCACTCCGTCGGCGTCGACGTCGACGGCCTCGGAGAGCAGTCCGGAACCGGTGCGTACGGCCAGCCTGCCCGCGATCTCCTTGCCGTCCACGCTCGCCGAGGTCAGCACCGCGGCGGGGGAGACCCGCTCGACCAGACTCGCCAGCACGTCCACCTGGGGAGTGACCAGGTAGTTGTCGATGTCGGCGGACTCGGCCGTGTAGATTTTCGTCGCCCCGGAGGAGGCCAGCGCCTCGGCCACCTTGTCGGTGGATCCGGGCCCGCCGGTCACCACGGCGGCGGGTTCGCCCAGCCGGCCGGCGGCCGTGAGCATCTCGTACGTGACCTTTTTGACCTCGCCACCCGCGTGGTCGACGAGGACCAACACCTCAGACATGGATTAAGCCCCTTCTCAAACGCGACCCGAACGAAGCCGGGTGAAGACCACACCCGAAACGACTCAGACGAGGTTCTTTCCGGCCAGGAACTCCACGATCCGCACGCCACCCTCGCCTTCGTCGGTGACCTGCTGGCCCGCTTCCTTCGGCGGGGCGGGCGCGGACGAGACCATCTGGGTGGCCGCACCGGACAGGCCCACCTCGCTCGGGTCGATGCCCGCGTCGGCCAGGGTCAGGGTGGTGACGGGCTTCTTCTTCGCGGCCATGATCCCCTTGAAGGAGGGGTACCTGGGCTCGTTGATCTTCTCCGTCACCGAGACCACCACGGGCAGCTCGGCACGGACACTGGTCACTCCGGCGTCGGTCTCGCGCTCGATGGACGCGGTCGACCCGTCGACCGACAGCGAACGGGCGTAGGTCAGCTGCGGCCAGCCGAGCAGCTCGGCCAGCATCGCGGGCACCGCACCGCTGCGTCCGTCGGTGGACTCGTTGCCGGCGATCACCATGTCCACCGACTCCAGGGTGCCGATCACCTTGGACAGGGCCTTGGCCGTGGACACCGCGTCCGTTCCGTGCAGTGCCTCGTCGGACAGGTGGACGGCCTTGTCGGCCCCCATCGAGAGCGCCTTGCGGATCGCGTCGGTCGCGCGCTCGGGGCCCATGCAGACCACGGTCACCTCTCCACCGTGGGCTTCCTTGGCCAGCAACGCCTCCTCAACGGCCCGCTCGTTGATCTCATCCAGCACCGCATCCGCGGACGCCCGGTCCAGGGTGTGGTCCGAGTCGGACAGCTTGCGCTCGGACCACGTGTCGGGCACCTGCTTCACCAGGACGGCAATATTCATGGGTCCTCTCCGACCTCCTGCGGACTGTTGACGGCTTCCCGGCTGGGTCATCCCGGCGCGGCATGTCCCCGGGAAGGTTGACCTTGCCACGTGGCCCCGTGGAAAGCACAGTGACACCAACCACCAAGGATGTTACCGACCGGTAGCCCCAGCGTAACCCGGGCACAGGAGTGACGGTACTCACTTCGCGCCGACGGGGGGACAACCACTCCGAATTTTTCGCCCGTCAGCGACACAGCTCACTCTCTCCGGGGTGATCATCCGGAAGAATGAGTATGATTAATCTGAAAGTATGAAGCCACGCGTCGCCATCGTCACCGACTCGACCGCCTCGGTACCCGACCACATCGCCGAGAGGCTCAACATCTCGGTCGTGCAGCTGGAACTCACCGTCGACGGGCAGAGCAACGACGAGCGACGCGTGCCGCGCAGCGAACTCGGCGAGGCCATGAACGCCGGCACGGAGGTGAGCACGGCCGCTCCCCCCGCCCCCGCGTTCTTCTGGAACTACTCGGACGCGGTCAACGAGGGAGCCGAGGAGATCGTCTCGGTGCACATCTCCTCGGAACTGTCCGAGACCTGCGAGTCGGCGCGCGCCGCGGCCGCGGAGTTCGAAACCCCCGTCCACGTGGTGGACTCCCGCACCTGCTGCCTCGGACTCGGCTACGCGGTGATGGCCGCGGCCGAGACGGCCGCCGCCGGCGCGGACGTGCGGACCGTGCTGGACGTGCTGCACCACCGGCTGGACGGAAGCAGCGAAACGGTCTACGTGGACACCCTGGAACACCTCCGCCGCAGCGGACGGATCGGCTCCGCCCAGGCCACCCTGGGAAGCGCCCTGTCCCTGAAACCCGTGCTGGGGCTGCACGAGGGCGTGCTCACCCAGCTCACCAGAGGGGTCGGCGCGGAACGCGCCCTGCGCAAGGCCGTGGACCACGCCGCCGAGACAGCCGGAACACGGCGGGTCAACATCGCCGCCGAGCACTTCCTCGCCGAGCGGCGGGCCCGTGAGGCCCTCGACGCGCTGAAGGGCAGAGTGGAGCTGGCCAACGAACCGCTGCTCGCCGAGACCAGCGCGATCATCGGCGCGCACACCGGCCCCGGCTCGGTCGTGCTCTCGGTGGCCCCGGCCTGAGACGGGCCGGGAACCAGCCCGAACGACGGAAGGGTCAGCCGCCGACCGCGTCCATGGCGCGGTGGATCCGCTTCTCCGAGACCGGGTGGGGTGTGCCCAGTTCCTGCGCGAAATAGCTCACCCGCAGTTCCTCCAGCATCCAGCCGATGGACCAGAGCCGCTCCCCCACCGGTTTTCCGGGGGGCACCGAGTCCAACAGCTCCTGGTAACGCTGTTCGACCATCCCCACCCGGTCCATCAACTCCCGGTCCCGGCCAGGCCGGTGCGGAACCTTGCTCAGCCGGTAGGAGATCGCGCGCAGGTACCGCTGGAGATCGGGCAGTCTCCGCGCGCCGGTGGCCGTCACGAAACCCGGGTAGACCAGATTGGACAACTGCGTGCGGATGTCCTCGGCGGCCTCGCCGGACAGGGCGCGGGTCTCGGCCATCTCGGCCTCGACGTCCTGTTGGGCGCTCAGCACCTGTTCCACCCGGGAGACAACCTGCGCCGAGGTCGCGTTCAACCCCGCACGCACCCGCTCCACCAGGCGGTCGAACCCGGCCCGCTCGGTCACCGGTCCCCCGGACTGCCGGATCAGTTCGTCGGCGGCGCAGGTGACACAGTCCTCGAACAGCTCCTCCTGTCCGCCGTGCGGGCTGCTGGCGAAGACCACTCTGGCCCTGGTGCTCACCTGTTTCCGCAGGGACTTCACCGGGGAGGAGACGTTGAGCAGCACCAGTCTGCGGATGCCGCGCCACTGTTGGCGACGCTGTTCCTCGGCCGAGTCGAAGGCGCGGATGCCCACGCTGTCGCCCTCGTCCACCAGGGCGGGATAGGCCTTGACCACCTGGCCGTTGCTCCGCTGCTCGAAAGTGCCCGGCAGCTCGCCGAAGTCCCACTGCCGCAGCCCGTGCCGTTCGATGGTCTCGGCCGCCGCCGAGATCTCGGCACGCAGCTTGGGACGCAGCCGCTCGGCCAGCTCGGCGAGGTCCTTGCTCTCGGCGAGGACGTGCTCGTCCCCCGAGGAGTCCCGGCCCTGCACCACACGGAAGGTCATTCTCAGGTGGTCGGGAACGCGCTGGAGGTCCCAGGAGTCCCGCGGTACGGTCACCCCCGTCATCCGCCGCAGTTCCTCCGAGAGCGCCTCCAACAACGGCTTCTCCCTGGGGCGCAGCCGAGCCAGCACGGCCCTGGCGTGGTCCGGGACCGGGACGAACTCGCGTCGCAGCTGCTTGGGCAGCGTTTTCAGCAGCGCGGTCACCAGCTCCTCGCGCAGCCCCGGGATCTGCCACTCGAATCCCTCCGGGTCGAGCTGGTTGAGGGCCGCCACCGGGACGTGCACGGTGACCCCGTCGGCGTCCGTGCCGGGCTCGAACTGGTAGCTGAGCGGCAGACGGTGCCCGTCCTGCTCCCAGAAGTCCGGGTAGTCGCTGTCGCTGACCGAGGTCGAGGTCTCGTTGAACAGCAACGACCGGGGGAAGGTCAACAGGTCGGGCTGGCTGCGGCGGACCTTCTTCCACCAGCTGTCGAAGTGCCGGGCCGAGACCACCTCGGAACCGACCCGCTGGTCGTAGAACTCGAACAGTGTCTCGTCGTCGACGAGGATGTCCCTGCGCCGTGCCCGCTGTTCCAGTTCCTCCACCTCGGCCAGCAGCGCGCGGTTGGTGTGGAAGAACTCGTGGCGGGTGTCCCAGTCCCCCTCCACCAGGGCGTGTCGGATGAACAGCTCGCGACACAGCTCGGGCTCGATCCGCCCGTAGTTGACCTTGCGGCCCGCGACCAGGGGGACGCCGTACAACGTCACCCGCTCGTAGGCCATGACCGCGCCCTTGTCCTTCTCCCAGTGCGGCTCGCTGTAGTGGCGTTTGACCAGATGGCCGGCGAGGCGCTCGATCCACGAGGGCTCCACCCGGGCCACGGTGCGGGCGAAGAGCCTCGACGTCTCCACCAGTTCCGCCGCCATCACCCACTGGGGCGGCTTCCTGGCCAGCGCCGAACCGGGGAACACGGCGAACCTGGTCCCACGCGCCCCCAGGTACTCCGTGGGACCGCGCCGTCCCGAGTCCGACCTGCGCTCGGCGTCCTTCAGTCCGATGTGCGACAGCAGCCCCGCCAGCAGGGACTGGTGTATCCGGTCGCCGTCGGCGGGCTGGTCGTTGATCGGGATCTCCAGGGTGTTGACCATCTGCCGCAGCTGGGAGTAGAGGTCCTGCCACTCCCGGATCCTGAGGTGGTTCAGGTACTCGTTGCGGCACATCCGACGGAACTGGTTGGAGGACAGTTCCGCCCTGCGGTCGCGCAGGTACTGCCACAGGTTCAGGTAGGAGAGGAAGTCCGAGCTCCTGTCGGTGAACCTGGCGTGCTGCTGGTCGGCGGCCTGCTGGTGTTCGACGGGCCGTTCCCTGGGGTCCTGGATGGACAGCGCGGCGGCGATGACCATCGTCTCGTGCACGCAACCGTTGCTCTCGGCCTCGACGATCATGCGCCCCAGCCGGGGGTCGATGGGCAGCCGTGCGAGCTTCTGCCCCACCCCGGTCAGTCGCCGGTTGCCCTTGCGGTCGGTGCCGTCCAGCGCGCCGAGCTCGTGCAACAGGTTCACCCCGTCGGTGATCTGCCGCTTGTCGGGGGGCTGGACGAAGGGGAAGGAGGCCACCTCCCCCAGGCCGAGCGAGGTCATCCGCAGGATGACCGAGGCCAGGTTCGTCCGCAGGATCTCCGGGTCGGTGAACTCCTGCCGGGCCAGGAAGTCCTGCTCCGAGTACAGCCGGATGCAGATCCCCGGTGCCTCCCGGCCGCAGCGGCCCTTCCGCTGGTCGGCCGAGGCCCGCGAGACGGGTTCGATGGGCAGCCGCTGCACCTTGGTGCGGTAGCTGTACCGCGAGATCCGTGCCGTGCCCGGATCGACGACGTACCTGATCCCCGGGACGGTCAGCGAGGTCTCGGCCACGTTCGTGGCGAGCACCACACGACGTGTGGAGTGGCGTTGGAAGACCCGCTGTTGCTCGGCGGAGGAGAGCCGGGCGTACAGCGGCAGGATCTCGGTGTTCGGGGGTTTGCGCTGTTCCAGCGCCTCGGCGGTGTCCCGGATCTCGCGTTCCCCGCTGAGGAAGACGAGGATGTCGCCGGGTCCCTCCGCGCACAGCTCGTCCACCGCGTCGGCGATGGCCGTGGTCTGGTCGCGCTCGACGTCCTCCTCCTCGTCGGAGGTGTCCACCAGTGGGCGGTAACGCACCTCCACCGGGTAGGTGCGCCCGGACACCTCGATGATCGGGGCCCCACCGAAGTGCTCGGAGAACCGCTCCGGGTCGATGGTGGCCGAGGTGATGATCACCTTGAGGTCCGGGCGCTTGGGCAGGATCCTCTTGAGGTAGCCGAGCAGGAAGTCGATGTTGAGGCTGCGTTCGTGCGCCTCGTCGATGATCAGCGTGTCGTAGCGCCGCAGCAGCGCGTCCCGCTGGATCTCGGCGAGCAGGATCCCGTCGGTCATCTGCTTGACCAGGGTGTCGTCGTCCGCCCGGTCGGTGAACCGCACCTGGTAGCCCACCGGTCCGCCGACCTCGGTGCCCAGTTCGGCCGCGATGCGTTCGGCCACCGTGCGCGCCGCCAACCTGCGCGGCTGGGTGTGGCCGATCGAGCCGAACACCCCGCGTCCCAGCTCCAGGCACATCTTCGGCAGCTGCGTCGTCTTGCCGGAGCCGGTCTCGCCGGCGACCACGACCACCTGGTTGTCCCGGATCGCGGCGAGCAGGTCCTCGCGGCGCCCGGTGACGGGCAGCTCCTCCGGGTAGCTGACCTCGGGAACCCGCTCGCGGCGCCGGACGACGCGTTCCCGCGAGGCCGCGACGTCCGCGGAGATCTCCTCGACGACCGAACGCAGCGCCTCGGGGTCACTGATCTTGCGGGCACCGTCGATGCGACGACGCAACCGGTTCCGGTCCCGCGTCATCAGCTCGGACAGGCTCTCGCGCAGTTCGGACAGGGTGGGCGAAACGGGTGCAGTGGCCATACGTCCCCCAAGCATAGATATCCCGGCCTCGTCCACGCCTCCGTGTTTCGCCGGATTCACATCGACCGCCCGCCGGAGAACCAGCGGGGCACCGGCCCCGCCCCGGCCACGGCGGAAGTCCGTGGGCGGCCAACGGCCCGACCCGGGCAGGAAGCCCCGCCGTCGACTCAGGTGAGCTCCGCCCGGCACAGCAGCGCCGTGGGCGCGTCCCCAATCCGGGTGAGCACCAGCGTGGCCTCCTCGGTACCGGAGAGCTTCATCCGCCGGCGCAGCGCGTCCGGGTCCACATCCAACCCGCGCACCAGGATCTCCAGTCTTCCCACCTCGTGGCGACGAAGCAGGGTCCGCAGGTTCTTCTCGCCGTAGCCGGACTGTTCGAGCACCCGGAAGGCCCGCACTCCCGGAGGGGGAGCGTCACCGGTCAGATAGGCGATGCGGTGGTCGAGCTGGCCCAGACCGTGCCGCGCGGCGTACTGCCGGACCAGCCCGGCCCGGACCACGGCCCCGTCCGGGTCCACCAGCCACCGCCCCGGAGCCCGCACCGGGCAGTCGTCGGGCTCGGCGTCGGTGACCCGCAGCACGGGAACACCGTCCACGCCCAGCACGGTGGCGGCTCTGCCGACCCCGGGTGTGGCCAGTCCGCCCAACCACACCGAGGCCTCCCGCACCTGCCCGCCCAGCGAGACCAGCTCGACCTCAGCCGTGTCCGGGAGCGCGTCGAAGTCCAGCCCCGGGGCGCACTTGACCACCAGGTCACGCCCCCGGTACGTGGCGAGCAGCTCCCGCAGGGGAGGCTCCAGCGCCTCGGGGTCCCACCGCCTGCGTCCGGAGTCGTCCCGCCTGCCCGGATCGGCGACCACGGCTGCCGTCGTGGTGACCGGGTGCAACGCGTCGGCCCGCACCAACCCGGCCTCGGTACCCCGGGCCTCCAGGTTGGCGCGAGCCATCAACAACCGAACCCCGTCACGGTCCGAACCGAGACAACGCCCGGCGACCGGGGCCAGTTCCACCAGGTCCGCTCCGATCGAGCAGGTGACGTCGTGCACGTCCCGCCCCGCCAACCGGACCGCACGGTGCCGGGCCACCGGTGTCGCCGTGGCCTGCTGCAACGCCGAGTCGGTGAACAACCACCGCCCCGCGTCCTCCAGCTTCGCCGCGGCACGACGTCGCAGCGCCACCGTCTCCAGCACCGCCGGAGCGAAACGCCGCCCCGCGACAGCACGGGCCGTGCCCGTGTCCGCCAACCTGGACGAGGAGGTCAACGGAAGCTCGGCCACCTCGTCCAGCGCACGGACCCCCTCCGGGGAACGCAGGAAGGCGACGTCCTCGGCGTCGAACGCGTAAGCCACGGTGCACCAGCCGGATCAGTTTCCGGTGAACTCGGCCTTGCCCGGCCCGTTCTCGATGAACGAACGCATCCCGATCTTCTGGTCCTCGGTGGCGAACAGGGAGGTGAACAGGTGGGTCTCGATGCGCAGTCCGGTGTTCAGGTCCGTCTCGAGTCCCTCGTCGATCGCCTGCTTGGCCGCCGCCAGGGCGTGGGCCGGGCCGTTGACGAACTGCTCGGCCCAGCGGCGCGCGGTGTCGTAGACCTCCTCCGTGGCGACCACCTCGTCGACCATGCCCAGGGAAAGCGCCTCGTCGGAGTCCACGAAACGACCGCTGAAGACGATGTCCTTGGCCTTGCTCGGGCCGACCAGCCGCGCCAGGCGCTGGGTACCGCCCGCGCCGGGAATGACCCCGAGCAGGATCTCCGGCTGTCCGACCTTCAGCCCGTCGGCAGCCACCCGCCGGTCGCAGGCCAGCGCCAGCTCGAACCCGCCCCCCAGCGCGTAACCGGTCAGAGCGGCCACCGTGGGTTTCGGGATCGCGGCCACCGCGCTCAACGCGGCCGAGAGCCCGTCGCGCTCCTTGGCCGCCATCTCGGGAGCGGAGCGCTCGGCCATCTCCTTGATGTCGGCACCGGCGGCGAAGACCTTCTCCCCGCCGTAGACGATCACGGCCCGCACGTCCGCCCGTTCGGCCGCCTCCTCGGCGGCGGCCCGGATCTCCCGCTCGACCTGACTGTTGAGCGCGTTCATCTTGGGCCGATCCAGCCTGATCGTCCCGATCCTGTTCTCGACCTCGAGTCTGACGAACTCACCCACGCCGCAACCTCCTCGTCGCATCACGAACGGTGCCGCACACTATCGTGCACGGCCGCCCGCGGAACCTGTGGCACTGATCTCACCGACGGGGATTCCCGCCGCCACGGGCTCGCCCACGAGGGCAGCCACCTCGTCGGCACCGGCCGGAGCCCCCGGATTCAGCGTCTGCGCTGGGCGAAGTAGCGCCCGCCGTCGCTGTGCAGCTCCAGGTCCTGGTCGAAGGTCTTGGACAGGTTGTCGGCGGTGAGCACGTCGTCGAGCAGTCCCTGGGCGACCACTCCGCCCTCACGCAACAGCAGGGCGTGGGTGAACCCCGGCGGGATCTCCTCGACGTGGTGGGTCACCAACGTCATGGCGGGCGCGTCGGGGTCCATGGCCAGATCCGACAACCTGGCCACCAGGTCCTCGCGTCCACCGAGATCCAACCCCGCGGCGGGTTCGTCCAGCAGCAGCAACTCGGGGTCGGTCATCAGCGCCCGGGCCAGCAGCGCCCGCTTGCGCTCCCCCTCGGAGAGGGTGCCGAAGGAACGGTCGGCGAGGTCGGCGATCCCCATGGCCGCGAGCAGCTCCTCGGCCCGCTCGGTGTCCATGCGCTCGTACTCCTCGCGCCACCTGCCGACAACGGCGTAGCCAGCGCTGACGACGGCGTCCCGCACGAGCTCGTCCTCCGGCATCCGCCCGGCCAACGCCGCCGAGCAGAGACCGATGCGGGGTCGCAGCTCGAACACGTTGGTGTTGCCCAGCCGCTCCCCCAGCACGTCGACGGTGCCGGTGCTCGGGTACAGCTCGGCCCCGGCGAGTTTGAGCAGGGTGGTCTTGCCCGCGCCGTTCGGGCCGAGCACCACCCAGCGCTCGTCCAGCTCCACCGACCAGTTCACGTCGGTCACGAGCGTGTTCGACGCCCGCCGGACACCGACGCCATCCATGCGGATGACCAGGTCGTCCACGTCTACCTCCCAGCCGGACCGGCCCTCGTTGGCGTGCCGGTCGGCACGCTGTCGCCTCCTCGTGGATCCCGGACTCGAACGATCCACACCTGTCATTCTCCCGACCCGCGCGGCGGGCTCGTCGCCGGGACGGGCCGCCGGCGGGCCACACCGGGACGACGCCGGCAACACCTCCCACCGCCGTCCTTCCCTCGTGGAGAACCCCGGGTCCGCGCGGCCGGGAGAGGAGCCCGCCCGACTCCCGCCGTGGCCGGTTCCGGCGGAGGCTATCCCGCCAGCACCACCCTGCCCAGTTCCGCCGGAGTGGACAACAGACGATGCTTCGGCAGCACACGCACGGTGTATCCGGCGGGGCCGGTGTGCGGCAGGGTCACCGTGGCCTGGTATCCGCCGTCGGCGACGCAGCGCATCGAGGTGGTGACGAAGTCGCGCAGCTCGTCCGCGTCGTCCACCCGCCCGACGACCACCTCGACGTCCACGTCGGAGTCGTCCAGACCGGCGAGCTCGACGAGCGCCCGCACCGTCACCTTTCCCCCCAGCAGCGGGGTCGTGCCGTCCTCGACGGACATGTAGGTGTCCGTGATCCGCACCTGATCCCAGGCCTCGTCCAGCCGCCTGCGGTAGGCGGCCATCTCCTTCGCGCCACGGTAGTCGTCGGCGGCCGCCGCGTGCACCGAGCGCACCGCCGGGGAGTAGAAGTGGTCCACGTACTCGCGCACCATGCGGGAGGACTGCACCTTCGGTCCCAGGGTGGCCAGGGTGTGGCGCACCATCGCCATCCAGCGGGTCGGCACGCCGTCGCGGTCGCGGTCGTAGAACAGGGGGGCGACGTGCTCGCCGATCAGCTCGTACAGCGCCCCGGCCTCCAAGTCGTCCCTGCGTTCCGGATCGCTCACCCCGTCGGCGTTGGGGATGGCCCAACCGTTGTGGCCGTCGTACATCTCGTCCCACCAGCCGTCCCGCACCGACAGGTTCAGCCCCCCGTTGAGCGCGGACTTCATTCCCGAGGTGCCACAGGCCTCCAACGGCCGGACCGGGTTGTTCAGCCAGACGTCGCAGCCCGCGTAGAGGTAGCGTGCCAGCGACATGTCGTAGTCCGGCAGGAAGACGATGCGGTGGCGGACCTCGGGATCGTCGGCGAAACGCGCGATGCGCTGGATCATCGCCTTGCCGCCCTCGTCGGCGGGGTGCGACTTGCCCGCCACCACCACCTGCACCGGGTGGTGCGGATCGAGCAGCAGGGAACGCAGCCGCTCGGGATCGCGCAGCATGAGGGTCAGCCGCTTGTAGGTGGGGACGCGCCGCGCGAAGCCGATGGTGAGCACGTCCGGGTCGAAAACCGAGTCGCACCAGCCCAGTTCGAGTTCGGAGGCCCCGCGTTGCAGCCAGGCGTGTCGCAGCCGCCGACGCACCTCCTCCACCAGGCGCTGGCGCAGCGAGCTGCGCAGTTCCCACAGCAGCGAGTCGCTGACCGGCTCCACCCCGCGCAGCCCCGCTCCCTGGTCCATCTCGGACTCGCCGAGCAGCTTGCCCAGTTCCCGGGCCGACCAGGTCGGCCCGTGCACCCCGTTGGTGACCGAGGAGATGGGGATCTCGGCGATGTCGAACCCGGGCCACAGCCCGCTGAACATCTCACGGCTGACGGTCCCGTGGAGTTCGGAGACGCCGTTGGCCCGTTGGGCGAGCCGCAGCCCCATGTTGGCCATGTTGAAGGTTCCCGGCTTCTTCTCCACCCCGAGTTCCAGGATCCGGTCGGTCGGCACTCCCGGAAGCAGGTCCCGGCTGGTGCCCTCGCCGAAGTAGTGCCGCACCAGGTGCGTGGGGAAACGGTCCAGCCCTGCGGGCACCGGGGTGTGGGTGGTGAAGACCGTTCCGGCACGCACGGCCGCCACCGCCTCGTCGAACTCCAGTCCGGGATCGGCCAGCAGCTCCCGGATGCGTTCCAGCCCCAGGAAACCCGCGTGCCCCTCGTTGGTGTGAAACACCTCGGGCGAGGCCATGCCGGTCAGTTCGCAGTAGGCCCGCACGGCGCGGACACCGCCGATGCCGGCGAGGATCTCCTGCCGGATCCGGTGACTGGAGTCCCCGCCGTAGAGCCGGTCGGTGACACCGCGCAGGTCCTCGTCGTTGTCCTCCACGTCACTGTCCATCAGCAACAGCGGAACCCGCCCCACCTGGGCCTTCCAGATCCGTGCCCGCAGAGTCCGCCCCTCCGGCACGGCCACGTGCACCAGCACCGGATCCCCCGAGGGGCGGGTCACCAGCTCCAGGGGCAGGCCCCGGGGGTCGAGCACCGGGTACTGCTCGACCTGCCAGCCCTCCCCGGACAGCGACTGTCGGAAATAGCCCGAACGGTAGAACAGGCCCACCCCCACCAGGGGGACACCGAGGTCGGAGGCGGACTTGAGGTGGTCCCCCGCCAGGACACCGAGCCCGCCCGAGTAGTTCGGCAACGCCTCGGTCAGTCCGAACTCCATGGAGAAGTAGGCCACGGAGGCCGGAAGCGGTGTTCCCTCGTCCCGGCGCTGCTGGTACCAGCGCGGAACGGTGAGGTACCGGCGCAGGTCGTCGTCCACGGCCCGGGTGCGGGCCAGGAAGTCCTCGTCGGCGGCGAGCCGGTCCAACCGTTCCGCCGGAACCTCGGCCAGCAGACGCAGCGGGTCCCCTCCGACGGCCGACCACACGTCCGGTTCGACGGAGGCGAACAGGTCCTGGGTGGGCGGGTGCCAGCTCCAGCGCAGGTTCATGGCCAGCCTGCCGAGTGCCTGCAACGAGTCGGGAAGGTGGGCGCTGACGGTGAAGCGACGGACTGCTCTCACGACCGGCGAGGGTATCTCGCCGCGGAACGTTTCCGCAGGAGCCCACGAACCACCGTGCCGTGCGAGTCTGGGGAGGTGGTTTCACCGAGAGGGACGCTGGCGCTCGTGCTGGGACTGCTGCTCGTGGGCTCCTCGGGATGCGCGGCCGTGGGGGGCACACCGGTACCGGCGGACACGGTGGTCCGCGAGACGGTCGACCCGTCCTTCGTGTTCGGCACCGACTCCTCGTCGGTGGACCAACTGGCGGCCACGGCGGTCACCGACGTGCGGCACTACTGGGAACGGACCATGCCACGCGTGTTCGGGCGCGAGTGGACCGACCTCGACGGCGGGTTCTTCTCCGTGGACACGGCGGATCCCGCGAACAGCTCCCCACCCTGCGCGGACGAGGTCACCGAACTGTCCGGCAACGCGTACTACTGCGCCGCCGTGGACGCGGTCGTCTGGGACCGCGCCGCGCTGCTTCCGGTGCTGCGGGCCCACTACGGCCAGTCCGCCGTGGTGCTGGTACTGGCCCACGAACTGGGACACGCGGTCGAACAGCGGCTCGACGGCTCCCTCCCCACCAGGCCGGACCCCGTGTTCGTGGAGACCACGGCGGACTGCTTCGCCGGTTCCTACTTCCGCTGGGTGGTCGACGGCGGCTCCGCCCGACTCGCCATGGACGGCGAGGACGTCGAGGACGCGTTGCGGGCGTTGCGCGCCTTCGCCGACCTGCCGGAACAGCACGGCTCCGACCCCCACGGAAACGCCCGGGACAGGACCGGGGCCTTCCGGCGGGGCTACACGGCCGGTCCCGGCGAGTGCGTGTCGTGACACACCCGGGAGGTGTGTGAACGACCACCGGAGCAGCACCCGCTTCCTGGGAAGTGGGCGGCACGCGCACCGAGAAGGCCCGGCTTTCCGGGCAACGGGGTCATCTCGGGCGTCGGACGGATCCACACCGGATCCGGGCGAGATCCGTTCGTTAGGCTTCGCCGGGTGTTCCTCCCGGCGCCCATGAGGGGACGCACACATCCGAGGGTTCCGGACGTGGGAGTACGCGACAGCACGATTCGAGGATGGGGCAGTGGCGAAAAGCTCGACAACACGACGACTGATCGCTGCCTCGGCGGCGGCCACGGCACTGTGCCTGGGAGTGACCGGATGTTCCCGGCCGATCAACGGGACCCCGATCGCCAGTGGCAGTCCCGCCGCCGACACGGTGGCGGGGTTGCCGGTCAGTGACGGCCCCAGTGGTCTCAAACCGGGGGCTGACCCCGCCGAGCTGCCGGTGGAGGGAGGCACGGACGGCGACGTCGACAGGCTCGCGGTCGACACCGTGGCCGACGTCCAGCAGTACTGGCGGCAGGCCTACCCGAAGACGTTCGACAAGGGGCGTTTCCGTCCCGTCTCCCGACTGGTCTCCTACGACTCCGGCGGGCAGGGCGGACGTCTCTGCGGGCGGAACACCTCGGGGATGGTGAACGCCTTCTACTGCCCCGAACAGGACACCATCGCCTGGGACCGCGGGAGGCTCCTGCCGGAGCTGCGGAACACCTTCGGGCCCATGGCTCCGGTCACGGTGCTGGCCCACGAGATGGGACACGCGGTGCAGCACCGGGCCGGTCTGCTCGACGGGGACACCCCGCCCCTGGTCGTCGAACAGCAGGCGGACTGTCTGACTGGCTCCTTCTTCCGCCACGTGGCCGAGGGCTCGGCCGAGCACATCCGGGTCTCCACCGGGGACGGGCTCAACAGCGTGCTGGGTGTGCTCAGCTACATCAGGGACGCCCCCGGCGAGACCGGTTTCGCCGATCCCAGCGCGCACGGCAGCGCCTTCGACCGCATCTCGGCGTTCCAGTACGGCTTCAACGACGGCCCGAAGCGGTGCACGGAGATGACCGCCTCCTCCGTGCTCGAACGAACGACCCAGTTCCGTTTCTGGAAGAAGGCCCAGGAGTCGGACCTGCCGATCGACGAGGACAGCATCGAGCGTGTCGAACGGAGTCTGCGCCGGGTCTTCGCCGACACCGGGGTCGCTCCCCCGCGGATCAGTATCGAGCGGGGGGCCTGCCAGGACGGGACGAGCACCGAACCGGCCACCTACTGCGCCGAGACCAACACCGTCTCCCTGGACCGGAAGCGACTGGAGGAGATGGCCACTCCCCCTCGGGGCGGAGACGAACCGTCCGGCTACGGGGACTTCGCCGCCTACGCGCAGGTCGCCTCGCGGTACGTGCTGGCGGTGCAGCGGGCGGCGGGACTACGCCTCACCGGCGACGCCGCCGGGTTGCGCACCGCATGCCTGGTCGGGGCTTGGAGCGGCCTGTTGGTGGAGGATCCCATCGGGCGGCGGAACCCGGTGGGGAAGCTGCGCCTGGCCCCCGGCGACATCGACGAGGGGGTGGCCGCGCTGCTCGACGAGAACGGGCTGATCGCCGCCGACGTGCGGGGCGAGCAGGTCTCGGCGGGATTCGCGCGGGTGGAGGCCTTCCGCCTCGGGTTCCGGCAGGGGATCACTCCCTGCGCCTCCGAGTACCACTCCTGAGCCGGAAGACCGCGGTCCCGACCGGGCACGGGAACCCAACATCGGACGCGACGACGGCGCGGCGGTTCCGACGTGGACTCGCCGCGCCGTCCGGGTGGAGTCCTCAGAACAGGGCGCTGGCCAGGGCGCGCCGCGCGTCGGCCACCCGCTTGTCCCCGTCCGGGAACAGGCCGAACATCTCCAGCAGTTCCTCGCGAACCCGGTCGCGCTCGTCACCGGAGGTGCGCTTGACCGTGCCGATCAACCGGTTGAAGGCCTCCTCCACCCGCTGCTGCGCCAGTTCGGCGTCGGCGGCGGCCAGTTGGGCGTCCACGTCGTCCGGGTTCTCCTCGGCCCGGCTGATGGCCGCCGGATCGGCGTTCTCGGCCCGCGCGGTGAACCGCACCTGCGCCAGGGCCGCCTTGGCCTGCTCGTTGTCCGGTTCGGCGTCCAGGATGCGCTGGTAGGCCTGTTCGGCCGCCGCGTACTCACCCCGTTCCAACGCCTGCTCGGCCTCGGTGAAGCGCGGGTCCTCGGGGCTCTCCGCCCCGCCGCCCTCCTCGGCCGCGCGGATTCCCGGAAGTTGGTCACGCTGGGCGTCCAGGATCGCGTTGATCCACTGCCTGATCTGTTCCTCCGGCTGGGCCCCCGCGAACGCCTCCACGGGTTGCCCGCCCGCGATGGCGATGACCGTGGGGATGGACTGCGCCCCGAACAGCTGCGCGATCCGCTGGTTGGCGTCCACGTCGATCTTGGCGAGCACCCAGGTGCCGCCGCCCTCCCGGGCGAGCTTCTCCAGCACGGGGGAGAGCTGCTTGCACGGCTGGCACCAACTGGCCCACAGGTCCACCACGACCGGGACCTGCATGGACCGCTCGACCACCTCGGCCTGGAAGTTGGATTCGGTGACCTCGACGATCGGGGAGTAGTCACCGGCCGAGGAGCCCGTGCCCGCGGAGGACTGCGCACTGTTCCGGGCCTCCGCCCGGTTCTTCAACGCCGACAGGTCCACGGCCCCCGCCATGGAGGCCGCTCCGCTCTGCTGTGCGTCAGGATTCTGCCGTGGATAAGGCCGTGTCACGCCCCCATCGTGACACGCCGCGCACCGTCCGTCCCACTCCGCCCCACCACGGAACCGCGCTTCGTCCTCCGGCGGGAGTGCATCCGCGCACCGGGAACAACCGGTCTTCGCACGACCGAGCGACTGCGATCACTCGTTCAGGTGGCTTTATCGGATTTCCCTCATCTTTCACGGGAAGGGCGACGAAACTGCACACGAGTCCACGGCGCGGAGAGCGTGTTCGTGCGTGCCGTGCCACGACTCAGTAGGGACTCGATCGGGAACTCTTCCCTACCCGCAAATGTGACGAGAGGTACTGAATAGTGCGTACTGCAACCCGTGTTGCCGGCGCTGCCGGTGTCGCCGCCATGGGCATGATGACCCTGGGCACGTCCGCGTTCGCCGATTCCAAGGACAACGACGGCATCAACGCGCTCGACGACAACAACATCAGCGCCGTGCCGATCCAGGCCTGCGGCAACGACATCGGCGCCGTGATCGGTCTGGTCATTCCGATCCTGTCGCCGGAGAGCTCCGAGTGCGTCAACGCGCCCGTGGTCGACCACCCCATGTCCAAGTGAGCGTGTGAGGCAGTCGACACCCTTCCTCCCGGGTGGTGTCGGACCCTGTCCGGCACCACCCTCGGGTGATCACCACCGGTGATCGCACACCGCATCACCCGCTCCGGGAGAGGCTCACTCCGGACCGAGCTGCTGTTCGATCCGGTCCACCTTCTCCCGGAGTTGGTTGGTGTGTCCCGGACGGATGTCCGCCTTGAGCACCAGACTCGTCCGGGGAGCGCGGGCCGACACGGCCTCGGTCGCCCGCCGTACCACGTCCATCACCTCGTCCCACTCACCTTCCACAGTGGTGAACATGGCGTTCGTCTCGTGCGGAAGACCGGACTCCCGCACGACGCGCACGGCCTCGGCCACCGCGGCACTCACACTGTCGGAGTCACCCGCCCCGGAAGGGGCCACGCTGAATGCGACCAACATCTCCCGTCCTCCTTCCCGCGAGAGGAACCCGCCGTCGGGATCGTGGAACCACCGCCCACGGGAACCTACCGGTGTCCCGCCGCGAGAACATCCCCCACGCCGGAGGCGGGGGCGACCAACTCCCCGTGTCGCCCGTCGGGGCAAGTATCCGCTGCTAGCGTCGGATGCCATGAGTCCCCGTCAACCGCTGCCGTTCGATCCGATAGCACGCGCGGCCGAAACCTGGTCCCAACGTATCGGCCCTTCCTCGACCATGGCCGCGGTCACCAGCATCATGCGGGTGCAGCAGATACTGCAGTCGGCGGTCGACACCGCGCTGCGCCCGCACAACCTGACCTTCGCCCGCTACGAGGCCCTCGTGTTGCTGAGCTTCTCCCGACAGGGAAGCCTTCCGATGCGCGTCATGGGGGACCGGCTGCAACTGCACCCGACCAGCGTCACCAACATCGTCGACAGACTGGAGGCCGACGAACTCGTCCGCCGCCTTCCCCACCCGACCGATCGCCGCACCACTCTCGTGGAGATCACGGAGAACGGCCGCGAGGTGACCGAGAAGGCCACCGAGTCGGTGACCGCGGTGAACTTCGGACTCACCGGCATCACCGAACGACAGACCCGGCAGCTCACCGAACTGCTCAGCAAGGTGCGCCAGGCCGCGGGCGACTTCTAGCGGGAGCTCGTTGCCGCGCGGCCCGCGCGTCGTGGTCACGCGGCCCGGCGGCGGTGGTGGCTTCCGGCCCCGGTCGGTGTCCTCCGAACGGCGGCGGGAGGGGTCAGTTCAGCGCGCGCAGGGCTCCGACCAGGCGGGACCACGAGGTCGGCCCCTTCTCCTCCGGCATCGTCAGCGAACCCCGCCGCAGGGCCCAGCGTTCGAACACCACGGACCCGAACGGCGGGACCGAGGCGATCAGCGCGAGCAGCAGCACACGGAAACTCCAACGCAGCGGGCCGTACACCACCAGGCTCAGCACGACATAGGCCGTGAAGACGAGTCCGTGCACCCAGCCGGCCACGGTCACGGCCTCCGGGTGACCGAACCCGTACTTGACCACCATCGCGATGAGCAGGGCCGCCCACGACACCGCTTCGGCGAACGCGACCACACGGAACCAACCGACACACGTCCTGAACACGAGCTCACCGTACCGTGTGATTCCCCGCACCCGGCTCGCGGTGTGTCGGACACCGCCTCGCCCGTGGTCCCTCACCACGGACCGGATCCCGCGACGCGCCCGAACAGGTCCCCGTCGCGGCCTGTCGGTGGTCTACCGTTCAATGACGGCATGAACCGCTGGGTGCTGCACTTGGACATGGACGCCTTCTACGCGTCCGTGGAACAGTTCACCCGCCCCACGCTCCGTGGTCGTCCAGTACTCGTCGGCGGCACCGGCCCCCGGGGCACGGTGGCCGGAGCCAGCTATCCCGCCCGGGAGTTCGGAGCTCGTTCGGCCATGCCGATGTGGGAGGCACGGAAACGCTGCCGCTCGGCGGTGGTGCTGCCCCCGCGCTTCCGGGTCTACCGCGCGGTGAGTTCCCGGGTTTTCGCCCTGGTCCGCCAGGCGGCGGGGCGCTTCGAACAGGTCTCGATCGACGAGGCGTTCCTGGAGCCCCACGACCTGGCCGGAGCCGATGCCGAGACGGTGCGCGGATTCGCGGAGTCCCTGCGCGCCCAGGTGCGGCGGGAGGTCGGTGTGCCCTCCTCCATCGGAGGGGGTTCGGGCAAGCAACTGGCCAAGATCTCCTCCGGAATGGCCAAACCCGACGGTTCGTTCATCGTCGCTCCGGAGGAGGAGGCCGAACTGCTCGCGGCGCTGCCGGTGCGCAAGCTGTGGGGCATCGGCCCCATCGGGGAGTCGAAACTGCACCGCATCGGGGTGCACACCATCGGCGAGCTCGCGGCGCTGCGCCTGGGGGACGTGACCGCGCTGCTCGGGCAGGCACACGGCACGGAGCTGCACAGGCTCGCCCACGGGGTGGACGAACGTCCGGTCGCCGAACGGGCCGAGGCCAAACAGGTGGGAGCGGAGACGACCTTCGACACCGACCGCACCGACGTCGACGAACTGGCCGGGGAGATCGCCGCCATGGCCGAGTCCGCCCACCGCAGGCTGGTCGCCTCCGAACGGGCGGCACGTACGGTCACCCTCAAGATCCGGGACGCGAGTTTCAGCACGATCAGCCGCTCCGAGACACTGGCCTCCCCCACGGCGGACCGGGAGGAACTGGCCGCGGCGGCCCGCCGGTTGACCTCGGCCGCGGTCGAGCCGGGAGTTCCCGTGAGGCTGGTCGGGGTCTCCTACTCGGGGCTGGCCACGGCGGAGCAGGGGGCACTGTTTCCCACTCCCGCGGAGACCACCGGGCAGGAGCCCGGAACGCCCGGACAGCAACAACCCCCGGCAACCACTCCCCCGCCTACCCATCGGCCGGAGCACCGCGCGTGGCGGCAGGGGGACGACGTGCACCACCCCGTGTGGGGACACGGTTGGGTTCAGGGAGCCGGGCACGGCAGGGTGTCCGTGCGCTTCGAGACCGCCGCCACCGGGCCGGGGCCGATGCGCACCCTGGCCGTCGACGATCCTGAGCTGGGGGCCGCCGACCCCTTGGACAGCCTCGGGCCGGAACTGGCCCGGCAACTCGGGGACACCGAGGAGCCACCCGTCGAGGAGGCTCCCCTCCCGGATCACTGAGACGGGGTGGGTGGCTTCCTCCGGTACTGTCCCACCCAGACACGCGGGGCCGCCGCCTGGACGGCCTTCTCCAGGCGCTTGGGCAGCCTGTTCAGCGCGGGCAGGTGGAAGCGGTACCGCGTCCCGGGCAACCCCTGCATGGGTGGTGCCTCCTCCACCCGCCAACGGTCCAGCTCGGGATACCGCGCGACGAAACCGGGATCGGCGGGAAAGATCTCCAGGGCCCGCCTGCGTTCCGGGTGCACGAGTTTGCGGCTCTCGACCGGGCGTAACGAACCGACACCGACGGCGGTGATCTCGCTCCAGGGGACGGCGAACACCTCTCCGCTGGTGCGGGGGTAGATGCCCCTGTTGTCCACCAGGAACCCCCGGCCGCTCATCGCCCCCTTGGCCGAGGCGAGGAACCACAGGAAGACCACCCCGAACACGATCTGCCAGCACCACAGCCAGAACCCGTTGCCCGATCCGGCCAGGGCCGCCGCGCACAGCACGGTCAGGAAGCCGCTGGTTCCCCCTCCGATCACCAGGTTGCGGAAGGCGGCCCCGCTCACGTCGACGTCACGGGCGTGTTCTCCCAGCAGCGGAGCGGGCTCCGACCACTGTCCCGCCTTCGGGGCCACCCGGGTCGGTGACGGCGTGTCGGCCCGGCGGGAGGTGGTGCGTTGGGGAACGGTTCCGGTGTCGTCCGGTGGGACGTTGCGCCGCTCGACCACGGTCTCGTGCTGGGCGAGCGTGCTGTAGGGGGCCGTACCGCCCTTCGGGTTCGCACGGTCGGCGCGCTGCCATCCACCGGGGAGCCACTTCATAGGGCCAGAATATCCGCACGCTGCGCCGTCGGACCGGACGGTGAGGCACGCTCCGGGTTGTTGCCGGGCAGGCCCCGGCCAGGACGGGGTGTGGGACCGGTCGCGACGGCGTGTGTCTCGGCGCCGGGGGTCCCGGCCGAGGACGGCCGGGGCCCGTGAGCCACCGCCTGAGGAAACTCAGCCGCGCGGGACGTGCAGCAACAGCGCGTCGCCCTGACCGCCACCGCCGCACAGGGCGGCCGCACCGTCACCGCCCCCGCGCCGCCGCAGTTCCAGCGCCAGGTGCAGGGCCAACCGCGCCCCGGACATCCCGATCGGATGTCCCAGCGCGATGGCACCTCCGTTGACGTTCACCCTCTCCTCGTCCAGACCGAGCGCCCTGGTGGAGGCGATGCCGACGGCGGCGAAGGCCTCGTTGATCTCCACGAGGTCCAGCTCGGACGGATCGGAACCGGCCCGGGCGCAGGCGGCCTTGATCGCGTTGGAGGGCTGCTCGTGCAGACTCGCGTCCGGACCCGCCACCACGCCGTGCCTGCCGATCTCGGCGATCCAGTCCAGTCCCAGCTGCTGGGCCCTGGACTTGCGCATCACGACCACGGCGGCGGCCCCGTCCGAGATCTGCGAGGCGGAACCGGCCGTGATCGTGCCCTCGGCGTCGAAGGCGGGACGCAGCGTGCCCAGCCCTTCGATCGTGGTGTCCTCCCGGATCCCCTCGTCTTCCCGGACGAGAAGCGGTTCGCCCTTGCGGCGCGGCACGGTGACCGGGGTGATCTCCTCGGCGAACACCCCGCGCCACGCGGCGGCCGCGGCACGATGGTGCGAACGGGCGGCGAAGGCGTCCTGTTCGGCCCGGGTCAGCCCGTAGTAGGAGTTGTACTTCTCGGTGGAGGCCCCCATGGCCATCTGGTCGAAGGCGCAGAACAGCCCGTCGTGGGCCATGTGGTCGAGCATGTTCACGTCGCCGTACTTGAATCCCTCACGGGACTTGCCCAGCAGATGCGGCGCCCGGGTCATCGACTCCTGACCACCGGCCACGACCACGTCGAACTCCCCCGCCCGGATCTGCTGGTCGGCGAGCGCGATGGCGTCCAGCCCGGACAGGCAGACCTTGTTCACCGTCAGCGCGGGCACGTCCATTCCGATGCCCGCCTCCACGGCGGCCTGCCGCGCGGGAATCTGGCCCGCCCCGGCCGTGAGAACCTGCCCCATGATCGTGTACTCCACCAGGCCCGGTTCCACGCCGGCGCGTTCCAGCGCCGCCCTGATGGCCATCCCTCCGAGCTGCGCCCCGGAAAAATCCTTCAACGAGCCGAGCAGTCGTCCCATGGGCGTACGGGCCCCGGCCACGATCACGGAACTTTCCACGACTACCTCCCGCTGCGGTCACACTGGCGTGTTCGACGACGAACCGGAAACGAGCACCATCATGGCCCCGTCCCAGGGGGCGGGACCATACCTGTGCCCAGCGGGGCCGGGATCTGTGAGTCGCCACACAGCCGTCCGGTCCCCGTGTCCCTCCCGACCGACGCGAGCACGAGGATCCCGCTTCCGCACCGGGGGAACACGGCGTTAGGCTGCGAGCCCATGCGGGAGGAACTCGGCGAGCTGGTGACCGGTATCGACCACGTCGGCATCGCGGTGGCCGATCTCGACGAAGCGGTGCGCTTCCACAACGACACCTTCGGCCTGGTGCTCACCCACCAGGAGGTCAACGAGGAGCAGGGCGTGCGGGAGGCGATGCTCGCCGCCGGGGACGACACCACCGGAAGCACACGGATCCAGCTGCTCGCCCCCGCCCGACAGGACTCGACCATCGCCAGGTTCCTGGACCGCAACGGCCCGGGCCTGCAACAGCTGGCCCTGCGGGTGACCGACATCGAGGCCGCCTGCTCCCGCCTGCGGGACAAGGGACTGCGGCTGCTCTTCGACACCCCCCGACCGGGGACGGCGAACAGCCGGGTGAACTTCGTCCACCCGAAGGACGCCGGTGGTGTGCTGGTCGAACTCGTCCAGCCCGCCGAGTGACCCCCGGGCCGGCCGCACCTCGAACCGTCCTCGGGTGAGGTCACCACACTCCGCCCCGGGACCGTGATCCGGTGGGATCAGTGCTGCCGTGCGGTGCGGGAACGATGGGCGGAACTCGCCTCGGGCAGGGCCGCCACGCCCACGACCACGGCGAGCACACCGACCACCCAGCTCGTCCACGCCGCCCCGCCGGAGCCCGCGTACCCGAACATCCACGGCGAGAGCACCAGCAGAATGCCGAGCACCACGTGGGCGTACTCGCTGGCCACGGATCCGGGCATCGCCAACGACCAGACTCCGGAGACGGCCAGCAGGGCCCCGAGCAGGATCATCGCGGTCAGCGCGGCGGGACCCGTCACGGTCCACAGCGTCGCGAGGATCAGGTAGACACCGAGCAGCAGCGCTCCCCAGTCCTGCCAGCGCGTCCACGGACGCGCCCCGGATCCGTCCGAACCACGAGCCATGTCGACCACCCCCCGTTTTCCGCTGTTTCCACTCCGATGCTCCTCCCGGCTCGGCGTCCGGTCAACGAACGCCCGGAACCGGTGGCACTGTGATTTCGGCACGTGTTCGGGCCCGGAACCACGCACCGGACAACATCACCAGCCGTTCGGAGGTAGCGTTGTGCCATGGGTCTTGCCGACGATCGTGATCTGCTACCGCTGGGCTCGGGCTT
Organism: Actinopolyspora mortivallis; assembly: GCF_003001495.1. GTDB lineage: Bacteria > Actinomycetota > Actinomycetes > Mycobacteriales > Pseudonocardiaceae > Actinopolyspora > Actinopolyspora mortivallis_A. The sequence goes on from NZ_PVSR01000003.1 coordinate 145,366, forward strand.
CGACATCGTCCGGAAGGGCGGCTACGACAGAGCTCAGGTGGACGAGCACCTGGAACGCATCGACGCGGACCTGCGTCTGATCGCCTCGGACCGGGACGCGGCCGTCTCCCAGGCCGCCGACCTGTCCAAGCAGCTCGAATCCGCCCGTTCCGAGATCGAGAACCTGCGGGGGCAGGTCGAACGTCTGGGCAAACCCCCGACCACGATGGAGGGCCTCAGCGAACGGTTGCAGCGGATGCTGCGGCTGGCCCAGGAGGAGGCCGGGGAGATCCGAGGCAAGGCGGAGAGCGACGCCGCCGCGATACGCGAGCGGGCCGAGCAGGAGGCCAGTGACCTGCGCACCCGCTACGAGAAGCTGATCGCGGAGCTGGACGCCCGGCGCAACGAGATGGAGGCCGAGCACCGCTCCGTGCTGGAGAACGCCAGGGCCGAGGCCGAGCGGATCACCACCGAGGCCGAGGAGAACCGCAAACGCGCCGACGAGGAGTCCGAGGCCAGGCGAGCCCAGATCGAGGAGGACTTCGAGATCGCCATGGCCGCCCGGCGCAGCGAGTCCATGCGGATGCTGGCCGACCAGGAGGCCGAGAGCAAGGCCGAGGCCGAGCGGCGGGTCGCCGAGGCCACCGAGGAGGCCGACCGCAGGCTGCGGGAGGGCACCAACGAGGCCCACCGGCTCGTCGCCGAGGCCACCGAGGAGGCGGAACGGCTGACCCGGGAGAGCACCGAGGCGGCCGAGCAGCGCGAACGGGAGAGCAGGCAGGAGGCCCAGCGGCTGGTCGCCGAGGCCGAGCAGAAGGCCGCGAACACGGTCGCCGAGGCCACCGAGGAGGCCACCCGGCTGCTGGAGGCGGCCGTGCTGGAGAGCAGGCGACTCCGCTCCCGTGCCCGCGCCGACGCCGAACAGCGGATCGCGGCCACCACCGCCGAGTGCGAGCGTCGGTTGGCCCGGGCCGACGAACAGGTCACCACGCTCACCGAGCTGCGGGACAACGTGGCGGCCAAGCTGCGGGACGCCGCGGAGATGATGGGCCAGACCACTCCGATCCTGCAACGGCTGGCGACCGACGACTCCGAGGAACAGCGGCTGCGCGAGGCCGCGGACGAGGCACGGCAGCGGGAGCTGCACTCCGCCCGGGCGGACCTGGACGCGGAGGACTCCGCCCCCTCTCCGGAGAAGGAGGAGGACTCGGACGGGGAGAGCACGGTCTCGGGGTCGGCGGAAGCCGGTGAGGAGTCCGGCGTCGACGGCACGGCCACGAACGGAACGTCCTCCACGACGGTGGACCAGCGGACGACCAGGATCGAGCTGTCCAGGCTGCCCAGGCAGACGGCGACCGAGGCCGAGGAGGAAGCCCCCACCAGGAAACTCCCGGTGCCCGAGGGGAACAGCGCGGCGCAGTCCCGGTCCGGCAGTGACACGGGGCAGCGGGCGGAACACGCCTGACCCCGCCCTCCTCGCCACGATCACCCGTTCAGGTGAGTTCGGCCAACCAGTCCCCCACGGCGGCGGCGAAGGCGCTCGGGTTCTCCAGCGGAGCCAGGTGCCCGGCCTCAGGCAGGGTCACCGAGCGGGCGTGCGGCATCAGCGCCGCCATGTCCCGGGCCACCTCGGCGGAACTGAGCGTGTCCTCCTCCCCGCGCAGCACCAGGGCGGGGCCCTCGTAGGTCCTCAACACCTCCGAACCGTCCGGCCGCGCGGCCATCGCCCGCTGGGCCCAGGCCACCCCCTCCGGGGGTTGTTCCTCGACCAGCGTCCGGGCCGTGCGCACCACCTCGGGGCGTTGTTCCCACGTCGTCCGCCCGAGCAGACCGGGCAGGCTGTTCTCGGCCAGCCAGCCGCGCACCCCTTCGCGCTCGGCACGCTCGGCGACCGACAGTCGGTTGCGGCGCTGTTCCTCCCCGTCGGCGTCCGGCCTGGTGTCGGCGAGCACGAGCCCGGCCACCCGCTCCGGGGCCCTGCGCAGCACCGACATGGCCACATAGCCGCCCATGGAGCACCCGCCCAGGTGAACCCGGGACAGCTCCAGGTGGTCGAGCAGCGCGAGCACGTCCTCGGCGGCCGAGTCCAGGCTCGGGGTGTCCGTCTCTTCCACACCGGCCCGCCGCTGGTTCTCCGGACCGGCGGACGGGGAGCCGTCCAACGTGCTGCGCCCCAGGCCGCGCTGGTCCGGTGTGACGACGCGGAACCGTCCCTCCAGTTCGGCACGCGCGTCCCGCCACATCCGTTCGTCCACCGGAAAGGCGTGCAGCAGCACCAGTGGTGGGCCCGCTCCCGATTCGACGTAGTGCACGTCCCCATGGTGCCGGACGTGATCGCTTCCCGCCCGCCGTGGTGATCTTCGGGCCCTGCCGAAACCGGTCCGCGGTGGATACGGTTCCTCGGGTGGACCCGAAGGAGAAACGCACGGAGCGGTTGACGTTGCGTCCGGTACGTCCGGAGGACGAGCCGGCGATGGTGGCCGTGCACACCGATCCCGGGACGAATCTCCACCGCCCCGACGGAGCTCCCGCCCCGGAACGAGTGAAATCCGATCTGGAGGAATGGATCAGGCAGTGGCGGGAGCACGGCATCGGGTACTGGGCGGTGGAAGCCACCGCCGAGGCCCGTCTCGTCGGCTTCGGGGGGCTGCGCCGCGACGAACTCGCCGGGAGTTCCGCACTCAATCTCTACTACCGCTTCCGCCCGGAGGCCTGGGGACGGGGATACGCGGTCGAGCTGGGGACAGCGGCGGTCGAGCTGGCACGCACCCGCTTTCCAGGCACACCGGTGGTGATCCGCACCCGTCCGAACAACGCACCGGCACGACGCGTGGCCGAGCGGCTCGGATTCGAACGCCGCGTTGACCACGAGCCGAGCCCGCCAAAGCACGTGGTTTACCTGCTGCCCGACAACACGCCGTAGTCGCGCGCTCAGGAGTCCACGATGGTGACCTGGTGGGTCTCCGCACGCCCTTCCCAGTGCCGCGGAAGCGGCGTGGGCACCTCGGGGGCCACGATCCGCACGATGGCGTCGAGTGCCTGTTCGGCCTTGCCCACCCACAGGTGCTTGGTGTCGGGGAAGGAGGTCACCTCCGCCTGGGGGATCGGGGCGAACCCTCGCTCGGCCTCCGCCGGCGGGAGGAAGTCGTCGTGCTCGGGAACGAGAGCGTGCACCGGTTTGCCCGACTCCGCCCAGGCCCGCAGGTCCTCCTGCCGGCTCCACCGCAACGGTGGGGAGAGCAGCACCGCTCCCCGCACCAGCGGGTCGAGCCCGTGCACCAGGGTCAGGTCGGTGCCGAAGGACCATCCCACCAGCCACACCTCGGGCAGGTCGTGGAACTCGGCGTACTCCAGGGCCGCCGCCACGTCGAAGCGCTCCGAGTTCCCGTTGTCGAAGCTGCCCTCGCTGCGTCCGGCCTCGCTCGCCGTCCCCCGGGTGTTGAACCGGAGCACGGCCAGGTCGGCCAGGGCGGGAAGTCGCCAGGCCGCCTTGCGGAAGAGGTGGGAGTCCATCATCCCGCCGTGGGTGGGCAGCGGGTGCAGGCACACGAGGGTGGCTCGGGGCTCGGTGCGTTCGGGCAGGGCCAGTTCACCGACGAGCCGCAGCCCGTCGGCGGTGTGCAGCGTGATGCCCTCCCTGCGTCCGGGCAGCACGGTGTTCGCGCGAATCTCGGTGCTCATCGCCGAGATAATCCCACGGGAGAGTGAAACGAGGCGGCGTGGCCCGAACCGCGCCGGGAAAGGTCACACCGTGCCGAAACCGCGTCCGCTGCGTTTGCGGGAGTGCCAACAGCCGGTGTGCCAGTGCCTGCGGTCCCGCACCGTGCCGTACTCGTCGGCCGGCCAGATCACCACGTGCCCGACCCCGGGTCTGATCTCGTGGTCGCACCCCGGGCAGCGGTAGGTCTTCCTGGCCTGCGCCGCGGGAACGGTTCGGACGATCCATTCCCCGTCCGGGGCCGTCTCGGTACGCGCGAAGCCGAAACCGGAGCCGAGTGGGCGGGACGCGGAGGCCTCCGGCTTCGCTGAACGCTTGGGGCGGTTTCGACGAGGCACGCCGCCCACGTTAACCGGGCCCAGGTCGGCACGGGCCGCTCCCCGTGTGGGAACGGTGCTCAGGCGTGCGGAAGACGTGGCCAGACGCGCTCGGCCAGCCCCCGCGCGAACTCGCACGCCCGCGTCCCGTCGGCCTGGGGCAGGAAAACCACCAGCATGGCGACCTCGACCTGCCCGGACCGGGAGGGACCGAACGGGATGTGGGCGGTTTCCGCCGAGCACAGCCCCACTCGGGGGTCGTCACCGACGATGTCCACCACGGTGCGGCGTCCCGCCGTGCGCTCCACCACGGAGGTGGCGTCCTTCCGCCGTGGCGGGGCCCCGGCCGTGTGGGTCAGCTCCACGCTGGGATCCCGGATCGTCCGCCCGCCCCACCGGCACGTGTGTCCGGACAGGACTCCTTCCGCCTCGGCTTCCTCCAGTCCGGGGACACGATTCACCACATCCGTGGACAGCAGCGCGCAGGGGTCCACGAAGGCCAAGGAGTTTTCCGGGAACCGCCGGTGCTCGACCTCCCCCGCGTCGATGATCCCGGCCGCCTGCCGCGCCCCGGCCTCGGCCAGGGAACACAGCCCCACCGACACCTCACCGGACAGGGAGTCCGCATCCACCCGCAGGGCCACCCCGTCCGCGAACAGGATCCGCCACGTGCAGTGCTCGGGCACCGGAGGCTCGCGCACCAGCCGGAGCCCGCCCTGGCGGAACACGGGGTTGTCCTCGGTCAGCCGCCGTTCCTCCACCCGGCGCGGTCGGCCCACCGACAGCTGGACCAGTTGCCCCGGTCGGGGGCGCACGTGCGCCAAGCAGTACTCCAGCGAAACCGTCTCGGCCTGTTCCGCGCGCCCGAACTCCTCCAGGGACCGCGGCCTGAGGAGACTGCACGGGTCGAGGGTGCGCGGATCACCGAGTGCCGCCTCGGAGGACACTCCGTCCGCGGAGTCGTCGCGGGGACTCCGCTGCGGGGAGGACACGCATCCGGACAACCCGGCCACCACCATCAGCAGCACCACGAACCGGCTGACGGAACGGCACGAGCGCACGGCCACCAACCTACCTCCGAGATCCCGCCTGCCAGGACTTCGGTGACTCACCCTCGACGGAGACCGCCGAGCGGAACGCCCCGCCCGCCGGGGTCACTCGTCGAAGTTCCGTTCGACCAGTTCGGTGATACGACGCAGTGCGAGTTCGGCCTCCGGCCCCGTGGCCCGCAGCGAGATCCGGTCCCCCTTGCGGGCTCCCAGTCCCATGACACCGAGCACGCTCCGCGCGTCGGCGCTGTTCTCCCCGCAGGACACCGTCACCGCCGCTTCCACCCCCGTCAGCGTCCGCGCGAGCAACGCGGCGGGACGAGCGTGCAGCCCCACCTCGTTGGCGAGGATCAACTCGCTCTCGGCACGGTAGGCCTCCGGGGACAGTCCCTCGGTGGAGACCGCCTCCCCACCCTCCGGTTCCTCGGCCCCCGTGGCTCGTTCGGCGGCCTCAACCACCGCCTCCAGACCCTGCCCGCCCTGTGCCGCCACGGCGGCGGCGACGGCCCCCTCCACGAGAGGGGCCTCGGCCACCACTGCGGTGTTCGGGTCCGCCAGCGCCTCCACCGCCAGCTCCGCCGTCATCCGGGCGCTTCCCAGGTCGTAGAGCAGCACCACCCCGGATCCCGTGTCCGAGGCGGCCAGTGCCGCCGAGGTCGCCTCGAAGTCGGTGCCGGTCCCTCCTCCGGGAAGTCCTCCCGCCGCGTTGACCCGGACGTCCGGGGCCATCTGACCCACCACCTCGACGACCCCCTCGGAGAGGGAGGCGCTGTGGGAAACGACCACCAAACCGACCCGCATCACCGGTCTCCTCCCGTCTCGGCGAAGGCGTGCAACAACAGGGCCACACTGCGCGCCCCGGGATCGAGGTGACCGGCGCTGCGCTCCCCCAGGTAGGAGGCCCGTCCCTTCCTCGCCACCAGCGGGATCGTCTCCCGCGCCCCGGAGTCGGCGGCCGTGGCCGCCGAGCGCAGCACCCCGATGGGACCCGTCCCCTCGTCCGCGGTCCGCTCGGCGGCCTCCACGGCGACGGCGAGCGCGTCGACCATGGTCTTGTCCCCCCGTTCGGCCCTGCCCCGCGCCGTCACGCCGTCCAGCGCGGCCCGCAGCAGCGCGGCCACGGCGGCACCGTCGAGCGTCTCCCGTTCACCGGCGGCGGTCGCCGCCCGCAGGAAGGCGGTGCCGAAGAGCGGACCGGCGGCGCCTCCCACCGAGGAGATCAGACTCGTCGCCGTCGTCTTCAACACGGCCGCCGGAGTCCCCGGGCTGACGAGCCGGAGCTGGGTGTCCACGGCCAGGAAGCCACGCTCCATGTTCTCGCCGTGGTCACCGTCGCCGATGGCCCGGTCCAGTTCCACCAGCTCGTCCCGGTTCTCGGAGACCGCGCGGACGGCCGCGCGCATCGCCGCGATCACGTGCTGCGTCGTACAGACCATGGGCTGTGCCACCAATCTGATCGGTCCGCCGGTCGGAAAAGGGTCACCAGGTCAGCGCGGGAGTCCGCACCGGATCGTCCCACAGGCGCGTGAGTTCCTCGTCCAGTTTGAGCAGGGTGAGACTCATCCCCCGCATCTCCAGGCTCGTGACGTAGGGGCCGACGAGTCGGCGCGTGACCCGGACCCCCCGGTCCGCGAGCATCCGCTCCGCGATGCCGTGGGCCAGGTACAGCTCGCTGAGCGGCGTAGCTCCCATCGAGTTGGTGAACAGCAGCACCTGGTCCCCCTCCCGGAAGGGGAGGTCCTCCAGCACGGGTTCCAGCAGCCGTCGGACGATGCCGTCGGCGGACTCCAGGCCGACCCGTTCCCGACCCGGCTCACCGTGGATACCGATCCCGATCTCCATCTCCTCCTCGGCGAGGGTGAAGCTCGGTTCTCCGAGGTGGGGAACGGTCGGCGCGCTCAGCGCCACCCCCATCGAACGCACGTTCTCCGCGACCCGCTGGGCCGTGGCGTGGCAGTCGGCGAGGTCACGACCGCGTTCGGCGGCGGCCCCGATGATCTTCTCCAGCAGCACGGTTCCTCCGACCCCCCGGCGTCCCGCCGTGTCGGTCGAGTCCCGCACCGCCACGTCGTCCCGCACCACCACGGTGCGCACCCCGACGTCCTCGGCCTGCACCAGCTCGGCCGCCGTCTCGAAGTTCAGCACGTCGCCGGTGTAGTTCTTGACCACCAGCAGTGTTCCGGCGCCTCCGTCCGCCTCCCGCACGGCGGTCTGCACCGCATCCGGCGTGGGGGAGGTGAAAACCGGTCCGGGCACGGCCGCGTCCAGCATCCCGGTGCCGACGAAACCGACGTGGAGCGGCTCGTGACCCGACCCCCCTCCGGAGACCAGGGCCACCTTGTCCCGCACCGGGGAGTCGGACCGGGTCACGAAAGCCGGGTCGGTCCGCACCCAGAGCAGGTCGGGGTGGGCGGCCGCCATCCCGCGCAACGCGTCCACCACGACGTCGGCCGGATCGTTGATGATCTTCTTCACGGATGACCTCCTCGACGGCGAGACCACGGCAGCCGGATTCGGTGGGGCCGGTCCCGCACCGGAACGGCGGTCCGCGCGGGGCTCACCGAAAGCATTCCAGGGGAAGACCCCGCGCGAAACCGGCACGCCGGTCCACCGGAGACCGGATCCCGCCGACTCCGCGCGTCCGCCCCGGGGAGATCACCCGGGTGTCACCGCACAGCCGGGGCGCGACCCCGCTCAGCGGCGTCCCCGCAGCAGCCGCATCAACGCCACGAGACGCCGCACGGTCCGGGGGGAACGGCCGAAGCTCATCGGATTGAGCGGCATCCGGAAGCGGGCCCGCGTCACCGCCTGGGGTCTGCCGAACTCACGCAGCCCCTCGGCACCGTGGATACGTCCGAAGCCGGAGTCGCCCACCCCGCCGAACGGCAGGGCGGGGACCGCGGCGAAGGCGATCACCGAGTTCACCGCCACCATCCCGCTGCGCATCCTGCGGGCGAGTTCCAGCCCGCGCGCCCGGGAGAACACGGTTCCGCCCAGCCCGTACCTGCCGGCGTTGGCCCGGGCTATCCCCTCGTCGGCGGTGCGCACTCTGTTGATCACGATCGTGGGGCCGAAGGTCTCCTCGGTCACCGCCGGGGAGTCCTCGGGGACGTCGGTCAGCACCACGGGATCGACGAAGGGCGGACGCACCGAGTCGGTGCCGCCGACGACGGCGGTTCCTCCCCTCCGGACGGCGTCGGCGATGTGCTCGCGGATCACCTCGACCTGGGAACCCATCGTGATCGGCCCCAGGTCGGCCGTGGGCTGCCCGCCGGGACGCAACCGTTCCGCACGGTCGGCGACCAACTGGACGAACCTGTCGGCCACCGAGTCGACGACGTAGACCCGTTCCACACCGATGCAGGTCTGTCCCGCGTTGGACACCGCGCCCCACAGTGCCGCCTCAGCGGCGGCGTGCAGGTCGGCGTCCGAGTCGACGATCAGCGCGTCCTTGCCCCCGCACTCCACCAGCACCGGGGTCAACGACTCGGAACAGGCCGCCATGACCCGCTTCCCGGTCTCGGTGGAGCCGGTGAAGGCCACCTTGTCCACGTGGGCACGGCACAGCGCCGCCCCCGTGTCCCCGAATCCGGTGACCACCTGGAACAGGGGGTGTTCCGGAACCACCTCGGCGAAGGTCCGCCGCAGCCACTCCCCCACACCGGGGGTCAGCTCACTGGGTTTGAAGACCACCGCGTTGCCGGCGGCCAGGGCGTAGGCGATCGAACCCATGGGGGTGAACGCCGGGTAGTTCCAGGGGCCGATGACCCCGACGACGCCGAAGGGGCGGTACTCCACCGAAGCGGCCTGGTTGGCCATGAGCACCCCGGAGGACACGCCGCGTCGACCGAGGACCTTGGCGGCGTTGGCCGCCGCCCAGTGGAGGTGGTCGACGACCAGCACCAGTTCCAGGCGGGCGTCGTCGAGCGGCTTGCCGGTCTCGGCCGAGACCAGCTCCGCCCCCTCGTCCAGGCGGGAGACCAGCACTCTGCGCCAGGCGTCCAGACGTCGCTTCCTGCCCGCGAAACCCAGCTCGTCCCACCACTGCTGTCCGGAACGGGCCAGGCGCACCGCCTCCCGGACGGCGGACTCGTCGTGGATCGGGTGAGTACCGACCACCTCCCCCGTTCTCGGGTCGAGCGAGTCGAAACTGCCCGTGGTCGGCGTCACCTCCGACGTGGCCGTCACGTCGACGGACGTCTCGGCACCGCCACTGGCGGTCTGGGTCATGCTGCCTCCCCGGATGCTGGTTCACCGGTCGCGATCACACCGGCACGCGGCCAGCGCCCGCTTCCGCGTGCCGACACTGCTGACCTCCGCGTGGTACACACACAGGTCTCACGGAGGCCAACGAGTCACCGGTCGCACGGTTGCGCCCCGCCGGGAACCGGTCCTCCTCCATCGTCCCCCGCTCCGGTGGCAGACGGTACTCCCCGCCGGGCTCAGGGTTCCGGTGTCCCGGTCTCGGTGGGCACCACGATCGGACGGAGCCTGGCCCAGGCCGCGAACGCCGCGGAGAACACGAGCATGCCCACACCGCTCCACAGGTTGATGTTGATCCCGGCCGCGCGGTCGATCTCCTCCGCGCTGGTCCCGAACAGCCCCATCAGCGTGCAGACCACGCCGTAGAGCACGAACAGGGCCGCGATGACCAGGCGGACGTCGAACGCCGCCGCACGGCGCCCCCCGGTGTCCTTGTCTTGGCTCATGACTGCCTCCAGGATGCGGTGAACACGGGTCATCCGAACACGATGTTGAGGAGCACGACCATCACCAGCACGATTCCCGCGAGCACGCCGGGCCTGCGGTACCAGCCCGCGTCCTCACCGGTGGTGGAGGCGGTGCGGTCCTCCTTCGGGGTCAGCCCGTAGACCAGCCCGACCAGCTCGGCGGCCGGCTTGGGACGGGTGACCGTGCTGACGGCGACGCTGACCGCGATGTCGACCACGAACGCCGCACCGGCTCCGAGGAAGCTTGCTCCCTGGCCGGGCAGTTCGAGCACGCCGTTCTCGGCGAGCAGGAACACGGTCAACGAGGCGCCCGTGCCGGTCACGAGGCCGAGCCATCCCGCCGTGGGGGTCATGCGCCTCCAGAACATGCCCAGGATGAAGGTCGCGAACAGCGGGGCGTTGAACAGTGAGAACAACTGTTGCAGGTAGTCCATCAGGTTCGAGTACCCCGAGGCGATGAAGGCCGTGCCCACGGCGGCGGCCGTCGCCCCGAGGGTCACCCACCGCCCCATCCGCAGGTAGTAGCCGTCCGAACGTCCGGGGACCACATAGGACTGCCAGATGTCGTAGGTGAACACGGTGTTGAACGAGCTCAGGTTGGCCGCCATCCCGGCCATGAAGGAGGCCAGCAGACCGGCGAGGGCGATCCCCAGCATCCCGTTCGGCAGCAGGTCGCGCATCAACAGCAGCAGGGCGTCGTTGTAGTCCACATCGCCCGTGCCCCGCTGCTTGAACACCGTCATCTCCTGCACCGAGACGGCGGCGATCATGCCGGGGATGATGACCAGGAACGGAATCAGCATCTTCGGGAAGGCACCGATGATCGGTGTCCGTTGGGCCGCCGACATGCTCTTGGAGGCCATGGCGCGTTGGACCTCCACGAAGTTGGTGGTCCAGTAGCCGAAGGCGAGCACGAAGCCGAGACCGAACACGATGCCCAGCACGGACAGGAAGTTGCTGCCGAAACCGGTGAGTTCGTTGCCGGGCCAGGCCGAGAGCTCGTTGGCCCCGGACTGGGTGGTGACCTTGTCCACCAGACCGCTCCAGCCGCCGACCTTGGCCAGTCCCACCACGGTCAGCGGCAGCAGGGCGGCCACGATGACGAAGAACTGCAACACCTCGTTGTAGATGGCCGCCGAGAGCCCGCCGAGTCCCGTGTAGCTGAGCACGATCGCCGCGGCGACGATGACCGAGACCCACAGTGGCCAGCCGAGCAGCACGTTGACGATGCTGGCCAGCAGGAAGAGGTTGACTCCGGCGATCAGCAGCTGCGCGGCCGCGAAACTGAGGGCGTTGACCAGGTGCGCCGGTTTGCCGAACCGACGCAGCATGAACTCGGGGACGCTGCGCACCTTGGAGCCGTAGTAGAACGGCATCATCACCACGCCGAGGAACAGCATCGCCGGAATGGCGCCGATCCAGAAGTAGTGCATGGTCGGCATCCCGTACTGGGCTCCGTTGGCGGACATCCCGATGATCTCGATCGCCCCCAGGTTGGCGGCGATGAACGCCAGGCCGGTCACCCAGGCGGGCAGCGAACGTCCCGACAGGAAGAAGTCCAGGCTGGTCGAGACAGAGCGGCGCGCCAGGTAGCCGATGCCGAGCACGAACACGAAGTAGAGCGCGAGCAGCAGGTAGTCGACCGGCCCTGCGTCCAGTCGCAGCTGCTCCTGGGCTAACGCGTGCACGTCGGCCCCACCTCCAAGTCAACAATCCCAAACGGTAATCACCAGCTGCAAAAGCAAGCGAACAATACCGCACAGTGGGACGAGTCACACAGGGCCGATATCACTTCGTTGAACTCGCGGGTGGGAGCGATTAAGCGTGCTCGCCGCCCCGGCACGACTTCCTCGTTCCCGGGACGGACCACCTGCCGCCGCGTCCTCCGCCTCGCCTCTCCGCGGCACGACACGGCCAGTAGCGGAGGCCTCCGCCACAACCGCCGAACGAGCCTCTTTCGGTGCGATCTCTTCACCCGAAAGGTGCAGCGATTCGCTCACTTCTATCGCCGGGCCGATCAACACGCATAGCATTCGAACGAACACGGGAGGTGATGACATGGACGTGGCGGAAATACTGGCACTGCTCGCGGCGAGCCTGTTCGTGGGGCCGTGGCTGCTGGCACGCAGACTCGCGAACCCGAACCGCGGAAACGTGTCCCGTGGCTGACCGACCGGGGACCGCCGCACACGACCGTTCGGAACGCACTGCGGCACGTCCCACCGGTGACCACGGTTCGAAGGCAGGAGACAAGCCCGTGAACGGACGGAGTTCCCGACTGGCCGTACTGCTGATCCTCTGCCCGTGGACGCTGGAGGTGGCCGCCCACGAACCCGGATCCGGCCGACTGTCCACATCCGAACGTCGCGAGCCGGCCACGGCCCCGACCGAACTGGCGCGGGCTCCGCACGAACCCGGCGGGACACGGCAATCACAGGAGGACTCCACCCGCACCGAGGGTGAACGCGACCGCATCAGGGAGGGAGTGCACGCGTGACCGCTCCACCGCTTCCCCGCACGGCTCCATCGCGCAGGCCGTCCCCCAGGTCGGGCAACTACCTGCTCGCCTTCAGTGGCGAACTCGGCAGGCCCCTCGGCAGTGACAGCGGCACGGGCCTCGCCGCGACGGCGGCCACCTGGCCAAGCCCCGACCTGACCCTGCTCACCCGCGTGTTGGAAGGGCTGCGCAGAAGCAGGGACTCCCACTGCCGCGCGGAGAACCGCTGCCCCGGTCCTCGCCCCCGAGGACGCGGCAGTCGCTGAACCACGTCCCCCGAGGACTCCGGGAACTCGGGGGCCGGTCGGGAGACCCGCCCCGGAGGTTGCGTCACCGGGTCGAAAAGCGGTTCAGAACAGCCGGTACTCGTCCGGATCGATACCGCGCAGCTGCTCGTAGTCCAGGGTCACGCACCGGATCCCGCGGTCCTCGGCCAGGGTACGTGCCTGTTGTTTGATCTGCTGGGCAGCGAACACCCCGCTCACCGGAGCCAACAGCGGGTCCCGGTTGAGCAGGTCGAGATAGCGGGTCAGCTGCTCGACGCCGTCGATCTCGCCGCGACGTTTGATCTCGACCGCGACGTTCGCTCCGTCGGCGTCCCGACACATCAGGTCCACCGGCCCGATCGGAGTCGGATACTCACGGCGCACCAGTGTCCACCCTTCACCCAGAGTGGTGACGTGTTCGGCCAGCAGCTGTTGCAGATGCGACTCCACGCCGTCCTTGACCAGCCCGGGCTCCGGGCCCAACTCGTAGTGGGAGTCGTGCACGATCTCCTTGAGGGAAATGATCAGCTTCTCCCCCGACTTGTTCTGCACCGTCCACACGTCGGGGTCCTCTATCAACCAGCAGGGCGGGCTCATCCAGTTCAACGGCTTGTACGCCCTGTCGTCGGAGTGCACCGAGACCGAACCGTCGGCCTTGATCAACAAAAGCCTGGTGGCCAGCGGCAGATGGGCGTTCAGCCTGCCGATGTAGTCGACCTTGCAGGTAGCGATTACGAGACGCACCCGACAGAGCGTAAACGCACGTCCCACCGATATCGACAACCGCCTGCCGGAAGTGTCGCACCCCGCCCCTGGAGCCACCGGCCGCCCCGGCCGCGCGCACCGGAACCGCCCCCACGGGTATACCCTGCCGTTCCGGCAGGCCGCCCACCACCCCGTCCGAAAGAAAACCGAACCACCATGGAAACGATCGACAGCAGAGAGGTCTACCGGAACCCGTGGATGAGGGTCCGGGAGGACGCGATCCGCCGAGCCGACGGGTCGGACGGAGTCTACGGAGTGGTGGACAAACCGGACTACGCGCTGATCATCCCCGTGGAGGGGGCCGACGGTTCCCCGCGGAACCAACGGGTCCGACTCGTGGAGCAGTACCGGTATCCGCTGGGTATGCGACGCTGGGAGTTCCCCCAGGGCACCGCTCCGGACGGGGAGACGGCGGACCCGCTGGCGCTGGCCGGGCGGGAGCTCCGGGAGGAGACCGGGCTGCGTGCCGCGCGGATGACCGAGCTGGGCGTGCTCGACGTGGCCGCGGGAGTGTCCAGCCAACGGGGACGTGTTTTCCTCGCCACCGGGCTCACCTCCGGCCTCCCCGAACGGGAACCCGAAGAACAGGACATGCGCTCGGCCTGGTTCGACCGTGTCGAGGTCGAGGGCATGATCGAACGCGGCGAGATGACCGACGCGCAGTCCCTCGCCGCCTACGCGCTGCTGCTGGTGCACGAACGCCGCGGCGGACGGGCGGAGTGACCCCGGCCGGAGCCCCGCCCGCCCCGTGCCCGAGCGTCCCCGGAAACGAGTGCGTCGACCACGTCGCTAGGACCGGGCTCCCGTCGCGAGCAGTCCCAGGGCGGCCACCACCGTCACCACTTCGGCCGCCCCGGCCAGTAACTGCGGCACCCCGGCCGCGACCTCGTGCGAGCCGAACAGACCGACCGTGACCGCCAACACGAACGCCAGCAGGGTCAGCACACCGAATCCCACGGCCCCGAGCGGGGGCAACCAGTGCTTCCAGCTGAGCAGCACCAACGCCAGCACCAGACCGGCCACCGCGTTGAGCAGGAAGAGCGGCCCGATGACGGGCACTCCGCTCACGCCCTGGGCCCACAGGTCGAGGTGCACCACAGCGGACAGGAGCAGGCCCGCCGCCGTCAGCCCGCGGAGCAGCTCGGCGGCGACGTGCCTTCCCCCACCCGAAAGGTTCGTACTCATCCGTCCTCTCCTTGGCCTCGTGTCGACCGAAGGCCGGCGGAACCGGCCACGAACGAACGTCGGGAGACTTCCGTGTCGGTATTGTCCGAGAATGCGGAGTCCTGGTGGAACGACCTGCCCGGCCCGATCCGGGGCGGAACACCACAGCCGGCGCGGGCCGGCCGTTCCTGCGACCGTCAGGACCCCGAACCAACAACCACGTGATCCGCCCGGGAGGACATCATGAGTGCCGAGCCACCGGTGACCCGACGACACGCCCTGGCCGTGGGAGGAGTCGGAGTGGGTGCCGCGATGCTGTCCGGATGTTCCGACGGGTCGTACCAGGGTTCGGAACTGACCTCCGAGGAGCGCCCCTCGGACGGCGACACCCCACGGGAGGGGGAACGGCTGGCCGCGTTGACGGAGGTGCCGGTGGGCGGTTCACTCGTCGTCGACGGCCCGGAGGGGGAGAAGATCGCCCTGAGTCGCCCGAACGAGGACGAGGTGACGGCACACAGCGCTGTGTGCACCCACATGCGGTGCACGGTGCGCGCGGCGGGGAACGAACTGCGGTGTCCCTGCCACGGTTCGGTGTTCGAATCGGCCTCCGGCGAGGTGGTCAGCGGCCCGGCCCGGAAACCACTGCCGTCCGTGGCGGTCCGCGTCGAGTCCGGTGAGATCGTCACCGGCGGTTCCTGACACACCTCACCGGGAGGTTTGCCGGTGGGGAGGCCGCACACCGCGCGGGCACTGTCCGCCGAGAACTCCCTTCGGACCTCCCCAGCCGGGAAACGACTCCTCAGATCCCGAATTCGCCCTGACGTACTCCGTCGGCGAAGGCCTCCATCTCGGCACGCGTGAACTCGAGCACGGGACCGTGCGGATCCCGCGAGTTCCGCACGCCGAAGGTGTCGCCTATACGCGCCACCTCCACGCACTCCGTGCCCTCGACGCTGGAGGCGTTCGCCTTGCGAAACGTGGTCTGGGACCAGTCCAGGGACATACTCCACTCCTCACGATCGGCGGCGGTGCGGACACGGCGACCGCACCGCCGCAACGTCCGCGGACCCGCTTGCCCGAGGGGAGGAACGCCGTGCCGGGGAACACGGTGTTGCCTGCGCACACTCGCGGGACTTCGGGTCCGTCCACGTGGTTGTCCCACCCCGGGAGAACACGGGCGAGGAGGGCGCTCCGGAGGAACACCGGGCACGGCAGGGGTCCGTACGCCGTGCCCACCCGCCTCACCGCCTTCGGAGGGGCGGCGACAGCCACCTCGTGATCATCAACCACACGAGGTCGCACACTCAACGGGTTCGGTCGAGCACCACACGTAAGTGTGGCGCACCGAATCCGGGCGAAGAGGACGCCGTCTCCACCTGCGGGGAGACCGCCGGAGCGCTCAGTCGGACACGCGCTCGATCTCCGCTCCCAGCCCGCGCAGCTGCTCCACGAAGTCCGGGTAGCCGCGATCGATGTGGAAGACATCCCACACCTCGGTGACACCGTCCGCGCACAACCCGGCCAGGACAAGCCCCACACCGGCCCGGATGTCCGAGGCCCAGACGGGAGCGCTGGACAGGCGTTCCTGCCCCCGAACCACGGCGTGGTGACCGTCGGTGCGCGCGTCGGCCCCCATGCGGACCAGTTCCTCGATGAAGCGGAACCGCGACTCGAAGAGGTTCTCGGTGATCATCGAGGTTCCGTCGGCGACGGCCGACAGCGCCAGGGCCATCGGTTGGAGATCGGTGGGAAACCCCGGGTAGGGAAGTGTCACGTAGTCGATCGCGCTGGGACGCGCACGCATCACCACCCGGAAGTTGTCCTCGCCGGTGGAGATCTCGGCGCCCGCGCCGCGCAGTTTCTCCAGCACGAGATTGACGTGCTGCGGATCCACCCCGTGCACCGTCACGTCCCCCCGGGTGGCCGCCGCGGCGAACGCCCAGGTGGCGGCGACGATCCGGTCGCCGATCACCTGGTGACGCACCGGTTCGAGCGAGCAGACCCCGTGGACGGTCAGCGTGGAGGTCCCCGCCCCCTCGATCTTGGCCCCCATCTGCTGCAACATCACGCACAGGTCGACGATCTCCGGCTCGCGCGCGGCGTTGTCGATGACGGTGGTTCCGTCGGCCAGTACCGAGGCCATCAGGATGTTCTCGGTGGCGCCGACACTCGGGAAGTCCAGCCAGATCTGCGCCCCGTGCAGGTTCTCCGCCTCCGCCACCACGGCACCGTGCTCGATGTGGCTGTGAGCACCCAGCTGACGCAGCCCGCTCTGGTGCATGTCCAACGGGCGGGAGCCGATGGCGTCACCACCGGGCAGCGTCACCACCGCCCGGCGACAACGGGCCACCAGCGGCCCGAGCACGCACACCGAGGCACGCAGCCTGCCCATGTGGGCGGAGACCGCCTCGTGGCTGATCTCGGAGGGTGTGGTGATCGTGGTCGTCGCTCCGTCGATCTCGACGGAGCAGCCGAGACTGCGCAGCACGTCGGCCATCAACGGGACGTCCAGGATCTCCGGGCAGTTCGTGATGGTCGTGGTGCCCTCGGTCAGCAGGGAGGCAGCCATCAACTTCAACACGCTGTTCTTCGCGCCGACCACGCCGACCTCGCCGACGAGACGGGCGCCGCCGTGTACCCGGAAATGTTCACTCACGGACAGCCAGGTTACGGCTGCGGTGCGATTGCTCTCCGGGTGGGGCTCGTCGGGAGCCCTCCGGGTTCCGGCACCACGGCCCCCGCCGGGGCCCCACTCCCCGGAGTCCCGGGAAGGAGACACCGGACGTGCTCACCGTCACGACACCGCCCCGCGAGCCGACGGAGGAGGCATAGGGTTGTGGTCATGAGCGTGCATCTGACCAAGATCTACACCCGCACCGGGGACGGCGGGACCACTCGCCTGTCGGACAACTCCGTGGTGCACAAGTCCGACGCCAGGATCGGCGCCTACGCCGACGTGGACGAGACGAACTCGGTGATCGGCGTCGCCCTGGCCACGGCGAACCTCGACGCCGACGTCCACGACGTCCTGCGTTCGGTGCAGAACGACCTGTTCGACGTCGGTGCCGACCTGGCCACCCCGGTGGTCGAGGCTCCGGAGTACCCCCCGCTGCGGGTGACCCAGGACTACGTCGACCAGCTCGAAAGCTGGTGCGACGAGTACAACGAGCGGTTGGGGAAGCTGAACTCGTTCATCCTGCCCGGCGGGACTCCTGGCGGAGCGTTGTTGCACCAGGCGCGTTGTGTCGCCCGACGCGCCGAACGTTCGGCATGGGCGCTGATCGACGAGGACCCCGACAACACCAACGAGCTGCCGGCCAAGTACCTGAACCGACTGTCCGACCTGCTGTTCATCCTCGCCCGGATCGCCAATCCGAACGGTGACGTGCTCTGGCGGCCGGGTGAGCGTTCCTGAGTCGAGCCCGCCGGACTCACGCGTGGGCGGTTTCCCGGCGACACGACGACGCGCGGGAAACCGGCGCCCGTGTTCCCGTCGCCGCTCCGGCGGGGTTCACCAGTACGTCGAATCCACCAGTTCCTTGGCGAAACACCTGCTGTCCGGTTCGTCGGCGAAGACCCCGAACTTCGGTATCTCGCGGTAACCGGCGCTCTCGTAGAGTCCGATCGCCTCGGGCTGGCGCAGACCGGTTTCCAACACCATGCGCTTGCGTCCGGCCTGGGCGGCCCGCCTTTCCAGTTCCCCCAGTATCGCGCGTGCGCAGCCGAGCCCCCGGGCCGCGGGCACCACGTACATCCGTTTGATCTCGGCGTCGCCGTCCTCCAGCCCGACCACGTCGGAGTCCCGTGCCCGCCAGCCTCCCGTGGCCACCGGAGAACCGTCGCGGTAGCCCAGCAGGAAGACCCCGTGGGGCGGCAGGAACTCGGAGGCACTCAACGGGGTGACGTCCGGTCCGCCGTAGCGGACGACGTACTCCTGCTGCACCTGCTCGATCAGGTCGGCGGCATCCGGATGGTCGTAAGCGACTGCCTCGATACGCACCCGATCATTCTAGAAAAGCCCCGACGGCCCCCTCGTCCGCACACCGGTTGGCGGGGCGTGCGCCGTCATCGGGCCCACGGGGCGACACTGCTCGGCGGGGAGGACTCCAGCCAGGACAGGAAACCCGTCAGCGCGTCGCTTCCCATGGCCACCTCGATGTCCTCCTCCGGTCTGCCGAGATGCAGCACCAGAGATCCGGCGGGCATCGTGTAGGCCTCCGCCGTGGTGGGACGACGTCGGTCGGTGATCGCTATGGTGCTCCGGTTGAGTATCCAGTCGGGTCCGGAACGCAGACTCAGTGCCCGGTACCAGACGAACTCCTCACCCTGGTAGCGGGCCACTCCCAGATGCCAGCCCCGGCCGGGTTCGCTCCGGTGCACCCGGAGAGCCACCTCGATCCCCCCGGCCCGGAGCCTGCGCAGCCGTCGACGCGCGAGCAGCATGCCGCCGAGCACGAGGAGCACGGCGACGACTGCCAGCACGAGCAGGGCGGCGATCACCACGACCGAGGCGCTCATCGACGACCTGTGTCAGACGGAGTACCCTGCCACTCGCAGTCGCGACCGGGCACGGACCCTGGCCTGTTCATCATCCCCCTCGGCATCGCGCCGCGCCGCGGCGACGTCGATCTCCTGGGCCAGTTCGGCGGACTCCGCGAGAACGCTGACCACACCGTCGGAGACCGAGAGGAACCCGCCGTGCACGGCGGCCGTGACGGTCTCGTGCTCCGGCGTCGAGATCTTGACGACACCCCCCTCGACCAGCTGGCCGAGCATCGGCTCGTGCCTGGGCATAATGCCGATTACACCTTCGGTCGTCTGGGCCACCACGCTGGTCGCCTTACCGGACCACAAGCGGCGCTCCACGGCGACCAGCTCGACGGACATCTCGGCCACGCGTGTCTCCTTTGTCGGTGTGTCGTCGTAGTCTATCCGATGGATCGGGCACGTCCGAATTCCGGCACACGGGCGAACCGGCGTTCACCACTGAAGCGGGTGCCGGAATCCTTGCCGAATTCCGGCACCCGTGTCCACCCGCTTCGGGCGAAATCACTCCTGCGTGTACTTCTCGTAGGCCTGCTGCAGGTCCTCGAGACCACCGATGGACAGGAACGCCTGCTCGGGGTAGTGGTCGAACTCGCCGTTGCAGAGCTTGTCGAAGGCCTCGATGGTCTCCTTCAGGGGGACGAAGGAGCCCTCCTGGCCGGTGAACTGCTTGGCGACGAAGAAGTTCTGCGACAGGTAACGCTCGATCCGGCGGGCCCGGTTGACCGTGACCTTGTCCTCCTCGGACAGCTCGTCCATACCCAGGATGGCGATGATGTCCTGCAGCTCCTTGTACTTCTGCAGGATCTGCTTGACCTGCTGGGCGACCCGGTAGTGCTCCTCGCCGACGATCCTGGGCTCCAGGATGTTGGAGGTGGACGTCAGCGGGTCCACCGCCGGGTAGATCCCCTTCTGCGCGATGGAACGAGCCATCTCCGTGGTCGCGTCCAGGTGGGCGAAGGTGGTCGCCGGCGCCGGGTCGGTGTAGTCGTCGGCGGGCACGTAGACCGCCTGCATGGAGGTGATCGAACGCCCCCGCGTGGAGGTGATCCGCTCCTGCAGCGCACCCATCTCGTCGGCCAACGTCGGCTGGTAACCGACGGCGGAGGGCATCCGGCCCAGCAGGGTGGAGACCTCCTGACCGGCCTGGGTGAACCGGAAGACGTTGTCGACGAACAGCAGCACGTCCTGGTTCTGCACGTCGCGGAAGTACTCCGCCATCGTCAACGCCGACAGCCCGACCCGCATACGGGTCCCCGGCGGCTCGTCCATCTGGCCGAACACGAGGGCGGTGTTGTCCAGCGCGCCGGACTCCGCCATCTCCACCCAGAGGTCGTTGCCCTCACGGGTACGCTCGCCCACACCGGCGAAGACCGAGGTGCCGCCGAAGTTCCTGGCGACACGGCGGATCATCTCCTGGATGAGCACCGTCTTGCCCACACCGGCACCGGCGAAGAGACCGATCTTGCCGCCCTGCACGTAGGGCGTGAGCAGGTCGATGACCTTGATGCCGGTCTCCAGCATCTGGGTCTTGCCCTCGAGCTGGTCGAAGGACGGCGGGTTGCGGTGGATGCTCCACCGCTCCGCGTCGGCGGCGTGGCCCGGCTCGTCCAGGCAGTGGCCGAGCGCGTTGAACACGTGTCCCTTGACCTCGTCACCGACGGGCACGGAGATCGGTGCTCCGCTGTCGGTGACCGGGGCGCCGCGTACGAGGCCTTGGGTGGGCTGCATCGAGATGGCACGTACCACGTTGTCACCGAGGTGCTGGGCCACCTCCAGGGTGACGGTGTTGCTCATCCCCGTGACCGTGATCTCCACGGACAGCGCGTTGTTCAGGTCCGGCACGTGGTCGCGGGGGAACTCGACGTCCACCACCGGGCCGAGGACCCGGACGACGCGACCGGTGCCAGTAGCAGTGCTAGTGGCAGTTGCAGTCATGTCACTCACTTCCCGCAGACGAGAGCGCCTCGACACCGCCGACGATCTCGCTGATTTCCTGGGTGATCTGGGCCTGGCGAGCACGGTTGGCCTCGCGGCTGAGGTTCTGCACGATCTCGTCCGCGTTGTCCGTGGCCGACTTCATCGCGGTTCGGCGTGCCGCGTGCTCGGACGCCGCCGAATCCAACAGTCCGGCGAACAGGCGAGTGTTGATGTACTTCGGCAGCAGTGCCCGGAACAGGGTCTCGGCGTCCGGCTCGAAGTCGTAGGCCGGACGCAGCCCCTCGGACTCGGTGTACTCCACTTCCAGCGGAGCGACCCGCCTGATGACCGGCTTCTGGGAGAGCATCGAGACGAACTCGGTGTGCACGAGATGGATCTCGTCCACGGCCAGCGTGTGCTCGTCCGTGCTGCCCTCCCGCTTGGCCTCCTCGGTGCCCTGCATGAACGCCTTCACCAGGGTCTCGCCCACCTCCGCCGCGTTGGCGTAGTCCGGGCGGTCGGTGAAACCGCTCCAGCTCTGCGTGATTTCCCGGTTACGGAACCGATAGTACGCCTCACCCTTGCGGCCGATCACGTACAGCAACGGGGTCTTGCCCTGCTGCCGCAGCGTGTTCTGCAGTTCCTCGGCCGCGCGGATCACGTTGGCGTTGTAGGCGCCGCAGAAACCGCGATCACTGGTCACCACGAGCACCGCGGAGCGCTTGGAGTTGTCCCGCTCGGTCAGCAGTGGGTGATCGAGCGGACTGGCATCGGCCAGTGCGGTCAGCACCCTGGTGATCTCCTCGGCGTACGGCCTGGAGGCCTCGACCCTCGCCTGCGCCTTCATGATGCGCGAGGTGGCGATGAGCTCCTGCGCCTTGGTGATCTTCCGGGTCGACTGCACCGACCGGATGCGGTTGCGTAGTTCGCGAAGCTGTGCCATGGCTATCCGGTCACTTCTCGCTGTCCCCGGAGGCGGGGCGGTTGACCTTCACCGTCTCCTGCTCGACCTCGTCGGCACCGACGGTGCCCACTTCCTCGTGCTGCGGCAGCACCGTGCCGCCCTCGGAGGTGGTGAACTGCTTCTTGAACTCCGCGACGGCGTCCTCGATGGCCTGCGTACCGTCGTCGGAGAGCTTCCCGCTCTCGACGATGTCCTTGAGCACGGTGCTCTGGTTGCGCCGCATGTGCGCCAGGAACTCCGACTCGAAGCGACGGACGTCGTTGGTGGGCACGTCGTCCAGGTGGCCCTTGGTGCCCAGGTAGAGCGAGATCACCTCCTCCTCGACGGGGAACGGCACTCCCTCGCCCTGCTTGAGGACCTCCATCAGGCGGGCACCGCGGTCCAGCTGCGCCTTGGAGGCGGCGTCCAGGTCCGAGGCGAACGCGGAGAAGGCCTCCAGCTCACGGTACTGCGCCAGCTCGATCTTCAACGAACCGGTGACGCTCTTCATGGCCTTGATCTGGGCCGAACCACCGACACGGGAGACCGAGGTACCGACGTCGATGGCGGGGCGCTGCCCGGAGTTGAACAGGTCGGACTGCAGGAAGCACTGCCCGTCGGTGATGGAGATGACGTTGGTGGGGATGTAGGCCGAGACGTCGTTGGCCTTGGTCTCGATGATCGGAAGACCGGTCATCGAACCGCCACCCTGGTCGTCGGAGAGCTTCGCGCAACGCTCCAACAGGCGGGAGTGCAGGTAGAAGACGTCACCCGGGTAGGCCTCACGCCCCGGGGGACGCCGCAACAGCAGCGAGAGGGCGCGGTAGGCCTCGGCCTGCTTGGTCAGGTCGTCGAAGACGATGAGCACGTGCTTGCCCTGCCACATCCAGTGCTGGCCGAGGGCGGAACCGGCGTAGGGGGCCAGCCACTTCAGACCGGGCGAGTCCGCCGCCGGAGCGGCCACGATGGTGGTGTACTCCATCGCCCCGGCCTCCTCGAGGGCACGCTGCGTGCCCGCGATGGTGGAGCCCTTCTGGCCGATGGCAACGTAGATGCAGCGCACCTGCTTGTTCGGGTCGCCGCTGTCCCAGTTGCTCTTCTGGTTGATGATCGTGTCAGTGGCGATCGTGGTCTTGCCGGTCTTGCGGTCCCCGATGATCAGCTGCCGCTGGCCACGACCGATCGGCGTCATCGAGTCGATGGCCTTGATACCGGTCTGCAACGGCTCGCTCACGCCCTGGCGCTGCACGACCGAGGCGGCCTGCAACTCCAGCTCACGCTGTGTCTCCGGCTCGATGTCACCGAGGCCGTCGAGGGGCTCGCCCACCGGGTTGACCACGCGGCCGAGGAAGTTGTCGCCGACCGGCACGGACATCACCTTGCCGGTGCGCCTGACCTCCTGGCCCTCCTCGATCTGGTCGGCTTGACCGAGGATGACAGCACCGATCGACTGAGCCTCAAGGTTCATCGCGACGCCGTAGACGCCGCCGGGGAACTCCAGCAGTTCCTCGGTCATGACCGAAGGCAGACCCTCGACATGGGCGATGCCGTCACCGGTGTCCGTGACGACCCCGACCTCCTCGCGGCTGACCTCGGGGGAGTAGCTGGAGACGTACTTCTCGATCGCACTGCGGATCTCGTCCGACGAGATCGTCAGCTCCGCCATGTCTCGTTCCTGCTCTCGCTTGGTTCTGTGGAAAAAGGGTCCGGCCTCGTCCGTTCGGCGGGTGCGCCCGCACCCGTCAGTCGGAGAGGTCGCGCCGCAATGCCTGCAGCCGTCCGGACGTGCTGCCGTCGATGACTTCCTCACCGACCCGAATGACCAGTCCGCCACCGATGTCGGGGTCCACCTCCAGGTGTACCGCGATCGGTCGTGCGTAGATGCGCTGCAGCGTGTTGGCCAACCGCTCCTGTTGCTGCTCATTGAGCGCGACCGCCGAACGAACGTGGGCGACCGAGCGTTCCCTGCGCTTGGCGGAGAGCTCGGCCAGTTCCTCCAGCGCCTCACTGAGGTGCCGGCCCGGCGACCTTTCGACCAACTGCCGCACCAGGCGTTCGGTCACGTCCTCGACCTTGCCGCCAACAAGCTGTCCGATGACGGCTCCCTTACCGGCGGCATCGGCCGTGGGATCCGACAGCAACCGCTCCAGCTCGGGTTGACCGCCGATGATGCGGCCCAGCCGGAACAGCTCGTCCTCCACCGCGTCCAGCCTGCCCGCCCGTTCCGCCTGGACCAGCAGCGCGATACGGGCGAGCCGTTCGAGGCCGTGCACCAGATCGCTCGGGTGCGACCAGCGAACTCCAGCCGCTTCGAGCACCACCGGCAGGCAGCGGGCGCCGATACGGTCACCCAGCAACTCACGAACCAGGCTCTGCCTGGATTCCGCCGGGGTGGCGGCGTCGGCGAGAGCGCGCCGGAGAACGGACTCGCCGCGCAACAGCGCGGCGACCCCGAACAACTCGTCGGCGAGCCCGGTGATCTCCGCGGGTCCGGCCCCGTCAGTGGCCTGCAACAACTGCAGCTCACTGGCGGCCAGTGCATCGCGACTCGCGGCGTTCACGAGGGTGCTCAAGTCTGCACGCCTTTCTCTCCTGGGCCCATCACTGAAATCCCTTCGACCTGAGGCCGACCGGTGCGAACCGTTCAGCTGCTGGTCGACGTCGACGGTGCGGAGGTGGACTCCAGCTCGTCGAGGAAGCGGTCCACGGTGCGTTGGGTCCGTTCCTCGTTCTCGAGGGACTCACCGACGACCTTGCTGGCCAGATCCACGGCCTGCCGACCGAGATCGGCACGCAGCTCGGCGACGAC
The DNA here is from genome assembly GCF_003001495.1 of Actinopolyspora mortivallis. GTDB lineage: Bacteria > Actinomycetota > Actinomycetes > Mycobacteriales > Pseudonocardiaceae > Actinopolyspora > Actinopolyspora mortivallis_A. The sequence continues at coordinate 170,068 of NZ_PVSR01000003.1, forward strand.
CTGCGCCTTCTGCGCGGCCAGCTGGGCCTGTCCCTGACTGATGATCCGGTCGCTCTCGGCCTGGGCCTGCGACCGCATCTCGTCGAGGATCTGCTGCCCCTCGGCCCTGGCGTCGTCCCTGATGCGCGCGGCTTCGGCACGGGCCTCGGCAAGCTGGGCCTTGTACTGTTCCAGGGTCCGCTGAGCTTCGGCCTGCGCCTCCTCCGCCCGGGCTATGCCGCCCTCGATCCGGTCGCTGCGTTCCTTGTAGAGCTTCTCGAAGCGCGGAACCGCGTACCGGTGGAGGACGAAAAGCAGCAGGGCGAAGGCGACGAAACCGACGATGATCTCGGCAGGCTCCGGCAGGATCGGGTTGTGCTCCCCCTCCGCCGCCAGCACCACGTGTGTCTTCATCAGGACCTCTCCCAACGCGTCAAGTCGTCAAACTCAAGCGGCGGAGGCGATGAAGTAGACAACCAGACCGATCAGCGCCAGCACCTCGACGAGCACGAAGGAGATCCAGGCGATTCCCATCAGCTGGCCCTGGGCCTCCGGCTGGCGGGCGGTGCCGTTGATGACCGACGCCCAGATGAGGCCGACGCCGATGCCGGGGCCGACGGCACCGACACCGTAGCCGATGGCGGCGAGACCCGGGTTGATGTTGGCGGCGGTTTCCGCGGCCTGTGCAAGAACGATGTTGCTCACTGTTACTACCTTTCAACTCGGTCCGCTTGCGCGGATCGGAGGTCTCGATCTGCCCTCAGTGCTCTTGCGCGAGTGCGGCGCCGATGAAGTTGGCGCTGAGCACCGCGAAGATGTACGCCTGCAAGACCTGAATCAAGGCCTCGGCGAAGGTCAGGATGATCGCGAAGGCGAAGCTGATGATGGAAACCGGCTTGAACAGGGCACTCGCCTCGAGCAGCAGGTACTGCCCCCCGAGCGTGAACACCAGCAGGATGAGGTGTCCGGCGAACATCGCCGCGAAGACTCGGATGGCCAGCGCCACCGGCTGGAACAGGAACTTCTGCAGGAACTCGATCGGAGCCAGCAGGATGTAGACCGGCTTGGGCACTCCCGGAGGGAACATCACGTGCTTGAAGTAGCCCAAGAAGCCGTGGCGTCTGAACCCGACCGTGTGGATCACCACGTAGACCATGATGAACAGGGCGATCGGGAACCCGATCTTGGCCATCGTGGGGAACTGGATCAACGGGACGATCCCGAAGATGTTGTTCACCAGGATGAACGTGAACAGCCCGAAGATCAACGGGATGAACCGCTGGAAGTCCTTGGCCCCGATCTGGTCCCTGGCGATCGTGTTCCTGCTGAAGTCGTAGATGTACTCCGCCGCGAACTGCGCCCTGCCAGGCACCACCTTGAGGTTGCGCGTGGCAAAGAAGAAGTACGCACCGACGATGACCGCCGAGAGCACTACGAGCACGATCGGCTTGGTGACTCCACCGAATATCGGTGGGAGGAAAAAGCTATCGACACCGGGCGGATCGAACGTACCGCCTTGGCTCAACACCAGCGCGCCCAACTGGGCTCCTTCCGGTTCTCCCGAGCGAAGCTAACTCCACCGGGGGAATCGTCACGATTTGCACTCAACGTACCTGATACACGATCGAGGACGTAGGGGCCCTCCCTCGGGGCGAGGTCCGCCAGGCGACGTCCGGCCGGGCGATCGGAACCACACCGCGGCGCGAACCCCCTCGGCTCAACGGCCCGAGCTTCCTGCGCGGCAGACCCTACCATTTGGTAACAAAACGGGTATACCCACCATTTCACACCGGCAGGGCTCGATCCCTACTCCATCAGGAGTCATTCGCTAACGCGATCGTCGGAATCCTGGTCCGACGGAAGGCCCTGACCTCGGCAAACGTCCACACCAGCACCGTGGCGAGTATGGCGATCGCCACAGCGGGGACGTGCACCGCGGTGAAGACCCGCAGCAACGTCACCACGGCGAACAGCACGAGCATCTTGCCGATGTAGCCGCCCAGCGCGGCGACCATCACGAACATGGGATGCGAGTCCGAGGTCATCCGCATCAACCACAGGGTCAGCAACGAGGAGGCCGAAGCGATCACCCCGCCGATCAACGCGCCCAGCGCCCCCTGGGCACCGACCCAGAAGGCGGCGACGACCACGCTGACCAGCACGGTCACCACCGCGGGCCAGGCCGCCGTACGCAACATCGCATCGGCCAGTCGACGGACGGCCCGGCCGTGTGGATTCACCTCGGCGGTGCGCGCGGCGTCCTCGGCCGCTCCGGTTGCCTCGCTCATCGCTTCTCCCACCAGAAAGAACTATCTGGTCCTCATTCGGGGTATCGCGGACACGATACCCGCCACGAGCACCGCGAACGCGACAGCCCACGCCACCAGGGCCACATCCTCGACGAGCGTGAGCGACACGGCGCCGAAGGCCACCACCCCGGCCCAGAGGTAGATCAACAGCACCGCACGCCGCTGGGAGTGGCCCAACTCCAGCAGCCGGTGGTGCAGGTGCATCTTGTCCGCGTGGAACGGGCTCTTGCCCGCCCTGGTCCGCCGGACGACCGCCAGGCTCAGGTCGAGCAGCGGCACGAACAGCACTGCTGCCACCACCAGCAGCGGCGCGAACAGTCCGAAGGCGTCCAGGCTCGTCGGGTTCATCTTGCCCGCCGCCGTGGTGCTCGCCGAAGCCAGCATCAGGCCGATCAGCATCGAACCGGAGTCGCCCATGAAGATCCGGGCGGGCTGGAAGTTGTAGGGCAGAAAGCCCAGGCAGGCACCCGCGATGGTGGCGGCGATCAACGCCGGGGGGTAGGCGGTCACGTCACCGCCCTGGTCACTGAGCAGTCCCAGGCAGAAGGCGCAGGTGGCGCTGGCCGCGATCAGGCCGATGCCCGAGGCCAGCCCGTCCAGCCCGTCCACGAAGTTCATGGCGTTGACCATGGCCACGGTCAGCACCACGGCCAACAGCTGGCCCTGGTTCCCGCTGAGCACCAGCACCGAGCCGGAGTCCCCGCTCTGCCCACCGGGCAGCATGTACCACTGCAACCCCATCAGCACGAGAATGCCGGCCGCTGTGACCTGCCCCGCCAGCTTCGTCCAGGAGTCCAGCTCGAAGCGGTCGTCCAGCGCCCCGACCAGTGTGATGAGTCCACCGGCTATGACCACGGCCAGCGCGTCGTTCGAGTAGTCGAATCCCCGGGAGAGCGCCGGAAGGTTGCCCGCCAGGAACATCCCCCCGAGCACTCCCGCGTACATCGCCACTCCCCCCATCCGGGGGATCGGAGTGCGATGCACGTCACGGTTCCTGGGGTGCGCGACCGCTCCGAGGCGCAGGGCCAGCAGTCTGACCGCCCCGGTGAGCAGGAAGGTCACCGCCGCGGCGGTGAGCGCGACCAGCAGGTACTCCCGTGCCGGCACCCCGGCGGGTGCCCAGGCTGGAACGGTGTCCATGGCCCTCGCCTCAGTTCCGCGCGGACGGGAACGGCGCGACGGGGTCCGGCTCGTACGGCAGCACAGTCACGGTTCGACTCCTCGACACTCTCGGAGACAAGGGGGCATCGGAAGGGGCGCGGCGGCAGCGTGTTCGACCACGGACGCCTCGTGCACGGTCCACACCCGGTCGTTCACGCTATCGAGCGAGCAATCCGCCGGGAGAACGGGTCGGTATCGACACCGTGACGGATGCGGCCCGCCCGAACGGAGTAGCACGCCCTCTCTCGGAGGGACCAACGGACGAACCGCCACCGGCGGAACCCCGGGACCGCGTCAGTCCCCGGAGACCGGCTCGACGCCCAGTTCCTCCGCCAGCTCCGCCCGACTGACCGCCCCTTCCCGCAGCACACGCGGTTGGTCACCGGTCAGATCCACGATGGTGGAGGCGACGGGCTCTCCGGTGGGACCACCGTCCAGATAGACGGACACCGACTCCCCCAGCTGCTCCCTGGCCTGCTGCGCCGTGGCGGCGGGAGGATTACCCGTGGTGTTGGCGCTCGACACGGCCATGGGGCCGACCTCGCGCAACAGGTCCAGCGCCACGGGGTGCAACGGCATCCGCAGGTTCACCGTGCCCCGGGTCTCCCCCAGGTCCCAGGACAACGAGGGAGCCTGCGGCAGCACCAACGACAACCCACCGGGCCAGAACGCCTCGATGAGCGCCCGCGCCTGGCGGGGAACGGACATCACCAGCCCGTCCACCGTCTGCCACGACCCGACCAGCACCGGAACCGGCATGTCGGGTCCCCGTCCCTTCGCCGAGAGCAAGGCGCGCACCGCTTCCGGGTCGAACGCGTCCGCCCCGATCCCGTACACCGTGTCCGTGGGCAGGACCACCAGGCCCCCACCGCGTACCGTGCTCGCGGCCCTGTTCAGTCCGGCCTGCCTGCTCTCCGGGTCGCTGCAATCGTAGAGCGTGCTCACGAAACCACATCCTGGCACGCCGACTCGCCACGGGTGCGAGTGGTACTGCCGAACCCCCTCGGGCACCATGTGCACGGTGATCGGAAGCCGGCACCACGCCGGTCCCTCCCACCGGAGCAGTCCGGCCCCGGCCCGCGGGGACGCGGGCCGGCAGGAAACGGAACGAACCGTCGGCAACGCGGGTTCCCCGGAAGGACCAACGATGACCGTCCCAGCGCAGGATGTCCACACCGAGCACCTCGGGTTCCCGGCCGGAACCGTTCGCTACCACCGCGCCGGTGACACCGGCCCGGCCGTCGTGCTGCTGCACGGCGGGGGCGTCGACAACGCGCTGATCAGCTGGCGACACACCATCGCCCCGCTGTCCGTGGACCACCGGGTGTACCTGCCCGACCTGCCCGGGCACGGGGGGAGCAAACAGTGGTCGGGTGCCCTCGGACAACGCACCCTGGAGGAGGTGCTGCGCTGGCTGCTCGACAGCTGGGGGATCTCCCGGGCGGTGCTGGTCGGCAGCTCCGTGGGCGGCAGCGCGGCGGCGGGATTCGCCCTGCGCCACCCCGAGCGGGTGCGCGGACTCGTGTTGACCGGCTGTGAGGGACTGCGACACAGCCTCCCCCACCAGCTGGGTACCTACCTGCGGACCCGCGCCCGGTTTCCGGACTGGACGGCGAGCAGGCTGCTCGCGCTCCGCCGTGAGTTCTGCGGGCTTCTCGCGCGCAGGCTGCTGCACGACCCGAACCGGCTGTTCGACCGGGAACAGCTGTTGACCGAGCTGCACGCCGAACTGCGCGAACGCGCCGGCCTGCTCTGCGGCTGGTACTCCGAGGCCGTGGGCAGCGGCCACATGCGCGTCAACCACCTGCCCGGAGTACACGGGCTGCGCTGCCCCACCGTGCTCGTGCACGGGGAACACGACTCGTGGATCCCCCTGGCCACGGCCGAGAAGGCGGCACGGGCGATTCCCGGATGCGACCTGCGGGTGATCCGGGAGGCCGGTCACTGGTGTCACCGGGAAAAGCCCGGCGAGTTCAACGGGGTGCTACGCGAGTTCGTCAACCGCCTGGGCTGAGCCCGTCCCGGCCGAGTCCGTCTCCCCGGAGAGGACGGCGGTGGCGAACCTCGGCCGCCCCGTCAGGTCCGGGTGCGTCTCCACACCGGCCAGCGTGGGCCGCCGACGCATCAGAGCGGCCACCGCGCCACCGTGCGTCTCGTCGTGCTCCACGCCCAGCAGCCCGCCCGGGCGCAGCAGCCCTTCCGCGCGGGCCACGACGTGCGGAACCAGCTCCAGACCGTCCCCTCCGGCGAAGACGGCCCCGTGCGGGTCGTGCTCACCGACCTCGGGGGGCACGGGAGTTCCCTCCGGGACATAAGGGGGGTTGCACACGACGAGGTCCGCGCTTCCCGCGCGCTCGGCCAACAGGTCCGGATCGGTGACGTCCCCGGCGATCACCTCGATCGGGGTGTCACCGAGCTCCCGGCGGAGAGCGGCGTTGTGGTGCGCCCACTCCAGGGCCGCCCGGTCGTTGTCCACGGCGAACACCCGCGCGTCCGGGCGCTCGTGCGCCAGCGCCAGGGCGAGCGCACCGGATCCGGTACACAGGTCGACCACCACCGGATCCCGGCGGTCCCGCAACCAGCGCAGTCCCCGTTCCAGCAGCCACTCGGTCTCCGGACGCGGCACGAACACCCCCGGCCCCACGGCGAGAGTCACCCCGCCCAGGATCGCTGTGCCGGTCAGGTGTTGCAGCGGCACCCGCTCGGCACGACGCCGGACCAGCTCGCCGAGGGAGTCGAGCACGAAGGGCTCCACCCTCGGGAACATCACCAGCCCGGTGCGTTCGGTCCCGAGCAGGTGGGCGGCCAACATCTCGACCTCGGCGCGGGCGGAGGGCACGCCGGCGGCGTCGAGGACACGTTCCCCCTCCAGGATCGCCGGGCGCAGCGGGCTGCCGTGTACGGGCGCATCCCGGGCTCCCGAAGCTCCCGCGCCCGAGCACTCCGTCCCGGCGCCGGTACCGGCGGTCATGCGGGACTCATCCTCCGTTCGCCATCCGCTCACGGCGGTCCGCCTCCCGCAGCGCCCCGAGCACCGCGTCGAGCTCTCCGTCCAACACGTGGTCCAGATTGTAGGCCTTGAAGTTGATCCGGTGGTCCGAGATGCGGTTCTCGGGGAAGTTGTAGGTGCGTACCCGCTCCGAACGGTCCACGGTGCGTACCTGGCTGCGCCGGGTCTCGGCCACCTCCCGCTCGGCCTCCTCCTCGGCCATGGCCTGCAACCTGGCCCGCAGCACCTGGATGGCCCGTGTCTTGTTCTGCAACTGGGACTTCTCGTTCTGGCAGGCCACCACGATCCCCGTGGGAAGGTGGGTGATCCGCACCGCCGAGTCCGTGGTGTTCACGCTCTGCCCACCGGGGCCGGAGGAACGGTGCACGTCGATGCGCAGGTCCTTCTCGTCGACCTCCACCTCGACCTCCTCCGGTTCGGGATACACCAGCACCCCGGCGGCGGAGGTGTGCACCCGCCCCTGGGACTCGGTGACGGGGACCCGTTGGACGCGATGCACACCCCCCTCGAACTTGAGCTGGGCCCAGACCCCCTCCAGGCCGGGCTCCCCTTTGGACTTCACGGTGACGATGACGTCCTTGTAACCGCCGAGCTCGGACTCGGTCGCCCCGAGGATCTCGGCATGCCAGCCCTGCCGTTCGGCGTAGCGCAGATACATCCGCAGCAGGTCGCCGGCGAACAGGGCGGACTCCTCCCCGCCCTCGCCGGACTTCACTTCGAGCACCACGTCCGAACCGTCCCGGGGGTCGCGGGGAGCCAACAGCTCCGCCAGCCTGTCCTCCAGCTCGGGAATCCGGTGTTCGAGCTGCTGGGCCTCCTGAGCCAGTCCCGGATCCTCACCGGCCAGTTCCCTGGCCGTGGAGAGATCGGACCGGGCCTGGTCCAGCTCCCGCGCCGTGCGCACGATGGGTGTCAGCTCGGCGTGCCGTTTACCGAGCTTGCGCGCCTGAGCCTGGTCGGCGTGCACCTCCGGGTCCGCGAGCCGTCCCTCCAGCTCGGTGTACTCGGCGAGCAACTCCTCGAGCCTCGACGTCTCCACGGTGCTCCCCACTTTCACTACGAGTCCGACACGGATCCCCGCCACGGGCGGATCCCACGGGTGGTGCTCCGAGGGAGTCCGGCCGGGACCACCGCCCCGCGTCGGGAACGAGCCACACCGGCTCCGGGGAGGTGGCCTCCCGGACGGGGGGCCGGAAAACCACCACCTCCCGGCGCGTTCATCGTCGCCGGTCCCACGACGGGAGCCGAGAACGGCGCCCGCCTTCCGGGAAGGCGGGCGCCGTGGACTCGGTTCACTTCTTGGTGCGGGCGTTCTGCGGACGACGACCGTAGCGAGCCTCGAACTTGGCGACACGACCGCCGGTGTCCAGGATCTTCTGCTTGCCCGTGTAGAACGGGTGGCAGTTGGAGCAAACCTCGACGTGGATGTGCCCGTCCGTCCTGGTGCTCCGCGTGGTGAACGTGTTACCGCAGTCGCAGGTCACCTGCGTTTCCACGTACTCGGGGTGAATGCCGCTCTTCATGCTCAATCCTCTCCTCGTGGCACCGGGTCCTCGCGGTGTCCCGGAGGTGAACCGGCACCGGAACGGGTCTCGATTCTGCCAGACCGAGACGGCTGACCTGCAACGCAGGGTGGGCACCCGGTATTCCGGCGGCGGCCTGCAGGATCCGGCACCGTGACGGCCACGCGGCACTCACGACGCCGGTCACCCGCACGCCGGAAGCGAGCTCCCTTCCGGGAGAGCCGAACCCGCTCCGGCACGGTGGGCCACCGCCGCGTTCCCGGAGGCACTCCGGGTGCCACCCTCACCGGCGGAAGGGAACAACACCGGTCCCCGGAGGCCCGGCGGCCCACCGGGGAGACCGGTCACTCCTCCTCCTTGCCCGGGGTGGTCTTGGCCACCTGGGTGAGGAACTCGATGTTGGTACGGGTCTTGCGCAGCCTGTCCTGCACCAGCTCCAGGGCCTGTTGGCTGTCCAGCGCCGCGAGCACCCGGCGCAGCTTGTGGTGCACGGCCAACTCGTCCGAGGACATCAGCAGCTCGTCCCGGCGGGTGCTGGAGCTGTCGACGTCCACGGCGGGGAACAGCTGCTTGTTCGCCAGCTTGCGGTCCAGCTTGAGCTCGGCGTTGCCGGTGCCCTTGAACTCCTCGAAGATGACCGTGTCCATGGTGGATCCGGTCTCCACCAGCGCGGTGGCGAAGATGGTCAGCGAACCACCGTTCTCGATGTTGCGGGCCGCACCGAGGAAACGCTTCGGCGGGTACAGCGCGGTGGAGTCCACACCACCCGACAGGATGCGTCCCGAAGCGGGTGCCGAGAGGTTGTAGGCACGGCCCAGCCTGGTGATCGAATCCAGCAGCACCACCACGTCGTGGCCCATCTCGACCAACCTCTTGGCCCGTTCGATGGACAACTCGGCGACGGTGGTGTGGTCGGACGGCGGACGGTCGAACGTGGAGGCGATCACCTCGCCCTTCACCGAACGCTGCATGTCGGTGACCTCCTCCGGCCGCTCGTCGGCGAGAACGACCATGAGGTGGCACTCGGGGTTGTTGACGGTGATCGAGTTGGCGATCGACTGCAACACCATGGTCTTGCCCGCCTTCGGCGGGGAGACGATGAGCGCGCGCTGCCCCTTGCCGACGGGCATGACCAGGTCGATGACCCGGCTGGTGATGTTCTGCGGTTCGGTCTCCAGCCGCAACCGCTCGTTGGGGTACAGCGGCGTCAGCTTGTGGAACTCGGCGCGGCGCTTGGCCGCCTCCGGCTCCAGGCCGTTGATGGCGTCGACCCGCACCAGGGGGTTGAACTTCTGCCGCTGCTGCTCGCCCTCCCGGGGCTGGCGCACCACACCCTTGATGGCGTCACCTCGCCGCAGACCGTACTTGCGGACCAGCGACAACGAGACGTACACGTCGTTCGGCCCGGCCAGGTACCCCGAGGTGCGGACGAAGGCGTAGTTCTCCAGCACGTCGAGGATGCCGGCGACCGGCAGCAGCACGTCGTCCTCGCGGACCTCCGGCTCGTTGTCCCCGCGACCGCGGTTGCGCCGCCGGTCGCGGAAGCGCCGGCTGCGTCGTCCGCCGCGTTCCTCGTCCTCCTGCTGCCGCGAGTTGTTGCCGTTGTCCCCCCGGTTGGAGTCGGTGCGGTTGTCCCTGCGGTTGTCCTGCCGGTCACCGCCGCCGTCACCACCGCGTTGGGAGTCGGAACGGTCGCCCCGGTCGTCCGAGTTCTGGTCCTGCTGACCGCCGGAACGTCCCGAGGAGCGGCGACGCCGGTTCCCCCGGCGTCCGTCCTCACCGGATCCGTCCCCGGATCGGCGCGAACCGCCCCGGTTCGGGGCGGAGCCGTTCGAACGCCGTTCGGAGCCGGAGGTTCCCTCGGTGCTCGGGGCGGAGGAGTCCGTGCCGGAAGGCGCCGAGTCGGCGGAGGCCGTGCCGGACTTCTCCCCGGCGTTCTGCCCCTGGGGGGCCGCCCCCTTGTCCCGGCTCTTGGGCTCCTGCTCAGCCTGCTGGTCAAGAGTCGGCTGCGAGTTCGCGGACGAGTCCGACGAGCGGGCTGCCGAGTTTCCCTGACGTTCCTTGATCGCGGCGATCAGATCGCCCTTGCGCAGGCCTGTGGTGTCGATCCCCAATTCGCCGGCGAGCTGCCGTAGTTCGGCCAGCACCATTCCGGACAGGCCGCCCCGACGACGTGTGTTGCCGTTGGCCCCCGAACCGGAAGCTGCCTGTTGTGACGACTCGGACTCCTGCCCGCCGGAAGGGGAGACGCCGTTGGCCGTCTCGCTGCTCAACAGATCGGTGTTGCTCACGAATGTCCTTCCTGACCGGATCCGCGCCTCCTACGCGGCCCAGCGGATTCCCCGCTCGCTGCGAACACGAGCGGCCTTGTAGTGCTACCGGCCCCTGTGTCGAATGAACTCGACGAGGACACCCGGCGCGCGTGGTGTCGGCACCCACTCGAAATCCGGCAGCACCGGGCAGCGGAGGCGCCTGACTCGCGCACCCCTGGTGATATCACCCGTCCACGGCATGACGACCACCTACCGGGTTGATCTTGACCGTGTTCGCTCACCACTCGTGGATGCATGCCTCACTGCCTGACCGTTACCGGACCCACCGAAACGACCGATGTCGACGGAACCGGCAGCACACGCCCGGAGAATGGCCCGGCGCGACCGCCAACCACGGTGGCCGGGACCTCGCAGTCTCCACTGTGGCCACCGAAGTTATTCGCGAATGCCGTGCGGAACCACAATCCGTAACGCCAGAGCTCCCAGTCCGACACCGGCAACTACGTGAAGTTCGACTCGACGAAACGAACCCCTTGAGTTGACAACTCCTGACTCGGTCACCGCGATCGGCTACCCGCCGTCCTGCTCTCCGTCCGGAAGACGCAGTCGGTTCACAGCGAGGGATGCGTCCCGGGACGAAATCCCGGGCAGAGCACCGGCGCCGATGCGCCCGGTGACTGATTGACCTTGAGGGTATACGCCGAGTCACTCCGGTGCAACAACCAAGAGCATGACACGCCCACGGCGGAGCGCCCCTGCTCGGTCGGGATCCTACCGGATCCCCTGCCGAATCGTGGGCCGGTCCCGACGGAAGCGAGGTTTCGACAACCACGATGCCGACACCCCCTTTATACCACTCGACTCTCACCCGGCGCCCACCCCCGCCACCGGGAGACCTCCAGGAGGAGAACCAGGTCAACGGGGGATACCGGGACTCGCGGCGGGAGGACACGGCCCGTGGGGCTCACCCCTCGGTGTGCACCCGCACACCGGACCTGTCCACCCCCGGTCGCAGTACGTCGAAACCGTCCACGGCCACCTCGGGAGGAAGATCCCCCGCCGGAGGCAGCGCCAACACGGTGGGGCCCGCTCCCGAAACGGTGGCGGCGACCCCGTTATTCCGGAGTGCGCGCAACAGTCCCAGGGTTCGCGGCATGGCCGGTTCCCGGTAGTCCTGGTGGATGCGGTCCTCCGTGGCGACGTGGAGCAGGTCGGGCCTGCGGGTGAGCGCGTGCACCACCAGGGCGGACCGGCCCGCCGTGAACGCGGCGTCCGCGTGGGGAACGCTTTCGGGCAACAATCCCCTCATCGTGTGAGTCGCCGACTCGGACTCGGGAACGAGAACCACCGGAACCAATTCCGGGTGCGGTTCCAGACGAACAGATCTATAACGATTTTCCACGGTGAACGCGATGACCAACCCACCGAGCAGGCACGCGGCCACATTGTCGGCGTGCCCCTCCTCGGCGGCGGCCACGTCCACCATCTCCGCGCGTGTGCGCTCGGAGTGAACATCGTGTCCGGCGAAGTGGTAACCGGCCGTGACACCGGCGACGATGGCCGCGGCCGAGGAACCGAGTCCGCGCGCGTGCGGCACGGAGTTGACGCACCGCATCTCCACGGCGGGCGGTCGCACCCCCAACCGGTCGAGAGTGCGGTGCAGCACCCGCACGACCAGGTGTTCACCGTCCGTGGGAACCGCACCCTCCCCGGCGCCGGTGACCTCGACACGCGCCGTGCCCGGCTGCCCGTCCACGGCGGCGACCTCCACGGTGTCGTACAACCCCAGAGCCATCCCGAGCGTGTCGAAACCCGCCCCGAGATTCGCGGTGGAGGCCGGAACGGTGATCCGCACCCGCTCCGGGGTCCCCGTCATCTCCCGCGTCACACGAGCTCCAATGCCGTCGCCACCGCCTCGGGATCCACCGGAAGCGAACGCACCTCGGCCATGTCCGCCAGCGCGGTGTCCGGATCCTTGAGGCCGTGTCCGGTGACGGTGCACACCACGGTGGAGCCCACCGGCAGCCTTCCCTCCTCGGAGGTGGCCAGCAGTCCCGCGACGCTCGCCGCCGAGGCCGGCTCCACGAAGATCCCCTCCCGGGAGGCCAGCAGCCGGTAGGCCCGCAGGATCCGCTCGTCGGAGACGGCCGAGAACAGTCCCCCCGACTCCGCCCTGGCCGTGACGGCCCCGTTCCAGGAGGCGGGGCTGCCCACCCGGATGGCGGTGGCCACGGTCTCCGGGTCCGAGACCGGCTCACCCCGCACCAACGGGGCCGCCCCTTCCGCCTGGAAACCGAACATCGCCGGGGCCCGGTCGCTGCGCCCCTCGGCGAGGTAGTCGGAGTAGCCCGCCCAGTAGGCGGTGATGTTGCCCGCGTTGCCCACCGGCAGGCAGTGCACGTCGGGAGCGGTGCCCAGGGCATCGCAGATCTCGAAGGCGGCCGTCTTCTGGCCGATCAGACGCACCGGGTTGACCGAGTTGACCAGCGTCACCGGATAGGCCGCGGCCGTCTTGCGGGCCAGTTCGAGGCAGTCGTCGAAGCTGCCCCGCACCTGCAGGATGCGCGCCCCGTGCGCCACGGCCTGGGCCAGCTTGCCCATGGCGATCTTGCCCTCGGGAACCAGCACGGCGGAACCCATTCCCGCGCGGGCCGCGTAGGCGGCGGCCGACGCCGAGGTGTTGCCGGTGGAGGCGCAGATCACCGCACGCATGCCCGCCGCCCTGGCGTGGGTCATCGCCACGGTCATCCCCCGGTCCTTGAAGGATCCGGTGGGGTTGGCCCCCTCCACCTTCACGTGGACCTCGCAGCCGGTCAGTTCGGACAGGTAAGGGGCGAACACCAACGGGGTGTTCCCCTCCTGCAGGGTGACCACCTCGGCCCCCTCCGGAACCGCCACCCGGTCGCGATAGGCCTCCACGATCCCCGGCCACCCCTGGCCGGGGCGCGCGGCGGCGAGAGACGTTTCCGAGGTCAAGACCGTTCCCCTTCCACCCGCATGACGCTGACGACCTCGTGCACCGAGGGCAGTTGCGCGACCTTCTCCACCGTGCTGCGCAGCGCGGCGTCGCTGGCGGTGTGGGTCACCACCACCAGGCTGGCGTCCTCGCCGCGCCCTTCCTGGCGCACCACCGAGATACTCACGTCGTGTTCGTTGAACGTCGCGGCCACCTGGGACAGCACTCCGGGCTTGTCCGCGACGTCCAGGCTCATGTGGTAGCGCGTCGGGGTGTGGTCCATGGAACGCGCCGGAAGCTGGGCGTGGGCCGACTCCCGGGGGCCCTTGCCGGAGACCACGACGTTCCTGGCCGCGGCCACCAGATCCCCCAGCACGGCGCTCGCCGTGGGGGCGCCGCCGGCGCCCTGGCCGTAGAACATCAGCTGCCCGGCGGACTCCGCCTCGACGAACACGGCGTTGAACGCTCCGGAGACCCCGGCCAGCGGGTGCTCCCGGGGGATCATGGCCGGGTGCACCCGTGCCGAGACCGCTTCGGTGCCGTCCTCGTCGAGCACCCGCTCGCAGATGGCGAGCAGCTTGACCGTGCGGTCCAGCGCGCGGGCGGCCTGGATCTCCCCGGCACCCACTCCGGAGATGCCCTCCCGGTGGACGTCGGAGGCGGTGACCCGGGTGTGGAAGGCCAGCGACGCGAGGATGGCCGCCTTGGAGGCGGCGTCGAAACCGTCCACGTCCGCCGTGGGGTCGGCCTCGGCGTAACCGAGCCGCCCGGCCTCCTCCAGGGTTTCGGCGTAGCCCGCTCCGGTGGCGTCCATCGCGGAGAGGATGTAGTTGCTCGTGCCGTTGACGATGCCCATGACGCGGTTGATGCGGTCCCCGGCCAGGGACTCCCGCAGCGGCCGCAGCAGCGGGATGGCCCCGGCCACCGCCGCCTCGAAGTAGATGTCGGCGCCGTTCTCGTCGGCCGCCGCGTACAGCTCGGAGCCGTGTTCGGCCAGCAGCGCCTTGTTCGCCGTCACCACCGACTTGCCCGCGCGCAGCGCCCGCAGCAGCAGTGAACGGGCGGGCTCGATGCCGCCGATCAGCTCCACCACCACGTCGGCGTCGCCCTCCACGAGGGTCGCGGGGTCGGTGGTCAACAACCGCTCCGGGACCTCGGGGTGTTTGTGGGGACGTCGCACCGCCACACCGGTGACGTGCACCGGAGCACCGGTTCGGGCGGCGTACTCGGCGGGGTACTCGTGCAGCAGGCGCACCACCTCGGTGCCCACCGTGCCGCACCCCAACAGCGCCACCCTGATCGGTTGCCGCTCCTCGATCACTCACACCTCCAGCCGAAGCAGGTCGTCCTCGGTCTCCCTGCGCAGCAACAACCGCGACTCGCCGTCGCGTACCGCGACCACGGCGGGTTTGGGGAGCCGGTTGTAGTTACTGGCCATCACGTAGCAGTAGGCTCCCGTGGCGGCCACGGCGACCAGGTCGCCCGGGGCCACATCCTCGGGCATCCAGTTGTCCCGCACCACCACGTCACCGGATTCGCAGTGTTTGCCCACGATGCGGGACAGCACTCCGGGCCCTTCCCCCGCGCGGGAGACCAGACGACAGTCGTAAACCGCGTCGTAGAGCGAGGTCCGGATGTTGTCGCTCATTCCGCCGTCGACGCTGACGTACCGGCGGGAGGCCCCGCCGTCCAGCTCGACGTCCTTGATGGTGCCCACCTCGTAGAGCGTGACGGTACCCGGCCCGGCGATCGCCCGTCCCGGTTCCACCACGATCCGCGGCGGCGTGATGCCCGCGGTGGCGCACTCCCTGCGCACGACCTCGTTCAGCCGCTCGGCCAGCGTAGCGGGGGCAAGCGGATCGTCGGCGGGGCTGTAGGCGATGCCCTGCCCACCTCCGAGGTCGATCGTCGTCACCGACTCCAGCGCCTCCGGGCCGTGTTCGGCACGCAGCTCGGCCAGCAGTCCGAGAACGCGGTGGGCGGCGAGTTCGAAGCCGTCGTCGTCGAAGATCTGCGAACCGATGTGGCTGTGCAGACCGACCAAGTGCAGCGAGTCGGACTTCAGCACCCGCCGGGCCGCCTCGGCCGCGTCCCCCGAGGCGAGGGAGAAACCGAACTTCTGGTCCTCGTGGGCGGTGGCGATGAACTCGTGGGTGTGCGCCTCCACGCCCACCGTGACCCGGATCATCACCGACTGCCGGAGGCCGCGTTCGGCCGCCAGGTGCTCCAAGCGCGCGATCTCGTGGAACGAGTCGAGCACCACCGAGCCCACGCCGGCGTCCAGGGCGGCGGCCAGCTCGGCCGAGGACTTGTTGTTGCCGTGCATCGCGATCCGCTCCGGGGGGAAGCCGGCCCGCAGCGCCACCCCCAGCTCACCGCCGGTGCAGACGTCGAGACCGAGTCCCTCCTCGTTGATCCAGCGCGCCACCTCGGTGCACAGGAAGGCCTTGGCGGCGTAGTGCACCGCCGCCGGGTCGCCGAAGGCCTCGGCGTGCTCCCGGCACCGGGAGCGGAAGTCGTCCTCGTCCAACACGAAGAGGGGGGTGCCGTAGCGCTCGGCCAGTTCGCGGACGTCGTTGCCCGCCAGCGTGGTCACCCCGTCCGCCCGGCGGGCCGCGTTGCGCGGCCACACCGCCGGATGCAGGTGGTTCACCTCCTCCACGGAGGACGGAGCGGCGGGACCGGAGCTCGGCACGAGCACGTCCGCGTGCCGCGGACCCGCGGGATGGGCGCGCATGATGCGCCTCCTCTACATCTGTTGGGGGGCACTGACACCGAGCAGGGACAACCCGTTGGCGAGCACCTGGCGGGCGGCCTCGCACAGGTGCAGCCGGGCGACCGTCAACGGCCCGGCCTGGTCGTCGCCCGGTTGCAGGACACGGCAGGAGTCGTAGAACCGGTGGTAGGCGGTGGCCAGCTCCTCCAGGTAGCGGGCGACGCGGTGCGGTTCGCGCAGCTCGGCGGCCGAACGCACCACCCGGGGGAACTCGCCGAGGGTCCGAATGAGGTCGCCCTCGCGCTCGTGCGTGAGCAGCCCCAGGTCGGCCTCGGTGACCTCGCCCCGCACGATCCCCAGGGAGGCGGCGTTGCGCTGCAACGAGGACAGCCGGGCGTGGGCGTACTGGACGTAGAACACCGGGTTCTCGTTGGTGTGCTTGCTGATCAGGTCCAGGTCGATGTCCACCGGCGAGTCCACCGAGGAGCGGACCAGCGAGTACCGAGCCGCGTCGACGCCGACCGCCTCGACGAGGTCCTCCAGCGTCACCACGGTTCCGGCGCGTTTGCTCATGCGGACGGGTTCGCCGTGGCGGACGAGGTTGACCAGCTGCCCGATCAACACCTCGACGGAGTCCGGGTCGTCGCCCATCGCGGCGGCCGCCGCCTTCAGGCGCGGGATGTAGCCGTGGTGGTCGGCCCCCAGCATGTACAGGCACAGCTGGAAACCGCGTTCGCGCTTGTCCCGCAGGTAGGCGATGTCGCCGGCGATGTAGGCGGGGTCCCCGTCGCTCTTGACGACCACCCGGTCCTTGTCGTCGCCGAACTCGGTGGAACGCAGCCACCACGCCCCCTCCGCGTGGTAGAGGCTGCCGGACTCCTTGAGCTGGTCCAGGCACTCGGTGACCGCGCCCGACTCGTGCAGCGAGTCCTCGTGGAAGAACACGTCGAAGTCGGTGCGGAACTCGTGGAGACTGCGCTTGATCTCGTCGAACATCAGGCCGACGCCGGTGCGGCGGAACACCTCGTCACGCTCGGTCTCGGGAAGGTCCAGGGCACCCGGCTCACGCCGGAGGACCTCGGAGGCGATCTCGGCGACGTACTCGCCGCCGTAGCCGTCCTCGGGGATCTCCTCACCCCGCGCGGCGGCCACCAGCGAACGCACGAACCGGTCGATCTGGGCGCCGGCGTCGTTGAAGTAGTACTCGCGGGTGACCTCCGCGCCCTGGGCGCGCAGGATGCGCCCGAGCGCGTCCCCCACGGCGGCCCAGCGGGTGCCGCCGAGATGGATGGGGCCGGTGGGGTTGGCGGAGACGAACTCCAGGTTCACCCGCAGCCCCGCGTAGAGGTCGCCGGATCCGAACTCCTCCGCCTTGGTGAGCACGTCGCGGACGATGGCTCCCTGCGCGTCGGCGGCCAGGCGCAGGTTCAGGAAGCCCGGTCCGGCCACCTCGGCCGAGGAGATCTCGTCGCGCTCCGCCAGGGACTCGGCCAACCAACCGGCCAGTTCGCGCGGGGCGACCCCGGCCCGTTTGCCGACCTGCATGGCGAGGTTGGTGGCGTAGTCGCCGTGCTCGGGGTTGCGGGGTCGCTCGACCGTGACCGTCTCCGGCAGCACCGAGGTGTCCACCCCTCGGGCGGACAGCACGTCTACGGCGGTCGTTCGGACGAGTTCGGCAAGCGCTGCTGGTGTCACCCGATGCAGTCTAAAAAAGCAATCCCGCTGGTTAGCCAGCGGGTGCCACCGGAAGCGCTCCCCGCGCGCCCACGAAGCACCGCCCTTTCCAGAATCTGGGAAACTCCGGGGTAGGTTCGCGCGGGATCACGCCGGTGAGACGGGGCTGTCGGACCGGGTCCGCACCCCGGCGGGAGAAGGAGGCGGAGCAAGGCCGGTGCGCTCCGAAAAGATCCGCACCCCACCCCCTCGGTTCGGGCGGCGAACCGGTGGGCTAGACTGATGTCAGCTCACAACGGGCACGCCCTCGTAGCTCAGCGGATAGAGCACCGCCCTCCGGAGGCGGGTGTCGCAGGTTCGAGTCCTGCCGAGGGCGCACAGGTCAGAAGGGGTACACACCCTCCCGAGATTACTCTTGGGGCACATTTGGGGCACGTACGGCCGAGTCCATCCGGTCGGCGATCTCGTTGAGCCGATCCGGGAACAGGTGCCCGTAGAGGTCCAGCGTCATCGTGGCGGTCTTGTGCCCGAGCATCTGTTGGACGAGCTTCACGTCCGCACCGGAAGCGATCGCCAGTGATGCCGCAGTGTGCCTCAACTCGTGCGGGTGGAATCCCTTCGGTCCGACCTCGCGAACGGCAGCGTCGAACACCGCACGGCGGAAGTTGCGCACCCGCAGAACTCCACCCTGCGGAGCCGTGAAAAGTAGCGCGTCCGAGGGACGACCGTTGACCCGACTCGCCAACTCCTCGACCAGGAACCGCGGCAGCGGCACCGAACGGCGCTCATGCGTCTTGGGTGTGCCCCACACGAGTTCGCCGTTGACCTCGGTGACCGACTCGGCCACGTGCACCCGACGTCGCTTCAGATCCACCCGGCCCACCGTCAACGCCGCCAACTCGCCCCACCGCAAGCCGGTGTAGGCCAAAAACCGCACGATGAGCCCGTAAGAGCCGCACCGGTCCGCCAACTTGGCGACCTGAGCGTGGTCAAGGTAACGATGTTCCGAGGGCGACGGTCGCGGAAGCCGGATGTCCTCAGCGGGATTGCGAGCCAGCCGGCCGTCCCGCACAGCCCACCCGAGCATCAGCGAGAACACCCGGTGGACCTTCGCCACCGAGGTTCCTGACAAGGACGAGGCCAAACTCGACACCCACTGCTGCACGTCGGCGTGCTTGACCGACGAGAGATAGACATTGCCCCACTTCGGCAGGATGTGGGTGTTGACCGCAGTCTCGTAACGGGCATACGTCGAAGCCGCCAAATGCGCTTGAGCATCGAGCCACTTCTTGGCCCACTCGTCAACGAGAATCTTTCCGGCGTTGGGGTCGATGTAGGAGCCGGAGCGTATCCCGTGTTCGACGGTGGCGGCGTAGGCTTCGGCGTCGGCTTTACGACGAAAGCTCTTCTTACGCTGTTTACCGTCCGGATCACGCCAGCGCAGCAGCCACCGCGCTCCTTGCCCGTACCGGTCTGTGCGGTGTTTGGTCCCGTCCGGGCCGGTGCGGTGCCACCGGTCATCGATGTCAGCCATGCTCGCTCCCGTCGATGTCGGTTCGGGCAGTGTCGTAGGTGCGTTGGGCGTGGCCGTGGCGGTGGCTGATGGCTTGGGCGAGTTCGCGTTGGGCGGCGTTGGCCCAGCCGATGCCGACGAAACTCCAATCACTGACCAATTCGATCGCCTCGGTGTCGGCGATGCCGAGCTCGGCCAGGTGCGCGCTGCGTTGGTGCTGGGCCCGCACGTGGCGAAGTTCGGTGAAGGTGGTCGAGTAGTACTGGGACTTGGTCAGGAAGTGCCCGCCGAAGCCGAGCATGTGTGCCCACCGGCGGTGTCCGATCCGCCAGGCGGTGCGGATCATCGCCCGGTGATGCTCGGAGACCTCCAGGTGGGAAATATGGGCTTCGCTGCGGATACGCACATCCGCGCCCGAGGTGGTCTCGGTGCCTTTGGTGGCGTACTTGGCGATGTAGCTCGCCACCCGCCGATCGTGCAGCCGTTGCCCCTCGGCCCCGTCGGGCGCGGTGGGCTCGATGGAGTCCACTTGGATCTGTTCGCCCCACCGCAGTGTGTAGCCCGCGTGATGCTCGGTGGGCTCGACCGGCACCGCGACCCGCCGAGCGGCGACGAGGACCAGTTCCCGCAACGTCTGCTCATCGACCCCGACCGGGGCGGGATCTCCCGGACCAGCCGGCCCGTCCAGCCGGATCACCGCGTGGAAGTGCACCAGCCCGCGCCGCTGGTACTCGGCCACCTTCGCGTACGACAGCCGGAACACCTCACTGGCTCGCGAGACTCTGACCCCGACCGCAGCGGCGACCAGCCGCGCCAGCATCATCCGGAACCGGTGCCACAACGCGCCCGCGTAGGCGTTGAACAACACCGCCCCGGTGTAGTCGTAGGAGTCCGGATCCAGCGCGGTGCCCAACACAGGATCGTGCTCGGAATGCGTGACCCCGCACCGGCACGAACGCGGTATCCCGCGGGGCGACGTCGGCCGGGTGTGCACCGGCCCGAACGAGGGAGCGGTCAGCGTGACAAATGCCCGCCGATGCTCAGCGGTAGCTTCCGGCACCCCTTTACCGCCGGAGAGCCCAGCCTTGACCAACTGATACGCATCCCCGGCATACCGTGCCGCGCACGACTCACACACCGCCACCCGCCGGTTCCCGCAGGCCACCGCGATCCGCCCCGCATACTCGGCCACCGCCGTGCCATCGAACCGCTGCGCCGACCACGAGCCGGACAACCACACCGGACGCGCACACCCCCGCACCGACCGCACCCGCTGACGCAAGGCAGCCATATCCGTGTTGCGCAACGCGTTCGTGAACCGCTCATCCTCACCCGGCAGACCCGACACCAACGCACCAGGCCGAGCCGCCCGACTAGTTTTCTCCGCCATGACCAGCATCACCACGACCGACCGGTCACACCAGGCAGAAGCACAATGCCGCCGCCCCCACCGTTCCGGTGATCGAGCCGTCCCAGTCCACCTGGGCACACGAGCCGTCACAGTCCCCGCAGACCCAGCCGCCCCGCACGGCCCCGGTCAACTGACGCCGCACACATGGCAACCACACCGGAAGATCCCACCGGCCAACCCCCGTGATTGCCAGCACCTCACGCCGGCCGCTCAAGGCATCCCACTGACCAGGCCGCAGCCCCAGCCGCTCCGTCACCACGTCCCGAGCAAACTCCGGCAACTTCCGAAACGACGAGTCGCACAACGCCCGACCGGTCAGCCCCAACCCGTCCGTGAACCGAAAACCTGTCAACGCTTCCACCTGCTCCGGCGTGAACACCGAACCCACACCAGCAGAAACATCCACAACAGCAGTCACGATGACCTCCAGCTAGTGAACTCTAGTTGTCTAGGTAAGTTCTACGATACACACCTCTAGACAAGCTTTCAACCTGTCTAGCCTGCTCTGTTCGGGTGAAGCAACTTAGCGTGCGGGGAAGTCGTACTCCAGGACGAAAGCAGGGGCTGCCTTGATCGTGTCACACACCTCGACAGCCCGTCCCTGAAAGTCGTATGCGGTACGAACCACACGCATGATCGGCACCGAGGTACCCAACTGCAATTGGTCACGCTCCCGCTCTGTGGGCATACGAGCGGTTACTTCCTCGGTGAAATGTTCAAGAGTGTGTCCGGCGTCTTCAATGCGGGCATAGATACCACCCGGACCGGTGTCCATTTCCGCTATCTTCGTTCCTTTTCCGATGTCTCCGGGTATGTACGAAACAGCGGTCTCCACCGGAATACCGTCGGACAGATAACGACGAGAGCGAACGATAACAATCTCGTCTTCGGGAACCCGCAAACGTTGTTGAACTTCGACATCCGGATAATCTTCGGTGACTTGGATACTGTCCACCGAGGGAGTGGCCCCGGATTTTTCGGCTTCGGCCAGAAATGCGGCCTTTCCCTGATCCCGGTAGCGGCGTGCGAACCGGTCGGAGGCCAACCGTCGAACGGGAACCGTGCGACGTACGAAGACTCCGCGGCCGTGCTCCGAGACAACCAGGCCTTCGCTTTTGAGCTCCTGCAACGCCTGGCGTGCTGTCATGCGGGCTACACCGTAGTGATCCATCAACTTCGCCTCGGAGGGAAGTTGCTCCCCGGCGACCAGGCGGGAGGACTGGATCAGGCCCCGGAGGTCGTCAGCGATCTGCTTGGAGGGAGGACGATCGCTTGTGCGATCGATCGTACCCAGTTGCATGACACACCTCCAGACGTCCAAACAAGTGTTACTATACACGTCGGAAACGTTTTTCGGGAGGCCGCCATGCCGGACATGCCAAAGCACTCTGTCAGCGTGGCTGGCATAGTGATCAACGAGGACGATCAAGTCCTTTTGATCCAACGTCGGGACAACGGACGTTGGGAAGCTCCGGGTGGCGTCCTCGAACTCGAAGAAACCTTCGAGGACGGAGTGAAACGCGAAGTTCTCGAAGAAACCGGCGTATCCGTCGAAGTCGAACGCCTGAGCGGCACGTACAAAAATCTTTCCCGGGGAATCATCGCTCTCGTATTCCGTTGCCGCCCTCTGTCGGGAACACCTCATCCCACCGACGAAAGCACCCATGCCGGGTGGTTCGAGCTCAACGAGGCTCTAAGCAAAATGGACGAAGTCTATGCCATACGCGTCACGGACGCCTTTACTGACATCCCACCGGTCCGCAACCACGACGGTGTAACCGTGACTCAGTCACTGCCCGCATGAAGCCCGACGCAGAGCTCGTGTTCAGAATTTCTCTACAGGATCAAGGGCGGCCCCTGCCGGGGCCGCCTGCCTGCTTGCCTGGTGCGTCCGGGGGAGAGCCGCCCGCCCGCTTGTCTGGTGCGGTCGGCCAGGCCGACGCCGGGCGTGCGGCTGGCGCCGGTCCCGGCGCCGGCGGCCGACCGCGGAAGCGGTGGGCGGGCGGCATCCCCGGACGCGAAGCGGAAGGCAGGCGGCCGAACACCACGGCAGGGGCCGCCGAACGTGAACGGGGAACGCGCATCCGTGCGCCCTGGCATCGTGGGCGACCCCTCCCTCATCCGCCGTTGGAGGATGGCGGTCAATCCGGTGAGTCAAGAGAGTCGATCGGCTCCCATCGCCACGATGCGGTGAGCACGGGGTCGGGCACTCTTGACTAACCGGCTTGCCCGCTGAAGGCGGCTGGGTGTCGGATGAGGGAGGGGTCTGGCGGGGCGCACTCCACCGCCATCAGCGGTTCCCCTGTGGGGCACATCCGGGGCACACGCCACCGATCAGCGACGACAAACGACGACAACCAACCCGCACCACACGGCACGCTCACCAGCGACACCCGCCGGAAGTCCGAGGCAGCGAAGCCAACCGGAACGACCTCCGGAGGCGGGTGTCGCAGGTTCGAGTCCTGCCGAGGGCGCACAGGTCACACCACGCGCTCCGAGCGTTCGGGGCACTCGCGGGGCACGCTCGGTTGCATGTTCGAAGCGCCTGTCGTTGGCGTCGCCTCGCGCTCCGGTGTTTGTTGAGCGGTTTTCGTCTCGTGGTCTTCACCAACCCCGACCGCTGGCGGCGGATGGCGGAGTCCGGGGCTCTTCACGTGTACGGGGCCTGCCCGGTCAGCCCCGCCCCACCCCGCGCGGCCGTGGGCCGATTTTGCCTAAAATCGGCCCTCGGCCCGGCCCCGCGCGTGCGCGGAGGTATCCCGATTTTGCCTAAAACTGGCCCGGCCCTGCGCGTGCGCTCCGTGTGTGGTCACAGTGTCCAGTGGCTGGGGCTGTCGGGGTGGTCGATCCAGAGCCGCTGTTCGTGCTCGGTGACGGTGAGGCCGAGACGGGGCCAGTCGGGTTTGCCGTGGGTCAACCAGGTGCGGTGAGCGCGTTCGACCGGCTCCCACAACGAGGTCGGCCCGGTCTCGGTGACCTCGTGGTGACCGTTCGTCGCGGCCAGGGCGATCTCGGCGGCGGACCCGTCGGGGGCGGTCATGGTGGCCGCCACCGGGTGACCGGTCTGCGCCTCCCCACGCATCCCGATCGTGACCCCGTCGGGCAGGCCGTGGAACTGGGCCAACAGCCACACCACCCGGTTGTCCCACCAGGGGGTGGGCGGTGCGTTCGTCGTCCGAGTGCGAGGGTTTCCGGTGTCGGGGGCTCGGTGTTGACCGGGGACGGTCGGGCCGGCTCCGCGCATTCCCATGAACGAGGCCCACTGGTCGGCGAACCGACCTTCCAACCGGTCACCACAGTGGTGCAGTGCGACGAGCCCGCCGGCGTTGAACGCTGCTGGCATCACGTTCACGAGTATCGTGCCGCCGGAGACGAGCTGGTCGGCCCAGGGCCACGGCACCCGCGGTACCGAGCAGGTGGCGAGGATGCGGTCGTAGGGCGCGTGCTCGGCCAGCCCCTCCGCCCCGTCCCGACAGGCCAACGTGGGGTGACACCCCACACGGGCCAACCGGCCGCGAGCCGCCTCGACCAGAGCAGGATCGATGTCCACGGAATACACGCTGCGGTCACCGAGCCGATGAGCCAACAACGCGGTGGTGTACCCCGACCCCGTCCCCACCGCCAACACCCGATGCCCCTCACGGACACCGAGCAGCTCCAACATCCGCACGACCAGATCAGGCTTGGTGCTGCTGGAGAGTGGATGGTCTCGCTCGTCGAGCGAGGTCACCAGCGTGGTCGGGGAGTAGGCCGCGTCGAAGCCCTCCGGCGTGGCCGTGTCCACGGGTTCCCATTCGTGGTGTTCCGGGCTCTGCCGGTAGAAGGTCGGAACCAGCTCGTGGCGGGGTGTGGCGGCCACGGCCTCTTTCCACAACGGATCGTGCAGCGCCCCGTCGTTCTCCAGCTGTTCGGCCAACCGCGCCGCGCGAGCCGTCCAGGAGTCCTCACGCTGTGACATGGTGGTGCTCCTCGTGGTCGATGGGCTCTGAGGTGAGCAGGTCGGCCAGCTGGTCGGTGATCGCCGTGCCGGTGGCGGCTTCGAGCCACCCGTACTGCCCGCCCGGGTTGATCTCCAGGAAGACCCACTGCCCCTCGGGAGTGATCACGAAGTCCAGGGCGCCATACAGCAACCCGAATCGCCGCATCAGCGCGCGCACGCCGTCGGCGACCCGCTGTGGTGGGTCGATGAGCTCGTAGTGCAGCGCGCTGACGTCGCTGCGCCAGTCCACATGCGACGCAGCACTCTTCGCGTCGATGCACACGGTCGTCATCGTGTCACCGACCGCGGTGATGCGTGCCTCGACCTGCTTCGGCGCCCACCGCTGGGCCAGGTGCACGGTCGACCCGATACCGCTCAGGTCGTCGAGATCGGTCGCGTCGAGTATGCGTGTCCAGGCCACGGAGTGGGTGTCGTCGCTGGTGAGGCTGGTGTTGCCGAGCATCTTCGTCACTGTGCGACCACGCCGTGCGAACGAGGCGAACGCATCCGGTTCGTTGGTCAACGCGGTGTGCGGCGCGCACAGCCCGAGCCTGGCTGCTTCGGCCAGTTGCACGGGCTTGTATGCGGCGTCGGCCAACCGCGACGGGTGATTGACCCACACCGCCGGCAACGAAGCCAACACCCCGCCCAGTCCGTATTTCGCTTCCAAGAACGCGTGTTGGCGTACTGGCAGGTCCCACTCGTTCGGGAACCGGAACGCTTCGGGGGCGCGGTAGTACACGCCGGTGATCTCGGCCAGGTCGATGGTGTGCGCGGGAGTGGTCAGGTGTCCGCACCAGCGGTCGTCGCGCAGCTCGGCGGCCAGGCCGAGCTGCGCGGGAAACCATGCGGTGTTCACCCGATACACCCGTACGTCACGTCGTTGGACGGCCTGGACCATCGCATCCGCACTGGGATCGATGTCGCGGGCCAGGATCAGCACGGTCACGGGTGTGTCCTCCGTGGTCTAGTTCGACTCGGGCATGTCCGGGGCGAAGTCCTTGGCCGACCAGTCCTCGGAGGGCCCTTCGTTGCCGTCCATGTTGGTGGTGGTCATGCCCATGTGGAGCTCGTGCAGCGGCATACCGTGCTCGTCAACAGCGAGCTGGCGATGGTGGTCGTAGCGGCCGTTCGGTGCCCTGTGCGCCGGGTCGCCGGCGGCGACCATGTTCCGCAGTCCCCACGGCTGTGCAAGGTGGCCGAGGTGCTGTCCCTCCTGAGGACGGGCCAACGGGAACTGGGCCGAGTGCGAGGCGACCGGCTCGTGGGCGAATGTTTCGGTGCGCTCGCTGGTTGGCGTTGTCATAACCTGTTCTCCTTCCTCGTAGGGCGGTTCTGCCCTGCTCGTGTCGTCACTGACGGTTCCGGGGAACCGCCGGGGGTTCCCGGTATCGACCGGTGTGGGTACCGCTGGACCTGCGGTTGTCATCGGAGCGCCAGTCCGGCGGCAACGGTTCGGCGAAACGCCAGCGCCGAACCGTGGACCGGGTGGGTCAGCCCGCGCCGGTGGCGTGGGCTCTGTGGTGGGGGCATTGCGGGGGTGTGTAGGGGTCGATGTGGAGGTAGAGCCGCCCGGCGACGGTGTCCACCGTGGCCTTCACCGGCAGCCCCGCCGCCAGGACGTGCCGGTCGCGGAGGGCGTCCCGTTCGGCGGGGTCGTCGAGGGTCACGTTCCACGGTGTGTCCCAGCGGATGGTGATCGGCGTGAGGCTGTGGCGGGTGAGTGTGTCGGCGACCCATTCGGCTCCGGCTTCGGGGTCCCGCAGCACGGCCTCCGGGGGCTCGGTGCGCCGGAGTGTCGGTGTGCTGGGGGTGTGGCGGAGGTGGGCGTGCCAGTGCAGCCGGCGTTCGCGCCAGGTGGTGGGCAGGTGTTCGGTCATCGGGTGTCCTCGGTCTTTCCGGCCGCGCGGCGGTGACGGCTTATTCCGGTAGGCTGGTGTTTGGTCCCCGGTAGATAGGGGCTACCGGGGGCTCCTTCGTCGGGGTCGGTGGTGGGCCAGTTTGGTTCCGGGTCTGGCTGGTCGGTGGTGAAGTACACCGGTTTCAGGCGGGGCAGGCGTGGCGGCAGGTAGCCGACCACGTGCAGGCAGGCCTCACAGGCCGATCGTTGTTCCTCCTCCGGTGGGGTGTTTCCGGCCCGACAGCGGAACGGCCCCCGTCGGGCCAGGTGCCCACACAACGCCCACACTCCGTCCTGCCGGACCTCGGTGTTGGCCGAACACGCATGCCACCGGGACTCGTGCGCGCTGGCGAACCATCCCCACCGCCGGGGCTGGCGCCCCGGCCCGGGCCCCGGGCCAGAGGGTCCAGCAGCAGTAAGACGGGCAACTCGGTGTCGGGCACGGCCGCTGCCGCACAGCAGCCGCAGCAGCACCCCGCACACGGCCACGATCACGAGACCTCCCGAGGTGCTGGGGAAGCGGTAACGGCCTCGTCCCATCCGGCCAGCTCGCACAGCCAGGACTCGTAGGAATGCAGCGGACTCGCCAACGGACGATCACTGGCACCGATCAGAAAACACAGGCATTCCGAGCAGTAGTGATGCCACCCGCCCACCACCCGCAGCGGCGGGCACTGGGGCAGCCTGATCCGTGCCCCACAGAAACAGGCCACCAGCCCCCGCCCGGCCCGAGCACACGCCTCACGCCGCTGCACACCCGTAGCGTGGATCGCCCAACAGTCCAGCCCGATCACGAAACGGCAGCGGGGTTCATCCGACCACGGCACGGCACATCGCTCGCCTTCGGAAACTGAACTGCTCAGGTCTGGCGGGATTGCCTCAGTGGGACCCTTACCCTGCATTATCAACATCCTGTCGTACTGATCGCTATCTCTTTAATGGGATCCTATATGTAGGAATGCAGATTTAGGAATGCTACTTTCGGGTGATCGTCAGGATGCATGTGCACTGATCGATAATGAGCACGTCAGGCACGCGGGGGAGTGCGGACCTCAGGAGGAGCTATGGCGACGAACACCGTCCGGCGGTTGCAACTTGGTAACGAGCTGAGGCATGTGCGTCAGGCCGCAGGATTGGAGCAGGCAGATGCAGCACGCATCCTGGACTGCGCCGTAACCAAGATCAGCCGCCTCGAACTCGGCCAGAGCGGCATAAGCAAGGGAGATCTCTTGCTGCTGCTCGATGAGTACGGTGACACACAGGAGCACAAGGAATGGATGGTCGAGCTGGCGAGGACACGCAGTTCGCGAGGGCGCTGGAGTGGCTACCGGGCTGTGTTCCCTGAGTGGTTCCGCATGTATGTCGATCTGGAGACCGACTCCAGCGAAATCCGGCAAGTGCAGAGTGAGATCGTGCCCGGGATCTTGCAAACGGAGGGGTATATCCGCTCCCTCCACACCACGTCACCACGTCCTGATGATCATGATGTGGACGCGAACATCAAGGCCAGACAAGAACGTCAGGCGATCTTCTCCAAGAACTCTCCGCCAGCCTCATCGTTCGTCCTGTCTGAGTCATGCCTACGTCGTCAGATCGGGACACCGGACGTGATGCTGGACCAGCTCCGTTACCTGGAGCAGGTGGCTTTGATGGACCATGTACACCTTCAGGTGATGCCGTTCAGTGCTCAGACATACGCGGCAGCTATCAGTCACGAGTTTACGCTCCTGACTGTGCCTTCCCCGGGAGTGACTCCTGATCTGGAGTTTGTCTACGTAGAGAGCTATGACGACGCTCGATACCTGGACAGTAAGGAGAGCGTCAGCGAGTACCGTAACCTGTGGAGTCGGGTACAAGCTGCTGCTCTGGGTCCCAAGGAGTCTTTGGACTTTATACGGACAGTAGCGACGCAATATACAACGACCGAATGAGAGGCGCCGATCATGCACCAGCCCGACTTCACGGGGGCGTCCTGGTTCAAAAGCACTCGGAGCACTCAGAACGCCGCTTGCGTCGAGGCTGCTCATGTTCCTGGGTTCACGGGCGTTCGCGATACCAAGGATCGCGACGGCGGTACGCTCGCCATCCCACGCAACCAGTGGGCTGCGTTTCTCGACGCGGTGAAGATCGGCCGCTTCGAGTGAACTCGGCAAGACAAGAACCCCCTGGAGGGGGGCTCTTCCAGGGGGTTCTTGGTTCGGTGTTCGAGCAGCTCTTTGTTTGGCGAGCGATAGCGGTAACCCAGGTAACTGCGTCGAGGGCGGCTACGTCGTTGACCGTTGTCGGCGTTCGGGACACCAAGAACCGTTCGAACGGTGTCGGGATGTTTTCGTGGTAGCTCTTTCGTTTCTCAGCGGGTACGGAAGAAGTGGGCAGCGAAGCAGTGGATGAGAAAGCGGGCACTTCATCTACTTTGAATTCGGCACCGCAGCGCCGATCGCGCAACTCGAAATGTTCGACTCCGGAATGTTCCTCTCCCGGAGCAGTCACCACCACCTACCGCGATGGGGTAGATAACCTCCAACAGGTAGCGATGATCAAGGCAGAGACGGCCTGGTTCATCGCTACCCGCATAGAGCAGCTGGAGGAAACAGCATGACGGTACACCCCCGAGGATGGCGGAAATCGAGCCGTTCCGGCCGGGTTAGCAACTGCGTCGAGGTGGGCCGCGTCGGCGACGGTGCCGCCGTGCGTGACACCAAGAACCGCGAGCTCGGCTACGTCGCCGCCACCCGCCAGCAGTGGACGGCGTTCCTCGACGCGGTGAAGAACAACCGGTTCGAGTGAGGCCGTAGACAACAACGGCGCCCTCGGGGAATTCCCGGGGCGCCGTTTTCATGCCTTGCCCTGTTCCTGCGTACGTGTGCCGATTTTGCCTAAAACTGGCCCACCACGGCCCGTCCCCGCGCCTGCGGGGCGTACCAACTGGATCTAGCCAACGAGTGGGTCACAGAGGGTCCATCCCCGCGCCTGCGGGGCGTACAGGACGAGATCAAGGCCGGATCCGAGATCGACGGGTCCATCCCCGCGCCTGCGGGGCGTACACAGGTCCACCGAGAACATGGGTGCCCACCATGGGTCCATCCCCGCGCCTGCGGGGCGTACCACTCAGCATTCCGTTAAGCTCGGAGGCCCTGTGGTCCATCCCCGCGCCTGCGGGGCGTACATCTCCGATCCCTCCGAGGTCGACATCGACCACGGTCCATCCCCGCGCCTGCGGGGCGTACAGCGAAACCGAACGCCTGGCAGCTCTGGCCGACGGTCCATCCCCGCGCCTGCGGGGCGTACCCGCGCGGGCTCGGATGTGGGCATATGAGCTGGGGTCCATCCCCGCGCCTGCGGGGCGTACACGTATTGCCCTGCGACTTTCCGGTCGCGTTATTCACTTGTGATCTTCCGTGGGAAGCATGCGCATCCTAGCCAGCCTGCTCCGAGCATCACAACAACCTCCCCGACGGGTGCCTCACCGAACCGGAAGAAGCCCCGTTTTCGAAGGACTCTTCGCCCGCCTCCAGCTCTGTCCACTGTAGTCCTACCGTGAGGGGGATGTGGGGCGACTCGGCCTTCCTCGACGCCCCGATTTTGCCTAAAACTGGCCCAGCAGGGGCCACACCCGTGTCTGGGGCATACCGCGTCTCAGCCCGCCTCGCCCGTCGAGCTGAGTTCGGTGCCGAGTTCGGTGGCCAGCCGACGCATCAGTGGGACGACCTCCTCGGTGGAGATCCGCTTCATCCGCGCCTCGGGCCCGCTGATCGAGATCGCCGAGGCGGCCGGGGCGTCGGGGACGGCCACGGCGTAGCAGCGCACCCCGACCTCCTGCTCACCGTCGTCGAGGGCGTAGCCGCGTTCCCGGATGCGGGCGAGCTCCGCGCGCATCGTCTCCACGTCGGTGATGGTGCGTTCGGTCTGCGGGTGCATGCCGGTGCGGTTGAGCACCTGGAGGACGCTGTCCTCGGGCATGGTGGCCATCACGGCCTTGCCCACGGCCGTGGCGTGGGCGTCCACGCGCCTGCCCACCTCGGTGAACATGCGCATGGAGTGCTGCGAGGGAACCTGGGAGACGTAGACGATCTGGGCGCCGTCCAGCACGGCCATGTTGGAGGTCTCGCCGGTGGCCTCGGTCAGCTCGGCCAGGTACGGCCGGGCCCAGGAACCGAGTGTGCGGCTGGCGGTCTCCCCCAGGCGGATGAGGCTCGGCCCCAGCGCGTACCGGCGGGAGGGCTGTTGGCGGGCGTACCCCGCCCGGACCAGGGTGCGCATGATGCGGTGAATGGTGGGCAGCGGGAGCGCGGACGCCTCGGCGAGGTCGCTGAGGGCCACCTCGCCTCCCGCGTCGGCCATGAGCTCCAGTAACTCGAAGGTGCGTTCGACCGACTGAACGCCGCCCTGCGTGGGTTTGGCGCGACCGGTTCCCGTGCCGTTCGCGTCCTGTCCAGCCGCCATCCCAGTGTTCCTCTTCCCGTGTGCTGCTCGGCCCTCGTCGGTGAGCCGACTCCCGCCCACCGTACGGCGGTGGACCAGTGTAGCCGTCCGCCGTTCGGCGGATGTCGTACTGACGCCGCGCCGCGCGGCGCGGCGTGCTCCCCGTCCGTGGGGCGGGGTGGTTCAGTTCATCTTGCCCGAAGCGGGATGCGGAAACTAACCTCCACGATGCAAAAAACATAACGGGCGTACCGCGAGCCAGTAGCGAACTTGCTCCGAGGGGTGCGAGAACGCCACCGGCGCGGCAAGCTGTCTCACCAGCCACCGTCTGTAACCCGGCATCAGAAAGAGGTGGACGTCTCATGTCCCAATCGACCCCGGCGCAGGGCGTGGAGGTCCTCGGCGCTCCCGTGGAACGCGGCGACGAGATCCTCACCCCCGAGGCCCTCGACTTCGTCGCTCGGCTGCAACGTTCCTTCGGCGCGCGGCGCGACGAACTGCTCGCCCGCAGGCAGCAGCGCCGTGACGAGGCCGCCCGTACCGGGAAGCTGGACTTCCTCTCCGAGACCCGCCACATCCGCGAGTCCGACTGGCAGGTGGCCGAGCCGCCCGCCGCGCTGCGGGACCGCAGGGTGGAGATCACCGGCCCCACCGACCGCAAGATGGCCATCAACGCGCTGAACTCCGGGGCCAAGGTCTGGCTGGCCGACCTGGAGGACGCCAACACCCCGCACTGGAGCAACGTCGTCTCCGGCCAGGTCAACCTCTACGACGTGATCCGCAAGCAGATCGAACTGCACTCCAACGGCAAGCAGTACACGCTGCGCGACGACGTCGAGCACGCCGTGCCGCTGGTGCGTCCCCGGGGATGGCACTTCGACGAGCGGCACATCCTCGTCGACGGCAAGCCGGCCGTGGGCGCGCTGGTGGACTTCGGGCTGTACTTCTTCCACAACGCCGCCGAGGGGCTGCGGCGCGGCACCGGGCCGTACTTCTACCTGCCCAAGATGGAGAGCCACCTGGAGGCCCGCCTCTGGAACGACGTGTTCGTGCAGGCCCAACAGGATCTCGGCATCCCCCAAGGCTCGGTGCGCGCCACGGTGCTGATCGAGACGATCCCGGCCGCCTTCGAGATGGAGGAGATCCTCTACGAGCTCAGGGAGCACAGCGCCGGGCTCAACGCGGGCCGCTGGGACTACCTGTTCAGCGTGATCAAGACGTTCCGCTCGGCCGGTTCGGAGTTCGTCCTGCCGGACCGCAACAGCGTCACCATGACCGCGCCGTTCATGCGGGCCTACACCGAGCTGCTGGTGCGCACCTGCCACAAGCGGGGTGCGTTCGCCATCGGCGGGATGGCCGCGTTCATCCCCAACCGCCGCGACCCCGAGGTCACGGAGAAGGCCCTGGCCAAGATCCACGACGACAAGCGCCGCGAGGCCAACGACGGCTTCGACGGCTCGTGGGTGGCCCACCCGGACACCGTGTCGGTGTGCCGAGAGGAGTTCGACGCGGTTCTCGGGGACAAGCCCAACCAGATCGACCGCAAGCGCGAGGACGTCTCCGTCGGGGCGGCCGACCTGCTCAACACCGCCGAAACCCCCGGTGACAAGACGATCGAGGGGCTGCGCTCGGCCGTGGACGTCGGGGTGCGCTACATCGTGTCCTGGCTCGGGGGCAACGGCGCGGCCGGTATCCACAACATGATGGAGGACGCGGCCACCGCCGAGATCTCGCGCTCGCAGATCTGGCAGTGGCTGCACAACGACATCGTGCTCGCCGACGGCCAGCGGGTCACCAAGGACCTGGTGCGTCAGGTGCTGGGAGACACCGAGAAGCAGCTCCGCGCCGAGGAGGGCTTCCCGACCGAGAACCTCGACCGTGCCGTGGAACTGTTCGAGCGGGTGGCCGTGGCCGAGGAGTTCGTCGACTTCCTCACCCTGCCCGCCTACGAGCAGATCGACTGAGTGTTGTCCGCGGTGGCCGTCCGAGCGGGACGGCCACCGCTCGTCCGATCCGGTGAGGAGGAGATGTGGCCAGGACTTCGTTGAACCGGGCCGACGTCGACGCGTGTCTGGCTCCGTTGACCGATGTGGACAGGGTCACGGCGGACCGGTTCCCCGGAGGTTCCGCTGCCAGGCAGCCGGTGCACACCTGCTACGTGCCCGCCAACGGGGTGGAGGCGGACACCGTCCGGGACTGGGGTGAACGGGCCCTGGCCGCACTCGACGAACACGCCGCCACCCCCGAGCGGATGGCCGAGGTGCTCGACCTGCCGCCCGAACGGGCGAGGGCGATCCATCCCCGGGTGCGGGCCAAGCTGGCCGAGTCGCCGATCGAGGACCTGCGGATCGACTTCGAGGACGGCTACGGCACCCCCGAGGACGCCGTGGAGGACGCCGACGCCGAACGCACCGCCGGGGTGTTCGCCGGATGGCTGAAGGAGGGAACCGCCCCCGAGCACGTGGGCCTGCGGGTGAAGTCCTTCGACTCCCCGAGTCTGCGGGAGCGTTCGGTGCGCACACTGGACGTCTTCCTCACCGAGCTGCTGGCCGCCCACGGCGAACTGCCCCCCGGGTTCCTGCTGACCTTCCCGAAGGTGGTCGACGTCCGCCAGGTGGAGGCCTTCGTCGGGATCCTGGCGCGCACGGAACGCGCCCTCGGACTGCCCGAGCGGTCCCTGCGCTTCGAGATCCAGGTGGAAACGACACGGTCCATCGTGGACACCGAGGGGAGGTTGGCGCTGCCCCGTTTCCTCGGTGCGGGGGACAACAGGATCACCGGGCTGCACTTCGGAACCTACGACTACACGGCCGGGTGCGGGCTGACCGCCGCCCACCAGCACCTGGCGCACCGCGCCTGCGACTTCGCCCGGCACGTCATGCAGGTCTGCACGGCGGGAACCGGGGTGTTCCTGTCCGACGGTTCCACCAACGTGCTGCCGGTCGGCGACGCCGAGCAGGTGCGGCACGGCTGGCGGACCCACTACGGGTTGGTGCGGCGTTCGCTGGAGCACGGCTTCTACCAGGGGTGGGACCTGCACCCGGCGCAGCTGGTCACGCGCTACGCGGCCGTGTTCGCCGAGTTCCGCGCCTCCGCCGACTCCGCCGCCGACCGGCTGGCCGCCTACGCCTCGGCCTCCGGGGGAGCGGTGCTCGACGAGCCCGCCACCGCACGGGCCCTGGCGGCCTCGTTCGTGCGGGCGTTGGACAACGGGGCCACCGACGCCGAGGAGGTGGCCGCGATGACCGGGCTTTCCGAGACGCGGCTGCGCGAGCTCGGACGGGTGTAGGACTCTCCGGGGAGTCGCGCACGGCACGTCCGCACGGCTTGTCGCCGTGCCCGGCCGGAAGCGCGACGGCCCCGCGAGGGACGGGCGGTGCCCACCGAGTTTGTCGTGGTTCTCCGGTGGGCGCCGTCCGTGGGGCCGGTGGTTTGTCCACGGTTGGAAGACGTTCGCCGCTTTTCGGCGAAACTTGATCTCCCGGTCAGCTACGCGAGTCGAACGCGAGTGCAGCGCGAATATCGGCCAGCCAGCTGGCCAACTCGTTCCAGGAAAACCGCATACTCTCACAGAGGTGTTCGGCTGCCTGGTCGAAGGTGTAGTGCATCGTGTTCAGATGCGCTCTGTCGTGCAGGATCAAGGCGACCACCAACTGTTCCCCTGTAGACCAGGTCGCCGAGGGATGTCCATGGTTGTGTGCTACGGCCCATCGACAGCGTTCGACGATCTCGCTATTGACCATGTACTTCTCCCCATCACGGTAGGAGCTTCGGTACGGCAGGGGTGCAGGTGACCTCATCCGATGGCGAATTAGCCGTCGACAACCTGTACTCGAACTGTAAATGGAGTTGTGCCACTGTCTGCGGTGATTACTGACAGATGAATCCGTTGGTGTCCTGCCTCGAGCAGGCGTAAAGTAGTTCTGGCATCATGTGACTTTCAACTGGGAGTGACGACCCCTCTCTCGACTCCTGGAATGGTGTTCAGAAAAATTTATTTTGGACGAAGTTTCTTCGACCGTGAAGCAGAGAAAGTTCCGACGGACACGTCAAGAGCTCCACGACAGAACTCGTTCGTGAGAGCAGAGCCGTGGAGTGTGATATTCCCAGAGTCAAGCGCGTGTCACCAGATTCCTTCTGTGTATCATCGATAATCTCCGGGTGAACGTGTGATTTCTACTCTGCGGCATACTATCCTGTGAGTTTTCTGCTGATGGTGTTTTCGGAGACTTTTGCGAGCCCATGAATTCTTCGAAATTTTTTCGTCCCGATGGTGCCACACATTATGGAGGTTCTCGCGCTGCTTTTCGGGCGAAAAGGGTGCTCCATGTGTAGTATGATGTGCATCACTTGTTGTATCACCCGTTTGGTGGTGCCCCTTTTTCGTTACATGGGAGATATTTGTTTCCGTTCCTGCTTCCTGGTATTCGAGATTTGTGGTTGCGACTGGTTGCGGTACTGAAATGATTGGGGAATTTTTGAGAAATGGGGTATTCTGGGAAGACTGTTGTCGACCGATTCATTTCGGTTGCACATGATTTTCCTGATTCTGTGGCCGTTCGGGACGTGACCGTTCTCGGTTCAGAGTCGGTGTTTACGTATCGCGAACTGTATGAGTCCGCGCGGAATCGGAGTGCCGAGCTGCATGAAGCGGGAATCGTTCCCGGAGATCTCGTGGCAGTAGACATGCCGGCAGGATTTGATGCCGTAGTGTCATTTCTGGCGGTGTGGCTCGCCGAAGCGTGTTATCTCCCCTTGGATCACTTCGGACCTTCTGAACGAAACAGGAGCATTGTCGAAGACGCCGCTCCTAAAGCGTTGCTAACTCCTGAAGGGAAATCTTCGGTATTCGATTCGTCGGAGCCCGTGACCCGTAAGAACGGTTACGACCTGTTGTTCCGTGCTCATGCTCATCAACCGCCCTCAGGAACTGCCTATATCATTTATACCTCGGGAACCACCGGTGATCCCAAAGGGGTTCCGGTGACACATCGCAACCTGTCCGCCTTGTTCGATGCGACAGCTCCGTGGTTCGACGTCGACACGACCGACACATGGCTCCTGTTCCATTCACTCGCCTTCGACTTCTCGATATGGGAGTTATGGGGAGCATTGACCACTGGGGGAAGGTTGCTGATTCCCGACCGCTTGACCGTACGGGATCCCGAAAAGTGTGCTGATCTGATCCGGAACGAGCAGGTTTCCGTACTGAATCAGACTCCAACCTCATTTCTTTCTCTGGCCCCGGAGCTGTGTTCTTGGGATTTTCAGGGATCCTGCTTGAGGTATGTGGTGTTCGGGGGTGAACAACTCTTTCCCAGATTTCTTCGTGATTTTTGTAAATCGTCAAATTCTTTTGTGTACAACATGTACGGAATTACGGAAATCACGGTGCACGCTACCATAAGGAGAGTTTCCTGGAGTGATATAGAATTAAATATTTCTAATATCGGTGAGACACTTCCGGGGTTTACGGCACGTGTTGTCGATGAGCATGGCTACGAGGTGCCGTTCTCGGAGGTGGGCGAGCTCCTGCTCGCCGGGCCACAAGTGGTCGGAGGATACCTGCGGAAACCTGAGTTGAGCGAACGGCGTTTCACAGTCCTCGACGGGAAGTACTACTACCGCAGTGGTGATCTCGTACGGCGTGAAATGGAAGGATTCGTCTATGTCGGACGTAACGATGAGCAGGTGAAACTCCGCGGCCACAGGATCGAACTGGGTGAGGTCGATCGCGCATTACAGGAGGTACCGGGTGTGACCGCGGCACTCTCCGTGGTTATCGAGGACGAGGACGAGAGGTATATGGCCTGTGCCTACGTCTCCGAGGACGCGACCGACATCACTACTCGCCGGTGGCGAAATGCTTTGTCGGAGCGTCTGCCGTCTTACATGATTCCCCGAAGATTCGCTCGTGTTGATTCGATGCCGCGTACACGGAACGGAAAAATCGATAGGGGGGAGATTGAAAATGTTTTTCGGAGGGCGCGATGAACCGTGATTCTGCCGCAGGGGAAAAGGAAATTGTTGATGCGATTGTCGAGTGGCTTCGCAACGAGTTGGAAGATTTTGAGGTGAGTGAGGAAGATAATTTTCTCGACATCGGAGGGCATTCTCTCACTTTTTCGAAAATGAACAGGTATTTGGGCGAAAAATTCGGCGTATCTCTCGACGCGCGCAAAACTTATGAGGGGACGCTCAGGGAAGCAGCGATCGCCAGGCGCGACACGGTCGCCCATCAGTAGGAGGCAGTTCGTGATCACTGACTTGGACGCCGATTTCTCGTTGTCGGACGAGGAAAAAAAGTTCTTTCATCAGAACGGCTACATAGGGCCGATTACCGTGTATAGCCCGGATGAGATGGAGCGGATGTGGAAAACTGTCCAGAGGGAGACTCTTGACCGCTCTTACGCAGCATACCAGGATGATGCTGTTTCTGGTGGTACCAACATAGCGAACTACGATCGCCATCTCGATATAGATCTGTTGGCCCAACACGTCTGCAATGCGCGGATCGTGGACAGGGTGGCTTCTATCCTTGGCCCCGACTTGTTGTGCTGGCGTACCGAATTCTTTCCCAAATATCCTGGTGACGAGGGGACGGACTGGCACCAGGCTGATACGTTCGCGAACGCGAGTGGAAAACCACAGATACTGTGGCCCGGTGAGACTGAGGAAGATTTCGGGGCGGGGACGATCACTGTTTGGACGGCGTTCACCGAATCCACTCGCCAGAACGGATGTCTACAGATCATACCTGGTACTCAGAATAAAATGAATTATGATGAGACCAAGCAGATGGTTTACGACGAGTCTCGTATCAACTCCGAGGAGAAGGACGGGGTTACACGAGGGTTCTTCGGCTATGATTACCGGCAGCTCCAGATCGATCCGGATTGGAAACCGAACGAGGAGGATGCTGTTCCGCTGGTTATGGAAAAAGGGCAGTGCGTGATATTCTGGTCGACCCTGATGCACGCATCGTTTCCCAATACGACGACGGGAAAGAACTACAGGATGGGCTTCGCGGCTCGTTATGTTCCCACTAAAGTACGGGTGTATCCGAACACGGAACGTGTCGAGGAGTACGGGGGGAGCATCCCGCTGGACAACTACGGTGCGGTTCTCGTCAGCGGGGAGGACAGGTACGGGCACAACAAAATCGCCCGGGAAACTTTGCGCGGTACCCCCTTCATGAAGAGGGATGCCGAGTAACGCGAGTCGGCGTCACGTCGGGGACGTCGCGAACGGCCCCGACGTGACCACTACAGCGTACGTTACGATCGTTACAATGAACGAGTCTGCGGTGAGTCACCAACGGTCCGTCTACCTGGACGACACCTACACCACCGAAGTGGTAACGCGAGTGATCGCGCGCGGAGTCCGCGACGAGCGGCGATGGCTCGCTGTCCGGGACAACATCGTGCATCCGCAAGGGGGCGGGCAGCCCTCGGACGTGACCAGCCTCAACGGCATCCCCAGTACGGTCGTCCGAGATCCGGAGGGCGAACCCCTCGTCGCTCTCGCTCCGGACGAACCGATGGAGGCGTGGCCGGAGATCGGTGAACGGGTGACGGTTTCGGTGGACCGGGCGAGGCGACTCGAAAACGCGGCGTTGCACACTGCCGGGCATCTCGTGGACGCCGCTGTCCGTCTCCGGGACTACAAGCACATAGTGAGCAACCACTTCCCGGGGCAGGCGCGCATCGAGTTCGAGGCCACCGAACCCCTCACCGACGCCGAGCAGTTCGTCGCCGCAGTGCAGAGCGACGTCGACACCGTGGTCGAGAAGAACCTCGACGTCGCGGCCTACTGGGCCGACGGGCGGCGTTACGTCAGAATCGGAGATTTCTCCCTCGACGAGTGCGCGGGAACTCATGTCTCGAACCTGCGGGAGATCCGCGATCTCCTGGTCAGGTCGGCCAAAGTGAAGAAGGGACGACTCAAGGTTGGCTACACCGCGAGCTACTCCGGAGGATCGGACCGGTAGTCACGAGGCTGTCTCTCCGCTTCGACGGTTTGGGCGTTCCTCCTCCGCGGGGGACGTTGCCGTCCTCGGTGTAGCAGCTGTGTGGGGATCCTCGTACGCTGTCATGCAGCTCGTCAACGCGACGGGCCTGTCAGCTCCGAACTTTCTGGCTCTTCGTTTCCTCACCGCGGCCGTTCCCCTCTTGCTCTATGCCGTTTTGGCCCGGGTCAGGATCAACCGTTCCGAGTTTCTGTACGGATTGTTGTACGGTGCGCTGCTGTTCACGATTCTCTTTCTGGAGACGGTGGGTGTCTCATACACCAGCGCCGCCAACGCCGGATTCCTGATCACGGTCTCAGTGATCCTCGTCCCGCTCTACAGCCGGATTCTGGGTGGGCGCAGGCAGCAAGGAGCCATTTACGCTCTTTCGCTGCTGGCGCTGTTGGGGTGTGCCGCTCTCACCTTGGGTACTTCGGACTCCGTCGGTTTCCGACCCGGAGACCTGATCATCCTGGCGGCGGCTCTCGTCCGCGCATACCAGATCTACTCCTTCGGCAGGACTTCGAGTCAGCGCAGCTTCGACGTGTTGTCCGTGACCCTCGTCGAGGTCGTGGTCGTGATGGTGCTCAGCCTTGCCGTCTCCCCTTTCTGGGGGCCGATGATCATTGAGCAGGTGCCGAACATTCCACCACTGACATGGCTGCTTATAGCCTACCTGGGAGTGCTGGGGACCGCTTACGCCTTCGCGGCGCAGTTGTTCGCCGCTCGCCGTACCAGTGCCACCCGGGTCGCCCTGATCTTGTCCACCGAACCCGTGTTCGCCGCGATCTTCGCCGTGGTCCTCCGTGGTGAGCAGTTGGTGTTCATGCAGGTTCTCGGTGGGGTGATGATCGTCGTGGCCGCAGGGGTCGGACGAGTGCTCGAATCCAGGTCGGAGGCTGTGGCATGATCGTTCGCGCACGTACGCCGGTCCTCGTTCTCATCCCCCCGGCCTGCTGCGGTGCGGGCTATTTCCGACGTGTTCGACGTGCATTGGGGGGAAGAGCCGAGATCCACGGTCTTGAGCTTCCCGGGCACGGTCGTCGTTACGAGGAGGACATGCTGACCTCCGCCGCCGCCGCGTTGCGTGATGTCGAGGAGCGACTTCCCACTTCTGTGGATGTTGTCTACGGGGAGAGTCTGGGGGCCTATATTGCACTGGCACTACTCTCCCGCCGCTCAGATCCGGACACGGTTCTCGTAGCCGCGTCGAATTCTGCGCCGAGTGTCCGAGACGACCTTGATCTGGACGGGATCGACTCGGTAGAGGGTGCGATCACCAGATTGTTGGAGCTCGGTGGGGACTTACCGCCGGAGCTTGTCAACGACCGGTCCGTGGCCGAGGGATTCTATCATTTGATTCATAGTGATCTGTTGCTGTCCCAGGGATTCATCACCATGACTCGTGAGGCGGTGGTTGACGGTGATCTCCTCGTTCTCGGAGGGGAACAGGATGTCGGGCTCGGCGCTCTCGAGGCATGGAAAGGGCATACTCGGTCTCGGTGTGAAGTTTTTCGGATACCGGGGCCGCATCTGTTATCCGGTAACAATCCACACGGTGTTGCCGAAGCTATTGCAGCTGTGCTGGGGGAGGACGTTCGGAATCCATAACCCACATTTTCTCCGGATATCGTGGGGCCGCCGGCCGCGTCCACGAGCACCCGGATGACCCCGGGACCGGCGTCTGAGGTCCGCTGTTCTCACATCTGAGTGCTGGGGTACTGCGGAGAGGCGATAATGACCGTGACGTCCGCCGGCGAACGGCCTGTTATGTAGGAGTGCGGCTGGTCACCGGCGAACGAAAGGCAGTCCCCTGCCACGAGGTCGACCAGGTCGGAATCCGCACCGGCACGGAGTTCTCCCGAGGCGAC
This sequence comes from Actinopolyspora mortivallis, assembly GCF_003001495.1. Lineage (GTDB taxonomy): Bacteria > Actinomycetota > Actinomycetes > Mycobacteriales > Pseudonocardiaceae > Actinopolyspora > Actinopolyspora mortivallis_A. The sequence goes on from NZ_PVSR01000003.1 coordinate 210,773, forward strand.
GACGAGATTCTCCACAGTGCCCGGTGCGTGCGGTGCCCCGCTCGTTTCGTGTTCGGGAGGTACGCGTAGTTTCCAGATCTCGACGGAGTAGCTGCCGTGCAGTCGACGCAGCAGCTCGCGGGTCGGAGCGTGCGGATCGTACTCCGTGCCCGGGATCTTCACCGGACTCTCGACACCGTGGGAGTTCACGAGATCCGCCAACGGCAGGGCGAGAGCCGCAGCCAGCGCATCCAGCGTTCCGATCGTCGGATTGCCGCCCCCGGCTTCGATGCTCGACAGGGCGGCTTTGCTGATCCCCGCTCGCCGAGCCAGTTCGGCGCTGGTGAGGCCACGCGCGTTGCGGATGAACCTGACGTGCGCGCCGATCGCTCGGCCTCTGGACCGCGACGCCGGACTGCTCTGGATATCAGCCAAAACCTCCCCCGTATCTCCGCCCGGCGACACTGACCACCAGCCGAGGGGTAACGGCCGGAGGATTCGTGACATGATAGCAAGCAGAACCCCTGTTGCCCTCCGATCGTGTGAAAGTGTAGTGTGCGGCACCGTTTCAGTTCCGGGCGCTGCGTAGGCGGGAACAGCAGCACCATCCGCGCCGCGTGGTAGCCCTGCGTGTTCGGTCCGGCGGCGTTATGTTGCCGTGCAGGGTCCAGTCTCCTTCTTCCCAGCTCCAGTGCAGGAAACGGCACTCCCACGGGCGGGTGGTGACGATCAACCTCTCGTGCAGCTCCTGTTGATCGAGCCATGTCCGAGCAAGGCCGTGCAGAATACGACGCGCCAGCATGTCGACTTCTCCATGGTTCACTTAAACGAACTAATGGTACTTTATAATAAACAAACTCGGCGTGGGAAACAACTCTCCCAGCACGCAGGACGAGCAGAGTCGTGAACCGGAGCTCCGTACACACCCGACTTGCTGTTCACGGTAGTCACAGATCTCTCAGCGTGAGATCGTGCCGAGGACTCTCGAAGAGGCCGGTGCTTTTCCTCGGCGCTGTATCCCCGCAGTGCCGGAAAAACACATCCCCGAACTCGGCTTCACCTTTCGGGGGTGAGCGTGGAAGAAGGTTCCGGGTTCCCCCTCCGCTCACACGGCCCGGCTCCGCGGGAACCTGCTGCGCTGGCGCAGCGCCGCCACGATCTCGGCGGGAGCCTTGTCCGGAGCGCCCGCGTCGTACGGGGGTCGCGGGTCGTACTCGATGCCGAGCTGGACACGCTGGGCGGTGTCCTCGCCCACCAGCTCCCCGGCCAGGGCCAGCGCCATGTCGATGCCGGAGGACACCCCGGCGGCGGTGACGTACTTGCCGTCGACGACCACGCGTTCGCCGCTCGGGCTCACTCCCAGGGCGGACAGCTGGTCCAGGGCCAGCCAGTGCGAGGTGGCGGTGCGACCGGTGAGGATCCCCGCCGCGGCGAGGATCAGCGAACCGGTGCACACGGCGGTCGTCCGGACCGTGGTCTCGTCGACGGCGCGCAACCAGCGGTGCAGCGGGCCGTCGGACATGTGCTCGCTCTGCCCGGGGCCACCGGGGACCACCACGTCCGGTCGGGAGACCTCGTCGAGGGTGGCGTCGGCGACCAGCCCGAGCCCTCCTCCCTCGGTGCGCACGGTGCCCCTGTCCCGGCCGACGAACACGACCTCGGTGTCGGGCAGTCGGGAGAGGACCTCGTACGGCCCGACCGCGTCCAGGGCGGTGAACCGGTCGAACAGCAGAATGGCGATCCGCATTCTTCTCCTCGGTGAAGACGGTTTCGGAACGCGGCTGCCCCGGGGCCGCCAATTTTGCCTAAAATTGGCGGCCCCGGGGCGGGTCGTTGGCCGGCTACTCCGCCCGGATCGGACCCTCAGGGTCGGACGGTGTTTCCGGCACGACAGGCTTTCCGAGTGTGTTCTCAGAACATCCTTCCTCCGGTCACCTCGCCGCTCTTCCGGGGTTCTCCGGAGCGCACGGCCGCGGCCAGCAGCAACACCCCGCCCAGCACCCAGTAGGGATCCCAGAGCAGCACGTAGTACCAGTACCAGTGCTCGCCCCCGTCCCCGCCCGGCAGGGTCCCGGCCAGCACCAGAGCGTTGCCCACCAACCCGAACAGGCCGTACAGCGCGCACACCACCCCGGAGATCCAGAGCAGCAGCGTCAGTCCCTCGTGCACCAGGCCCCGCCGCCACCGGCGGGTGGCCAGCCACGCGACGACACCGATCCCTGCTTTGAGCAGCGCCGCCCCGAGGTTGGCCAGCACGAGGGAGGGAGCCGGATCGGGGGTCTCCAGCGGGTGCGTTCCGGTGCGTCCGCCGAAGGCCCAGAACACGTTCAGCGCGGCGAACAGCAGCGCCCACACCAGTGCCAGGTGGTGCGGCAGGTGGTGGCGGCCTCCTCCGGTGCGCCTCACGGGGCGAAGCCTATCGGCGTTCCCGCGCGGTGACGACCGCGCCACCCCGTGTGACGCGGTCGCCCCCTCGCCGGTGCCCGTGAGCTCCGGGCGGACTCAGAAGCAGCTCGGCGCGTTCCAGTAGCGGCTCGACCGGGTGTCCAGGTGGGTGTGGTCACCGTGTCCCGGCGCTCCCGGCCCGATGATGCCGTTGAAGCCGGAGTCGCGGGCCTGGCGGGCCAGTTCGCACAGCGACGGGGCTCCCGTCAGGTCGGCGGCGGTTCCGTAGGTGTGCTTGCTGTTCGGGGCCCCGCCGACGTCGTCGTTGTGCGAGACGCTGCGGAACCCGGAGCTGACGTACAGCGGACGGTCCCCGAGCTTGTGCCGCAGCGCCTCCAGTTTCCACATGGTGCGCAGCACGTTCGCGCGCACGTTCGAGGTGCTGGTGTTGCCCCCGGAGAACCCGCTGCCGTCCCCGGAGGTGAACTCCCCCCAGGAGAAGTGCGCCGGGGTGCAGTCGGCGTCCTGGAGCTCGTAGACCTTGCCGAAGGTCTCGGGCCCGGCGATCCCGTCCACGGAGAGTCCGTAGCCGCGCTGGAAACGCTGCACCGCGGCCGCGGTCTCCGGACCGTAGACCCCGTCGACGTCCACCGGGTCCCCGGAGGAGGCCCAGCCGGCCACGCGGACCTGGAGTTCGCGGACGTCGGGACCGCTGTCGCCCCGGCTGAGGGTGCGGTCCCACGTGTAGCAGCCGTCGGCGGCCGCCTCGGGGGCGCTCACCGCCCCCACCCCTCCGAGCAGCCCCAGGCCCAGGGTGAACGCGCCGAGCAGCCCGAGCGCGGCACGAGCTCTTCCTCGCATACTCGCCTCCTCGTGTGACCGTCGTGGTCCTTTCCGTGCCGGGCTCACCCGGCCAAGGCCTCCCAGGTGCGGCTGCCCACGATCCCGTCGACCACCAGGCCGCGCTCGGACTGGAACCCCCGCACGGCGGCGGTGGTCTCCGGCCCGAACAGGCCGTCCACGGTGATCGAGAGCCGGTGCTGGACCGCCCGCACGGCGGGTCCGCCGTCGCCGTCGCGCCGCAGGCGGATCGCCTGGTTCCACGTCTGGTGGCCCGCCAGCCCGTCGACGACGGCCCCGACGGCGCGTTGGAACTCCCGCACGGCGCTCTCCGTGGCCGGCCCGTAGACGCCGTCGACGGCCAGGGAGGCGCCGTGCTCGTTCATCAGGTACTGCACGGTTCGGACCCGTTCCCCGGTGTCCTCGGGGCGCACCAGCGGCCAGCTCAACCCTGTGGGATCCCCGCCGATTTCGGCGGCCACGTCCCGGCGCAGTCGGGGCAGCAGCGCGTGGAGACGGTCCCCGGGGCAGCCGGTGGCGTTGACGTCCCGGTGGCCGTGGATCTCGTGGGCGCCGATGCCGTACTCGCCGCACAGCAGGACGCACAACGCGACCAGCCTCGTGTACTGCTCCGGCCGTGGTTCCACGGCGTCGTAGGTGCCCTCGTTCTCGATGCCCAGGGCGAGTCGGTTCTGGCCGAGCGCGTGGGCGCCGACCACGTGCCGTGACCGGTCGAGCGCGGACAGACTGTGGTGTCTGCCCTCGGTGACGTGGCCGCCCCGGCTGAGCGTGAAGTGCTGGCCGGTGTCGATCCACCCGTTGGTGTCCATGTGGTGGTCCTGGATGGACCGGGCCAGGCGGAACGCGTGCTGTCGGGAGTAGTCGGTGCTGTTGGGGGTGGCGGTGTGGTGGATGACGATCCTGGTGGGGGCGTGTCCGATCGTCTCGATCGTCGCGTTCGGCGGGCGGGCTCCCCACGCCTCGGTGCCGGAGATCCCCGGTGTCCGGTCGGCGGCGAGACCGGCGCCGGGCAGCGCCAGCACCCCCATCCCCCCGAGCGCCACGTGCAGGAAGCCACGTCTGCTCGGACCGTGCGCCCCGTGGGGGTCGGGCATTGCCCCTCCAACGAACCGGAAACGGGCGAGCGCGGCCGAGCGAGCGGGTGGGCCCGGGCGACGGTGCTCGCGAGTGGACGATTTTCGGTTCTGCGTTCGTCGAGGGGGATTCTTCCCGGAGCGGCAGGTGGTCAACAAGGCGACGGGCGGGAATCCGCCGAATTCTCGGACGTCCGGCCGAGCGCGTTGCCTCGCCCGAACCAGCGGCGGTGCCCCGGGAACACGACACGAGGACGGGCCCGGCCGTGGCCGGGCCCGTGGGAGAACACCCCGGAGCCTCCGAACGGCGGGAGGTCCGGTTCCGCGACGGTCACGTCCCCGCGGTGACCGTTCCGGGGGAGCCGGGTTCCTCGGATCCGACGGGGGTGCTTTCCTCCTCGGAGGCTTCCGAACCGCGGAGGCCGTTGAACAGCAGGTTCAGCGCCAGGGCCACCAGGCAGCCGGTGCTGATGCCCGAGTCGAGAACGGTGCGCAGGGCCGCGGGGAAGTGCTCGTAGAAGTTCGGGGAGACGATCGGGATCATGCCGATCCCCAGGGAGCCGGCCACCACCAGTGCGTTGAGCGAGTTCCCCAGGTCGGCCTTGGCCAGTGTCTTCATGCCGCTGGCCGCGACCGATCCGAACAGCACCAGCGCGGCGCCGCCCAGCACGGGTTTGGGCACCAGGGAGACGACAGCGCCCGCTATGGGGAACAGTCCCAGCAGGATCAGCACACCGCCGGCGGCGGCCACCACGAAGCGGCTCTTGACCCTGGTCAGCGCGACCAGGCCGATGTTCTGCGCGAACGCGCTACAGGTGAAACCACCGAACACCGCGCTGAGCGCGCTGCCCGCGCCGTCGGCGCGCAGCCCGGCGGCGATGGTCTGTTCGCCCGCGGGACGGTCGACGATCTCGCCGAGGGCGATCATGTCCGCGGTGCTCTCCATCATGGCCACCAGCATCACTACGCAGATGGAGATGGTGGCCGACAGGTTGAAGGCGGGGGAGGCCATTTCGAAGGGCATCGGCACGTCGAAGACGGGGGCGCTCGCGAAGGTGCTGGTGTCCACCGCCCCCAGGGGCCAGGCCACGAGCGTGCCGATGATCAGCCCGATCAGCAGGGCGATCCGGTTCAGGAATCCGGTCAGCACCCTGTTGAGCACGAGCACCAGCAGGAAGGTGCCGGCGCCGAGACCGACACGCAGCGGGGAGGCGAAGTCCGCCGCCTCGGAGTCCTGTCCCGCGATCCAGCCGATGGCCACCGGGAACAGCGACAGCCCGATCAGGGTGATCACGGTTCCGTTGACCAGCGGGGGGAAGAAACGGACGAGTCGGGAGAAGTAGGGAGCCGCGACGAAGGCGAGGACGCCCGCTATCAGCACCGATCCGTACACCACGGAGAGGGCCTGTTGTTGGTCGTGCTGGGCGACGATGGCCAGGATGGGGGCCACCGAGCCGAAGGTGACGCCGTTGACGAAGGGCATGCGTGCCCCGATGCGCCACACGCCGATCGCCTGCAGCAGGGTCGCCATCCCGGCGGTGAGCAGGCTCGCGCCGATCAACAGGGTCATGTCCAGCGGGTCGAGCCCGAGGGCCTGGCCGATGATGAGCGGGGGTGCCACCACGCCCGCGTACATCGCGGCGATGTGCTGCACACCGTAGGCGAGCAGTTTGCCCGGGGGCAGCATCTCATCCACGGGGTGGATGTTCTCTCTTCCGTTCCTGCTGCCGCGATTGCGCCTGGTGAGGAACAGTGGCATAGGGGACTCCTGAGGGCGGAGAAGATATTATACTGCTGCTAAATCAATTCTGGATTCTTGATCTCGGATCGAGAGTCGGATTCCGGTTGATTTCTTGTTTCCGGAAAGAAGAAATGTTTCGGAGGAAAACAAGAGGGCCGTCGGTGGTTTTCCGACGGCCCCGGGAGGCGGATCAGAATTCGGGGAGGCTGTACCAGGCCGCCGGGGCCGGGTCCACGTCGTCCCTGGTGACGGTTCCCTCGATGAGCCCGTAGGGGCGGTCCGCCGCGAAGAAGACCTCGTTGTTGTTGTCCAGTCCGAACCTGTCGAGGTCGACGAGGAAGTGGTGCTTGTTCGGCAGGGACATCCGCACCTCGGCCACCTCGGGGCGCTTCTCCAGCACCGCCTTGCCCATGGCGTAGAGACTCTGCTGCAACGCGTAGCTGTGCGTGGTGGCGAAGGTTTCGAGCAGGATCTCGCGGACGGCCTCGAAACTCTTCGCCCAGTCCAGGTCGGTGCTCAGGTAACGCCAGCGGGCGGTCACGGCCGTGGCCAGGATGCGGTCGTCGGTCTCGGCGAGGGTGGTGAACCGGTCCTTGGGGTAGCCCCAGAACTCCGAGCCCGTGGACTTGAGGACCACGAGGTCCTTGAGCCCGGAGACGACGTGGGTCTCCGAGCCGTCGATGGTCACCGCGGTGGTGCGCTTCTCGTCGCTGGAGCGGGCGAAGGAGTGGTCGTGTCCCGCCCCGCCGACCGGGATGCGTTCCCAGGAGTACTCGTCGATGAGGATCCGCGCCCCGGTCACCGGCGGCTGGGTGTCGACGAAGTGCCGCCCGAGCCGCATGGCGAAGTCCTCGATCTCGCCGACCGACTGTTCCTTCGCCAGGCCGTAGACCGTGTTCTTCTGGGTGTCGGTGGGCAGCACCTTGGCGTTGTCGCCGGTGTGGTGGGTCTCGTCGAAGTCACCGCGCAGCGAGGTGCTCACGTTGAGGTCCTTGATGCTGTGCCTGCTGCTGTCCCGGTTGACGGTGACGATGCGGCACTCGGACTTTCCGTACTGGTTGGGGCCCATGACGATGCCCATGAGCTGATCAGCTCCCTCGGTAGGTGGAATATGCGAACGGGCTCAGCAACAGCGGCACGTGGTAGTGCTGCTCCGCATCCGCGATGCGGAAGGTGATCTGCACCTGGGGGTAGAAGGAGTCGACGCCCAGTTCCCGGAAGTAGGCTCCCGTTTCGAAGGTCAACCTGTAGGTGCCCTCGCTCAGGCGGCTCGGTCCGAGCTGCCTGACCCTGCCGTCCTCGTTGGTCACGGAGTCACCGAGGTGGTTCCACGTCTGCCCGGAGGCCTGCTCCAACGTGACGGCCACCCCCGCCGCGGGCAGTCCCCGGGAGGAGTCGAGGACGTGTGTGGTGACGGCGCTCGTGCTTGTCTCGCTCACGCTTCGATCACTCTCGCCAGCCGTAGTCGTGCGATCTTGCGCAGTTCGTCGGCGACGACGCGCATCTCGGTGGTCGGGTCGTTGTCCAGTCGGGAACGCAGGATCTCCAGCAGTTCCCGACCGCTGCGGCCGCTGGCGCACACCAGGTAGACGTGTCCGAACCGGCGTTCGTACTCCTCGTTGGCCTCGGCCAGTTCCACGGCCAGCTGGGTGTCGTCCGCGTCGACCCCGGACTGCTCGCGACGGGACCAGGAGGCCGCGGTGTCCTTGCCGGTGGAGCGCTGTCCGATGCGTGGGTGCGCGGCCAGCGCGGAGTGGATCTCGTCCTCGGTGAGGTCGGAGGCGGCGCGGTCGGCCACCTCGTAGAGTTCCTCGTCCGACCGGTAGGGCCGCCGGTCGGCGATCTCGTTGGCCCAGCGTTGTACGTCCAGGCACGCCAACAGCTGTTTGACCAGCTCCGGACGGGGCATGTTGTTCAGTCTGGCCAGCCCCGGCCCGGCTCCGGTGGAAGATGGTGCTGACATCGGCAAAACCCCACGGTTCGCGTGGTTGTTCTCCTCGGGTTCACCTGAATGTCCCCTCGGAGCGGTTGAGGGCAAAAGCTAAGTCCGCTCCCGCGTGGGTGTCAACACTTTGTTGAAATCTGCTGGTGGGAGACTGTGCGTTCGCACAACGGGCGCACAGTTCCGGTACGTGCTTCGTCCGGAACGCTCCGTTGTTCCTGCTCCGTTCGGCGGCCGCGCGGTCCTGCGGAGGCGCGAAGCGGCGCCGCTCCGAGTGAGAGGCGCGGGGAATGCCGGAGCGGGTGGGGGATTCCGGGAGGACGCCGCCGGTGCGCCTCAGGGCGTGGCGTGCCGGAGTGCTTCGGACGGCGCGGGCAGGAGTGGGGAGAAGGGCGCCGTCGCCCGGGTCAGGAGCGTTCGCGGTTCAGATAGTTGTACACGGTGAAGCGGCTGACCCCCAGCGCCCTGGCCACCGACTCCGCCGACTTGCGCAGGGTGAAGGCTCCGCGCTCCTCCAGGAGGCGGACCGCCCGCTGCTTGTCCGCCCGGGAGAGGTCGGCCAGCTTGCCGCCGAGCTCGGATTCGACCTGGGCGATCACCCTGTCCAGGGCGCTGGTGATCTCCTCCTCGGGCAGGCGGACCGCCACCACCGGGCTGCCCTGCCAGTAGAGCAGCACGTCGCCGGGTTCGCGCTCCTCCACGGGAACGGTGGTGGCCCCGATGCGGCTGAGCAGGGGCTGAATCGCTGATGTCAGCGGATGCACGCGGATAACCTCAACTGTCCTGGGGCTCGTCCTCGACGGTGACCTGCATGGTGATCCGGTCGGCGCCCGCGTCGAGTGCCCGCTCCATCACCCGGGAGAGCGCGGCCAGCACGGCGCCCCGTTCACCGCTGATCGCGGTGCCCAACGGCCCGAACTCGGGGTCGAGGCCGGACTCGCGCAGGACGTCCCGCGCGATGGCGGCATGGCTGGGTGGTTCGCCCTCGCCCTCGAAGGGTTCCGTCGTGAACTCGGCTCTGAGGTTCATCGGGCACCTGCCGCTTCGTCGGACTCTCTCGTACGGGTCGCCACGGTAGCCCGTCGGACGGCAACGGTGTTGACCCTGCCGGGGACGCTGATTATTCTATCGCTGTACGAAATAAAAGTTTCACTTCGTGAAAACAGGTAGGGAGCACGGATGCATCGCTTCCCGTACGCCGTCAACACCTCGATCCTGTTCACCGAGCTCGACGTGCTGTCCCGCCCGGCCGCGGCCAAGGCAGCCGGTTTCGACGCGATCGAGTTCTGGTGGCCCTTCAGCGAGGCCGTTCCCAGCGACAGCGAGGTGGACCGGTTCGTCCGGGCGGTCGACGAGGCCGGGGTCTCCCTGGTGGGGCTGAACTTCTTCGCCGGGGACATGCCCGCCGGTGACCGCGGGGTGCTCTCGCACCCGAAACGCTCCTCCGAGTTCGCCGACAACGTCGACGTGGCGGTCGGGATCGGAGCCCGGTTGGGGTGCAGGGCCTTCAACGCCCTCTACGGCAACCGCATCGAGGGGATGCTGCCCGCCGACCAGGACACCACCGCCGTGGAGAACCTGATCACCGCCGCCAAGGGAGCCGCCCGCGTCGACGGGACCGTGCTGATCGAGCCGGTGAGCGGCACCCCCACCTACCCGCTGAAGACGGCGGCCGACGCGGTGAGCGTCATCGACCGGGTGCACCAGGCGGGCGGGGTCGAGAACCTGCGGTTGCTCTTCGACCTCTACCACCTGATCACGAACGGTGACGACCCGGCGGCGGCCATCGACCGGTACGCCGACCGGATCGGACACGTGCAGATCGCCGACGCGCCGGGGCGCAACGAGCCCGGAACGGGCGAGGTGGACTTCGCCGACTACTTCGCCCGGCTGGAGAAGGCCGGCTACCGCGGCTACGTCGCCTGCGAGTACAAGCCCAGCGGGGCCAGCGCCGACAGCTTCGGCTGGATGAGGTGAGCCCCGAACCCCCTGCCCGGTGGGCGCTGAGGTCCTCAGGAACGCCCGTGCCCCGGCAGGAACGGAAGCGCGGCGCCGGGCGCGGGCTGCCCGGAGGCCGCGTCACCACGGCGGGAACACACTGTGCGACCCAAGGGAAGGAACGAGGATGACCAGGATCGGATTCGTGGGACTCGGCATCATGGGTGGCCCGATGGCGGCCAACCTCGTCGAGGCGGGCTACGAGGTGACCGGGTACAACCGCAGCAGCGCCAAGGTGGAGAAGCTGGTCGCCGCCGGAGGCAAGGGCGCCCGGGACATCGCCGAGGCGGTCTCCGACGCCGACGTGATCATCACGATGCTGCCCGACTCGCCGGACGTGGAGAACGTGGTCCTCGGCGAGGACGGAGTGCTCGCCCACGCCCGGAGCGGGGCCCTGCTGATCGACTGCAGCACCATCCGCCCCGAGGTCTCCCGCACCGTCGCCGAGCGGGCGGCCCAGCGCGGGGTGCGCGCGCTGGACGCCCCGGTCAGCGGGGGCGAGCAGGGAGCCATCGACGGGGCCCTGTCCATCATGGTCGGCGGTGAGGCCGAGGCCTTCGCCGCCGCCGGCGAGGTGTTCGAGGTGGTCGGCAAGACCGTGGTGCACGTCGGACCGGCCGGTTCTGGGCAGACCGTCAAGGCCGCCAACCAGCTGATCGTGGCCGGAAACATCGCCCTGGTCGCCGAGGCGCTGGTCTTCCTGGAGGCACACGGGGTGGACACCGAGTCCGCCTTCCAGGTGCTCGGCGGAGGTCTGGCGGGCAGCAAGGTGCTCGACGCCAAGAACCGCGGGATGCGCGAACGCACCTTCAAACCGGGCTTCCGGATCGAACTGCACCACAAGGACCTGGGCATCGTGCAGAGCGCGGCACGCGAGTCCGGGGTCTCCACCCCGGTGGGAAGTCTCGTGGCCCAGCTGGTGGCCGCCGCCGTCGCCCAGGGCGACGGTTCGCTGGACCACTCCGGGCTGTTCCGGCAGATCGCCCGCCTCAACGGAACGGAGTGAGCGAAGGCGCCCCGGGGGCGCCGAGGATCCGGCCACGGCCGGTCGGAGAGGAGCACGGTGGAGCGGGTGGCTCAGCGCCGCCAAGCATCGGGCCACCCGCCCACCGGACACCCGGTCAGCAAGCAGAACCGGTGCGTGCGGGCACGCGCCGGTGTCGTCGAAGGATCACCGCACCGAGCGTCACCGCGAAAGCCTCGCACCCGGCTGTGGGGGAAGGCAACCGCGCCGGCTCGGGTTTTCGCCGCGAAAGAGGTCGTTTGCACCATGCCGAAAGTTCCCGTCATGCAGGCCGTCGTCGACGTCCTCGAATCCGAGGGGGTGGACGTCGCCTTCGGTTGTCCAGGAGCGGCGATCCTGCCGCTGTACCAGGCGCTGGAACACCGCGAGATCCGGCACCGCACCGTGCGCCACGAGGAGGGCGCGACCCACATGGCCGACGGCTGGGCGCGCACCAACGGCAGGGTCGGTGTCGCCATCGGGACCTCCGGGCCCGCGGGCACGAACATGATCACCGGGCTCTACACCGCCCAGGCCGACTCGATCCCGATGCTGTGCATCACCGGGCAGGCCGTGTCCACCAAGCTCCACCAGGAGGCCTTCCAGGCGGTGGACATCGTCGAGGTGGCCCGCCCGGTCACCAAGTGGGCGGTGCAGGTCAAGGAGGCCGCCCAGGCGCCGTGGATCTTCCGGGAGGCGTTCCGGACCGCCCGGTCCGGACGCCAGGGGCCGGTGCTGGTGGACCTGCCGCTGGACGTCCAGCAGCAGGAGATCGAGTGGGACCCCGACATCGACGCGCCCCTGCCGGTGCAGCGCGTGGAGCCTCACCAGCCGAGGGTGGAGCGGGCCCTGGACATGCTGGAGCAGGCCCAGCGGCCGCTGATCCTGGCCGGTGGGGGCGTGGTGCTCGGCGAGGCCCACGAGAAGCTGCGTGAGCTGGCCGAACTGCTCGGGATCCCGGTGCAGGTCACCCTCATGGGGAAGGGGTCCTTCCCCGAGGACCACGAGCTGTGGGCGGGGATGACCGGTATCCAGACCAGTCAGCGCTACGGCAACCAGTCCTTCCTGGAGTCCGACCTCGTGCTGGCGCTGGGCGCGCGCTTCGGCGACCGGCACACCGGTGCGCTGGACGTCTACCGGGGGCAGCGCCGGTTCATCCACGTCGACATCGATCCGACCCAGCTCGGCAAGGTCTTCGGGCCGGACCTGGGCGTGGTCTCCGACACCGGCCCCTTCCTGGACGCCGCGCTGGAGACGGCCCGCGCTCGCGGGGCCGGGCCGCGCTACCGCTCCTGGGTGGACCGCGTCAACGAACTGAAGAAGACCCACACCCGGCCCGAGGACTACGACGCGGTGCCCATCAAGGCGCCCCGGGTGTTCAAGGAGATCAACGAGATCTTCGGTCCGGACACCTACTTCACCACCGCCATCGGGCTGTACCAGATCTGGTCCGGGCAGTTCCAGCGCACCCACAAGCCCCGGCACTACCAGGTGTGCGGGCAGGCCGGGCCGCTCGGTTGGGAGGTCCCCGCCGCGATCGGGGTCAAGTCCGCCCGGCCGGAGGCCGAGGTGGTCTCGGTGGTCGGGGACTACTCCTTCCAGTTCCTGGTGGAGGAGCTCGCCGTGGCCGCGCAGTACGACATCGGCTTCGTGATCATCATGCTGAACAACGAGTACCTCGGTCTGATCCGGATGGCCGAGGAGGGCTACGGGATGAACACCGAGGTCGACCTGCACTACGACGAGCACGGCACCGACAACGTCAAGGTGATGGAGGCCTACGGCTGCTCCGGGCGTCGGGTGTTCGAGCCCGGTGAGCTGCGCGAGACCATCGAGTGGGCCCGCAAGGAGGCCGTGGCCACGAGCAGGCCGGTGCTGGTCGAGGTGATGATCGAGCGGGAGGCCAACACCGCCAACGGGGTGCGCATCGACGCGATGAAGGAGCCCGAGCCCCTCGACTGATCCCCGGAGTCGTCGCCCCGCGTGTTCGCGGGGCGTCCGTGCCGGGTCGTCCGCCGTACGGTGGACGGTCCCGGGTGCCCCCCGCGTCGGTGCCGGGCTCAATGGCGGGGGGCACCCGTTCCCGGATTTTTTCGCTGTCCTCGCCAGCCGAGAGTGCGGAGCGTGTTGTGACTGGTCATGTTCTCGTCGCGCCGGACAAGTTCAAGGGATCGCTGACCGCCCCGGAGGTGGCCGAGGCGGTCGCCTCCGGGCTGCGCGCCAGAGTGCCGGGGGTGGAGACGCGGTGTGTTCCCGTCGCCGACGGTGGGGACGGCACGGTGCGGGCCGCGCTGGCCACCGGGCTGTTCGAACCCGCGCGGGTGCGGGTGACCGGACCGACCGGCAGGCGGGTGAGCGCCGAGATGGCGGTCAACGAGGACACCGCGGTGGTGGAGCTGGCCGCGGCCTCCGGGCTGGCGCTGCTGGCTCCGGGCGAGTTCGACCCGTTGACCGCCTCCAGTTTCGGTACCGGTGAGCTGATCGCCGCGGCGTTGGACCGTGGAGTGCGTACGGTCGTGCTCGGTGTCGGCGGCAGCGCCTCCACCGACGGGGGAGCCGGGATGCTCGCCGCGCTGGGAGCGCGTTTCCTGGACGGCTCGGGTGCGCCGATACCGCGGGGAGGGGGCGGGCTCGACCGGCTGGCCGAGGTGGACCTGTCCGGTCTGGATCCCCGTCTGTCCTCAGTAGACATCGTTCTCGCCTCCGATGTGGACAACCCGTTGTGCGGCAGTGGTGGTGCCGCCCGGGTGTACGGTCCCCAGAAGGGGGCGGGTGAGCGGGAGGTACGCCGACTCGACGCCGCCCTGGAGCGCTTCGCCGTGCTGGTCGGGCGGGCCAGCGGTCACGCGCCCGCGGAACGTCCCGGGGCCGGAGCCGCGGGCGGCGTGGGATTCGGGGCGATGGCGGTGCTGTCGGCGACGTTCCGCTCCGGCAGTGACGTGGTGCTGGAGCTGGCCGGTTTCGACCGGCACCTGGAGGGGGCGGCGCTGGTGGTCACCGGAGAGGGGGCGCTGGACGAGCAGACCCTGCGCGGCAAGGCTCCCGGGGTGGTGGCCTCCCGGGCGGTCAAGGCCGGGGTGCCCGCCGTGGCGGTCGCGGGGCAGTGCGCGCTGTCGGCACGCGGGCTGGGCGAGGGCGGTTTCTCCGCCGTGTACGCGCTCTCGCACGTGCAGCCGAACACGCGGTTGTCGATCCGGCGGGCGGCCACGCTGCTGCACGGTCTGGGGGAGCACATCGCCGAGGACTGGCTGTGATCACGGACGGGAACGACCGTTCCCGGAACGGTGGGCTGTGGGTGGAACGGCCGGAGCGGGAGCGGCTGTCCCACCCCGGCCGCTTCGCTCATCTCCGCCCGTTGCCCTGGTTCCCCCGGTCGTAGGGGGTGCCGGCGAACAGGTCCCGCAGGTCGCTCAACGAGCGCACCCCCTTGACCGCGAGAAGCAGGTACACCGGAGTCACCAGCACCGCGATCGAGAAGCCGATGATGCCCAGGATCTCCATGGGTTCCTCCTCTGAAACAACTATTTGTGCTAGTCAAAGTAGCACAAATATACTGCTGCTGTGGAGCTTTCGCTGGGAGATCCTGTCGACGGGCCGTTGCACGAGCGGGTGGCGGCGGCCGTGCGTCGGGCCGTCGCCAGTGGGGAACTGGTGAGGGGGTCCCGACTGCCGACGGCGCGTGAGCTCGCCGACCGGTTCGGCGTCAACACCAACACCGTGCTGCGTGGCTATCGCCAGCTCTCCGGCGAGGGGCTGATCGAACTGCGCAGGGGGCGGGGTGCCGTGGTGGTGGGTGAGGCCGATCTGGCGCGGCTCAACCGCCTGGTCGACGAGTTGCTGGCCGAGGCGGCCCGGGTGGGTATGAGTCGCGGTGAGCTGGTCGCGCTGCTGACGAGGCGGTCCTGACTCCGTCCCTCGTCGGGACGTTCGTGGCGTCCTGTCCTCGGCGGCTCGCCGGGGCGGATGGGGGTTGACCGGACGCCACACCGAGGTTCAACATTTTGTTGAAATCTAGTTGGGAGGTTGCAGCGGTGGTCGAATCCGCCAGTTCCCCCGGCCCGGAATACGATCTCGTGTTCCGCGCGCGGAGGATGATCGGCCCGAACGGGGAGTCCTCCGGCAGCGTGGGTGTCCGCGACGGCCGCATAGCCGCGGTGGAGTCCCTGGAGACACCCATGAACGGGGCCCGCACGGTCGAACTCGCCGAGGACGAGGTGCTGCTGCCGGGCATGGTCGACAGCCACGTGCACGTCAACGATCCCGGCCGTTCCGAGTGGGAGGGCTTTCCCACCGCCACCCGCGCGGCGGCCGAGGGCGGCATCACCACGATCGTGGACATGCCGCTGAACTGCCTGCCTCCCACCATCGACTCCGAGTCGCTGGAGGTCAAGCGCAAGGTCGCCGAGGGCAACGTGCACGTCGACGTGGGCTTCTGGGGCGGTGCGGTGCACGGCAACCACGACAGGCTGCGCGGCCTGCACGAGAGCGGGGTCTACGGCTTCAAGTGCTTCCTGCTGCACTCGGGGGTGGACGAGTTCCCCCCGCTGGACCCCACCGAGCTGGAACAGGCCCTGCGCACGGTGGCCGCGCTGGACGCGATGATGATCGTGCACGCCGAGGACTCCGCGGCGATCGAACACGCGCCGAGCGCCCACGGGGAGAACTACCGGGACTTTCTGGCCTCGCGACCGCGCGGGGCGGAGAACATGGCGATCGCCCAGGTGCTGGAACTGGCCAGGCGCACCGGCGCCCGGGTGCACATCCTGCACCTGTCCTCCTCCGACGCGCTGCCCATGATCGCCTCCGCGCGGGCCGACGGGGTCCGGGTGACCGTGGAGACCTGCCCGCACTACCTGTCCTTCGTCTCCGAGGAGATCCCGGACGGGGCCACCCAGTTCAAGTGCTGCCCGCCGGTTCGCGAGGCCACCAACCGCGAACTGCTGTGGAAGGGACTGGCCGACGGCACGATCGACTGTGTGGTCAGCGACCACTCGCCGTGCACGCCCGAGCTGAAACGGCTGGACATCGGGGACTTCGGGGTCGCCTGGGGCGGGGTGTCCAGTCTCCAGCTCGGACTCTCCGCTGTCTGGACCCAGGCGCGGCCACGCGGATTCACGCTGTCCGACGTCGTCTCGTGGATGTCGAGCGGGCCGGCCCGGGTCGCCGGGTTGCGTTCCAAGGGGGCCATCGCCGTCGGAGCCGACGCGGACCTGTGCGTGTTCGCGCCGGACGAGGCCTTCGTGGTCGAGGCCGAGAAACTGCGGCACCGCAATCCGGTCACCGCCTACCACGGCCGCCCACTGGCCGGGGTGGTGCGTTCCACCTGGTTGCGCGGCACTCGGATCGCGGGACCCGACGCCGAGACCGCCCCTGTGGGCACGTTGCTCAGACGAGGAGAAGCATGAGTCAGCACCAGCGGTCCGCGACCGCCGACAACGACGCCTACCGCTCGTCCCTGCCCGACCTGGCCTCCCGCGTGTTCGGAGGCTCGGTGGGCTACGCCAACGACGAGCTCTTCGCCGAGCGGGAGAACCTCGTCAAGCCCGAGGAACCCACCTACCAACCCTACAGCTTCGGCCACAAGGGACAGATCTACGACGGCTGGGAGACCCGCAGGCGGCGCGAGGCGGGCTTCGACCACGCGGTGATCGCGCTCGGGCTGCCCGGGCTGATCCGCAGGCTCGTGGTGGACACCTCGTTCTTCAAGGGCAACTACCCCCCGAAGGTGTCGGTGCAGGCGCGTGCCCTGGAGGGCTATCCCGACCCGGCCGAACTGGACGAGCAGGGCTGGGAGGAGATCCTGCCGCCCACCCCGGTGGAGGGCCACTCCAGGAACGTCTTCGACGTGGACCCACCGCACCGCTACACCCACGTGCGGCTGTGCATGCACCCAGACGGGGGTGTGGCCCGGCTGCGGGTGCACGGTGAGCCGGTGGCCGATCCGAGATGGACCTCGGACCGGTTCGACCTGGCCGCCCTGGAGAACGGCGGCTCGGTGACCGGGTGCAGCAACATGTTCTTCTCCTCCCCGTCGAACCTGCTGGCGCCCGGGCTGGCCCGCGTGATGGGTGAGGGCTGGGAGACGGCCCGGCGCAGGGACGACGGCAACGACTGGGTCTCGGTGCGGCTCGCCGCGGCGGGCGTGGTCGACCGCGCCGAACTGGACACCAGCCACTTCAAGGGCAACGCCCCCGGTTGGGCGGCCCTGTCCGGGTGCGACGCCCGCAAGGAGGATCCGGAGGATCCCGCCGCGTGGACCGAGCTGCTGCCGCGCACCCGGCTGCTGCCGGACACCCGGCACCGTTTCCGACTTCCGGCGCGCAGGGAAGTCACCCATGTGCGGTTGGACGTGTTCCCCGACGGCGGTATGGCCCGTTTGCGGTTGTACGGGCGTGCCGCCGAGAGCGGGGTGCGCGAGCTGGCCGCACGGTGGTTCAACAGCATGCCGCCGGAACAGGCGCGGGCAGTGCTCACCTCCGACGGCGGACTCGACGACGGGGCCGCCGAGGCACTGCTCGCGCGCAGGCCGCTGCCGCTCGGGGAGGAGCTCCCCGAACAGCTGCGTGCGCTGCTGGACAGCTGAGCCCACGGCTCACTCGGTCGCGGGCACCGGTGGGAACTGTAGTTTCTCGCGGAATCACTGTGTCACCGGTGCCCGCGCTCTGTCCCTCGTGGTCGGCCCGGCCGTCGGGTGTCTCCCGGCGGCCGGGCACACGCGACCCGCGATGACCCTGTGCGGGCCCCGTGCCGGGCGTGGGCCGGGCACAGCGGCAACGCCTCCGGAGTGCGCTCCGGAGGCGTTGTGCTTTCGCCTCCCGTGACGCGCCGGTTCCACGTGCAGCGGGCCGCCCCGGTGTTCCGGGGCCGTCCGGTTCGCCCGTTTTCCCCGGGGAACTCCGACGTTCGGAGGTTACCGGCTGGTAGTTCTTGATCGCCCGTGTGTCACCCTCCAGGATCCTGCCGAAAACACAGTGCCAAACAAGAAAAAACAAGATCGCACGGTGTTGGTTCAGGAGGTCCCATGGGAAGGGCACGTCGATTACGTCCCTCCGGCCGTTCGGCCACGGCGGCGGTACTGGCCGTGGTGCTCCCGCTGTTGCCCGCCACGGCCCAGGCGCAACGCCCGCCGGACGGGCCCACCGACCCGGTCACGACCGAGTCCTACCTGGAGAACCCCGGCATGGTGGGCGAGAACCAGCAGCCCCACCACGTCTACCTGCGTCCCTACGACAACGCGGAGCAGGCGCTGCGCGCGGCCCGCCAGGACACCGCGGCCGAGCGGGACCGCCCCACGCGGTGGACCAGGTCGTTGGACGGGCAGTGGCGGTTCCGCCACGTCGAACACCACCGGGACCTCGACGGTAGGTGGCAGACGGGCCGTTCCACCCGGGACTGGGGCCGGATCTCCGTACCCGGAGTCTGGCAACAGCAGGGGTACGGGCACCCGATCTACCGCAACGTCCCCTCGGAGATCGCCCCCTACGATCCGCCGAACGTCCCCGACGACGTCAACCCCACCGGGGCCTACGTCCGCGAGTTCCGCGTGCCGGACGACTGGGACGGCAGACGACAACTGCTGCGCTTCGAGGGCTCCACCAGCGGCACCTTCGTCTGGGTCAACGGCGAGTACGTCGGCTACGACCAGGGCGGCTACACCCCGGCCGAGTACGACGTGACCGAGCACCTGCGCCCCGGGCGGCGGAACACCGTCGCCGTGCGCGTGCACCGCTGGGGTTCGGGCAGCTACCTGGAGAACATGGACTTCTGGCACCTGTCCGGGATCTTCCGCAGCGTCCGGATGTACAGCCTGCCGCGCACCCACATGTCCGACGTGACCGTGCGCACCGACCTGGACGACTCCCACACCGACGCCACCCTCGGCCTCGGGGTCGAGCTGAGCCGCGTCGCTGGCGGCACCAGCGGTCCCCACCGGGTCCGGGCGAAGCTGTACGACCCCGACGGCTCCCGGATCGCCGAGCTCACCGGCGACACCGAGGTCCACGGGAACTCGGCGCGGCTCGAACTCTCCCGGAAGGTGGACTCGCCCCGGCTGTGGAGCGACGAGACCCCCGCCCTCCACACGGTGGTGCTGGAACTGCTCGGTCCCGACGGGACCGTGCTGCAAACCACCCAGCAGCCGGTGGGATTCCGGGAGGTCACCACCGAGAACGAGCGGATCCTGCTCAACGGCGAACCCGTGCACCTGCGGGGGGTCAACCGGCACGAACACGACCCCGAGACCGGGCGCACCCTCGACAGGAGGCGCCAGCGGCAGGACGCCGAGCTGATGCGGCGCAACAACATCAACGCCGTGCGCACCTCGCACTACCCCAACGACCCCTACTGGTACCGGCTGGCCGACCGCCGGGGCCTGCTGCTGGCCGACGAGGTCGACATCGAGACCCACTACCGGGAGGACTGCTCGGCCGAGCCGGAACGTGACTGCCTGGCCGATCGGCCCGAGTGGCAGGCGGCGTTCGCCGACCGGTTCGCCGCGATGGTGCAGCGCGACAAGAACCACCCCAGCGTGATCATCTGGGACACCGGCAACGAGGCCGGTCTCGGCGAGGCCCACCACGACATGGCCGACTACGCCCGGAACACCGACCCCACCAGGCTGCTCTACCACCAGGCGAACAACCACGGAGGCGACGCCCCCTACGCCGACGTGGCCGGACCCCGCTACCCCTCACCCGGGGCGTTGGAGGAGATCGCCCGCACCACGACCAAACCCGTGGTGATGGGGGAGTGGCTGCACGCGATGGGCAACAGCCTCGGCCACTACGAGGACATGTGGCGCACCATCCGGAACCACTCCTCGCTGCGGGGCGGGTTCGTGTGGGACTGGGTCGACCAGGGACTGTCGCGCCCGCTGCGCGTGCTGCCCGACTCCTCGGGCAACGACATCCCCGTCCACGTCAACGGCAACCCGTCACTTGTGGACGGAGTGAGCGGCCGGGGTCTGGAGCTGTCCGGTCTGGACGACTGGGCCCAGGCCTACCGGGCCCCGGAACTGGACGTCACCGGCAGGGAAGTGACCCTGGACATCCGGGTGAAACCGCTGTCCTGGAAGGGGTCGAACACCTTCCTCGCCAAGGGCGACAAACAGTGGGCGCTGCAGATGCCCGACCGGGACCACGTCGAGTTCTTCGTCTACGGCGAAGGGGAGTGGCACACCGCGCGGGCGCGGATCCCCGAGGACTGGTGGGGCAACTGGCACCGACTCACCGGCACCTACGACGGCAGTGAGGTGCGGCTGTTCCTGGACGGTGAACAGGTGGCCTCCGAACCCTACGACGGAACGATCGCCCAGAACACCATGTACACGGTCACCATAGGCCGCAACCAGGAGAAACACCGGGACAACTTCGCCGGGCGCACGGCCCACGCCGTGGTCGACAACGCCCGGATCCACGACCGGGCACTGCCCGCCGGGCAGCTCGTGGCGGGCAAGGACCCGGCCGAACGGGCGGTGCTGGCGCTGAACTTCGACCGGTACCGCGAGCGGGGGGACTACCGCACCTACGGAGCCTCGCCCTTCGTGGCCAACGGGCTGGTGAACGCCGACCGCGAACCCCAGCCGGAGCTGAAGCAGCTCGCCCACAGTCACGCGCCGGTGCGGTTCGACACCGTCGAGGGGGCCTCCGACGCCGCCGACGGCCGGTTCGTGGTGCGCAACCTCAACCACACGTTGAGCACCTCGGTCTACGACCTGACCTGGCAGCTGCGCGAGAACGGTCGGACAGTGGCCGAGGGCCCGATCGACGTGACGGTGCCGCCGGGGCAGAGCCGCCGGGTCGAGCTCGACCTGCCCCCGGCCGAGCGGACGGAGCGCTTCCTGGTGCTGCGGGCCGAGCTGCGCGAGGCGGCCCGGGGGATCCCGGCCGGTCACCTCGTGGCCTCCGAACAGCTCGCCGCCGGCGGCAGCGGGCCACCGGCGGCGCCGGGCACGGCCGCGCGGGCCGAGACGGACGGGGAACTGTCGGTGGAGAGCACGCGGCGGGAGATCCACGTTCGCGGCGCGGACTTCGACTACACCTTCGACCGCGCCGAGGGGACGCTGAGCTCGCTGTCCCCCGACGGGGCCCGGCGGTTGGTCTCCGGCCCGGAACTGGACGTGTTCCGCGCCCCGATCGGCAACGAGTGGAGCAACTGGAGCGGGGTGAACGCCGAGGCGAAGTTCCGTGCGGTCGGACTGGACCGGCTGGAGAGCGAGGTCCGCTCGGTGCGGGTGGACCGGGACGAAGCGGGACGGGCCCGAGTGGTCGTGCACACCCGCTCCTCGGCCCCCGACGTCTCCGGAAACGGGTTCGACAGCCGCTGGACCTACCGGATCGACCCCGGGGGCCGGGTCGAACTCGAACACCGGGTGCGGGCCTACGGGGAGCGGATGCGTTCGCTGCCGTGGCTGCCCCGGGTGGGGATGTCGCTGCGCGTGCCCGAGTCGTTCGGGCAGCTGAGCTGGTACGGACGCGGTCCCGGCGAGTCCTATCCCGACCGCAGGAGCGCCCAGCACGTGGGGCGCTGGTCGGGCAGCGTGGACGAGCAGTGGTTCGACTTCCTGCCGCCGCAGGACAACGGGGTGAAGGTGGACACCGAGTGGGTGCACCTGTCCGGTGAGCGGGCCGGGATCTCGGTGGCCGGGGACTCGCTGGCGGTCTCCGCCGACCGGTACTCCACCGCGCACCGTACGGACTTCGCCCACCAGCTGCGGAAGGACCCCTTCGTGACCCTGCACGTCTCCGCCGACGTCACCGGCCTCGGTGACACCCCGAACCCGGTGCGGGACCGCTATCGGGTGCGGCCCGACCGCACGCACACCTATTCGGTGGTGCTGCGGCCCACCGCACCCTGAGCAGCAGGCGGGGCGGGTACCCTCCCGCCCCGCCGCGGCGCTTTCGGCGCGCGGCGGCGTGAGCCGGTGAATTCCTCGGATCGACGACGCCGGTCGGACTCAGCGTGGAAAGCATCGCCCTGCGCGTCCAACCCGGACTGAGGCAGCACGCAGTCGATCATTCGGGTGCCTCGGGAGGCCACCGACAATCGAGACAGGACTCGTAGCGTTCAGGTGGCGTACCGAACATCAGGAAGGCGATGCGGCCGCACTCGGTGACAACCACCTCACGGCCCTCGTAGACGTCCGTCACGGGGCGTGCCGGAACCCGATGACAGACGAACTCGCCTCTCAGCGCCACCGCGTACGTCACCGTGCTGTCCGGGTCGTCCTCGGGCAGCCCCCGTCCCGAGATCCTCCCCTGCGTTCCGACTGATGCTTCGGCGATACACAGTTCGCAGCCCAAGCCGGCCACGTCGGGCACCAGTTCCAGTACCGTCTGATGTGCGGTGAAGCCGCAGAACGCTTTTCGTGTGCCGCCCTGGTCGTGTTGATGTGCGTCAAAAAAGTGCACTCTGCGCTCGCCCCGCCGATCGGGGCCTTCACACAGACGCGCCAGGGTGATGTCGCTCATTGGCCTGCCCCTGAACTTCGGTTCTTGACGACCACGCCTACTTCCGAACCGTGCGGCGGGATCGTGGCCCGCCCATACCGGTGGGGAACGCGGCGCGTGGGAGAGGGTTCGTACGTGAAGCTCGGTTGTGCTTCAGGGTGCCGCGCCCAGATGGCTCTCGTAGTGCGCCGCACTCGGCGACGAGCCCGTTGTTCACGTACGAACGGAAGTTTCATGACCGCGCAGATCGCTGGCACGCTCACAGTTACGGTGAGTAGTATGACCAATGCGGTTGTTTGCATGGCTGCCCGGCCTCCCCTCCTCTCGGCAGTGACACAACGAGTCTCCGTCGTCATGACCCGGTGCGGGAGGGAGCGAAGGGGGAAAGTCCAGGGAGAGTTCGGTTTCTCTACAGTGTTCAGTCCGTTACTGTCAGACGTGGATTGATCAGAGGAGTGGGTGTGCCGGAGCCCAACGACGCCCTGCGCGCTGCACGTCAACGTCTAGGGTCACCCTCGTCGCCAGGGCAGCCGATGACACGTCAGGAGCTGGCCGAGGCTGTGAATACCCAGGTCTATCGCCTGACGGGGAAAGTCACGGAGATCGACGCCAACCATATTGGCAAGTGGGAACGCGGAGACATTCGTTGGCCGGCTGCTCACTACCGACAGGCGCTACGACACGTCCTGGACGTCGACTCGGACCTCGAACTCGGGTTCAGACGACGTGGTGACGGGTGTACCACCAACAGTGTGGACCGAAGAACCTATCTCGGAACGACCCTGGGCGTGGGGGTCGGTATCGCGCTGGCACGCAAACACCGTGCGGCCGCGACGGAAGAACCCGATGACGAGCTTCTCGCCTCGATCACTTCGCCGACCGAGTCCTATCGTCGTATGGAGGCGTCGGTCTCTTCGCAGCACCTCGCACCAGCTGCGGAAGGGCACCTGCGGTTGTTGAAGCGAGTCGTCCGGGCCAAACTTCACGCCCCACGGGGCTTCGCCGCCCTGAGCGAGGTTGCCGGTTTCTCTGCCTGGATCGCGGCCGACCGGGGCGATACCGCCCTCGCACGTGCGCGGTACCAGGAGAGTGTCCGCTTCGCGGAATCCGCCCGGAATCCCCTGCTCGTCTCCTACATGATGGGCAGCCTCGGACACTTCGCCGTGGAGATCGGCGATCCTCACCAGGGTGTGCGGCTACTCGACAAGGCAGCCCGTCAACTCGACAAAAGTAGCCCGGTGGCCGCCCGAGCATGGCTTGCGTCCCTGCGCGCGGTTGCCTTTGGTGCCCTCCGCGATCGGGCAGCGATGAGTGAAGCGCTCACCGCTGCGGAACGCCTTGCCGATCGGCGTCCCGGGCAGGCGCAGTGGCCGTGGATGTTCGCCTTCACCTCGGCGAAAGTGGCTCGTTATCAGTGCAGTGCGCTGGCGAAGTACGGGGATCTGTCGGCAGCCAGGAACGTCTACTCCACCACTGTTCCGTCGATGACGGCACCCAAGCCGCAGGCGCTCGTGAAGATCGAGTATGCGCTGCTGCTGGCGGAAAAGGGCCATCACGACGAAGCCGCTGAGCTCGGTGCGCAGGCCCTCTGGGTTGGTAAGCAGTATGATTCGGAGCGGATCGTCTCACACGTCCGAACACTGCGTTCCAAGCTGCCGGACCACAGTCGTGAGGTCGAAGACCTCGATCAGATGTTGACCACACTCTACGACGAGGACCAGTGGTGACAAAGCTAGCCATCACGGGACATCGAGGACTCCCCAACGAGACGGAACAACTCGTGGACACCGCGATCCGCCAGGAGATCGCAAACCTCTCCGAGATCGTCGGGATCAGTTGCCTCGCGGACGGCGCGGACAGTCTCTTCGCGCGGGCCGTGCTCGATCACGGTGGAGAACTGGTGGTCATCGTGCCGGCAGCCCAGTACAGGGAAGGGCTCCCCGAAGATCATCACTCGGTGTACGATGCTCTCTTGGCACGTGCTTCGGAGGTCGTGCGCCTCAGCCACGTGGAGTCCACCTCCCAGGCACACATGGAGGCCAGCCTTGAGATGCTCTCCCGAGCTGATCGGCTCTTGGCGGTTTGGGATGGCAAACCGGCACGAGGCTTCGGTGGCACCGCCGACATCGTGAAGGCGGCCGAAGAGCGCGAGCTACATACCACCGTGATCTGGCCTCAGGGGGCCCGCCGCGACTGATCCCGGGCACGCTTCGTTCGGCCGAGTGCGAGGTGACGGTGGAGACGGGCGTGGGGACAGGGACTCGAAACCGACACCACGTGACCCGGCCGGTGCGGGACCGCTATCGGGTGCGGCCCGACCGCACGCACACCTATTCGGTGGTGCTGCGGCCCACCGCACCCTGAGCAGCAGGCGGGGCGGGTACCCTCCCGCCCCGCCGCGGCGCTTTCGGCGCGCGGCGGCGTGAGCCGGTGAATTCCCCCCGTGTTCCCCTGGTGACCTGGGGTGGGAGTATTCTGGACAACCGTGCTCGTCATCGCGCTGGACACCTCGACCCCCGCGGTCACCGCGGGACTGGTCGAGTTCGCGAACTCCCGGCCGCAGTCCCTGGCCGAGCGGGCAACGGTCAATCCGCGTGCCCACGGTGAACTGCTCACCCCCCAACTGCTCGACGTGCTCGCGGAGAGCGGGCACCAGCTGGGGGAGGTCGACGCCGTCGTCGTCGGAGCCGGCCCCGGGCCGTTCACCGGACTGCGGGTGGGAATGGTCACCGCCGCCGCCCTCGGCCATGCGGCGGGGATCAGGGTGTATCCCGTCAGCAGTCTGGACGCCATAGCGAACCGGGTGGTCGAGGACTCCCCGGTGCTGGTGCTGACCGACGCCCGACGCAGAGAGGTCTACTGGGCGACCTACGACTCCCCCACGGAACTCGGAACGCGGCGGCGGCTGACCCCGCCCGCCGTGGACAGCCCCCGGGATCTCGTCACGAAACTGGAGGGAAGCCCGGTCGCCGCCGCGGCGGGGGAACTGGCCGCCGCGCACGCTCCGGACCTGGGGCTGAAAGCGGTCGATCCCGCTCACCCCTCCCCGGAGGGGCTGGTGAGTGCGGCCGGGCGGGAACTGAGCTCCGGCACCGAGCCGTACCCGCTGGTGCCCATGTACCTGCGCAGACCGGACGCGGCAGCACCCGGCCCCCCGAAGACGGTCACGGCCGAGCGGGGGAGGACGTGACGGAGCACCGACACGCCGGATCCCCCGGAACGGGGGAGACGGAAACACGCGCCGCCGCTCCGTTCGTGGCCAAGCTCCGCAGGCGGGACGTCCCGCGCTGCGCGGAACTGGAACGCGAACTGTTCCCCACCGACGACCCCTGGCCGGAAGGGGCGTTCGTGGCGGCACTGGACCGTGGGGACTTCTACGTCGGCGCTTACGACCGGGCGGAACAGCTGATCGGCTACGCCGGACTGGCGTTCGTGGCACGGGGCCCGAAAGCCGAGGCCGAGGTGCACACGATCGCCGTGGACCCCCGGGCGCAGGGCCGGGGGGTGGGCAGGGCGCTGCTGCGCAGGTTGCTCGCTCGTGCCGACGAGGAACGTGCCCAGGTGTTCCTGGAGGTGCGCACGGACAACGAGCCCGCGATCGGGCTGTACCGGCGGCACGACTTCGAAGTGGTCGGGATGCGCAAGCGCTACTACCAGCCGTCCGGGGCCGACGCCTACACCATGCGACGTCCGCCCCGCACGGCTGAGCAGGAAGGTGAGGCGGTATGAGTGCGAAGGGTGGTCCCGGCCGGATCGTGCTCGGTATCGAAACCTCGTGTGACGAGACCGGGGCGGGACTGGTGCGACTCGAACCGGACGGTTCGGTGCGACTGCTGGCCGACGCGGTCGCCTCCAGCGTCGACGAACACGCGCGGTTCGGGGGAGTGGTTCCGGAGATCGCCAGCCGGGCGCATCTGGAGGCCATGGAGCCGACGGTGCGTCGGGCCCTGGACGAGGCCGGGATCGGACTGGCCGACGTGGATGCCGTCGCGGTCACGGCGGGCCCCGGTCTCGCCGGTGCGCTCATGGTCGGCGTGTCGGCGGCGAAGGCCTACGCCGCCGCCCTGGGTGTCCCGCTGTACGGGGTGAACCACCTGCTCGGTCACGTGGCCGTGGACACGCTCGAGAACGGGCCGTTGCCGCGACACTGCCTGGCCCTGCTCGTCTCCGGCGGGCACACCCAGCTGCTGTCGGTCTCCGGTGTCGCGGAGGAGGTCACCGAGATCGGCTCGACGATCGACGACGCGGCCGGTGAGGCCTACGACAAGGTGGCGCGCATCCTGGAACTGCCCTACCCGGGTGGCCCGCCGATCGACAAGGCCGCCCGCGAGGGGGACCCGGAGGCGATCGCTTTCCCCCGTGGGTTGACCGGCCCGCGGGACCCGAAGTTCGACTTCTCGTTCTCCGGGCTGAAGACCGCCGTGGCGCGGTGGGTGGAGCAGGCCAGGGACGCGGGACGTCAGCTGCCCATCGCCGACATCGCCGCCTCGTTCCAGGAGGCGGTGGCCGACGTGCTCACCGACAAGGCGGTGCGCGCGGCCACCGAGCTCGGTCTGGACACGCTGGTGCTGTCGGGTGGTGTGGCCGCGAACTCCCGCCTGTCCGCGCTGGCCGGGCAGCGGTGCGCGGAGGCCGGAATCACCCTGCGGGTGCCGCGCCCCCGGTTGTGCACCGACAACGGCGCGATGATCGCCGCCGTGGGGGCGCACGTGATGGCGACCGGGGTCGAGCCCTCCTCGCTCGGCATCTCGGCGGACCCCGGTATGCCGGTGAGCACCGTCGTGGCCTACTGAGCCGCTGTGGTGGCCCGGT
Source organism: Actinopolyspora mortivallis (assembly GCF_003001495.1). Classification (GTDB taxonomy): domain Bacteria; phylum Actinomycetota; class Actinomycetes; order Mycobacteriales; family Pseudonocardiaceae; genus Actinopolyspora; species Actinopolyspora mortivallis_A. The sequence goes on from NZ_PVSR01000003.1 coordinate 238,014, forward strand.
TCCCCCGAACCGGGCCACACGGCTTCAGCTCCTGCGGTGCAGCCTGGGTTCCCCGTCCTCGACGACGAAGCTGGCCGCGGTCCCGACCGGTGCTCCGCGTTCGGTCACGTAGTCCAGGGTGCGGTAGTCCACCCGCAGTTGCTCCGCGCTGAACCGGGTGCGCACGTAGCCACGCCGGTCCTTGTAGAACTTCACGTGCGGGTTGTCCTCGAGCACGCCCCGTTGGGTGTCCTCGCTGCCGTCGCCGCCGCTGGTGATCGAGGTGGTGACGAACTCGGTGCCCGCCGGCGGGGAGTCCGGGTGCTCGTGGGAGTCGCGGATCTCGGCCGCCCAGTGCCGGTGCACGTCACCGGTGAACACCACCCCGTTGCGGACGTTGCTGTCGGCCATGGCGTGGGCGATGCGGTCGCGGTTGGCGACGTAGCCGTCCCAGGCGTCCATGTTGTACCCCTCGCCGGGGCCGGCGGTGAGGTCCAGTTTGGAGAAGAACACCTGCTGGCCGAGCACGTCCCAGCGGGCCCGGGTGGTGCGGAAGCCGTCGAGGATCCACTCCTCCTGCCGCCGCCCGGTGATGCTGCGCTCGGGGTCGAAGCGGTCCGGGCACTCCACGTTGAACCCGTCGCCGCAGGCCTGGTCGTCGCGGTACTGGCGGGTGTCGAGCATGTGGAAGTTGGCCAGCCCGCCCCAGCGGATCCGGCGGTAGAGCCGCATGTCGATGCCGCGCGGTCTGCTGGAGGAGCGCAGCGGCATGTTCTCGTAGTAGGCCCGGAAGGCGGCCGCCCGGCGCGCGAGGAAGTCCTCCTGCGGTTCCTCCGGGACCTCGTCGGCCCAGTTGTTCTCGGTCTCGTGGTCGTCCCAGACCACCAGCCAGGGCGCGGTCGCGTGCGCCAGTTGCAGGTCGGGGTCGGTTTTGTACTGGGCGTGCCGCTGGCGGTACTGGGCCAGCGTCCTCGTCTCCGGGCCGAGCACGGTGCGCACGTCACCGTCCGCGGCGGGGTACTCGTACTGGTAGTCGCCGAGGTGCAGGATCAGCCCCGGCTCGTCCTCGGCCATCCTGCGGTAGGCGGTGAAGTAGCCCTGTCCGTAGTGGGCGCAGGAGGCGAAGCACAGCGTCAGGTCCCCCAGGTGTCCCGGCGGCGGTGCGGTGCGGGTGCGTCCGGTGGGGGAGACCTCGTTGCCGACCCGGAAGCGGTAGAAGTACTCGGCTCCGGGACGCAGTCCGTCCACTTCGACGTGCACACTGTGCGCGTACTCCGGATCGGCCCAGGCCAGGCCGCGCCGAACCGGCCGGCGGAACCGCTCGTCCTCGGAGATCTCCCAGAGCACCGGGTAGGTCCTGTCCGGCATTCCTCCGCCGCCGTCCGGGGCGGTCGGGTCGGGGGCCAGCCTGGTCCACAGCACGATTCCGGTGGGCAGCGGCTCTCCCGAGGCCACGCCCAGGCTGAACGGATGCTTCAGCCTGCCGACTCCGGCTCCCGGAGTCGCCGCGGCGCGGGCGATGCCGTTCGCGGTGCCCGCCAGAGCGGCACCTCCGAGGGCGGCCGCCCCTCCGAGCAGCACCGAACGGCGGCCGAGAGGCCCGTGCGGACCGGTGGATTCGGACATCCCGTTCCTCCTGACAGATGTTCGGGAACCAACCGCCGAACAGCCTCTCGCCTGATGGGGGCGCCCGCCACCGGTGTTCGGTGGTTGTCGGGTGAACTCTCGACAACGGGCGGGCCACAGTGGAGTTCCTCGCCCGCCCCGCCGGGGCGGACGGTTCCCGGCGGGTGTGTTCGTGGGCCACTCCGGTTCCGGTGCTCGCGGGCGTTTCAGGCCCGTCGGTTGACGGGACGTCGCGGAGGACCGAGCGGCCCCGGCGGACGGGAGGGCCGGGGGTGACGTTTCCACGGTTGGTTCGTGGGTCTCGTCGGGGTGGTCATGGGTGGCAACCTAGAGCACACGGTTGATCACGGTGCACGCACCCCCGTGGGCGGAGGTGCGTGCCCACCGGTCAGCCGTCGGTGCCGCGGAATCCCGGGACTCCGTCCTCGATCGTGAGGGAGGCCTTGGTGCTCACCGGGGCGCCGGCCCGGGAGACGTAGGGCAGCACGCGGAAGTCCGCGGTCACCCGTTCGGCCTCGACTCGGGTGCGCAGGTAGCCGCGCATTCCACTGTGGAAACGGATGTGCGGGTTGTCCGGGTCCCCGGTGAACTCGTCGGGGTCCGCGTCGCCTCCGGAGGTGACCGAGGTGGTGACCAGTTCGGTGCCCACCGGTGGCGAGTCCGGGTCGGAGTAGTCGGTCTTCAGCTCGGCCGCGTAGTGCTCGTGGATGTCCCCGGTGAGCACCACCGGGTTGCGCACCCCCGCCGAGATCCACCCCTCGGTGATCCGCCGCCGTGAGGCCGTGTAGCCGTCCCAGGTGTCCATGCTGGTCATGGTCAGCGGCCCGCCGAGGGTGTCGTGGTGGGTGAACATGACCTGCTGGCCGAGGAAGTCCCAGCGGGCGGTGGAGGCACGCAGGTTGTTCAGCAGCCACTCCTCCTGTTCCCGCCCGGTTATGGACCTGTCCGGATCGTCCTCCAGTCCGCAGGGACCGACCAGGCCGCCGCAGGTCTGGTCGTCGCGGTACTGGCGGGTGTCGAGCATGTGGAAGTTGGCCAGCCCGCCCCAGCGGATCCGGCGGTAGAGCCGCATGTCACCACCGCGCGGTCTGCTGGAGGAGCGCAGCGGCATGTTCTCGTAGTAGGCCCGGAACGAGGCGGCCCGCCGTGCTCCGAAGTCCGGCTGGGGCAGTTCGGGGTCGTCGCCGGCCCAGTTGTTGTCCAGCTCGTGGTCGTCCCAGATCACCACCCACGGTGCCGTGCGGTGCGCCAGTTGCAGGTCGGGGTCGGTTCGGTACTGGGCGTACCGTTGGCGGTACTCGGCCAGGGTGCGGGCCTGCCCGCCCGCGACCGGACGTGCGATTCCCGACAGCACGGGGTACTGCAGGTGGCCGAGTTCGTAGACGTAGTCGCCGAGGTGCAGCACCAGGTCGGGTTCCTCCTCGGCGAGGCGGCGGTAGGCGGTGAAGAAGCCGTGTTCCCACGCCGCGCAGGAGGCCGTGCACAGGGTGAGGGGGCTGTGGAGGGTGCCGGGGTCCGGTGCGGTGCGGGTCCGCGCGGTCTCGGTGGTGTGACGTCCGACGCGGAAGCGGTAGTAGTACTCCCTGCCCGGTTTCAGTCCGGCGGTCTCGACGTGGACGGAGTGCGCACCCTCCGGGTGGGCCGGGGTGGTTCCGCTGCGTACGACTCTGCGGAACCGTTCGTCCTCGGCCACCTGCCACTCCACGTCGATCACGCGGTCCGGCATCGCTCCGCGCCCGTCCTCGGCGAGGGGGTCGTGGGCCAGTCGGGTCCACAGGACGAATCCGTCGGGGGTGGGGTCGCCGGAGGCGACTCCGAGGGTGAAGGGGTTGCCCCGGTCGCGGGTTCCGGTGTGCCACGTGGCGGCGCTGCCGGTTCCGGCTCCGAGCGCCGCGGCGGCTCCCACGCCCGTGGCCAGGAGCGTTCTGCGGTTCAGGGGACGTGCGTGTTCTCCGCTGGGACGGCTCATGGGCACCTCTCGCCGTGTGCGTTCCACGCGTGGATCCTCGCGCACAAAAGTGAGCATTTTTCGTGTATGGCGTGATCACAGCGTGAACAGTGTTCGGGGAGCTGTCGACCGGCATCCGGGTGAGCCGAACACGGAGGGGCGAATTTCTCCGCGGTGGAGGGGGCCGTGTTGAACGTTGGCACTCGCACCGGTAGAGTGCTAGACGAACGGCGCCGGAGCGCCCCGGCACCCGCGACGGCGGGGAGCCACGGAGCCGTCAGACATCCAGCCAACGCTTCGAAGGCCCCAGAAGGTGGAGGTCAAGACCGTGGCGAGCATCAAGCCGCTTGAGGACAAGATTGTTGTCCAGGCAAGTGAGGCCGAGACGACGACGGCGTCCGGCATCGTGATCCCGGACACGGCCAAGGAGAAGCCGCAGGAGGGCAAGGTCCTCGCTGTCGGCCCGGGCCGTGTGGACGACAAGGGCAACCGCATCCCGCTCGACGTCAAGGAAGGCGACGTCGTCATCTACTCCAAGTACGGCGGGACCGAGGTCAAGTACAACGGCGAGGAGTACCTGGTCCTCTCCGCCCGCGACGTGCTGGCCGTCGTCAACTGAACGACCGGCTCGTTCGCATCGGCGGGAACTCCCGCCGGCGGAACGGGGACGTGACCGTCCTCGCGGGCAACTGCCGCCCCGGCGGTCCCGAGAGCGTGGACCCCGGGGCGGTCGCCTGCTACCCCCTTCGCCGGACGCAGGCAGTCGGTTCGGAGGCCCTCCGACCGCGCGCTCGTGTACGACTGCGCGCCCGTCCGGTGAACAGACATCCCGGCATTCGCGCTGAAGGGCTGTGGAGAAATGGCTAAGCAGATCAGCTTCGAGGAGGAGGCGCGCCGCGCGCTCGAGCGTGGTGTGAACCAGCTCGCCGACTCCGTGAAGGTCACCCTGGGGCCGCGTGGTCGCCACGTGGTGCTGGACAAGCAGTTCGGCGGGCCGCAGATCACGAACGACGGTGTCACCATCGCTCGTGAGGTGGAGCTCGACGACCCCTACGAGAACCTGGGTGCCCAGCTCGCCAAGAACGTCGCGACCAAGACCAACGACGTCGCCGGTGACGGCACCACCACCGCGACCGTGCTGGCCCAGGCGCTGGTCAGCGGCGGACTGCGCAACCTCGCCGCCGGGGCCAACCCCTCCGCGCTCGGCAACGGCATCCAGCAGGCCGCCGACGCGGTGATCGAGTCGCTCAAGGAGCAGTCCACCCCGGTCAAGGGGCGGGACAACATCGCCCAGATCGCGACCGTCTCCTCCCGGGACGAGAACATCGGCGCGCTGGTCGGCGAGGCCATGGAGCGTGTCGGCGACGACGGCGTGATCACCGTCGAGGAGTCCTCGACCCTGGCCACCGAGCTGGAGGTCACCGAGGGTGTCCAGTTCGACAAGGGCTACGTCTCGCCGTACTTCGTCACCGACTCCGAGCGGCAGGAAGCCGTGCTGGAGAACGCCCAGGTGCTGCTGCACCAGGACAAGATCTCCAACATGCAGGAGCTGCTGCCGCTGCTGGAGCGCGTGGCCAACGACGGCAAGCCGCTGCTGATCGTGGCCGAGGACGTCGAGGGCGAGGCGCTGTCCACCCTGGTGGTCAACGCCGTGCGCAAGACCTTCAAGGTCGTCGCCGTCAAGGCGCCGTACTTCGGGGACCGCAGGAAGGCCTTCCTGCAGGACCTGGCCGCCGTGACCGGCGCCCAGCTCATCTCCCCCGACGTGGGGCTCAAGCTCTCCGAGGTCGGCCCCGAGGTGCTGGGCTCGGTCCGTCGGGTGACCGTCACCAAGGACAACACCACGATCGTCGACGGTGGCGGCAACAAGGACGACGTCCAGGCGCGGGTCAAGCAGATCCGCAACGAGATCGAGGCCAGCGACTCCGACTGGGACCGCGAGAAGCTGCAGGAGCGGCTGGCCAAGCTCGCCGGCGGCGTCGCGGTGCTCAAGGTGGGTGCCGCCACCGAGACCGAGATGAAGGAACGCAAGTCCCGCATCGAGGACGCCGTCGCCGCCGCCAAGGCCGCCGCCGAGGAGGGCAGCATCCCCGGCGGTGGTTCCAGCCTGGTGCACGCCTCCAAGGTGCTGGAGAACAACCTCGGCCTCTCCGGTGACGAGGCCACCGGTGTCCAGCTGGTGCGCAGCGCGCTGGAGGCCCCGCTGTTCTGGATCGCCAGCAACGCGGGCGAGGAGGGCGCCGTCGTGGTCTCCAAGGTCCGCGACATGAAGTGGGGAGAGGGCTTCAACGCCTCCGACCTCACCTTCGGCGACCTGACCGGCCCCGGCGTCGTGGACCCGCTGAAGGTCACCCGTTCCGTGGTGTCCAACGCGGCTTCCATCGCCCGGATGGTGCTCACCACCGAGAGCGCCGTGGTCGACAAGCCCGAAGAGGAGGAGGACTCCTCCGGCGGCCACAGCCACTGACGCTTCCGCGCTGCGCGCGTGGAGCCCACGAGAACCGGGGCGGCACCCAGCTGGGTGCCGCCCCGGTTTCGTGTCGCGGTCGTTGGAGTCCTGCGACGCGCTCCCCCCGTTGACTCCGACACGTCGGAGGGACTCCCCACCACGACACGGTCTCGTGGTGCCACCGGGGCGGGACCGTCGCCGCGCCGGTGGCCCGGTGCTCGAACGGGCCGATGGTGGTCGCGGCGGTCGCGCTGCCCGGCGCCGTCCGATCACACGGGTATCGGTGTGTCCGCCTTGCGGTGGTTCTTGATGATGACCTCGCGTTCGGACTCGGACAGGCCGCCCCAGATTCCGTAGGGCTCCTGCACCGTCAGTGCGTGTCTACGGCACTGCTCCAGCACCGGACAGCGATGGCACACTTCCTTCGCCTTCGCCTCACGCCTGGCCCTGGCCGGGCCGCGCTCCCCGTCCGGGTGGAAGAAGTACGCGCTGTCCATCCCCCGGCACAGGCCCTGTATCTGCCAGTCCCAGATATCGGCGTTCGGCCCCGGAAGACGTCGTGTGTCCGCCATTGCGACAACCACCTCCAATTCGGTGGGTCCCCTCCCTGCCACGGTGTGTCACCGCAGCCTCGCACGGATCACACTAAAACCGAGTCAAAGCTTGTTCAACCCTTATCGCTGGCAAAGGTGGTTCACGTTGGAGTGACACTGCGCTGATCGAGTCCGGCTTGCCTCGACGCGTGCGCTACCACGAACATGTCCGTGATGATGTGGTCGAGGTGACGAGGTGGTCGGCTGTGGACGCCGAATCGTCCGTAGGTGGAACGGGCTCCGTCGCAGCGCACGAGCCCGACAGGAACGAGTCCGACGGCTGTCACGGACGGACGGGCGTCGGTGGTGAGGAAGCCGGGGAGATCGCCCCGAAGCTCTCGGTGGCCGCCGTGGCCCGCCGGCTCGGAGTGGCGCCCGCGACGTTGCGTACCTGGGACCGGCGGTACGGACTCGGCCCCACGGAACACTCTTCCGGGCGACACCGGAAGTACGGTCCGGACGACATAGCCCGTCTCGAACTGATGCAGCACGCGTTGCTGCGCGGAGCCTCTCCGGCGGAGGCCGCCCGGTACGCCCACGCCGCCTCCGTGCGTTGCCGGGAAACCGAGGACCGGGGAGACGGAGGGGGTCCCGCGGCGGACTCCGGTGCCGTCTCCTGCGGGCCGGGTTCGGACGGGGCCGTGCTGGTCTCCGGGGTGCTCGACAGCGAGGGGAGCGCCACGGAGTGGGTGGACACCGCCAACACTGGCGGACGCGGTCTGCGCCTGGGCGGAGCCGCTCCCGCCGCGCGCGGGCTGGGCCGGGCCGTGCTCGCCCTGGACGCTCCGGCGGCCCAGCGGATCATGCTGGAGAGCATCGAGCGGGACGGGGTGGCCACGATGCGCCGCCGGGTGCTGTGTCCGGTGCTGAGGGCGTTGTCCGAGCTGCGGGAACGCACGGGCAGCGGTGCGGAGATGCCCAGTCTGCTGACCGACTCCGCCCTGACCGTGCTGCGTGCCGTGATCGCCGGGGCGCGGGCCCCGCGAAACCCCCGTCCCGTGCTGTTGACCAGTCCTTCCGGGGAGGCGCACTCGCTCGACCTGGTCGCCCTCGCCGCCGCCCTGTCCGGGGAGGGGGTGGGGCACCGGCTGTTCACCTCGGCCCTGCCCCGGGAGGGGCTGGAGGCCGCCATCCGCCGGGCTGCCCCCGCCGCCGTGCTCGTCTGGTCCGAGCACTCCCTGTTCGCCGACCCCCAGTTGGTCACGGGATTGCCGCGACCCCGCCAGCGGGTCCGGGTTTTCGCCGGGGGGCCGGGATGGTCCGCCGAGAGCCTGCCCGAGCACGTCGACCGGTTGGATTCCTGGGAGGAGGCCTTCGCCCGACTCGTGGAGTGCGCCCCGCGTGAGACGACATAGTGATATAGATCACACAGTTTTTTCCCTCGGCGGTGCGGCGTGGCCCGTTTTGTCCTGATAGGACTCCCGATCCGGGTGGCGCGCGGCGATCCCGCAGGTGAGGGGCGTGTTGTGTCTTTTACCCCGGAACGGGTGAAACTCTTACGGCTCGATTACTCCGTTCCGGTGAAGTCTGAAGGCGGGCTCGGTCCACCGAAAGTGGAGAGCCGCTTCGTCGCGCGGGTCAAGCTCCGTCCGCTTGTGTCCGATGGGGGAGGTGGAACGTTCACTCGCCTGTAGGAAGGGAGTTCCCGTGACGACGGTCTTGATCTGCGATGACCGACGGAGCGTCCGGGAGGGGCTCACTCGTGTGATGTCGGCCGTACCGGGAGTGAGTCGAATCGATTGCGTGGCCCACGGTGACGAGCTGCTTTCCCGGTTTGCCCGGCAGGCGGTCGATGTCGTTCTGGTGGGGACCCAGCGTGCCGTGCCCAACGGAGTGGAGGCCACCCGCAGGCTCGTCTCAGCGCACCCGCAGGCCAACGTGATCGTCTTCGGGGCGCCCGACGACGCGGGGAGCATCGCCGCGGCCATCGCCGGTGGGGCGCGTGGCTACCTGCGTTGGGACGCCTCGCGTCCCGAACTGGTGGCGGCACTGGCACACACCCTGGCGAGCACCTCGGTGCCCGCTCCGCGCCAGCCCTCCGACCCCGGAGTGCAGCTCACCGACCGCGAGCTCCAGGTGCTGCGCGGGATGGCGCAGGGCAAGAGCAACGGTCAGATCGGGCGTGAGCTCTACCTGTCCGAGGACACGGTGAAGACCCACGCACGGAGGTTGTTCCGCAAACTCGGTGTCCGGGACCGTGCCCAGGCCGTCGCTCACGGTTTCCGCCGCGGGCTCGTCGCCTGAACGGGCGGCGGATGTGCCGAACGACGTCCGCCTTCGTGCCGGGGTCCCACGTGCGTGGGTGCGATTCGCGTCACCGGCTCGCCGGGGTGTGCTCCGCGGTCCGGGCGGAGCTTCCGTCCCGTCGAGCCTGTGACCAGTCTTCCGGCGTGTGATCGCGCACCACAATCGAAATGTGTTGAAAATCACTCACTTTTATGGGGATGTGTGCCCACCGCCCGGGTCTCCTCGGGGGAGGGGGCGTTGAGGTGGGTTCCCGCCTGTCCGTTTCGTGTCCGGTGGAGTGCGCACGGTGGTTCGAGCAGGTCAGCGCCGCTCCGTGCGGGGAACTGTGTCGCCTGTCCACCGCTGTGGGCCACCGCGAGGACCGGGCGCGACGGCGGTCACCGCCCCGCCGTGCGGGGTGTCCCACGCCCTCCGGGTGATGTCCAGTCGGTGTACGGGTCGCTACGCCCGGCCGGTAGTGTGACCACGGGATCGGCGTGCTCGGCGCGCCGGTCGGTTCCGGGCAACTTCGATTCGAGTCAACGCGTAACACCGAGGCTGGCGTCTGCGATGAGCAACGTGGGGGACGGGCTGGACGCGCTTGTCAGCGCCTCCATCGACGGTGACCGCCAGTCGATCGAGCGCTTACTCGCCGAAATCCGTCCTTTGGTGGTGCGGTACTGCCGCGCCAGGATAGGCCGAAACGAACGTTCGTTCGCTTCGGCGGACGATGTTGCCCAGGAGGTGTGTCTCGCCGTGCTGACGGCGCTACCGACCTACCGGGACCAGGGACGTCCGTTCCTGGCGTTCGTTTACGGCATCGCCGCGCACAAGGTGGCCGATGCGCACCGTGCATCGGCTCGCAATCGGTCCGAGCCGGTGGCGGATCCACCGGATACCCCGGAGAGCGAAGCCGGACCGGAGCAGCGAGCGATACAGGGTGAGCTCTCGGGCAGGATGGCCCAGCTGCTGCGGGTCCTGCCCGCCAAGCAGCGGGAGATCCTGCTGCTCCGGGTGGTTGTCGGGTTGTCCGCGGAGGAAACCGCCGAAGCGGTCGGTTCGACGCCGGGGGCGGTGCGGGTGGCTCAGCACCGTGCACTCGCCCGGCTGCGAAAGACGCTGTCCGCGGAGGAGGTGGTCTGAAGTGGCGGAACGCAGTGGCTCCGGAGGTGACGACAACGAGCGCGCCCCCGTCGAGCCCGGCCAGCAGGACGACCGGTCGAACGCCGAGTACGACGACGTGGAGTCCACGGCGCCCGTGAACGGTGGTTCCGGTGCCGAACGCGGAGCGCCCCACGGCGACTCCGAGCGGGAGAACACCGCCGACCGAGACCCCGAGGCCGGTGACGGGGAAACGGAACGGTTCACCGAGACACCGAAGGGGTCGGACGGGGAACAGGCCGCGGTCATCGAGTTCCGCCCACGGCAGGACCCGTCCGCTGAGGAGTCCGAACACTCCCCGGAGCTCTCCGTGCCCGAGGAGGCCGACGAGGAGGACCTCGACACCGACGGAGAGCCGGTGGACCTCGCCGAGGTGCGGGCCGACGACGAACTGCTGGATCTGCTCGGCTCCACCGAGGCGGAGCGTGGGGACACGGCCGACGCCGAGGCGGACCTCGAAGCGCTGCTGCTGGCCTGGCGCCGTGAGGTCGACTCCGCCCCCGTGGGCGAACTCGTCGACACGGACCGGGCCGTGGCCGCCGTGGAGGAGGGCAGACCACGGCGACGTGCCCGCAGACGCAGACACCTGGTTCCGGTGGCCACCGCCGCCGCGGTGCTCATGATCACCTTCACCGGAGTGGGTGTGGCGGCCCGGGACGCCGGTCCCGGCGACGCGCTCTGGGGAGTCACCCAGGTGCTCTACAGTGATCGTGCCGCCTCCGCCGCGGCCGCCTCGCGGGCGGAGAACCAGCTGGAGCTGGCCAGCAGGGCCTGGCAACGCGGTGAGCAGGAGGAGGCCGAGACCGCGCTGCACCGTGCCGCCCAACAACTCAGGACCGTCGAACCGGGGCAGCGCTCCGACCTGCGGCAAGCCCACGCCTCGCTGAGCGCGAAGTTCCAGCACCCGCCGGAGTCCCCGGACAGTTCCTCCTCGGAGGAGACGAGCAGCACGCACGAACAGGGGCCGCCGCCCTCCTCCGGCAGCTCCGAGGTGCCGCCGGAGAGTTCCACTCCGCCGAGCACGGGGGACACCACGCCCCCCTCGCGTTCCGAGGATCAGGACAGCACCTCGGAACACCTGCCCGAGCCCTCGGAGTCACCGAGCACGAGCGTCGGTGAGAGCCGGGACACCTCCAACGACGGGAGGTCGTTGAGTTCGACGGTGGGCTGACGGAGTCGTGCCCGGGTCCAGCCCGGGCACGGGCCGTCTCCCTCGTCCGGGCCGGGGCGGGTTCGTGTGCCCTCCGTCGGATCGGTGCGCGCGCTTCGCCGGGGCGGTTGTCCCCTCCGGGAGGCGACCGCCCCGGTGGCCCGTGATCCCCCGGGGACCACGGGCCGGGGCGGACTCACCGGCTGTGCTGGTCCTCGGTCTCGATCACACCGTCCGCGAATCCACGGCAGTACTCCCAACTGACGTAGTGTCCCGGGTTCGGTTCGTAGGCTGGTTCGTGCGGACGCATCCGGCCGTCGTTGAGCAGCTGCTCCAGGCTGGAGCGCAGCAACTCCCAGTCGTGGTAGTGCGCTTCGCCGCAGTCCGCGCAGTCCACGACGATCCCGCGGATACCGCGCGGCTCCAGCAGCGCCTGATACACGGCCAGGTCGGCCAGGTCCGAGAGCAGTTCGGCCCGCTCCTCGTCTCCGAGTTGCTGCTCCTGCTCGAAGTCCTGATCACCGAGAGCCATGCTCGGGTCTTCCGGATCGCCCGCGAACGGGTCTGGTGGCAATGGGTCATGCGGCACGACCCGAACGGTACCGGTACGGTCCACCCCTCCGGTTCCGTGGCCGGGGCCTGCCTGGTGTTTCACAGCCGATACCATGGGAGGACATCGCCCGTGAGTCGTGTCGAGGCGTTTGTTGTGTGGTCCCTGTCGTGGCCTTCGCTCTCCTCGGAAGGGCTCGCGGGTTCAGCTCGCCTCAGGGAGTGCCCTCGCGCAGGTGGTCGGTGATCCCTCGGGCCGTGCGCGGTCCGTTCCGATCAGCCGAGCGGCACGACCACTCCCGGACGGGACACCAGGCACTTCAAACTGATCCAGGAAGGCACTCCTTCGCGCTATGACCAGCGAACTGACCGCCCCGGGCTTTCCGACGAAGTTCGCGACGCTCGGGCTGACCTTCGACGACGTGCTGCTGCTGCCCGGCGAGTCGGACGTCATGCCCAACTCCGTGGACACCAGCACCCGACTCTCCCGGAACATCCGGCTGCGTGCCCCGTTGGTCTCCGCGGCCATGGACACGGTCACCGAGGCCCGCATGGCCATCGCGATGGCCCGGCTGGGCGGGGCCGGCATCCTGCAACGCAACCTGGCGACCGAGGAGCAGGCCGCCCAGGTCGAGGTCGTCAAGCGTTCCGAGGCGGGCATGGTCACCGACCCGGTGACCTGTTCCCCGGAGGACACCCTGGCCGAGGTCGACGAGCTCTGCGCCCGCTACCGGATCTCCGGGGTTCCCGTGACGGACCCGGACGGCTCGCTGACCGGGATCATCACCAACCGGGACATGCGGTTCGTGACCGACCACACCCAGCGGGTGCGGGACGTGATGACCCCGGCGCCGCTGGTCACGGCCCGGGTCGGTGTGAGCGGGGACGAGGCGCTCGAACTGCTGCGCGCGAACAAGATCGAGAAGCTGCCGATCGTGGACGGCGGCGGCAAGCTGCGCGGGCTGATCACGGTCAAGGACTTCGTCAAGACCGAGCAGTACCCGGACGCGACCAAGGACGCCGACGGCAGGCTGCTCTGCGGAGCCGCGGTCGGGGTCGGGGCCGACTCGCACGAGCGCGCCATGGCGCTGGTCGACGCCGGGGTGGACGTGCTGGTCGTGGACACCGCCCACGGGCACTCCCGGGCGGTCGCGGAGACCGTGGCCACCCTGAAGAAGGAACTCGGTGACTCCGTGGACGTCGTCGGCGGCAACGTGGCCACCAGGAACGGGGCCCAGGCGCTGATCGACGCGGGGGCCGACGCGGTCAAGGTCGGTGTGGGTCCCGGCTCGATCTGCACCACCCGGGTCGTCGCGGGGGTGGGGGTGCCGCAGATCACCGCCATCTACGAGGCGGACCAGGCCTGCCGTCCCGCCGGGGTTCCGCTGATCGCCGACGGCGGTATCCAGTACTCCGGTGACATCGCCAAGGCGATCGCCAGTGGGGCCAGCACGGTGATGCTCGGCAGCCTGTTCGCCGGCACGGCCGAGGCCCCCGGCGACCTGGTGCTGGTCAACGGCAAGCAGTTCAAGGTCTACCGGGGCATGGGGTCGCTGGGGGCCATGTCCTCCCGGGGGCAGGGACAGTCCTACTCCAAGGACCGGTACTTCCAGGACGACGTGTTGTCCGAGGACAAGCTGGTTCCGGAGGGTATCGAGGGGCGTGTGCCCTACCGGGGACAGCTCGGCCAGGTGGTGCACCAGCTCGTCGGCGGGCTCCGTTCGGGCATGGGCTTCACCGGCTCCGCCACCGTGGAGGAGTTGCAGCGGGCGCACATGGTGCGGGTCACGGCGGCGGGGCTGAAGGAGAGCCACCCGCACGACATCACCATGACCGTCGAGGCTCCCAACTACACGACGCGGTAGCGTCCCCCGCCGGGGTCGACGGGCGGCCGTCGCGCCCCGCGGCCTGTTCGGAAGAGGAGTGTTCCGTCCCGGCCGGGAGCCGGGGCGGGGCCCCGTGTCCCTCCTTCCCGGGATCGGTGACTCGGCTCGTGTGGAGGTCTCCCGGACGGGCGTTCGGACAACCACAGCGGCACTGCGGGAAGGACACACGTGCGGGATCTTGTGGAAATCGGCATGGGCCGGACGGCCATGCGCGGCTACGACCTGGACGACGTCGAGATCGTGCCCTCGCGGCGCACGCGCTCGTCCAAGGACGTTTCGTTGTCCTGGCAGATCGACGCCTACCGGCTCGACATCCCGTTGGTCACCCACCCGACCGACGCGGTGGTCTCCCCGGAGACGGCGGTGCGTGTCGGGGAGCTCGGAGGGCTCGGGGTGCTCAACGCCGAGGGACTGTGGGCCCGGCACGAGAACGCCGAGGAGGAGCTCGACCAGGTCGTGCGGGTGGCCGAGGAGGGCGACGGCCCGGAGGCGGCGATCTCCCTGTTGCAGCGGTTGCACGCGGCCCCGGTGCGTACGGACCTGCTCACCGAGGCGATCGGGCGGATCAAGAACTCCGGTGTGACGGTGGCCGCCCGGGTCAGCCCCCAGCACGCCGAGGAACTCACCCCCACGCTGCTCGCTGCCGGGGTGGAGGTGCTGATGGTGCAGGGCACCATCGTCTCGGCCGAGCACGTCTCCCGGGACGGGGAGCCGTTGAACCTCAAGCGTTTCATCGGTGACCTGGACGTGCCCGTGATCGCCGGCGGCGTGGGCGACTACCGCACGGCCATTCACCTCATGCGCACCGGTGCGGCCGGGGTGATCGTCGGTTTCGGGCAGTCGCGTTCGGCGACCACCACCCAGACGCTGGGCATCGGGGTTCCGATGGCCACGGCCATCGCCGACGCGGCGGCCGCGCGCCGGGACTACCTGGACGAGACCGGCGGCCGTTACGTGCACGTCATCGCCGACGGCGGGCTCGCCTGCTCGGGGGACATCGCCAAGTCGGTCGCCTGCGGAGCGGACGCGGTGATGCTCGGTGAGGCGCTCACCGAGACCTCGGAGGCCCCCGCGCAGGGCTACTACTGGACGGCGGCCGCGGCGCACCCCAACCTGCCGCGCAGCGAGATCGTCGGGTTCGACAGCGCGGGGGTGGACCTGGAGACGTTGCTGTTCGGTCCCAGCAGTGACCCCAACGGCACGGTGAACCTGTTCGGGGCGCTGCGCCGTGCGATGGCCAAGACCGGGTACTCGGAACTCAAGGAGTTCCAGAAGGTCGGTCTGATGCTGTGCCGGTGACCTCCGTTCCCCGCGGCGCTTCCGCGGCCGCGGGGCTCGCGGACCGGATCGCGTCCGATCGGTGACATATTTACCGGCAAGTATGGCTACCGGTGAGTAGTGTGTTCTAGTCTCTCGTGCATGAGTGATCGGGAACACCGGGGCGGGACGTCGTCCGCAAGCACCCACTACGACGTGGTCGTGGTCGGATCCGGCTTCGGCGGCAGCGTGGCCGCGTTGCGGTTGGTCGAGAAGGGCTACCGGGTGGCCGTGCTGGAGGCCGGCAGGCGGTTCACGGACGAGGAGTTCCCCAAGACCTCCTGGGATCTGCGCAGGTTCCTGTGGGCACCGCGGCTCGGTTGTTACGGCATCCAGCGCATCCACATGCTGCAGAACGTGATGATCCTCGCCGGGGCGGGCGTGGGTGGTGGCTCGCTGGTGTACGCCAACACCCTCTACCGCCCGTTGCGGCCGTTCTTCACCGACTCCCAGTGGGCGCACATCACGGACTGGGAGCGGGAACTCGACCGGCACTACGACCAGGCCAGCCGGATGCTGGGTGTGGTCACGAACCCGACCGTGACCCCCTCGGACCGGGTGATCCAGCAGGTCGCCTCCGACATGGGGGTGGCCGACAGCTACCACCCCACTCCCGTGGGGGTGTACTTCGGCGCGCCGGGCGAGCGCGCGGCCGATCCGTACTTCGGCGGCGCCGGGCCGGAGCGCACCGGGTGCACCGAGTGCGGCGCGTGCATGACGGGATGTCGGGTCGGCGCCAAGAACACCCTGATGAAGAACTACCTCTACCTGGCCGAGTCCATGGGGGCCGAGGTGTGGCCGATGACCACGGTCGACCGGCTGCACAAGGACTCCGCCGGGCGCTGGCGGGTCCGCACCCACCGCACCGGCGCGGTGCTCGCGAAGAACCGTCGCACCTTCACCGCCGACCAGGTCGTGCTGGCGGCGGGGACGTGGGGCACCCAGAACCTGCTGCACCGGTGCCGGGACAACGGGGACCTGCCCGGGATCTCCCGCAGGCTGGGCGAGCTCACCCGGACCAACTCGGAGGCGATCATCGGGGCGCAGCGGCGCACGGTCGACCCCGAGCAGGACTTCTCCCGGGGGACGGCGATCACCTCCTCGTTCCATCCGGACGAGCACACCCACATCGAGCCGGTGCGCTACGGCAAGGGCAGCAACGCCATGGGGCTGTTGCAGACCCTGCCGACCACCGGAGGCACGGACACCCCGCGTTGGAAACAGTGGCTGCGCACCGCCGTCACGCGGCCGTTGACCACGCTGCGGCTGCTGTCGGTGCGCCGCTGGAGCGAGCGCACGGTGATCCTGCTGGTGATGCAGAGCCTGGACAACTCCCTGCGGACCAGGCTGCGCAAGGGACGTTTCGGCAGGCGCAGGCTCACCTCGGAGCAGGGACACGGCGAGCCGAACCCGACCTGGATCCCCGCCGGGGAGCGGGCCAACGAGCTGGCCGCCGAGAAGATCGACGGCATCTCGGGGGGCACCTGGGGTGAGCTGTTCGACATCCCGCTGACGGCGCACTTCATCGGAGGGTGCCCGATCAGCTCGGATCCGGACAGTGGGGTGATCGATCCCTACCACCGCGCATGGGGATACCCGGATCTGTCCATAGTGGATGGGTCGGCGATCACGGCGAACCTCGGGGTCAATCCCTCGCTGACCATCACGGCCCAGGCCGAGCGGGCCTTCTCCATGTGGCCGAACAAGGGCGAGACCGACCCCAGGGCGCCGCAGTCCGCCGAGTACCGACCGGTGGAGCCGGTGCGGCCGCGCCACCCGGCGGTGCCGGACGACGCTCCCGCCGCCCTGCGGTGAACCCGCCTTCCGGGGCGCCCGGCGGGGCGGGCGGAGTCCGCGGCCGTTCCGGCCGCGGCGCGCGGCGCTGCCCGCCGGGTTCTCCAGGGGGTGATGCCGTCGGAACCCGACGGACCTGGGAGAATACGCTGACCAGCGTAGTGTTCTCACCCGGAGGTTCGACGTCGTGTCCGACACCGCAGGCGGTATCGACCCCGCCGGTCAGGGTTCCGCTCGGGGGCGTCCCGGCAGCGGCCCCGTGCTGGTGGTCGATTTCGGTGCGCAGTACGCACAGCTCATCGCCCGCCGGATACGGGAGGCGCAGATCTATTCCGAGGTCGTGCCCCACAGCACGCCGGTGGAGGAGATGCTGCGGCGGGACCCGGCCGCCATCGTGCTCTCCGGTGGTCCCTCCAGCGTCTACGAACAGGACGCTCCCCAGGTGGACGAGACACTGTTCCGCTCGGGCGTGCCGGTGTTCGGGATCTGCTACGGCTTCCAGGCCATGACGAAGGCGCTCGGGGGCACCGTCGAGCGGACCGGAACCAGGGAGTTCGGCAGAACCGACCTCTCGGTCTGCGCGGCCGGCGGGACGCTGCACCAGGAGCTGCCCCGGCACCACCCGGTGTGGATGAGCCACGGGGACTCGGTGAGCAAGGCTCCCGAGGGCTTCCGGGTGATCGCGGAGACGGCCGACACCCCGGTGGCGGCCTTCGAGAACCCCGAGCTCGGCCTCGCCGGGGTGCAGTACCACCCCGAGGTGGCGCACTCCCCGCACGGCCAGGAGGTGCTGCGCAGGTTCCTGCACGACATAGCGGGTATCCGTCCCACGTGGACGACCACCTCGATCGTGGACGAGACGGTGGCCGCGATCCGGGAACAGGTCGGAAACGCCCGCGCGATCTGCGCACTGTCCGGAGGCGTGGACTCCGCCGTGGCCGGCGCGTTGGTCAACAGGGCCATCGGCGATCGGCTGACCTGCGTGTTCGTGGACCACGGCCTGCTGCGCTCCGGGGAACGTGCCCAGGTGGAACGGGACTTCGTGGCCGCCACCGGCGCGCGTCTGGTTGTGGTCGACGCCGTCCGGCAGTTCGGTGACGCGCTCGCCGGGGTGACCGACCCCGAGGAGAAGCGCAAGATCATCGGACGTGAGTTCATCCGGACCTTCGAACGCGCCGCGCGGGACCTGCAGACCGAGGCCGGCCAGGCCGGTGAGCGCATCGAGTACCTGGTGCAGGGGACGCTGTACCCCGACGTGGTGGAGTCCGGTGGGGGCACCGGGACGGCCAACATCAAAAGCCACCACAACGTCGGAGGACTGCCCGAGGACCTGCAGTTCGACCTGGTCGAACCGCTGCGGGCCCTGTTCAAGGACGAGGTGCGCAAGGTCGGCTCCGAGCTCGGACTGCCCGAGACCATCGTGCAGCGCCAGCCCTTCCCCGGGCCCGGCCTGGCCATCAGGGTGATCGGCGAGGTGACCCAGCAGCGCCTGGCCGTGCTGCGCGCCGCCGACGCCATCGTCCGCGAGGAACTGACCGCCTCGGGGCTGGACCGCGAGATCTGGCAGTGCCCGGTGGTGCTGCTGGCCGACGTGCAGTCCGTCGGGGTCCAGGGCGACGGACGCACCTACGGCTATCCGGTGGTGCTGCGGCCGGTCTCCAGCGAGGACGCCATGACCGCCGACTGGACCCGCCTGCCCTACGAGGTGCTCGAACGCATCTCCACCAGGGTGACCAACGAGGTCCCCGAGGTGAACCGGGTGACGCTCGACGTCACTTCCAAGCCGCCGGGGACCATCGAGTGGGAGTGAGTCCGTACGGGGGCCGCGCGAAGGCGGCCCCCGCCGACGGGTGAACTCCCTCCGCTCAACGGCGCCGCAACGCGCTGACCAGCATCAGCAGTCCCACCGCGACCGCTCCGAAAGCCAGTGCCCGCTGGGCGGTCCAGGTGCCGCCGACCAGCAGGTAGACCGAGGTGGCCACCGTCAGCAGCCCCGCCGTCAGCGCGATCGGGTCCACGGTGGCCAGGCGGGAGGGCTTCTTCTCCTCCGGGGCGGGTTCGCCCTGTGACTCCGTTCGGTACTCAGACACGGAAAACCTCCACGGTTCCGGTGTTGGTCCGCAGTGCGAGCCGAAGCTCCCCGCCTCCGGAGCCGTCCGGCCCCAGGTCGGTGCGCTCCACCCGCAGGTTCCTGCCGGCGCGCTCGGTTCCCAGGCAGTCCACCGAACCGAAGTCGGTGGAGCAGGTGAGGTGCACATCCGCCTCCCGCGGCAGGTACACCGTGGTCGCTCCCGCCCCCAGCCGCACGGAGGTGTGCGTCCGTCCCTCGGACGGTAGCCGCATGTCCTGGAGTCGCAGGGTGATGCTGCCCACCGAGCCCGAGTACTCGGACCCCAGTTCCGCCGCCCGGCTAGGGAGCACGTCCACGTGGG
This sequence comes from Actinopolyspora mortivallis, assembly GCF_003001495.1. Taxonomy (GTDB): domain Bacteria; phylum Actinomycetota; class Actinomycetes; order Mycobacteriales; family Pseudonocardiaceae; genus Actinopolyspora; species Actinopolyspora mortivallis_A. Next base: position 257,124 of record NZ_PVSR01000003.1, read on the forward strand.
TGAAGCCGTTCCACGGACGTTCCGGGATCTGGGTGGCCAGCATGCTCACCAGCGCCACCGGTATCGCGAACGCGATCAGTCCCCGGCCGCCGCGCAGGAAGGCCCCCGCGAGCATCCCGCAGCCGAGCACCCCGAGGGCGACCGCGCCGATGGTGACCGGGGAGGCGCCCACCGCGATGGAGAACCCGCTCGCCAGCAGGGCGAGCCCCAGGGT
>NZ_PVSR01000040.1:0-31910 GCF_003001495.1 Actinopolyspora mortivallis
GTCCCCCACCCGGTCAGGCTCCTCCCCAGGGGCCGCCTCCGCCGGGGTACCAACCCCCTCCGGGAGCTCCCCCTCCGCCGCAGGGGCCGCCTCCACCGGGGTACCAACCCCCTCCGGGAGCTGTCCCTCCCACGCAGGGGCCGGGGCAGCAGTGGCACCGGCCCCCGGGGCCTCCGCAACCGCCTCCCGGTCCCCGGTGACCGTCCGGTTCCCGACCGACGGCACGGGGCCGGTACAGCAACGACCGGCAACCCGCTTCCCTCCCGAACCGAAAGGCACAACCGGTGTTCCAGCAACTGCTCTTCGGACTGTCCGCGGCCGTCGCCTACGGCGTGGTCGGCGCGGTTCTCATGGCCCTCGGATACGTGCTCATCGACCTCGCCACACCGGCCAAACTGCGGGACCTGATCTGGGTGCGCCGCAACGGCAACGCGGCGATCCTGCTGGTGTCCGGGCTGCTCGGCGTGGGCATCATCCTCACCACGGCCATCGCCGCCAGTTCCGACGACCTGGCATACGGGTTGCTCGGCACGCTGGCCTACGGGCTGCTCGGGCTGATCCTCATGGGGCTGTCCTTCCTGGTGATCGACGCCTTCACCCCGGGCAAGCTCGGCGAGGAGCTCTCCACCGAGACCATGCACCCGGGCATCTGGGTCTCGGCCGCCGCACACGTGGTGATCGCGACGATCATCGCAGCGGCGATCTGGTGACCACACCGCCGACCCGCGTCCCCGAACCGGAACCGATCCCATGAGCACGGAAACCGACCAGCTCGACCCCGAACGGACCTCGACGACCGCCGGGACCGGACCCACGCCCCGCCCCGGACCGGCCCGTTTCGCGGTGCTGCTGGCGGTGTTCGTGTGCTCGGCCTGCGGGCTGGTCTACGAGCTCGCCCTCGTCGCCCTCGGCAGTTATCTGATCGGCAACAGCGTGGGCCAGGCCTCCGTGGTGCTCTCCCTGATGGTGTTCGCCATGGGGGTGGGGGCGCTGCTGGCCAAACCGTTGCAGCGGTGGGCGGCCACGGCGTTCGTGACCGTGGAGCTGGTGTTGGCGCTGCTGGGGGGGCTGAGCGTGCTCGGGCTGTACGCGGCCTTCGCCTGGCTGAGCCTGTACACGCCGATGCTGGTGGCCACCTCGCTGACCCTGGGCGTGCTGATCGGCGCGGAGATCCCGCTGCTCATGGTGCTGCTGCAACGCATCAGACGCCAGGAGGCCGGCTCGGCCGTGGCCGACATGTTCGCGGCCGACTACGTGGGCGCGCTGGTGGGAGGACTGGCCTTCCCGTTCCTGCTGCTTCCCCTGCTGGGGCAGATCAAGGGCGCCCTGGTGGTGGGGATGCTCAACGCGGCGGCGGGACTGGGGCTGGTGCTCACCGTCTACCGGCGGGAACTGGGCAGACGCCCGGTCGCGCTGCTGACGGTCTGTTCGCTGCTGGTCGGCCTGGCGCTCGGCGGGGCGTTCGCCTGGTCCGACCGGTTCGAGACGACGGCGCGCCAGGCGCTGTACGACGATCCGGTGGTCTTCGCCGAACGCACCGAGTACCAGGAGGTCGTGCTGACCCGGTCGCGCTCGTTGAGCGGCAACACGGACACGCGGCTGTACCTGAACGGCGACCTGCAGTTCAGCTCGGTCGACGAACACCGCTACCACGAGGCGCTGGTGCACCCGGCCATGGTCGGTGACCACACGAACGTGCTGATCCTCGGCGGCGGGGACGGGCTCGCGCTGCGCGAGGTGCTGCGCTACCCCGACGTCGACGAGGTGACCCTGGTCGAGCTCGACCCCACGGTGCTGCGGCTCGGCAGCGAGGACCCGCGCCTGACCACGCTGAACCACCACGCCTTCGACGACCCCCGCGTGCACACGGTCTCCGCCGACGCCTTCAGCTGGCTGCGGGACAACCGGAGGCGTTTCGACGTGGTGCTGGTGGACATGCCGGACCCGGACTCCACCGAGACGGCCAAGCTCTACTCCACCGAGTTCTACTCCCTGGTGCGGCGGACCCTGGACGAACGAGGACGGGTGAACGTCCAGGCGGGCTCCCCGTACTTCGCCACGGAGGCCTACTGGTGCATCGAGGCGTCGATGCGGGACGCGGGGCTGGCCACCGTCCCCTATTCCCGCTCGATCCCCAGTTTCGGGCCGTGGGGGTTCCACCTGGGCACCGCCGGGGAGACCGCGCCCTCGCTGCGGCTGCCCCGCCGGAGCCCGCCGCTGCGGACCCTGGACGGGCCGAGCCTGCGGGCCGCCGGGGTCTTCCCCCCGGACCGGGACAGGCTCGCCGCGGTGGAGCCGTCCACGCTGATGCACCCGCGGATCATCGAGTACGAGCGGGGAGCCTGGCGGAACTACTAGGGAGTCCCGTCCTGTCGTGGCCGCGGCGCGCCTCCGGTGGGCGGTTCACCGTCCGGTGAGCGCGGAGCCGGAGGTGCCCTCCAGGGAGCGCAACAGCTCGGCCAGCCCCCGGGCTATCGCCGTGCGCTGCCGGTTTCCCAGTGGGGAGAGCACTCCGCGTTCGGCCTCCAGGTTCCGGGCGAAGGCACGGTCGATCAGTCGCCTCCCCTGTTCGGTGAGTCCGACGCGGGCACTGCGCCTGTCGTGCTCGTCGGGGACGCGTTCGAGCAGTCCGCGTTCGGCGAGCTGCTGGATCCGTTTGGTGGTCGCGGCGCCGGAGGCCAGCATGAGGCTGTTCAGCCTGCCCGGGGTCACCGGTTCGGCGTTGCGCCGCAGGGCGCAGAGCAGGTCGAACTCCGAGCGGTTCACCCCCTCGTCGAGCAGTGTCGCGTCCAGCCGTTGTCGCAGCACGGCCGCCGCCCGCAGCACGCGTCCCACCACGTCGAGGGTGGAGGTGTCCAGCTCCGGGTGGATCCGCTGCCACTGTGCCCGCGCTGTCTCGATCGGATCGGGAGAACGAGTCATGGCACTCTCATTTCACTAGTGAAATAACTGTGTATTATGTGAAAATGTGTCTTCGGCCATACTCGCACGTCATTTGGGGGAGACGCTTCGTCTGAACCGCAACGGGCCGATCTTCTGGCCCGCGCTGAGATCCTTTCTGTCGGTGCTGCTGCCGCTGGCGACGCTGTTCCAGCTCGACCGGATGGACCTGGTCGCCGGAGCGGTGTTCGGGGGACTGACCAGTGTGTACTGCCGCAGTGAGCCCTCCCGCCACCAGATCCGCTCCCTCGCCGTGGTGGCGGCGGGCATGGTGGTGGCCGTGGCCCTCGGGGACCTCATCGCCCTGTGGGGCCTGCCTTCGGGGCGGCAACAGCTGGTGGCCGTGGTGGGCACCGCCGTGGTCGGCGCGGTGGCCACGGCGGCCACCACGGCGGCCCGGGTGGGCGCGCCCGGCGGGCTGATCTTCGCCTTCGCCACCGGGGCCTGCGCGAACCTGTCCCTCTCCCCCGACGAGCTGCCCGCCCACCTGACCGTCTGTGCGCTCAGCGGTGCCTTCGCCTGGGGGGTGTGCTCCCTCGGTGCGGTGCTGGCCGGGCTGCGCCCGCAGCGCCGAGCCGTGGCCGCCGCACTGGAGGCCACCGCCGCGCACCTGGCGAACCCGGACCTGGACGGCAGGCACCGGGCCGCCGTCGCCATCGAGAACGCCCGCACACGACTGCCCCTGGTGAGCGCACGACGGCGGGAGAGCACCGAGTACCGGGAGCTGGTGCGGGCCGTGGAGGTCTGCGAGGTGCTGCTGGGGGCCTCGCGGGTGGCCCGCGCCACCGTGTGGTCCCTGCGTGCCACGGCCGAGCGGGTCCGCACCGGTCAGCCCCTGCACCCCCCGGGATACGCCCGCCCGGACCGGCCGCTGGGGCCCGGTCCTCCCCCGTCACGGTGGTGGGCCGTGCGCGAGGTGCTGCTCGCCACGGCCCGCCCCCGCCGGGGGACGGGCACCTGGCTGTTGCCGTTCGCGGCCCGGGTGGGAACCGCGGCGCTGATCTCGGGGGTGGCGGCCCAGCTGCTCGGCCTCGGGCACACCTACTGGGCCGCGGTCTCGGCCGTGTCGGTGCTCCAGGCGACCAGCACGTCACGGTCGGTCCCCCGGATGCTGCAACGCGTGGCGGGCACGCTCGGCGGGGTGGTGCTCGGGATGCTCCTGCTGTCCCTGCACCCCCGGGTGTGGGTGATCATCCTGCTGCTGGCGGCGTTGCAGTGGGCGGCGGAGATGACCGTGACGATCAACTACGCGTTCGGGCTGCTGTTCGTGACCCCGGTGGCGCTGCTGGTCGGGGGGATGATGAGCTCGGCCCCGCCGGAGGAGCTCGCCGCGAGCAGGCTGTGGACGACCCTGCTGGGGGCGGCCGTGGCCGTGCTGGTGGCCCGGCTCGCTCCGCACCGGGCGTGGCTGGTTCGGGTGCGGGACGCGCTCGACCGGGTGAGGCGGTTGGTGGAACTGGGCGGGGCGGCCCCGAGGCAGCAGCTGCGTCAGGCGCTGGTGGAGCTGCACGACGCCTACGACACGGCGGCGGGGGAGGTCCCGGACGAGCACCTCCCCACGGAGGAACTGCTCAGGGTCTCCCGTCGGGCCTACCGGCTGCTCGACGAGCGGGACTATCCGAGCCCCCGCCCCCGGGAGACGGCCGGGTGAACGACCGGGCGAGCACGCGGGCGCACCGGGTCACGGACCGAACCAGCGTTCCTCGACCGAACGCGGCGCCCCCGCCGTGGAGCCGGGAACCAGCTGGGTGTCCAGCACGACCTCCCGGGGCCTGCCGGTGGACTCACCGGCGTCGAGCAGCAGCCGACCGGCGGCCCGCCCCTTCTCCATCACCGGTTGGCGCACGGTGGTCAGCCCGACGCGTTCGGCGTCGTCGATGCCGTCGAAACCGGTGATGGTGAGATCCTGCGGCACCCGACGTCCCTGGCGCCGCACCTCCGACAACGCCCCCAGCGCCAGGATGTCCGAGGTGCACATGACGGCGGTGATCTCCGGGTCCGTCTCCATCAGTTGCGCCGCGGCCGAACCTCCGGACTCCGGGGTGTGGTCGAAACGTTCGATCACCGGGACCTGTTCCCAGTCGACCCCCACCTCGGCGAAGGCCTCGGAGAGCGCGGCCAGGCGCGCCCGCTGCACGTGGAAGTGCGCGTTCGCCTGCCGTTCGGAGGAGGCGGGGCCGTCGTTGCGCGTGCGGGCCAGCCTCATGCAGATCACCCCGATCTTGCGGTGCCCCAGTTCGATGAGGTGTCTGGCCAGTCCCTTGATCGCCGCACCGTCGTCGATGCCGACCCGGTCGACCTCGGAGAGGTTGGGCTGGTCGCAGATCACGGCGGGCACGGGACGTTCCATCACGGCGGCCAGGTGCGGGTCGTCGTCGGGGACCGAGTAGACCACGAACCCGTCCACCCCGGCGCTGTGCACGGCGGCCACGTCCTCGTGTTCCGGGTTGGCCGGTATCAGCAGCAGCCCGTGCCCGGCGTCCTCGCAGGCCAGGGCGAGTCCTTCGAGGAAGCCGACGGCGGCGGGGTCACGGAACGCGTAGGAGAGGTTCTCGGTCAGCAGCAGTCCCACGGCCCCGGCCTTGCGGGTTCTCAGGGAACGGGCCACCGGGTCGGGGCCGGGGTAGCCGAGTCTGCGGGCGGTGTCCAGCACGCGCTTGCGCAGTTCCGGGGACAGCTGGTCGGGACGGTTGTAGGCGTTGGACACCGTTGTCCGCGAAACGCCGAGTTCCGCGGCGAGGGAGGCCAACGTCGCGGGTCGCCTCGAGTTCGTAGACCGCACCATGCGGGAACCGTAACGGTTCAGTACGCCCAGGTGAAGTTTTCCGAACTCGGATCCAGATCACATGTCACCGGATTCGTGCACGGCGGCATTCGGAACGCGAAAAGCACGCCTCGACACGTCCCGTGTTTCCGGATCGGATCCGTGTGGGGAAAGGGTGCCACATTTCCGCGATTTCCCTCGTGACAGGGGGTGACGGGGGCGCACGACTGGGTTAATTTGTCCAGACCAATCCTGCGATGAAAGGTGTGTCACACATGGCCGAGGTCGCCTACACCGACGCCTCCCGTGTTTTTCCCGGATCCCCGCCGGTGCGGGCCGTGAACGGGCTGAATCTGGAGATCGCCGACGGCGAGTTCCTCGTGCTCGTCGGCCCCTCCGGATCGGGAAAATCCACCGCCCTGCGCATGGTCGCGGGCTTGGAGGACACCGACGAGGGAGCCATTCACATCGGGGGACGTGACGTCACCTCCGTACCACCCAAGTCACGGGACATCGCCATGGTGTTCCAGTCCTACGCGCTCTACCCCCACATGACCGTGGCGGAGAACATGGGGTTCGCGCTGAAGCTGCGCAAGTTTCCCAGGAGCACCATCCGCCAGCAGGTCGAGCAGGCCGCCGACATGCTCGACCTGAGGCGGTACCTCGACCGCAAGCCCAGGGAGCTGTCCGGGGGACAACGTCAGCGCGTGGCGATGGGGCGGGCCATCGTGCGCGATCCGAGCGTGTTCCTCATGGACGAGCCGTTGTCCAACCTGGACGCGAAACTGCGCGTGGAGACCAGGGCCAACATCGCCGGTCTGCAACGTCGCCTGGGCACCACCACGCTCTACGTGACCCACGACCAGGTGGAGGCGATGACCATGGGCCACCGGGTCGCGGTGCTCGCCGACGGCGAGTTGCAGCAGGTGGACACCCCACGTGAGCTGTACGAACGTCCGGCCAACTCCTTCGTGGCCGGGTTCATCGGCTCGCCGGCGATGAACCTGAGGACCACGCGCCTCACCCCCGAGGGGGTGCTCTTCGAGGGGCACACGATCCCGCTGCCCCGCACGAGGCTGTCCACCGCCTCCGCCCAGGGGCTCGACGAGGTGACCCTGGGCCTGCGTCCCGAGGCGCTGCGGCTGGAGAGCTCCGAGCGAGAGGGGGTCTCGCTGATCGTCGAGCTGGTCGAGGAGCTGGGGGCCGACGCGCTGGTACACGCCAGGCCGGACAACGAGGCGAACGCACAGCGACTGGTCATCCGCACCGACGGACGCCGTCCTCCCGCCCTGGGAGAGCGGGTGTTCGTGAGCACCCGCGACCCCGAGGAGCTGCACCTGTTCCACCCGCGCACCGGGGACAGGCTCACCGTGTGAGCGGGGACTCCGGCGGGGCGCTCGTCCACGTCCCGCCGGAAGCGGGTGATCCCTTCCGCGACGTCAGGAGCATCACTGTCATCCGAAGAGGGGACACGGTGGCAGTCGATCAGCGACAACGCGTAGACTCCAATTGACAATGATTTCCATTAGCGGTCGGGATCGCATGACACGCCACAGGCCAGGAGTCCTCGTGAACACGTTACGTAGTCGCATCGTCGGCGGTGGCCCCCGGCGCGGAGTGCCCGCGCTGCTGCTCGGACTGACCACCACCCTGGTACTCACCTCCTGCGGAAGCGGCGGCGGAGACACCAACGGCAAACTCGACGTCGTCGCCTCCACCGACATGTGGGCCAGCGTCGCCGAAGCCGTGGCCGGAGACCGGGCCGAGGTGGAGGCGATCATCGGCGACAACGAGGCCGACCCGCACTCCTACGAGAGCACCCCCCGGGACGCGGCCCGCATCGACCGGGCCGACCTGGTCGTCTACAACGGCGGCGGCTACGACTCCTTCGTCGCCCAGATCCTGTCCGGCGACACCGAAGCACCCCCCAGCGTGGAGGCGTTCAGCGCCACGCGGGAGCGGGACCAGCACGGGCACGACCACGACACCGCCGAGAACCACGCCGAATCCGGCCACCACGAGCACGGCCACGAACACTCCGGCAACGAGCACGTCTGGTACGAGCCGAGCTCGGTCCAACAGGTCGCCGAACGGATCTCCGAACACCTCGGACAGCTGCGCCCGCAGCACTCCGCCGAGTTCGACCGGGCCGCCGCCGACCTCGGCGCCCGCCTCGACGAGGTCGAACAACGCATCGACGGCATCGAACAGCGCCACGGCGGCACCGAGGTGCTCACCACCGCCCCCATCGCCGACCTGCTGCTGGACCGGGCCGGGCTGGACGACGTCACCCCCAGGTCGTTCGTGCGCTCCGTGGAGTCCGGAAACGACCCCGCCGCGGCCACCGTCGCCGAGATGCAGGACCTCGTGGACTCGCAGCGCCCGGCGGTGCTGGTCCACAACCCGCAGACCGCCTCGTCGCTGACCGAACGGATCCGCACCCGCGCCGAGAACAACGGCATCCCCGTGGTGGAGATGCCCGAAACCCTCCCCGAGGGGCAGAACTACACCCAATGGATCTCGGGCCGGGTCTCCGCGCTGGAACGCGCCCTGGACGAGTCCCCGAACCAGTGACCATCGCTTCCGAGCCCCAGGAAGAAGCCGTGCTTTCCCACCTCAGAACCCGGAAGAACCCACCGAGCGAGGAGGTCGCCGAGGCCTCCGAGTCACCGCCCGCCGTGAGACTGCGCGGAGCACGGCTGTCCTACGGGCAGCGCGTGCTCTGGCGGGACCTGGACCTGGACGTGGCCCCCGGGGAGTTCCTTGCCGTGCTGGGACCCAACGGATCGGGCAAGACGAGCCTGCTGCGGGTGCTGCTGGGCACCACCCCACTGACCGAGGGCAGCGTCCACATCGCCGGTGAACCGGCCCACCGCGGCAACGAACGGATCGGCTACATCCCCCAACAGCGTTCCCTGCAGGACAGCCTCACCCTGCGGGGCAGTGACCTCGTCGGCCTCGGACTGGACGGACACCGCTGGGGAACCGGGCTGCGGGGACGCCGGGAGAGGGCCGAACGGGTGCACGACGCGCTGCGCTCGGTGGACGCCACCGACTACGCGAAGACCCCGCTCGGGCTGCTCTCCGGCGGGGAACAGCAACGGCTGAGGGTCGCCCAGGCACTGGTGTCCGACCCCCGCGTGCTGCTGTGCGACGAGCCGCTGCTGTCGCTGGATCCCTCCTACCAGCACCGGGTCAGCGGACTCATCGCCCGCCAGGCCCGACGGACCGGGGCCTCCGTGCTGTTCGTGACCCACGAGATCAACCCCGTGCTGCCCGTGGTCGACCGGGTGCTCTACCTCGTGGACGGCCGGTTCCGCGTCGGAACCCCGGACGAGGTGATGAACTCGGAGACCCTGTCCGAGCTGTACGGAACCGAGGTCGAGGTCGCCCGCGTCGGCGGGAAGCTCGTCGTCGCCGGAGCCGAGGCGGAACAGCAGCACCACGTGCACGAAGGAGGGTGGACATGAACCGCCTGGCGGACGCGCTGAGCAGGATGTTCGACCTCGGCCTCACCGGCGAGCTGCTCGGCTACCCCTTCGTGCAGCAGGCGTTGCTCGCCGCTGCGGCGCTCGGCCTGGTCTCCGGGGTGCTGGCCCCACTGGTGGTCACCCGCCGCATGTCCTTCGCGGTGCACGGCACGGCCGAACTCGCCTTCACCGGTGCCGCCGCCGCGCTGCTCGTCGGTTTCAGCGTCACCCTCGGGGCGCTGGGCGGGGCGGTCCTCGCCGCCCTGCTGCTCGGCCTGCTCGGCCAGCGCGACAACGAACGCGACTCGGTCATCGGGGCCGTGCTCTCCTTCGGACTCGGCGTGGGAGTGCTGCTGCTGTGGATGAACCCCGAACGCACGGCGAACAAGTTCACCCTGCTGGTCGGCCAGATCGTGGGGGTGAGCTCGGCCGACGTCACCCTGCTCGGCGTCGCCGCGCTGGTGGTACTGGTGATCACCGCGCTGTTGTACCGGCCGCTGCTGTTCGCCAGCGTCGACCCCGAGGTCGCCGCCGCCCGGGGGGTGCCCCTCGGCGTCCTCACCCCCGTGTTCTCCCTGCTGGTGGGCACGGCCACCGCACTCGGTGTGCACGTGGTGGGGGCGCTGCTGGTGATGGCGCTCATGGTCACCCCCGGGGCCGCCGCCATCCGGGTGACCGCCAGCCCGCTGAAGGCCACGGTGCTCTCGGTGGTCTTCGCCGAGACCGCCGCCCTCGGGGGGATCCTGCTGTCACTGGCCCCCGGAGTGCCGGTCAGCGCCTTCGTCACGGCGATCTCCTTCGGGATCTACCTGCTGTGCCGCTGGATCGGCGGAATGCGGATCAACAGGCTGACCAGGGGAAGCGCGGCGGCGACGGCCTGAACCTCCACGTGGAACGACTCTGCCGGGGTGACCGAACGGCACAGGGTCGGCGTCCGGCGCCCCGAGGCACGGGCCGAGCGGCCGTGCTCACCGCACGGGGTGTTCGGCCAGGATTCCGCCCACCTCCTCGGCCATCTCCGGGGAGAGCATCGAGTAGCGCCCTCCGGCCAGGAAGCGCTCGGAGAACTCGAACACCACCACCTCGCCCTCGGCGAGCATCTCCCCCACCCGCTGGGGGTCCTCGCGCACGTTCTCCGCATGGGAGATCGTCAGGTCCGAGAACGTGGCCGCGAGGTAGGGGCTGGCGAACTGGGTGAAGGAGTCCGCGATCATCCTGGTGGGTTCGGTGACCATCCCGGGACGCGGCGCCGACTCCGTGTGCAGCGACTCGTGGAAGTCGCTGCCCACGAACCTGGTGTTGTCCGCCCCGCCGTCGGGGGCCAGCGAGTACGACTGGACGGTCCACTGCTCGTCCCGACCGAGCAGACCGGCGATGTCGGCACGGTGCGGATAGGTGCGTCCCCGCTCGACGCGCCAGGAGTCGCTGATGCCGGGACGCAGCGACTCGGCGATCCGGCGGGTCATCTCCAGTCCGCCCGCGTGCCGCCAGTGCGTGTCGAGTTTGGTGTAGACCGGGCTGTCCCGCCGCTCGGCGAGCTCCCGCAGCGGGCCGCGCATGTCGATGGCCCCGGTGGCCTCGGGCAGCCTTTCCCAGAAGCGGGAGCGCAACTCGCGCATGCATTCCTCACCGACGAAGTCCTCCGGCATGTGCTCCGGGTGCACGGTGGACTTGTCCGGGGCGACGACCAGCCGGAACTCCCGGCCGGAGGCCTCCACCACCGAGCGCCAGCGCCGCAGCCCCTCGATGATCCTCTCCAGCCTCATCTCCGGCAGGCACTTGTAGGAGACGTCGTGGCCGAGGTAGAGCCAGCCGTCCTCGCCGTGGATCACGTCGGGGAACACCTCGGGGTTGGGGGTGGTCTCCTCCGGTTGTTCCTTCCCTCCGCCGCCGACGGGAGGAGCACCGGATCCCGAGTCGTGCGGGGCGGACTCGCCGAAGACCCCCTGGCTCAGCGCCTCCATGGAGGCCACCGCCTGGGAGCGGAACACGAGGTGGTCCCTGGCCCAGCCGTCCAGGCCGGTGAAGAAACCCCAGCCTTCGGTGACGCTCGGGAAGGGGGTCAACGCGCGGTTCTCCACCGGCTTCGCCCTGGCGCCGAGGGTCCAGGCCAGCAGCGGCGCGGCGAAGAACAGCACCGCGCACACCAGGGCGGTGTACTGCTTCGCGCCGTGTCGCGGACGGTGCAGGGGATGCTCCCGGGGCAACCAGGCCTCGTGCACGGGGGGAAGCTCGGTGGACTCGGGGCTTCCCCGATCCCCGTCGACCCTCTCGGCGGTGCCAAGCTGCTTTCCGGACACGGCCCTACGGTAGCGAAGTCCCCGGCCCGCCGTGATCGAGTCCGGCACGACGGGATCGGGGTTCGCTCTCCGCGGTGGATCAGCGCGCGCGACGGCGCGCCACGAGGAGACTGACGGTTCCCAGAGCAACCAGGGCAGCACCGATCACGCTCAGGACCGCCGTCCCCCGATGGGAGTCGCCGGTCACGGCCAGCTCCTCCGGGGCCTCGGTGCGTCCCGGTGGTGACGGAACGACGGACTCCGAGGGGGGCGGTGCCACGGAACCGGTCGTCGGCCCGCCGGTCGAGTCGGTGGGTGTCGGTTCCGGTGTCGTGGTCGGTTCCGGTGTCGTGGTGGGGGTGTCCGTGACGACGTCGGTGCTCACGCAGGAACGGTCGTTGGAGGTGTCGGACTGACGTGTTCCCGTGTACACGGTGGCGCAGTTCGGGATCTCGGTACCGTCGGCCAGGCCCGGGTCGGCTCGGAGGGTGACGGTGAACTCCCGGCTCTCGCCCGCCTCCAGTGTGCCCAGGGGGCAGGTGATCGTCAGCCCGCTCGGGGGGCACTCGGCGGGCAGCTCCGTGACCGTGGTCAACCGGCCGTCGGTGGGATCCTGCACCGTGACGTCCACGGCGTCGGAAGGACCGTGGTTGACCACCGTGATCGTGTAGGTGACCGCCCCGTCGGGACGCACCGTGGCCGGCCCGTCCTTGCGGATCTCGACGTCGGACAGGGTGCGGGTCTGGCTGACCAGCTGCGTCGAGTCCCCCGGGATCCCCGGTGTGGAGGAGGTGACCTCGGCGTGATTGACCACGTTGGTCCCGTCCGCCAGACCGGAGTCGGGGGTCACCGGAATCCGGAACCGCACCGACTCACCTGCGGGAACCGTGAGCCCCTCTCCCCCGCAGGTGACCGTTCGCCCGGTGACGGAACACTCCGGACCCGGTTCGCCGACGTCGAGGCGCGGGTCGACCTCGTCGGTGAGGGTGACGTCCTCGGCGTCCCGATCACCGGGGTTGCTCACCGTCACGACGTAGAAGGCCTGCTCGCCGATCGTGATCGGGTCGGGGTCGACGGACTTCTCCACCACGAGTCCGGAGGTCTGCGCCCGTGCGCTCGGCAGCAGGCCGCCTCCCCCGTCCTGGGGAACCGTCGCCGACAGCGCGGCTGCCGAGGCCGTTCCGGCGAGCAGTGTCCCGAAGGCGAGCGGAATTCCGCGACAACACCGGCGCGAAGGAATGCTTCCACCTCCCGGGGAGAAGTCCACACGGCACACGGTGCCGCCCGACGGGTCCGATTCTCGGAGCAGCCCGGTTCCCACCACGGCAACGACGCACCCGAGCGTCCGACAGCGACGGGCAAATTCACCCGACCAAGTGAGGCACAAGGCCACGGGAGACGGAAAGCGCCCTTTCCGCGGGGAGGTCCCCGTTCCCACTCACCGCCCCGGCGATCCGGCCGGGCCGGTGGTGTGTGTGGACGCACGGGAGTGGACGGCGTTCCCGCGCGGGCGAGCGGCCGAGGGGACGGTCACAGCGTGGTTCTGTCGGTGTGCCGGACGCTCGGTGCCGAACTCGCTAGAGTGCGACGGGGAGGCACATCCACGTGTGCGAGAGGTGAGCGTGATGACGACGGTGGGTGGCCAGGATTCCGGATTTTCCGAGGCGAGTGCGGCCTTGGGAGCCATCCGGGAGGAGAACACCTGGATCCGGCAGCAGATCGACGCGGGCGGGCTGAGCATGAAGCCCGACGCCGCCGACAAGGCGGCAGCCGTCTATGAGGAAAAGGCCGACAAAGTGGACAAATTGATCCGGACCGCCACTGGACTTCAACAGGTTCCTGGTTTGGGTGACTACCCGTCGGGTCGGCAGTTGGCGGCCAAGTTCGGGCAGAAGGCCAGCAACGGTTCCACCGGTGCGGCGGATCTGCTGCGGCAGTTTCGTGATGAGTTGCGGCGCAAGGCGGAGCTGTTCCGGCAGGCCAAGAAGAACTACCAGGCCACCGACGAACAGATCAGTACCGACCTGGGCAAGGGGGTCCAGCAGTGAACGGGTGGAGGAACTCGGTGCTGGCCGTGCTGATGGGCGCGGCCTTGACCGGGGCCACCGCGTGTTCCCCGAGCGGGGGCACCGAGAACTCGCCGGAGACGAGCAGCCCCACCTCCTCCGAGAACAGCTTGGCGAGCGTGGACCCGTGCACGGTGTTGTCGGAAACCGAACTGAAATCCTTCGGCCTGAAAAGTCCAGGCTCTCCTGCGGAGCCACTGCCGTGGACTCCAGGATGTGACTATCTTGGTGATCCTATTGGATTAAGATTGGTCAAGAACACACGTGAAACGGTGGCTTCTGCGGAGCAGAAGGACACGTGGGCCACATTCGAACGCACCACAGTGAATGGGCGTGCTGCTGCCACAGCGGTGACCAAGGGAGCAACCCAAGCAGAAACCTGTGATGCGATGTTCGACGCAGGGGAGGGCATGATTCAAGTGCGCGCCACTGAATCTCGCCCCCCTTACACCGTCGACGAGTGCGCCGAAGCGCTGAAGATCGCGAAGAAGGTCGAACCGAAGGTCCCGGAGCCGGTATAGAGGCGTTGGAGGTTCGCCCGGCGTGTGGCCACACGCCGGGCAAGGGTAGTTGCTGGGAACAGAGCTACGACACTACCGGGAAGCAGCAGGGTTGCCCGCCGTTTCCGCCGCGGAACAGCTCGACTGCATCACCGGCAAGAGCAACCATGTGGAAAACGGACGAACCGCCCACTAGCCTCGGATGTGTCCACCCTGCTCGAACCCGCGGAGCTCCGGAGACGGATGTGGAGCGACGGACGCGACTGGCCGCGCACGAGGAGCACAGAGCCTGGTGGGAAACATGGTCCGGTGTGGTCACTTTATGGTTCCAACCTCGGAGACGGAGAGACATCTCGGCATCCGAGAACCTGCGGGAGTCGGCTCTGCCCGCCCATGAATCAACCCTCCTGATCAAATCACTCATGCACGACGGACGAAGGACGATCATGGAGTTGGCTCACCCGGGGTGGAGGAAGGGCAGCTACAGCGACGGCAACGGCAAGTGTGTCGAGGTGGCCTTCGCCAACTAACAGATACTGGTGCGGGACTCCAAGGAGCCGGCCGGGCCGGTGGTCCGTGTGGGCGCACGGGAGTGGACGGCGTTCCTACGCGGGCTGCGCGGCTGAGGGGACGGTCACAGCGTGGTTCTGTCGGTGTGCCCGACGCTCGGTGCCGAACTCGCTAGAGTGCGACGGGGAGGCACATCCACGTGTGCGAGAGGTGAGCGTGCGGAGCTGTTCCGGCAGGCCAAGAAGAACTACCAGGCCACCGACGAACAGATCAGTACCGACCTGGGCAAGGGGGTCCAGCAGTGAACGGGTGGAGGAACTCGGCGCTGGCCGTGCTGATGGGCGCGGCCTTGACCGGGGCCACCGCGTGTTCCCCGAGCGGGGGCACCGAGAACTCGCCGGAGACGAGCAGCCCCACCTCCTCCGAGAACAGCTTGGCGAGCGTGGACCCGTGCACGGTGTTGTCGGAAACCGAACTGAAATCCTTCGGGTTAAAGATACCGGGTAAGTCCAAGAGTACGTTGCCTTGGACTTCAGGATGTAGCTACAAGGGTGACCCTGTCAGATTGAGTCTGGTCACGAACACACGTGAAACGGTGGCTTCTGCGGAGCAGAAGGACACGTGGGCCACATTCGAACGCACCACAGTGCATGACCGCGCTGCTGCTACGGCGATCACCAAAGGCTCGACGCAGGCACGGATCTGCGAGGTCATGTTCGACGCCGGCAACGGCATGATCCAGGTCCAGGTCAGCGAACCCCGCCTGCCCGACGACGTCGACGAGTGCGCCGAGGCGCTGAAGATCGCGAAAAAGGTCGAACCGAAGGTTCCGGAGCCCTCCTAAGGGACAGCTCCGGTACCGGTGTTCACGTGCCCCGCCCGCCCCGGCAATATGTCCACTTTGGTCAGAATTGGTAGTAGAGGAAGGGGCTGAACGAGCCGCTGGCGACCAGCAGCCCCGCGTAGCACACTCCCACGGTCATGACCCCCACCCTGGCGCCGGTGGCCGCCCGGCTCCGCGCCGCCTCCAGATAGGTGCCGGTGCCCGCTCCGGCGGGCAGCAGCACCACCGCCAACGCGGCGAGCAGGATCACCGTGCGCTGGTTGGTGAGCGCCGCCTCCACCACCGCGTTCAGCCCCGCCACGTCGGGGACGAACATGTGCCCGAGCATCACCACGGCACTGCCCAGATCGGGCGCGCGGAAGAACACCCACCCCACGAGCACGAGCACCAGAGTCCCGGCCCGCCGCGCGATCCGCGCGTTCACTCCCGCCGGCCGCCGGTCCAGTCCGGCGGCCCGTTCGATCACCAGCAGAGCCCCGTGGAACACCCCCCACACCAGGTAGGTCCACGCCGCGCCGTGCCAGAATCCGGTCAACACGAACACGATCGCCAGGTTCCGGTAGGTGCGCACGGTCCCCTTCCGGTTGCCCCCCAGCGGGATGTAGACGTAGTCCCGGAACCACCGCGACAGGGACATGTGCCACCGCTGCCAGAACTCGGTCACGGTCACCGAGGAGTAGGGGCGGGCGAAGTTCTCGGGAAGACGGAAACCGAGCATCCTGCCCAGGCCGATCGCCATGTCCGAGTAACCCGAGAAGTCGAAGTACAGCTGCACCGTGTAGGCGACCGCACCGACCCAGGCGATCGCGGAGGTCATGTCGTCCGCGGACGTGGAGAACGCCGCGTCGGAGACCGGGGCGAGACTGTCGGCCACGATCACCTTCTTGCTCAGCCCCCAGGCGAAACGCGGGAACCCGGCGGCGATGTCGTCCAGCCGGTGGGTGCGCCGTTGGGGAAGCTGGTCGGCGATCTCGCGGTAGCGCACGATCGGCCCCGCCACGAGCTGCGGGAACATCGCGATGTAGGCGACGAAGGCCACCGGGTCGCGCAGGGCTGGGCGCTCCCCCCGGTAGACGTCCACCACATAGGAGATGTGGTGGAAGGTGTAGAAGGAGATCCCGATCGGCAGCACGACCTCGAAGGTGGGCAGGTGGCCGCCGAACCAGTCCGCCAACACCGCCGCCTGCTCGGAGGCGAAACCCGCGTACTTCCACACCCCCAGCACGGCCAGGTTGACCGCGACCACCCCGCCGAGCAGGTACCGCCTGCGGGTCCGGTCGAACCCCCACTCGTCGGGCTCCAGCCGCCTTCCCGCGAGGAAGTTCACCACGATGCAGCACAGCAGCAGCGCCGTGGTGCCTCCCGCCCCGCTGGCGTAGAACACCAGGCTGGCCACGGCCACCACCGCGTTCCGCGCGGAACGCGGCGCCAGCAGCAGACAGCCCAGGGTCGCGGGCAGGAAGTACCACAGGAAGAGCGGGGTTGCGAACGACATCGGTGTCCGGACGGGTCAGTGCGGAAGCGAGGACTACCACGTTGCTGTCCGCGAAACCCTAACCGACCCCACCCCGGCCCGGGGGCTCACATCCGAATCCGGCGGTGAGATCCGTTCCACACCCGGAACACGGACCGAGGTGTCACAGTCTGCGCCGGCGTGCGACCTCGGCCAGCACCACGCCCGCGGCCACCGAGGCGTTCAACGACTCCACCCCGGCGGACATGGGAATCGACACCGTCTGGTCACAGTGCTGCCTGGTCAGTCTGGACAGTCCACGCCCCTCGGAGCCCACCACGACCACGAGCGGCTCGGTGGCCAGTTCCAGCTCGTCGGAGGTCACGTCGGCGTCGGCGTCCAGTCCCACGGTCATCAGCCCCTCGGACTGGAAACTCCGCAGCGTGCGGTTCAGGTTGGTAGCCCGGGCCACCCGGATGTTGGCGGCCGTGCCCGCGCTGGCTCGCCAGGCGACCGCGCTCATCGCCGCACTGCGGCGCTGCGGCACCACCACACCGTGCGCGCCGAACGCGGCTGCCGAACGCACGATCGCGCCGAGGTTGCGCGGATCGGTCACCCCGTCCAGCGCGACCAGCAGCGGGGGAAGCCCCGAGTCACGCGCGGCGGTGAGCAGGTCGGCGGGCTCGGAGTACTCGTAGGGCGGGATCCGCAGGGCGAGTCCCTGGTGAACCGCGTTCGAGGTCATCCGGTCCAGCTCGACACGCGGCACCTCGACCACGGAGATCCCCTGGTCGGCGGCGAGCCGCACCGCCTCGGTCACCCGCTCGTCGGCGTCGATCCCGTGGGCGGCGTACAACGCGCTGATCGGCACCCCGGCGCGGACGCACTCCAGCACCGGGTTGCGCCCGGCCACCAGCTCACCGTTGGCCTCGGCGGCCCGGCGTTTCTCCTCCCGTTCCTGCTGGGCCTTCTTCCGAGCGTCGGCCTTGCGCTTGGCCGGGTGGTCGTAGCGGTGTTCCGCCTTGGGGGTCGGCCCCTTGCCCCGCAGCGCCTTGCGCCGCTGGCCACCCGATCCGACGACCATGCCCTTCTTGGTGCCTGACTTGCGTACCGCGCCTCTGCGCTTGTCGTTACCCGCCACGAGCTATCAGTCCTTCAAAGTCCACATCGGCCCGTCGGGGGTGTCCTCGACGGCGATTCCGCACGCCTGCAACCGGTCCCGCACCGCGTCCGCGGTGGCGAAGTCCCGCTGGGCCCTGGCCTCGCTGCGCTGCTGGAGAAGGCCCTCGACCAACCCGGACAACGCGTTGTAGGCGGCGTCGGACCTGCCGCTGTCGGCGACCCAGTTCTCCGCCAGCGGGTCCAGCCCGAAAACGTCCAGCATCGCCCGCACCCCGGCCGCGGCGGAACGGGCGCTCTCGTCGTCGCCGGAGTCCAACGCGGCGTTGCCCTCGCGGATCGCGTTGTGAACCACGGCGATGGCCTGGGGGGTGCCCAGGTCGTCGTTCATCGCCTCCGTGAACTCGGCGTGCACCCCCCCGGGGGAGACGTTGCCGGTGCGCTGCACCACCCGGTGCAGGAAGGACTCCATCCGGCCGAAGGTGGCCACGGCCTCGTCCAGTCCCTCGTCCGAGAACTCCACCGTGGAGCGGTAGTGCGGAACCACCAGGTAGTAGCGCAGTTCCACGGGGCGGACCCGGCGCAGCAGCGCCGAGATCTCCAGCGTGTTGCCCAGCGACTTGGACATCTTCTCGCCCGCGGCGGTGACCCAGGCGTTGTGCAGCCAGTAGGCGGCGAAGCCGTCCCCGGCGGCGTTGGACTGCGCCAGCTCGTTCTCGTGGTGCGGGAAGACCAGGTCCAGCCCGCCGCCGTGGATGTCGAACTCGCTGCCCAGGTAGTGGGTGGACATCGCCGAGCACTCCAGGTGCCACCCCGGCCGCCCCGGTCCCCACGGGCTCGGCCAGCTCGGCTCCCCGGGCTTGGCCGCCTTCCACAGCGTGAAGTCCCGGGGGTCGCGCTTGCCCGTGCCGGCGGTGTCCTCGCTCAGCTGCATCTCCTCGGGGCGCTGCCCGGAGAGCCTGCCGTAGTGCTCGGCGTAGGAGGGCACCGAGAAGTAGACGTCCCCGTCCTCGGCCGCGTAGGCGTGGCCGCGCTCCACGAGCCGCTCGACCAGTTCGATCATCTGGGTGATGTGGCCGGTGGCCCGCGGCGTCGCCGAGGGGGGCAGGCAGCCGAGCCGGTCGTAGGCGCTCTCGAACGCCCGCTCGTGGGTAGCCGCCCACTCCCACCAGGGACGTCCCGCCTCCGCGGCCCTGGCGAGGATCTTGTCGTCGATGTCGGTGACGTTGCGCACCAGGCGCACGTCGTAGCCGTTACGGGTCAGCCAGCGGCGCAGCACGTCGAAGTTGAGCCCGCTGCGCACATGCCCCACGTGCGGCATCCCCTGAACCGTTGCCCCACACAGGTACAACGAGGCCACGCCGGGACGGCGCGGCCGGAACTCACGGGTGCTGCGGGTCGCGGTGTCATGCAGGTACAGGCTCACACCGCCGATGGTACGGGGCGCTCCCCGCTCCGCTGCAGGTCCGTCCTCACAAGCGCACGCCGTGCTCGGCGACCGCCCGCAGCAGGGCGTCCGGTCGTTCCGAGGTGGGCAGCGGCTCGACCAGGGCGAACTCGCAACCGACCTCGGTGGCGCCGCCGTCGGCCTCCGCGCTGTCCCCGATCATGAGGGTCTCCTCCGGGGCCACCCCTAGCCGTTCGCAGGCCCGCAGGAACAACTTCGGATCGGGCTTGATCACACCTTCGAGGTAGGACATCAGCACCGCGTCGAAGAGCCCACCGACACCGATCCGGTCGAAGGCCGGGCGGATGTCGAAGGCGATGTTGCTGATGACCCCGGTGCGGATCCCGGCCTCGTGCAGCCCCCGCACCACGGGCTCGGTGTCGGGGTAGGGCGTCCAGCAGTCGGGATCCACCAGCCGGGCGTAGAGGGCCTCGGCCTGCTCCTGTTCGGTGACCCCGGAACTGCGCAGCACCTCCAGGTAGACCTTGCGGTGCAGCTCGGGATCCAGGTCCCGTTCCTCCCAGGCCCGCTGGTACTCCTCGGGCAGCTCGGCGACCTTGCCGACCGGGGCGGTGAGGCGGCGCATCAGCTCCGCTTGGGCCTCCAGGTCCCACTGCCGTCCCCCCGAGTCGGTGAGTCCTTCGAGCCAGGACTCGTCCTGCTCCAGACGGAACAACGTGCCGGAGAAGTCGAAAAGCACTGCGCGCACGGTCACGCATCCACGGTACGTGCCGAGTGGTCTCCTCCACCCCCGTGATGCGGCGAACATCACCGCGGCGGTTCACGACCGGGACGGCGTGCTCCACATGTTCCCGCAGGAACGCGGACGGCTCACACCGGACTGTCGAGAACCACCAGCGCCGTGGCCACGGCGGCGAGGCCCTCGCCGCGGCCGGTCAGCCCCAGCCCGTCGGTGGTCGTTCCGGACACGGAGACACCGGCCCCCAGTGCCGTCCCGAGAGCCTCCTCGGCCTCACCGCGCCGCTTGCCCACCCGGGGGAACTCGCCGATCACCTGCACGGCGACGTTGCCGACCCGAAACCCCCGCTCGTCCAGCAGCTCCCGCACACCGGCCAGGAAGTCGACACCGTGGGCGTCGGCCCAGCGCCGGTCCGCCGTGCCGAACACGGCACCGAGGTCACCGAGTCCCGCCGCGGAGAGCACCGCGTCGCACACCGCGTGCGCGGCCACGTCGCCGTCGGAATGGCCGGAGCAGCCGTGCAGGCCGGGCCAGAAGAGCCCCGCGATCCAGCACGGTCTGCCTTCCACGATCGGGTGCACGTCGACACCCTGTCCGATCCGGGGAAGTTCACCCACAGCACACTCACCCGTTCCCGCCCCCGCGACACCCGTCCGGGGGAAACCTGCACCGTCACACGGCGACCGCGCGCCCGCTCACCGTCCGCTTCCGGCCGTGTTCCGCGCGTACACATCGGAGTCCGCCCACGCCGGAGCCAACACCGTCTCCGCGATCGCCAGGTCGAAAGAGGTCGTGATCTTCAAGGCGTGGCTGTGTCCCTCCACGGTGCGCACCGGCCAGCCCGAACGCTCGACCAAACCGGCGTCGTCGGTGGCCACCTCCCCCACCGACTCGTAGGCGGCACGCAGCACGTCCGGGGAGAAACCCTGCGGGGTCTGCACCGCACGCAGCCACGAACGATCGACAGTGTCCAGCACCGTGCCGTTCTCGTCGACGCGCTTGACGGTGTCGGCCACCGGCAGCACCGGAACCACGGCGGAGGCACCGTCGGCCAGTTCGGCGATCACGGAGCGGACCACCGAGGGGGGTGTGAAAGCACGGGCGGCGTCGTGCACGAGCACGGCCTCCGCCGACGGGGCGATCCGTTCGGAGGCCTCCAGCGCCGCCCGCACCGAGTCGGTGCGCTCGGCGCCGCCCTCGACGACGTGTACTCCGCTGCCCGCACCGGCGAGCTCGCGCTCCATCCGGTCACGGTGCTCGGCAGGAGCGGCCACGATCACGTGACGCACGCTCGACGAGTCCCGCAGTCCGCGCACGGCCCGCGACAGCAGGGACTCCCCGAGCACCGGAACCAGGGCCTTGGGGACACCGGCACCGAGACGGGTTCCCCGCCCGGCGGCCGGCACCAGAGCTACGACGTCCACACTGCTCGAACCGTCGGTCAGACCGTCGTCGCCAGCACTTCGTCCAGCAGACTCTCGGCCTTGCCTTCGTCGGTGCCCTCGGCCAGCGCGAGTTCGCTGACCAGGATCTGCCGCGCCTTGGTCAACATACGCTTCTCCCCCGCGGACAAGCCGCGATCCTGTTCGCGTCGCCAGAGGTCGCGCACCACTTCGGCCACCTTGTTCACATCGCCCGAGGCGAGTTTCTCCAGGTTGGCCTTGTACCGACGGGACCAGTTGGTCGGTTCCTCGGTGTGATCCGAACGCAGCACGTCGAAGACGTGATCGAGACCTTCCTGACCGACGACGTCCCGCACGCCGACGTGCTCGGCGTTCTCCGCGGGGACCCGAACGGTCAGGTCACCCTGTGCGACCTTGAGCACGAGGTACTGTTTCTCCTCGCCCTTGATCACACGCGTCTCGATTGCTTCAATCAGCGCTGCGCCGTGATGCGGGTAGACGACGGTCTCTCCGACCTTGAAAACCATGTGTCCTCTGCCCCTTTCGCTGTGTCCAGTCTAGCATGGTCAGCAACGCCACTTCGAAGGGCTCGATCCCTTCGTTGCAGGTCAGCGGGCAAACAGGGGGTTGACAAAGAGGCTTTCCTCATGCAAAGCAGCTGAGCTCGACCACCACCACGCACCTCCCTCTCCCCTGGTGGTAGGCAGCGCCCAGGGGTGCGACCAACATCGTCCACGACAACGGTTTAGGCTCATACCCGGTTGTCCGACAAGCAGGAAGGACGCTGCACCCGTGAGCCGCTCACAGCACAGCAAGGCAGTTCGCCTGCGGTTGGTACCCGCAGCCATCGGCCTCGGCACCGTCGTCGCGCTCTCCGGCTGCGCCACCGGCCAGCAGGCGGAGACCGCCGAGCAGGTCGCCGCCATCTACGGGGCCAACGGCAACGCGACGAGCATGGCGATCCGCGACGCCACCCTCGGGTTCCCCGACGGTCAGGACGCGGTCTACGAGAAGGGCTCGACCGCCCCGGTCGACGCGGTGCTGGTCAACGAGTCCGCCCGTTCGGACCGACTGGTGCGGGTCAGCAGCAGCTACGCGGACTCGGTCGAGATCACCGGAACCAGGACCATTCCCGGCCAGCGGCGGCTCTACGCCGTGGAGCCCTCGGAGGACTCGAACGCGGTCCGGGCCTCCGACGACGACCGCGAGCGGGTCCGGATCACGCTGACCGGGCTGACCCAGGACATCTACCCCGGGGCCACCGTCCCCGTGCGGTTCACCTTCGAGAACGCCGGCTCGACCACCCTGCAGGTCCCGATCGGTCGCAGCCCCGAGCAGCGTCCCGAGCACGGCAGCCCGCACGACTCGGACGCCGAGCACGGCTCCGGGTCCGACTCCGAACACGGTTCCGAGTCGGGCTCCGAGAGCTCCGACTCCCACACGGGGGAGGAGCCCGCGGAACAGCCGAACGCCGACCTCGAGGGCGACTCCCACGGGCAGTGACCCCGCTCTCGCTGCTGTGAACTTCCCCACAGCGCGCACCGTCGGTCCTTCCGTCGGTCACACGGGATAGCCTCCCGCCGTGGCTACCAAGAACGCACGAAGCGGCAGGACCGGATACCGCTGCACCGAGTGTGGCCGCACGGTCACCAAGTGGATCGGGCAGTGTCCGGACTGTGGACAGTGGGGGACCTTCGAGGAGTCCTCCCTCCGTCCGGCCACATCGTCCGGATCCGCCGGAGGTTCCCCCACGACACCGGCCAGGCCCATCGCCGAGGTGGACCTGGACACGGCCCGAGCGGTCCCCACCGGTATCGGCGAGCTGGACCGGGTGCTCGGTGGTGGCATCGTCCCGGGAGCCGTCGTGCTGCTGGCCGGCGAACCGGGTGTGGGAAAGTCCACCCTGCTGCTGGAGACGGCCCACCGCTGGGCGGCCGGCGGCGCCGGCGGACGGTCGCTGTACGTCACCGGCGAGGAGTCGGCCGGACAGGTCCGATTGCGGGCCGAACGCACCGACTCACTGCACCCCGAGCTGTACCTGGGCGCCGAGAGCGAGCTGCCCGCCGTGGTCGAGCAGGTGGAACAGCTCCGACCCGGTCTGCTCATCGTGGACTCGGTCCAGACCGTGCAGGCCGGTGACACCGAGGGAACACCCGGCGGAGTGACTCAGGTACGGGCCGTGACCTCCGCCCTGGTCACCCTCGCCAAGGAACGTGGCCTTCCCGTCCTGCTCGTGGGGCACGTGACCAAGGAGGGGGCGGTCGCCGGGCCGCGCTCACTGGAACACCTCGTCGACGTGGTGCTGCAGTTCGAGGGGGACCGGCACTCGACGCTGCGCATGTTGCGCGGGGTGAAGAACCGCTTCGGCCCGGCCGACGAGGTCGGCTGCTTCGAGCAGGAGGACGACGGCATCGCCGAGGTGCCCGACCCCTCCGGCCTGTTCGTCAACGACCGACAGTCCCGGGTGCCCGGCACGGCCGTCACGGTGGTCGTGGAGGGCAAACGTCCCCTGCTCGCCGAGGTGCAGGCGCTGGTGAGCCCCACCCAGATGAACATGCCGCGGCGCGCCGTCAGCGGGCTGGACTCCGCCCGGGTGTCCATGATGCTCGCGGTGCTCGACAAACGGGGCAACATCAGAACAGGTGACCACGACGTCTACGCCGCCACCGTCGGCGGGGTGCGGGTCACCGAACCCGCCGTGGACCTGCCCACGGCCCTGGCGGTGGCCTCGGCCAAGCTCGACGTCCCGCTGCGACCGGGGACGGTGGCCGTGGGCGAGGTGGGACTCGCCGGGGAGATACGACGGGTCAACGCGGTGGGACGCAGGCTCGCCGAGGCGGCCCGGCTCGGCTTCGAACACGCCCTGGTTCCCCCGGACAGCGGACCCGCTCCCGAGGGAATCCGGGTCACCGAGGTCGCCGAGCTGCGCTCCGCACTGCGCGCCCTGCGCAACGGATGACCTCCGGGGACCGTGGCACGGGCGCTCATCCGCTTTGTCCGGGATCACTGTATTCTCGGTGCCGACGATCTTTCCGGACGCCGTTCGGCACGAGGAGGTTCAGGTGACCGCGACCGACGACCTGCTGGCCCGCAGCCGTCGCGAGCACGAGTCCTGGGACGGGCAGGTACCGGGGGCTCCCGGGCTGCGCACCGCCGTGGTCACGTGCATGGACTGCCGCATCGACCCGGCACGCACGCTCGGACTGGCCTCCGGGGAGGCGCACGTGATCCGCAACGCCGGAGGCGCGGTCACCGAGGACGTGCTCCGCTCGCTGTCGATCAGCCAGCGCAAGCTGGGAACCACCGAGGTGGTGCTGATGCACCACACCCGCTGCGGCATGAGCACCTTCACCGAGGAGGAGTTCAAGGGGGAGCTGGAGAAGGTCACAGGTCAACGACCAACCTGGTCGGTGGAGACCTTCAGTGACGCCGAGCAGGACCTGCGCCAGTCCGCACGGCGCGTGCGGCAGAGCCCGTTCCTGACCGAGACCACCAGTGTCCGGGCGTTCGTGCACGACATCGACTCCGACAGTCTCACCGAGGTCGCCCTCGACTGACCCCACGGCGCTGGTCCTCCCCTCGGCGTGAGCGGCCGTGCCCCGGAGCACCCTCCGGAGGGGAGGACCACCACGGGCATGACACGATCGAGGGGTCATGACGAACCCGGATCAGAACACACTCACCCCCTCGGACGAGCGGAGCCCGCTCGACCCCGACGAACTGATCGATTGGTTCGCGAACACGGCACGCGACCTGCCGTGGCGGGGACCGGACGTCGACGGGTGGGGGGTGCTGGTCAGCGAGACCATGCTGCAACAGACCCCGGTGAACCGGGTGCTGCCGATCTGGCGGGAGTGGATGAGCCGCTGGCCCCGCCCCTCCGACCTCGCCGCTGCCCCCCAGGGTGAGGTGCTGCGCGCTTGGGGCAAGCTCGGCTACCCCCGCAGGGCGATGCGACTGCACGAGGCGGCCTCGGTGATCGCCACCGAGCACGGGGACCGCGTTCCCTCCGATGTGGACACACTGTTGGCCCTTCCCGGTGTGGGCACCTACACCGCGCGTGCCGTGGCCGCCTTCGCCTACGGCCGACGGGCCCCCGTGGTGGACACGAACGTGCGTCGCGTGGTCGCACGGGCCGTGCACGGAGCCGCCGACGCGGGCAACCCCTCCCCCCGCAAGGACCTGGCCGACGTCGACGCGCTGCTGCCCACCGACGACCACCGGGCCTCCCGCATGTCGGCGGCCCTGATGGAACTGGGACAGACCGTGTGCACGGTGCGCTCCCCCGGCTGCGAGATCTGCCCCCTGGCCGGAAACTGCGCCTGGCTGGAAGCCGGCCAACCCGCCTACGACGGCCCACCCAAGAAAGTGCAGCGCTTCGCGGGCACCGACCGCCAGGTGCGCGGACTGCTGCTGGACGTGCTGCGCGGCTCCGACGGCCCCGTCCCACGCGCCGAGCTGGACGCGGTGTGGAGCGACGCCGCACAGCGGGACCGGGCCCTGGACTCCCTGCTCGTGGACGGTCTGGTGGAACAGACCGAGGACGGCCGGTTCGGACTGCCCGGCGAACACTGACCCCCGGCGGTCGATCTCGAGTTGCCGAGCCCCCGGCAAGGGTTCAGGTTGGATCAACGACAGATCCTTCGCCAGGGGGGCCCATGCGTTCCGAGGGAGTGGCCGTCACCGCACGCGGCATCACCGCGCGCGGACCACTGGGACCGGTGTTCGAGAACGTCGACGTCGACATCCACCCCGGACAGCTCGCCGTGGTGGCCGGCCCCTCCGGAACGGGCCGGACAGCGCTGCTGCTCGCCCTGTCCGGGAGACTGCGCCTCGTCGCGGGCAGGATCGAGGTCGACGGGCACCGGCTGCCCCGACACGCCCGGCACGCCCGCCGACTGATCGCACCGGCGAGGCTGGTTCCCGGTTTCGAGCTGGAAGAGCGCTGGAAGGTCCGCGAGGCGATACGCGAACGCCGCATCACCGCCGCGACCACCGAGGAGGACATCGCGGCCTCCTTCGCGCTCGTCGGCATCGACCCCGACCGCCGAGCACCGCTGTGGACACTGCACCCGGCTGAACGTCTGCTGCTGGCCGTCGCCCTCGGGGTGGCACCGACACCGGCGGGACTGCTGGTCGACGACGTGGAGCAGGGACTGCCGGAGGCCGCACGCACCCGGGTGTGGGCGGCGCTGCACAGGATCAGCACCCACGGGATCACGGTGATCGCCAGCACCACCGACCCACCCCGGACCGACGTCGAGCCGGTGGTCAGACTGCCCCATCCGGATCCCGAACCCTGCCGGAACCCGGGAACCCGACCGGACACCGGACTTCCTCCCCCGGCGGGACAGTTCACCGGAGCCGAGCTCGTCTCCCCCGGCGAGCACGCCGCCCCGGGACGCGAGGTCGACCAGCCGGACCTCTTCTCCCTCGTGGACGACGCCGCCGAACACCCCGACACCCCCGCCCCCGCCGTCGAGGACACGGCGGAACTGCCCGAACCGGAAGAGTCCGACTCGGACTCCGAGGAAAACGGACCCCCGCGATGAAGGCCATCAAGCTCGCGCTGCTCGAACTCCGCAGGTTCCGCGGGGGCGTACTGCGCCCCCTGGTGCTGGTCGCCCTGGTACTCGTCCCCCTGCTGTACGGGTCGCTGTACCTGTGGTCCAACTGGGACCCCTACGGCAGGCTGGACCGGGTCCCCGTGGCCGTGGTCAACCGGGACCAGCCGGTGGAGGCCTCCGGGCAGTACATCGACGCCGGAGAGCAGTTCGTCCAGCAGCTGCGCGCCCGCCGCACGTTCGAGTGGCACTTCGTCGGAAAGGACGAGGCACGGCGTGGGCTGCGCCAGGGCGACTACTACTTCACCATCACCGTCCCCAGCGACTTCAGCGCCAAACTCGCCACCGCCACCCGTACCTCTCCCCAACGGGCCAGCCTGCGCATCACCAAGAACGACGCCAACGGCTACATCGTCGGCATCATGGCCGACACCGTCGAGGTCGAGCTGCAGAACCAGATCAACGCCGCCGCACACAGCGCCTACGCTCGTGCCCTCTACGACGAGCTGGACACCATGCGGGACAAGCTCTCGAACGCCTCCCGCGCCGCCGACGAGCTCGTCGAGGGAACCTCACTGGCCGTGGACGGCACCTCGGGCGTCAACGAGGGGCTGTCCGGGGCGCTGGACAGCTCCCGCAGCTTCTCCCGGGGAATCAGCGAGATCTCCACGGCGGCCGACCAGCTGGACCGACGGCTGAGCGCGCTGACGCACCTGACCGCCGAGAAAACCCCGGCGGCGATGGACGAGGCCGTGGACACGAGCTCCACCGTGGTGAACGGACTCGGCACCCTCGCCACCGCCACCTCCTTCGTGACGGACCGGGCGTCGAACGGGGTGAGCGGACTGGAGGAACTGGCGCGGAAACACCCCGAACTGGCCGAGGACCCCGTCTACCGCAGAACGCTGCGGAACGCACGGCGCGTGGCGGGCACCACCGACAGCATGGACGACCGGGCCCACGAGGTGCTGTCCGAGGCGCAGCGGACCCAGTCCCGACTCACCGCGCTGCGGAGCAACGTCTCCGCGATACAGCAGCGGATCAGAGCCGTCTCCGAACCCGCCGACCGGGTCGCCACGGGAACCTCGGCGTTGAGCAGCGGGGCCAGCACGCTGACCAACAGCCTGGCCACCCTGGCCTCCAGCGGGGACACGCTCGAAGCCGGCGCGCGACAGCTCAACGAGGGGGCCACCGAACTGTCCGGGCTCGTGGAGCAGAGCCTGTCCCGTGTCCCTCCCACGAACCCGAGACAGGTCGCCCAGGCCGCCGACGTCCTCGGCTCCCCCACCACCATCAGCCAGGACAACCTCAACCCCGCCCACGTGTACGGCCGTGGTCTGGCCCCGTTCTTCTTCGCGATCGCGCTGTGGGTGTTCGGCCTGTTCGCCTACCTGCTGTTGAAACCGGTGAACCAGCGGGCGCTGGCCGGACGGACCCGGGCCGTGACCATCGCCCTCGGCGGATGGCTGCCCGCCGCCCTGCTCGGCGCCCTCGGGGCGAACGTGCTGCTGGCCGCGGTCGGATTCGGTCTGGGACTCGACCCGCTGCACCTCTGGCCCACGGTCGGGTTGCTCACCCTGGCCGCCACCGCCTTCGTCGCGATCGACCATCTGCTGCGCACCGCGTTCGGTGTGGTCGGTGACGCCGTGTCCCTCGTACTGCTGATCATCCAGTTGACC
The DNA here is from genome assembly GCF_003001495.1 of Actinopolyspora mortivallis. Classification (GTDB taxonomy): domain Bacteria; phylum Actinomycetota; class Actinomycetes; order Mycobacteriales; family Pseudonocardiaceae; genus Actinopolyspora; species Actinopolyspora mortivallis_A. The sequence continues at coordinate 28,739 of NZ_PVSR01000040.1, forward strand.
GCCTCCGGCGGCCTCTACCCCATGGAGACCACACCGGCCCTCTTCCAGGCGATCCACCCCTACCTGCCCATGACCTACCTGGTCGACGGGCTGCGCGTGACCATCTCCGGAGGACTCACCGAACACCTGGTACGTGACCTGCTGGTGCTCGGCGGTTTCCTCGTCGCGGCGCTGACCCTCACCACGTTCGTGATCATCCGAGAAAGGGTGTGGACCGTGGGACGGCTGCATCCTCCGGTGGAGCTATGACCTCCGACCGTGCGCGGGACGCGTGCCGGTCACCCGTGTGAGCCTCCCCCGGCGGGGTCGTCCGTTCGGGAGGGGATCGTGAGTCGGGCCAGCACGGCCCGGTGGTCGGTCCCGCGCAGTGTGAAGGTGCGGTACTCGCGCACGGCGGTGTCCCCACTGACCAGCACGTGATCGAGCGTGACCGGCGGGGCCCAGGGACGTCCCAGTTCCGGCCAGGTCGGAGTCAAGCCGCGGCCGGTCAGCTCGGCGGCGTCCGAGTAACCGCGCCCCAGCAGTTTCCGCAACGGCGTGTGGTCCAGCGTCGCGTTGAAGTCCCCGGCCAGGATCCGCACCGGCCGCTGCCGATCGGTGGTCGGGGCGGGCAGCGAGGTGATCTCGTGCTTCCACCGGGTGGTGGTGTCACCCCCCACCGGGACCACGGGATGCGCCGCGACGTACTGCACGTCCCGTTCCCCGGGCAGGTCGACCAGGGCCGAGGGCTGTCGCATGGTGCTGTCGGAGACCAGCGAGAGTTCGCGCAGCGGATAACGCGCCACGATCCCCGAGCCGTCGCCGCCCCCCTCCGGGGCGAGCACACGGTAGGGCAGCGTCTCGAACAGGCCGGCCTCCCGCAGCTTCTCCACCATCCCCGAGTCCAGCTCCGGCATGCTCAGCACGTCCACGTCGTTGTCCCGCACCAGCCGGACCAGCTGCTCGGCGTCGGCCTCCCCGAAGTACACGTTCGCGCTCAACACGGTCAGGGAACTCCCCCGGACCGCGGTGGGCTCGTCGGCGATCACCCGGGGGGCGACACTGACGGCGAGCACCGCCGTCACCAGGCTCACCACCAGCGCGGTCAACCAGCGCCGCAGCGCCAGTGCCAGCAGCACCAGCACCCCACCGCCCACCGTGACGTAGGGCAGCACCGCGACGAGCGCCGAGGAGATCTGGCCGCGCTCCAGTCCGGCGAACCGCACCAGCGCCACCCCGCAGAGAAACGCGGCCGAGAGCACAAGCAGCACCGTGACCACCGGTCCACCGGGGGCGCGGCGGCGAGCACGCGCCGGTTTCCGCCGTGCGAACTCCGCGTCCTCCTCGACCGGATCACCACGGTCCCGCTCCGCCGCCTCACGTCCCATACCGCCACACCTACCGGAAAACCTTCCGGGCCGACCGGGGCTGTGTCACACCTCACCGGAGATGTCCCTCGACCGTATGCGGTCGGGAACGGAATCAGCCGAGGGTGATCCCCAGTGCCCAGCCGCCGAGACCGTACAGGGCGACGGGGATCAGTACGAGTGCGGCCAGGTTGAGCCACCAGCCCGCCTTGGCCATCTGCGGGATCGTCACGTAGCCGGAACCGAACACGATCGCGTTCGGAGGTGTCGCGACCGGCAGCATGAAGGCACAACTGGCCGCCACCGCGGCGGGCACGACCAGCAGCAGCGTGTCGGTGCCCAGTCCCAGGGCCACACCGGCCAGGATCGGCAGGAACGTGGCGGCCGTGGCGGTGTTGCTGGTCATTTCGGTGAGGAAGATGATCGCCGCCACCGCGGTCAGCACCAGCAGCGGCAGCGGCACACCACCGAGTGCCCCCACCCGGGTACCGATGAACGCGTCGAGCCCACTCGACCCCACGGCGGAGGCCAGCGAGAGGCCACCGCCGAACAGCAACAGGACTCCCCAGGGCAGTTCGCCCGCCGAACCCCAGTCCAGAGCGAACACTCCCTGGCGGGGATGAAGCGGGGTCGCGAACAGCACCAGGGCGGCCGCTATCGCGATCCCCGCGTCGGAGAGGTTGAGCCAGGGAAGCAGTTCGGAAAGCGGTTCGCGCAGGATCCAGAGAGCGGCGGTCAGCACGAAGACCACGAGGACGAACCGTTCCCCCCGGTTCATCGGCCCGAGTTTGGCGAGTTCGTTCCGGAACAGCTCCCGCCCGCCGGGGATCTCGGTGATGTTCGTCGGATAGATCACCATGGTCAACAGCAACCAGGCCAACACCAGAAGCACGGCGGCCAGTGGAAGTCCGAAAACCATCCACTGCGCGAATCCTATGTGAACCCCATGGTTCTCGGACAGGAAACCCGCCATGAAGAGGTTGGGAGGTGTGCCGATCAGTGTGGCCAGTGAACCGATGCTCGCCGCGTAGGCGATGGCCAACATCAGACACACCGCGAAACGCCCCGAATCGGTGTTCGTCGTAGCGGTGGCCGGCTCCGTGCCCTCCGCGACGGAACTGCCGTGGAGGTGTTCGAACACCAGACTCAGCACGGACATGCCGATCGGCAGCATCACCACGGTGGTGGCGGTGTTGCTGACCCACATGGACAGAAAAGCGGTGGCCAGCATGAACCCGCCCACCATGCGCACCGGGCGCGTTCCCACGGCCAGGACGGTGCGCAGGGCGATACGCCGATGCAGCCCCCAGCGTTGCATCGCCAGGGCGAGCATGAACCCACCCATGAACAGGAAGACGATGTCGTTGGCGTACGGCGTGGTCGCGTCCTCGATGTCGCCCACCCCCAGCAAGGGGAACAAGGCAACGGGTAACAGGGCCGTGGCGGCCAGTGGGAGCGCCTCACTCATCCACCAGACGGCCATCAGTGTTCCGACGGCGGCGACTCCACGGCCGGCGTGGGTCACCCCGTCCGCACCGTCCGGGAGTACCGTGTAGACCGCGATCGCCAGTAACGGACCGAGTAATCGTCCGATCCAGGCCCGCGTGGACACTCGAACCGGTTCACGTCCCGCACCGATCTCCGGGCGGGGGACAGAACCATCACGGCTCATGCCCTGCTTCATCGATTCCGCCAATCCTGTGCATCCGTCGGCACGGCTGCTGAAAACCGTACGGGACTGTGTAGCACAGTGGATCGGCGAAGGAGAGCCGATGTCTGTGGATATGAAAAAGCCCCCCACTGTGGGTGGGGGGTGGGGGTGGGTG
>NZ_PVSR01000041.1:0-31126 GCF_003001495.1 Actinopolyspora mortivallis
GCCGGGGCAGCGCCACGGTTCTCCTCGGCGGGAGCCGCCTGGGCGGGCGGGGCGACCGTCATGCGCCGCTCCACCCGTTCCAGTCGTTGCAGCAGGGCCTCCTCGGAGGAGGAGGCGGTGGGAAGCATCATCCGCGAGCACAGCAGCTCCAGCACCAGCCTGGGCGCCGTGGCCCCGCGCATTTCGGACAGTCCCGCGTGCACGATCTCGGCGAAACGAGTCAGGGTCGCCGTCCCCAACCGCTCGGCCTGCCGGGCCATCCGCTCGGCCCGGTCACCCACACTGTCGATCAGCCCCCGGTCGGCAGCGTCGGGAACCGAGTGCACCAGCATCAGGTCGCGCAGACGTTCCAGCAGGTCGGAGGCGAAACGCCGCGGATCGTGTCCGGCCTCGACCACCCGGTCGATCGTGTCGTAGACGGCGGCGGCGTCCTCGGCGGCCAGCCCCTCCACCATGGCGTCGAGCAGCGTCTCGTCGGTCGCCCCGAGCAGCGCGACGGCACGCTCGTAGGTGATCCCCTCCTCGCCCGCTCCGGCCAGCAGCTGGTCGAGCACGCTCAGCGTGTCCCGCGCGGAACCACCCCCGGCGCGGATGGCCAGCGGGTACACCGCCGGATCCACCGTGACGCCTTCCTCGGCGCAGATCCGCTCCAGCAGCTCCCGCAGCTCCCCCGGCGGAATCAGCCGGAACGGGTAGTGGTGCGTGCGGGAACGGATCGTGGTCAGCACCTTGTCCGGTTCGGTGGTGGCGAAGACGAAGACGAGATGCTCGGGAGGCTCCTCGACGATCTTCAGCAGGGCGTTGAACCCCTGCTGGGTGACCATGTGGGCCTCGTCGATGACGAAGATCCGGTAGCGCGACTGCGCCGGGGCGAAGGCGGCCCGGTCGCGGAGTTCCCTGGCGTCGTCCACTCCGCCGTGGCTGGCGGCGTCCATCTCGACCACGTCGACGCTTCCCGAACCGTCCGGCCCCAGCGCGACGCAGGAGTCGCACCGCCCGCAGGGCTCGTCCGTCGGTCCTTCGACGCAGTTCAGCGAACGCGCGAGGATCCGCGCGCTGGAGGTCTTGCCGCAACCGCGCGGCCCGGAGAACAGGTAGGCGTGGTTGATCCGGCGCGCGGCCAGCGCGGTCCGCAGCGGTTCGGTGACATGTGACTGCCCCACGACCTCACCGAAGGTCGCCGGTCGATACTTGCGATAGAGCGCGAGCGCCACACCGGCAACGATACGTGCCGACACCGGGCGGCCGGTCACAGGGAGACGCCGCGTCGGGGAGTTCCGAGCACGTCGTCGACGACGTGCGGACCGGACGAAAAAAGGGACTCCGCGCACCCGTCAGAGCCCGCTTACCCTTGCTGCCTTCCGGCCCTGGGGGAGTTCACAGGGTGGACGCCGCGCGGAGTCCTCGTCCAGTGTAACGCCCGACCCGACGGGCCGTGTTCCCACCCCCGTCCACCCCGGACCCCCGGACGAGAGGAGGGGGGTGCCGAAGGTCTTCCGGGCGTGGCGTACACTTCTTCGCGGAGGATTGGCCGAGCGGCCTAAGGCGCACGACTGGAATTCGTGTTGGGTTAACAGCCCTCGCGGGTTCGAATCCCGCATCCTCCGCCGGTGAGAAGCCGGGTGCGAGGCATCGCACCCGGCTTTTCTCGTGTCCGGGGCCGGCTCGTGTTCCCCCGCACCGAGCGTGAGGCCCCGCCAGGTCTCCAGGCGTCCCGAGGGGTGCGGCAACCGTCGAACGGCCGTATCCACCGGCGAGCACGCTGCTGCGTTTCGCGCAATTCGTCGAACGACTCTGGACCCGCGAGATCAGCTGTCCGACAGTGCTCGTCGCACCCACCAAACCGATTCCGAGAGGCGCGGCCTCCGGGAGAGGAGCGGAAATTGGTCGGAGCCGACAGCGGAACGAGGACGCGTTCCCGAGGCCGAGGACGTCTCGCGGTGGCCGCGAGCCTGTCCGTGGCCGCCGTGTTCACGGCGGGATCGGCGCAGGCGGTCCGGGCTCAGGGCACGGACGAGAACCTTCGGCAGCACTGCGTGCTCGACGTCGCTTCCCAACAACGAACCTGCTACGACGACCTCTCCGCGGCCACCGGCGCGGGACGGCGGAGCGCGGACACCAGCGGCTCCGTCATCGGCGCCACGGTGTTCGAGGACGCCGAGTACGGCGGCGCCTCGCTGACGATCACGGTCCCGCGACCGTGCCCGAAGAACGACGAGGTCGACTTCGCGCTCGACCTCGACGACCACTGGAAGAACCGGATCTCCTCGGTCCAGGCGTGGTCGACCTGCTGGGTGTGGCTCTACCCGGACTCGGGCGGCCGCGCGGGCCCGTACAAGGACGGGGCACCGCGCCTGAACAGCGGCATCAACGACCGGACAGTGACCGTCGGACTGAGCTGAGCGAGGAGAACGGGATGAAGTCGTACGGCAGGGCGGCCACGGTGCTCGGTGCCTCCGCCGTGGTGTTGGCCGGGCTGGTCAGCCCGGGAACGGCGGCGGCGGAGGAGAAACCGACCGTGCGGCAACTGCTCGAACGGTGCGAACAGGGCCACACGGACCTCTGCGAGTTCCACCCCTCGGGGCGGCCCGAGAGCTACCGGGGGACCGCCGAACTCGTGGGCGGTGCGGCGAACTGCTCGGAGGGGACCTCGACGAGGATCATCGGCTGGGAGTCGACGCAGACGACGACCAACAGCGTCGGGGTCACCATCAGCGCCGGCTCGACGCTCGGCGAAGTGTTCGAGGTCGGCTTCGAAACCAGCTACCAGCGCGAGTGGAGCTGGAGTACGAGCAAGTCCGACGAGATCCGGCACGAACTCGGCCCCGGCCAGGCGGTCGAGATCTACGCCTCCCCGATGCGGCAGAAGGTGACCGGCACCTACGAGATGCACTTCGGTGATCCCTACTACGGGCACTACTACTGGTACGTCCACAACGTCACCGTCGACGGGCCCGCACGGCACGAGGCCTGGTTCACCAGGGTGGAGGACGTCGACGCGAACTGCTGAGCAACGTGTCCCGACGAACGAAACGGCGCCGGCCCCCGTCTCCGGGAACCGGCGCCGCCGCTCGTGCGGTAGCGGTGGGATTCGAACCCACGGAGGCTCTCGCCTCACGCGATTTCGAGTCGCGCTCCTTAGGCCGCTCGGACACGCTACCGCACACCAGCGTAACGAACGGTTCTCACAGTCGAACGGCGGGGGCCCGGTCGTCGAGGCGAGCACGGACGAAACCACGTCACGGCGTTCCGCCGCGTGGACGTCGGCACACCGTCACCGCGGGCGAACGCACGGCTCGACCGCGGGTTCCGCCCGGTTCACTCCTGTTGCCGGTCTCCCCGCTGGTCGTCGTCGCGCTGACCACGCAGCTTGTCGCGAGCCTCCTGGACCGTCCCCTCGGCACGGTCCTTGAGGTCCTGTCCGCGTTCCTTGGCCTCTCCTTCGAGGCGGTCCCGCTTGCCGGCGTTCTCCACCCGCTGGTTGCCGGTCATCCGACCGGTCGCCTCCTTGGCCTTGCCGGCCAGCTGTTGGGCCTGCTGTTTGACCTTGTCGAAAGTACTCATCACGACCTCCTTCACCGGGCCACCCGAGGAGTACCCAGCCGTGGACCCGAATCACCTTTTGGTGACTCACGTCACATCGCGATGTTCGGCGAAGAAGCCTTCGAGCAGGGCGGCGCACTCCTCGGCGAGCACCCCGCCGACCACTTCGGGGCGGTGGTTGACCCTGCGGTCCCGCACCACGTCCCACAGCGAGCCGAGCGCACCGGTACGGGGTTCCCACACACCGAAGACCACCCGGTCCACCCGCGCCAGCACCAGCGCTCCGGCGCACATCGTGCACGGCTCGACGGTCACCGCCAGGGTGCACCCGGACAGCCGCCACCCGTCGCCGTGCTCGGCGGCCGCCTCCCGCAGCACCTGGATCTCGGCGTGGGCAGTGGGGTCGGACAGGGCCTCCCTCCGGTTGGGCGCACCGGCCAGCAGCCGCCCGTCCGGGTCGGCCACCACCGCTCCTATCGGGACGTCGCCGGTGCGCACCGCCACGGAGGCGTGTTCGAGCGCGGAGGTCATCAGGCAGCGGTCCCGCTCTCCCACGAGGGGCCCCGCCGCTGCCCGTTCCGGGCGACCGAATTTCACTCGTTCGAGGGAGTTGTCGGGCACTACAGCCGCTCCAACAACCCGGAGAACTGTTCCCCGAAACCACAGCGCCGGGCGATCATCTCGAGCTGCTCGTCCGGATACAGGTCCACTTCCTCCATGATCAGCAACAACTCGGCCTCGGGAAGGCCGATGTCGGCCAACAGGGCGAGATTGCCCTCCGGCCAGATCTCGTCGTCGTCCTCGTCCGGCGGATCGCTGCGCAGCAGATCCAGCACGTCGGCGGCTATGTCGTAGTCCAGCGCCGCCGCGGCGTCGGACAACGCGAGCTCCACACCGCCGGGCACGGGACGAACCAGCACGAAGAACTCGTCGTCCACATTACACATACCGAGCACCGCTCCCGTGGAACGGAGCTCCCGCAACGCCGTTATCGTCGCGTCCAGCCCGGTCAGTACCGAGCTGTCGAGGGCGCTGCAACGCCACCGGCCGTCCTCGCGAACAGCGGCGACGGCGAAACCCGCGATCGGTGTCTGGCCCGTCATGACGCCACGGTAAAGCGTGCGGACTCCACCCGAAAGCACGATTGCGTGGCCCCGGTCACCCCACCGTGCGGAGGGATCCCGCGGCGGTCCGGACGGCCACGCGGCCGGGGCCGTGTCCCGTGGGGCAGTATTGGGCCATGCGCGCCGTGTGTGTGATCGGACTCGGACTGATCGGGGGTTCCGTGCTGCGGGCCGCCGTACGTGCCGGCAGGCCCGGCTGGGCCGCCACCACCTCGGAGGAGGACGCGGCCGCCGCCAGAACGGCGGGCTACGAGGTGGTCGAGAGCACCGAGCAGGCACTGCGACTGGCCGCCGAGTGGGAGGCGCTGGTGGTCCTCGCCACCCCCCTGCCCGCCGTCGGCGGAGTGTTGCGGCAGGTCGCCCGGCACGCACCGGAGACCTACCTGACCGACGTGGTCAGCGTGGCGGAGCCGGTGCGCAGGCAGGTGCGGGAGCTGGCCCCCTCGGCGCGCTACGCCGGAGGACATCCGATGGCCGGCAACGCCGGGTCCGGCTGGGACGCGGGCGGTGCCGGGTTGTTCGACCGCGCGTTGTGGGCCGTGAGCGCCGACGAGGACACCACGCTCGACGCGTGGCGCGAGGCGGCGGCGCTGGCGCTGGACTGCGGCGCGCGCGTGGTGCCGGTGAGCGCGGGAGAACACGACGCCGCGGTGGCCCGCGTGTCCCACCTTCCCCACGTGCTGGCCGCCGTTCTGGCCGCCGTGGGAGCCGACGGGGGACCGCTGGCGTTGTCCCTGGCGGCGGGCTCGTTCCGGGACGCCACCAGAGTGATCGGCAGTGATCCCGAGCTGGTGCGGTCCATGACCGAGGGCAACCGCGCCGCGTTGCTGGACGCGTTGGACGACACCCTGGGCAGGCTGGGCGCGGCCCGGGGGTCCCTGGCCTCCACGGGCTCGTTGAACTCCACGGTCCGCTCCGGGCACCAGGCACGGGGACTGCTGGAGCAGCGGCACGGCACGGCGGGAGTGCGGCACGCGGTGCCGCTGGACGGGGAGCACGCGGTGCGGCGACTGCGCGAGGTGGGCGAGAACGGCGGGTTCGTGGTCGCCCTGGACGGTGCGGAGGCCACCGCCGAACTGCCGGTTCCGGGATAGCCCTTCGCTCTCGGCCGGACTCGTATCCCTCGAAAGAACCAAGGAATCAACTCTTTCGTGCGGCATCATGGGGACATGGCCCGTGCGCTGTTGCTCGACGCCGCACGCACTCCCTTCGGAGGCTACCGGGGCGGCCTGTCCGGCGTCCGTGTCGACGACCTGGCCGCCGAACCGATCGCCGAGCTGCTCCGCAGGGGAAGGAACCGGGGGCTGGACCCGGAGGCCGTGGAAGAGATCTTCTACGGCAACACCAACGGGGCCGGCGAGGAGAACCGCAACGTGGCCCGGATGGCCGGGTTGCTGGCCGGAGCGCCGGAATCCGTCCCCGGGGTGACGGTCAACAGGCTGTGCGGCTCGGGGGGTGAGGCCCTGCTGCAGGCCACCAGGGCCCTCCGGGGGGAGGACGCCGACCTGGTGATCGCGGGCGGCGTCGAGGGGATGAGCCGGGCCCCCTTCGTGCTCCCGCGTTCCGAACGGAGCCTTCCGGACCGGCTCGAAGTGATCTCGACCGCACGGGGATGGCGGATGGTCAACCCGCGCATGAACCCGCACTGGACCGTTCCGCTGGGCAGGGCGGCCGAGCTGACGGCGCTCGAACTGGGACTGAGTCGCACCGAACTGGACGAGTACGCGCTGCGTTCGCACCGACGCGCCGCGGCGGCCTGGGACGCGGGGGTGCACGACGGCTTCGTCGTCCCGCTGCGCACCCCGGAGGGCACCACGATACGCGGGGACGAGTCGGTACGTCCCGATCTCGGCATGACGAAGTTGGAGGGACTGGCTCCGGCCTTCTCCCCCGACGGCCCGGTCACGGCGGGGAACTCGGCTCCGCTGGGGGACGGAGCGGTCGCGGCACTGCTCGGGTCGCGGCGCTGCGCCGAACTCCTCGGGGTGGAGCCGCTCGGGGAGCTGCTCACCGGAGTGACGGTGGCCCGCGAACCACAGCGGTTCGCGCTGGCCCCGGTGGCCGCCGTGCACAAACTGCTGCGCAAACTGGGCGTGGGCATCTCCGAGGTGGTGCTGTGGGAGATCAACGAGGCCTTCGCGGCTCTGGTGCTCGCCGTGCTGCGTCAACTGCCCGAGATCCCGCTCGACCGAGTGAACGTGCACGGGGGTGCCCTGGCCTACGGACATCCGTTCGGCGGGTCGTTCGCCCGCGCCGTGGTGGACCTCTGCCGTCACCTGTACCACCGGGGAGGCGGGCTGGGCGTGGCCGTGGCCGGAATCGGAGTGGGGCAGGCCCTGGCTATAGCGGCTCGGGTCGAATGAGCGCGGGAGAACCCGAAAACGACCCCGGACCTCACCGCCAGAATATAGGGGATATCTTACCGAAGAATCGAATGCTCCGACAGCAGAACCCACGAAAGTGGGACCACCTTCCCGGGGACAACAGAGAAAAGGACTTTGTTCAGCCCCACCCGATTAGGTGAATATTCCGCGTCGCATCCGGCACACGAGCGGGAGCTCGGGTAGAAAGTACTCGTCGGCTGACAACACGGGTGGTCGACGTGCAATCCACACACTGAAACGAAAGGCGCAAACATGCGTTCGTTCAAGCGTGCAGCTGTTGTCGGTGCCATGGCTCTGCCGCTCGCCTTCGGCGGTGCCGGTTTCGCCGCGGCCGAGTCCCCCGAGGGACACCAGGCTCACGACAAGTGCGCCTACAAGTCCTGCGGCAGCTCGCACGGCCACGGCCACGGTCACGGTCACGGCTACGGCCTCTGGTTCTGGAAGTGGGCCGACTACGACGCCAAGCTCGACACCAGCATCGTCAACGCCGGGATCATCGGCTGACGGCGTCGGCGTCGGCACTCCCGGACCCTGTCGACACGCGGGGCAGGGTCCGGGACACCCCCGAAAACCGACAGGCTCGGAAGGCCCTCGGCACTCCACTGGCAGACCGCCGTTTCTCCGTGTTCGCGCCTTCGCGGAAAGGACGAACGCAGCTCACGCGAAACGGCGTGTGACTTTTCCGGACGTTTTTCGGCGGCACCAGAACGTCGCAGGGGAATGCGACGAGGACGAAACGGTGCTCTCATCGTGCGGAAGACGCACGGTTTCGGCCGCTCAGAAACGACCTGGCTTTCCGCAGCGCCACGAGCACGATCACCAAAGAAACCACGACATCCTCCCGGAGCGCCCCCAGTCGGAGACTGTTTCCGAACCCGGAATTTCCGAACCGCGCGAATTCTACAGCGCTCGGAAACCACCACGGTGCCGGGTGGCCCGTGATGCCTGAGTGTCCCGGTGCGGAGAAGGAACCGGAGTCGTGCCACGCCGCAGGACTCCGACTCGGCGACCGCGAACACGCTCCCGAACGTCCCTCAACGCCCGTCCCCGACGGGGCGGACCCCTCCTTCCGTCCACTGTGGTGAGGGCAGGAGTGTCGGCGCGGTCTCGTTGATCGCCGTCAACGTGGAGGTGACCAGCGGGTGGTTCAGGTGACCGCGGCGTGTCGCGGCGAGGATGCGACGGGCGGGAGCGGGTTCGCCGTACAGCGGGATACGCACCACGGGCCGGTCGTGCAGGCGCGCGAGCCGGGGGACGAGAATGATGCCGAAGTCGTGTGCCACCAGGGCCGTTCCGGTGTCCCACTCGTCGGCGTAGTGGGCGACATTCGGCGTGAACCCGGCGGGCATGCACGCGGTCAACACCAGCTGGTGGTAGGTGCTTCCGACGTTTCCGAGGATCCACGGCTCGTCGGCGGCCTCGGCGAGCGTGACTCGGGAGAACTCCGTCAGCCGGTGGCCCTCGGGCACCACCAGATCCAGCGGGTCGTCGAGCAGGGGCTGCTGGTCGAAACGCTCGTCGGCCGTTGAGGGCGTCTCGGCGCTATTGATCACCAGGGCCGGATCGGCGTCGCCGGACAGCAACAGATCGAAGCAGTGTGCCGGTTCGGCCTCGATCACACGCAGACGCACCCGGGGAAAACGGTGCCGCAGCGACGCGGCCGCCGGCAGCAGCAGGTGGGTGGCCGCCGTGGAGAAGCCGCACATGGTGAACGACCCGGTGGGTTCCTCGGAGGTGGCGGCCAGTTCCGCGTAGGCGCGCTCGGCCTGGGCCTGGAGCGCCTCGGCGTGTCGCAGCACGGTACGGGCGGCGGCAGTCAACCGGACGCCCCGTCCGGACTGGGAGAGGAGCTCCACTCCGAGTTCCTCCGCCAACTGGCGCAGCTGGTACGAGACCGCCGAAGGGGTGTAGTGCAGCGCCGCCGCGGCGGCGGTAACCGTTCCGTAGCGGGCGACCATCTGCAGCACCCTGAGCTTCGGATCCACTATACGAACATTGTGCACACTCAACCCGAGAAACGTTTGATTCTCTTCAGCAGTTCTGCGGGACAGCCTGGAAGGGTGATGTTGACGAGGCGTGTTCCCGACCCCGGAATCCCGTTCCAGCCGAGCACCGTTCTCCGCTCCCCGCGGCTACGCACCGGGTTGTACGTGCTGGTCGTCCTCACCGCTGGGGCCTATCTGCCGAGCCCGCTGTATCCGGCCTACCAGGAGGTTTTCGCGGCCAACGACCTGGTGACGACCCTGGTGTACGCGGCCTTCGCCCTGGTCAGTGCTCCGGCGCTACTGCTGTTCGGATCGGCTTCGGACGTGGTGGGGCCACGGTCGGTGCTGCGGATCAGCATCCTGCTCGCCGTTGTCGGCTCGGCCTGCTTCGCCTTCGCCTCCGGATCCGCCTGGCTGATCGTCGGACGTGCCGCGCAGGGACTCGCGCTGGGCGCCGTCACGGGCGCGGCCAGCTCGCTGATCAGCTCCGGCGGTGGAGAGCGGGGGCGCGACGGGGACGGGCTGACGAGCACCGCCTTCGTGGCGGGCACGGCGGTGGGGCCGATCGCCGCGGGGCTGCTGGGTGAGTACGCGCCCACGCCACGACTGCTGCCGTTCCTGCTGCACCTGGCGCTGCTGTGGTTCGGGTGGCACAGTGTCTCGGCTCTGCCCGATCCCGGTGGGGTGCGGCGGAAACGGTGGAAACCCACCCGAGTGCGCATCCCGACCGGCATGCTCGGAGTGTTCACCACGGCCGCCCTGACCGGCTTCCTCGCGTGGACTGTCGCCGGTCTGTTCCTGTCGGTCATCCCGACGCTGCTCGATCGCGCGAGCCAGAGCGACCTGGCGATCACGGGCGGTGTGCTGGGGGCGGTGCTGATCTGCTCGGTGCTCACCCAACCACTCGTCCCCCGGCTGGGTGCGCAGCGCGCTCAGCTCGCCGGGCTCGGTGCCCTGTTCCCCAGCCTCGTTCTCCTCACCTTGAACACGGGGGACTCGATCACGACGACGCTGCTGGCCGCGATCGTCGCGGCGGGCGCCTGCGGCCTGCGCGGGCGTGGTGTGTGTCCACCTCAGCCAGAAACGTACCCGCGGGGATTCCGCGCCCACCCCGTCCGCTCGCCAAAAGCGACCGCACACGCGGTGGAAACGAGTTCAGCGGAGCTCACCGTTGCGCGGCGTTTCCCGGCGTGGCACGTACTGACGGCGTGGCGGCCCTCGGAGCGGGATCGTCGTAGTGCTACCGAGCGGTCTCCGTCCGAGCGAGGAGAGGACACCCCGTCCGGGAGCACCGGCATCCGGGGTGTCCTCCCCATTCGCATCACTCGAACCTGATCACCTGGTGAGAGTGATACGGCTCAGCCAGATACCTGTCGAGCAGATCACGCATGATGCGGGCGTCGTCCGGCAGCACGCTCTCGAGATGCTCCCAACCGGTGAACGTGATCTCGTCGGGCAACTCAACGAGACCGGTGATGGCGTCCCAGAAAGCATCCCAGTTCATCCCGTACATGTCCGGAAACCCAAAAGAAAACTTGAGTTTCCGGTGCAACTCGGTCTCGGTACGCACCTCCGAGAGATCCACAATCATCGAACGCATCCCTTCGTCCTACTTGTACCTGCCGACGTACTCGACGATGTCGATACCTGTTCCACAATCGACCCACCTGCGGAACCGAGCGATCAGCTCCGTTGGCCGCACTCTTGCCGCCTCGTCACTGAGTTATTCCTCCGCATTCCCGATCATGCATAGTCGCGTCCCGACCACGGAAAGCGGCATCCTGGGAGATTCGATCCTGTTACGCTGTTCCACCACAATGAGGAAACAAGCCAGGACCGTCCGGTGAACACGCCCTATAACATGCCCCGGGACCAGGCCGTATCACCTTCCGGACACACGCTCGTGCTGTACCGATTTGTGCAATTCACGCGACACCCGAAAACTGTCACCGATGTTGGACAGCGTCTCCCTCCTGGTTGATCCGAAATGGAGGAGTTTCTTCAACGAGGAGGACACAACAACCGTACGAACCAGCACGACCGACAATGATCCCGCCCCAGAAGAATGTACCTCGGTGAGAAGAGGACACCCCGACGACGCCCCCCGGAAACGACCAGTTCCGGTCAAAACGGGCACCGGCATCCGGAGTGTCCTCAGCGCCCACCTCACTCGAACCTGATCACCTGATGAGAGCGATACGGCTCAGCCAGATACCTGTCGAGCAGATCACGCATGATGCGGGCGTCGTCCGGCAGCACGCTCTCGAGATGCTCCCAACCGGTGAACGTGATCTCGTCGGGCAACTTGACGAGACCGGTGATGGCGTCCCAGAAAGCATCCCAGTTCATCCCGTACATGTCCGGAAACCCAAAAGAAAACTTGAGTTTCCGGTGCAACTCGGTCTCGGTACGCACCTCCGAGAGATCCACAATCATCGAACGCATCCCTTCGTCCTACTTGTACCTGCCGACGTACTCGACGGTCTTGTAGTGTGTGGCGGTGACATAGAGCAGACCGTCGTCCGAGTATACGAGTCGCGTTCCGGGCTGCTTGCTCCGTTTCCGCATGTTGTCCAGCCCGATATCGGCCTCGCGCCACACCCGACCAGGCGCTTCGGGCAGTACGCCCTTCCCATTGGTGAACACGTCACCGCCGATTTGCGCGTCGGGGAGATAGTTGCCGAGGGCCTTGCCTTCCTCCCAACCAGCTGCCCTCGCTTCTGCCTTGGTCACGTAGTGCTTCGGCAGCCTGCCGGTGCTGCGCAGGCTGTCGATCACGTCACCGGCTTCTTCCCAGGCACGCAGGGTGCCGCGCAACCGTGCCGCATCGGCGATGGACTCCGCGCCACGTGTCACACTCCGCGCCGCGCGGAGGAAAATGATGGACCCCAACGCCCGGTCGACACCGCTCAGCGGCTCTTCCGTCACCATGTCCTTGCCGGTGATGGCTTGATAGATCCCCTTAACATCACCCGCCCACGGACTCAGATCGAGCGCGATCGACAATCTCTTCTCGCGCTGAACCCGCTCGAACAGGGGTTCCTCGTCGTGCATGGCTCCGCCCAACGACGAGAAATCGAACTCCAGATCGTCGAGTTTGACGTAACCTCCCCCGTCGAAAATGTCTGAACTGGCTTCGTTCATCTCATCGACGCTGGTGAGCGTTCTGTCCAACGCTTCGTTCGTTTCCTGCATGGCGGAATCGGCCTCGTCGATTCCACGGTTCATCTCGTCGAGGGCATTGTTGACGTCGGAGGCCGCGGAATTCATCTGATCGAGGGCACGATTCATTTCGTTCATTCCCTCGATCGTCTCTTGCATCGCGGCGTTGGTGTCGTCCAACGCCTTCTGCATACCGTCCAGCGTCCTGGCCAGCTCGGCGTTGTTGCGCTCGAGAGCAGCCACGTCGATATTCACTTCGAGAGGCTCGTTGATCACCTTCTTGATGACCGAAACGCCCTCCTCGATACTTTTCTTCGTTTGGCGCAGGAATTCCGGGGCGTATTCGACGAAGACGATCGCCACACGCACGCAGTCCTCTAACTCACCCATTTCTCTGTGCGCACGTCGCAGCGCGTCGATCACACGATCCCTGTCGGGAGCATGCTCTCTTATGTACTCTTCGAGCTCCTCCCTCTCTGCGTCCTTTTTGGCGGACTCGCTCTCGGGAATTTTTTCCATCTCTTCTATACGACGCCCGACCTCTTCGTGCAGAGCGCGCATGTCGTCCGACAGCTTCTTCGCGACGTCGATGTTTCCCGAAACCAACTCCGACTGGTCACGGGTCTCGTACTTGATCGTGTGGAGTACGTTGTAAACAGCATAACCACTCGCGACCAGAGTTCCGAGGTTCTCCTTCGCCTCGGAAACACGTTCCGTCACATCAGGAAACAGTCCGTCCGCTCTTCGCTCCTTCGAGGGTTCCGCGAACGCGGCCGACCCTATGGAGGGAACCAGAACAAGGGAACACGACAAAACAAAAGAAATAAAACGCCGCACAGTGGCGTTCACACAAACACCTCCCAGTGATAACCTCGATCACTTTAGAGGTGTCCACAAAGTCCATCAACCGGCCATGGCGTAACGAGGGACACGTTTGTTCCACCGGGTGATGTTCGTCTCCGAAAACAGCAGAGGAACAATGGACAAAAAAGGCATAATCCCTGAAAGGGAAGGCTGAGGAGAGCGAGGGTCCTGTGTCGGGTGTTCACCATCAAGAGGTTGGGGCCTGCGGAAGAGCTCGGCAGGACTCGGAGAGGCAGGTGGTGCGGAGGAACTCAGCTCTCGGCTGCGCGGAAGAAAGTGTCGCTACCGAGGACCACGAGGTCCGGACGCGTCTCTCCCACTGCGCGTGACCGGAGAGGACCGGTCGACCGACCGTCTCGCTCGGAATCTTTTCATCGGATCCTGGTTGATGTACAAATTTTTTGCGCTATAAAGTATGACAACGGTCGAACCTGTTGTCAGAGCCAACACAGATACGAGGATGATGATTTCATTAGCCGCGAGGTGCACCACTTCGAATCTCCGGTTCTGACGATGCTTCTTTCTGGTTGTACGTACCAAAGCACCGTGCTCTTGGCAAGCTCCGTGGGAAGTGCCTCAGGTCAGGGCGTCCGCAACGGGACTACGCTGTTGGCTCTCGATTGCCCGACCGGCCACGAGGGAGGAAAAGTCCGAAAGGTCGAATCGGCATATACCGCTTCCCGGATGGCGCGTACGGATGCTCACAACAGCGTAAGTCCGAGAGCGGGTGTGTCGATCACGGTGTCGCTGCTGGTGAGGTCCAGATCATGAACCCAGTCCGTAGATTCGGTAAGGGCACCAGGATTGCCCTGGCCCCCTTACCGAAGGTATCCGATCGGTTCGCTGTCAGGCTTACGCAAGGCCTCCGATGATCAGTTGCGCGGGACCGCTTTGTTCTTGCAGCCCCTGCTCGGTATCGCAGGCGTCGAAGTCCGTCGTGGGGAGGATGACTTCCCGTTGTGCGAGCAGCCCCTCACCCAGTCCGTCGGTGACGGTCCCGTTCGAGGTGACCTTGGTTGTGCCGTTGGCGAGGCGGACCACCTGGGTGCGGGTGAAGGTGACTTCGCTTTTCTCGTTCGTGTTCCAGGTGTATGTGAAAACGTCCTCCACATTGAAGGTTCCCTCGACCAGGCAGCTCGCCTGCTCGGTCACCGTGAATGAGCCGCTTCCGCTCGTGATACCGCTGGGCACCGACGTGCACGTATCATATGTTTCGTCGATGTTGACTGTGACTTCCTGGGGCTCGTTGGTCAGTCCCGGACTGTAGCGAGCCTCCTGCACCCCGTCGCAGGCCAACGAGACCAGTGAATCACTTCCCGAGGAGCTTTCCGCCTGCGCGCCGGCGACGCCCGCGATCGAGACGGCCATGCAGGTGGCGCCGACAATAGCCGCCAGCCGGGAACCGGTCTTGAACTTCATATACTCTCTTTCCTGTTTTCAACGTGTTGTCACGCACACGTACAACAAATCCCGATTCGTCCACCCCGCCACGACAAAGTGACGTTTCAAGGACCCCTCACGGAAAAAGCTGTTTTGGAAGTGGGCTATTTTCGCACCTTACGAGGAGGTCAAATTCCCGTCAAGCCGCACTCCGGTGATTTCGGAAATCTCGGGTATTGGTGTGAACACCCTCCCCGTTTAGGCGGAATGTGTTCTGGAGCGTGGAGCCGAGCAGCTCGGGGACGTGTACCACGAACGGCTCGCCTCGGTCCCTATCGACCAACAACCGGAGCGGGCGAGCTGGTCACGCTGGGCGGGACACGGTGCGACCGGAAGGACGGCAGCGGTGCGTACGGATGCTTGCGGCAGCGTAAGTCCGAGACCGGACTCCTCGATCCCGACAAACCGATCTCTCCCCACGGTCGGGGCTGCTGTACCGGCTCCTGGAACCCCACCACCCGGTACCGGTGTCGTTCCGCAAGGCCGGATGCGTCGGGGAAGCACTCGCCAGATCACCGACGTGCGGGGGGCGCTCGCACGTCGATGACGTTGAACAACCACAGGGGCGCGCCCCGGCGGGCGCTGAACCCGGTGGTGGGCCGGGGCGTGTGAAAGTTCGCGGCACCTCGGCGACCGCCTCCGTGCCAACGACGGGACAATCACCCCCGAACAGCAAAAAACCCCCAGCGCACCGGGGGTTTCAAGCTGTCTCGACCAGACGCGCGCCCGTAGGGATTCGAACCCCAAACCTTCTGATCCGTAGTCAGATGCTCTATCCGTTGAGCTACGGGCGCCTGTTCAGTTGTGAACTTCCGCCGCAGCGGAAGTCCCGGCGGAGGCTCCGGGATTCGAACCCGGGAGGGGGGTTACCCCTACCGCATTAGCAGTGCGGCGCCATAGACCAGACTAGGCGAAGCCTCCGGGTGTTCCTCTTTGCCACTGACAGAAACCATACACAACCCGGTTCGGCGGCTTTCAACGGGGGGTGGGTTTCGCGGCGACCGAGCCCACCAACCCACCCCCATCATGCCGGTTCATCCCCTCTTTTCGCCGCTCATGCGGATGAAGGGGTCCAGGGAATCGGGGTTGCGCAGTGCGTCCCTGCTGACGGCTCGCTCCGGGTCGGCCCCGGCGAGGATCTTCTTCACCGGCACTTCGAGCTTCTTGCCGTTCAGCGTGTGCGGCACCTCCTCGACCCGCACGAAGCGGTTCGGCACGTGCCTGGGGGACAGCTCGGCCCGCAGCCGCTCCTTCAGCAGCGGCTCCAGCTCGGCCAGCTCCGTGCCCTCGGCCAGCACGAGGAAGCACAACAGCTCCCCGTCCGTCTCCCCCGCCCCGGAGGTGTCCACCACCAGGGAGTCCAGCACCTCGTCGAAGCCCTCGACCACGCGGTAGAACTCCGCGGTTCCCATCCGGATACCGCCACGGTTGAGCGTCGAGTCGCTCCTGCCGTAGATCACCAGCGAACCCCGCTCGGTGATCCGCACCCAGTCACCGTGCCGCCAGACACCGGGGTAGGTGTCGAAGTAGGCCTCCCTCAGCCGACTCCCGTCCGGATCGTTCCAGAAGTACACGGGCATGCACGGCATCGGCTTGGTCAGCACCAGCTCCCCCACCTGCTCGTGCAGTTCCTCGCCCCGCTCGTCGTAGGAGGCCACCGCCGCACCGAGCATCGGGCACGAGATCTCGCCCAACCACACCGGGACATCGGGGGAGGAGCCCACGAAGGCCGTGCACAGATCGGTGCCCCCGGAGACACTGGCGATCTGCACGTCCTCGCCCACCTCCTCGGCGATCCAGCGGAACCCGTCCTCGGTGAGCGGGGCACCGGTCGAGCCGATGGTGCGCAGCGCGGAGAGGTCGTGGTCCCGTCCGGGACGCAGCCCGCGTTTGCGACAGGTCTGGATGAACGGTGCCGAGGTGCCGAAGTAGCCGACCCGGTGGCGCGCCACCAGCTCCCAGAGCGCGTCCGCGCTCGGATATACCGGATTCCCGTCGAACAGCACCACGGTGGCTCCGCTCAGCAGCCCTCCGACGAGGAAGTTCCACATCATCCAGCCGGTGGTGGTGAACCAGAAGAACACGTCGCCGGGCCCGAGGTCGCAGTGCAGCCCCACGGCCTTGAGGTGTTCCAGCACCATCCCGCCGTGGCCGTGCACGATGCCCTTCGGCAGGCCGGTGGTCCCGGAGGAGTACAGCACCCAGAGCGGGTGTTCGAAGGGAACCCGCTCGAACGAGAGCTCGGCCTCGGCGTGCCGAGCCAGCATGTCCTCCCAGTCCACCGTGCCCTCCGGGGCGCTCGGACCGGTGACGTAGTCGACGAGCACGGTCGCCGCCAGGCCGGGAAGTCGCTGCCGCAGCTGGTCCACGGTGTCGGTGACGTCGAAGACCCGTCCCCCGTAGGTGTAGCCGTTGGTGGCGATCAGCACCGTCGGTTCGATCTGCACGAAGCGGTCCGCCACCGCGCGCACCCCGAAGTCCGGCGAGCAGGAGGACCACACCGCGCCGAGGCTGGCGGTGGCGAGGAAGGCCACCAGGGTCTCGGGGCTGTTCGGGGCCAGGGCGGCGACCCGGTCACCGGGCCCCACCCCGAGTTCGGCGAGCCCCGCCCTGGCGGCGGCCACCAGGGAACGCAACCGGCCGAAGGTGATCCGCTCCTCCCGCCCGTCCTCGCGGACGAAGAGCACCGCCACGTCGTCCTCGGCCTTGCCGGGACCGGCGGACAGCGCGTGCTCGGCGTAGTTGAGCCGCGCGCCGGGGAACCACTTCGCACCGGGCATCGTCTCCGCAGGCAGCACCCGCGACGGGGGTTCGGCGAAGGACACCCCGAAGAACTCGGCCACCGCCGACCAGAAGCCTTCCAGGTCCCGGACCGACCACTGCCACAGCGAACGGTAGTCGGAGAACTCCCATCCCCGCTGGGCCCGCAGCCAGCCGCGGAACCGGACCATACGGGTGTCCTGCGCCCATTCGGGCGAGGGCTGCCAGAGCAGTTCGGGCGCGCTTTCCGGGGTGGTGCTTGAAGTCATAACAGCTTCCTAACCCACCACCACCCTGTTGGGCTATACCCGACCCGGAGAGTTTCGCCGGTTCCGCGAAAAAAGCCCGGAACGCGCCGGGTTCCGCCGCCGGCGGAACCTCGTCGGGCACCGGAGCACCCCGGTCACCGCAGGTGCAGATCGAACCAGTTCCGCGCCCGTTTCCAGGCCTCCTCCGCCGATTCGGGGTCGGCGTCGAAACGGTGGTCGGCCCGTGGGTAGCGCACCACGTCGGTGATCGCCCCCGCCCCGGACGCGGCGGCACGCAGCCGCTCCATCTCCTCGGTGGGGATCCGTCCTCCCATCTCCCCGTACAGACCCAGCCACGGGCAGCTGACCTCGCCGACGGTCTCCACCAGCGGGGGCAGCTCGGTGGACACCGGGGTGACGATCCCGTCGCCGCCCACGGTGACCGCGGCGCCCAGTCTCCGTTGCGAGGCCACCACCAGAGCCGCCGTACCGCCGATGTCGAATCCCATGATTCCCTGGCGGTCCTCGGTGACCCCTCGGTCGGCGAGCCACACGAAAGCCGCGTCGGTGTCGTTCAGCACCGATTCCCCGGACAGTCCGCGTACCCGCTCGTCCACGCCCTCACCGGCGGGATCGGCCTCGTGGTCGGTGTCCTCGTGGTAGAGGTGCGGAGCCACGGTCAGCCACCCCTCCTCCGCCAGGGCGGCCACCAGAATGCGCACCCGCTCGGTGACCCCTCTGTCCTCGTGCAGGACCACGATCCCGCCACGTACTACGTTCTCCGGTTCGGCGAAGGTCAGCCGCAGTCGAGTACCGTCGGTGAGCGCGAGGGTGTCGGTCCTGGTTTCGATCATACCCGGCAGACAACCATGCCGGGGTGAACAGCAGTCAACGCCCACCACCGAAACGGTGATTCTTCCCCTCCGCCGCCACTCCCGCCGAGGACACCGGAACCGGGAAAACCGCTGAAAACGGCGGTGTCCTGGTGGTTAACCCCTCCCGCGCGGAAGGGATAGGCTCGGAACACGGCCGAAAGGCCCGGCGCGAGAGCGATCAAGGAGTGGCCGATGAGCGTACGTGTGCGTGCCGACCTCGACAGCCTCCCCGCCTACGTGGCGGGAAGAACGGTTCCCGGTTCGACCAAACTGGCCAGCAACGAGGTCTCCCGGGGTCCCCTTCCGAGTGTGGTGGAGGCCGTGACGCACGCGGCGCACGGGGTGCACCGCTACCCCGACATGGGCGCGACCGAACTCGTGGACTCCCTGGCGAAGCACCTGGACGTCGCCACCGAGCGGATCGCCGTCGGCTGCGGTTCGGTGGCGCTGTGCCAGCAGATCGTGCAGGCACTGTGCTCCCCCGGTGACGAGGTCGTCTTTCCGTGGCGCTCCTTCGAGGCCTACCCCATCCTCACGAGGGTGGCGGGCGCGAACGAGGTGCGGGTACCGCTGACCGAGGACCACGAACTGGATCCGGACGCGCTGGCCGACGCGATCACCGACAACACCCGGGTGGTGTTCGTCTGCACCCCCAACAACCCCACGGCGACGACGCTGCACGAACGGCAGCTGGAGGAGTTCCTGTCCCGGGTTCCCTCCGACGTGCTCGTGGTGCTCGACGAGGCCTACCGGGAGTTCGTCGACGACCCGCAGGCCCCCGACGGGGTGGAGTTCACCCGCCGCTGGGACAACGTGGCCTGTCTGCGCACCTTCTCCAAGGCCTACGGGCTGGCTGGTCTGCGGGTGGGCTACGCGATCGCCCCTCCCCACGTGGCCGAGGCCCTGCGCAAGGTCTACATCCCCTTCAGTGTCAACGCGGTGGCCCAGGCCGCCGCTGTGGCCTCCCTGGAGGCGGGCGACGAGCTGGAACGCCGCTGTGCCGAGGTGGTCTCCGAGCGCACCAGGGTGCGCGACCAGCTGTTGGAGCTCGGCTACCGGGTTCCCCCCACCCAGGCGAACTTCGTGTGGCTGCCGCTCGGTGAACGCACCGGCGCCTTCAACGAGCACTGCCTGAACAACCGCGTGGTGATCCGCGCCTTCCCCGGGGACGGGGCCCGGGTCACGGTCGGCACGCCGGAGGAGAACGACATCCTGCTCTCCGCGGCGGCCTCCTTCTCCGGCTGACTCCCGGGTTCGCTCCGCCCGTTGCCGAACGTACGGAGTCCTCCTCCCGGGGGCACGCCCGCCGGGTCGACCACGTGCGAACGGCCGGCCCCGACAAGGAGCCGGCCGCTCGGGTGATCCGAAGACCGAAAAGGGACTGCGCGGTCTCAGCCGGTGACCGCCGCGTGGCCCTCGGGGCTTTCCGGGGTGGGGGCGACCGGGATGTCCTCCTCGCCCTCCTCGTCGGGCTGCTCGGGCTCCTTCGGTTTCTCCGGCTCCGGCTCGTCGGGGCCGTTGTCGTCCGGCTTCTCGGGCTCCTCGGGCTTTTCCGGTTCGGGCTTCTCCGGCTTTTCCGGTTCGGGTTTCTCCGGCTTCTCGGGCTTGTCCTCACCACCGCCGCTCGAGGGGTGGTCCACCACCGGGGCGTTGACACACTTCGAGGCCTCGGGGGACAGCAGCGGGACCACCGCGCCCAGCACCGCCACGTCGTTCCCGCAGAGCTGGATGGGAACGAGGCTGGCGTTGTTGTCGTTGCCGAGGTTGATCCCGTCGTTGTCGACGCTGTCGGCCACGGCCGGGGACCCGGCGAGCAGGAGACCCGCGGTGGCCGCCACGCTCCCCGCCAAGTACTTCTTCTTACCCACTCTCACACTTCCTTCGTCGAATACGTGCGGACATTCGCCCGGCGGGCCGTTCGGACGACCCGCCGCCCACCACTCAACGCAGTCGGACAAGCGTTCCCAGCGGCAACGACCTCAGCAGGGACAACGCGTCCGCCGGGACACGGACGCACCCGTCGCTGCTGGCGGTGCCGAAGACGCCCGGATCCGGCCAGCCGTGCAACGCCACCGTTCCGGGACCCCCTCCGTAGGTCGTGAAGGTCTCGGAGTGTGTGCCCAGCGGGAGGATGATCGGGCTGTAGTCGGTGACGGTCTCCCGGATGGAGGCGAGGATGAAGGTGCGTCCGAGCGGGGTCGGACTGTCCTCCTTTCCCACTCCGACCTTCCAGGACCCGATCTCGCGACCGTCCTCGAGCACCACCAGTCGGCGGGCGTCCACGTCCACGTTCACGACGTGTCGAGAACGTGCCTTGTGCACTCTGTCGCTGTCCGCCCGGACCCAGCCGGTCGAACCGTTCGGCCGTGAAGGCAGCAGAACCCGTGCCCAATCGCCGCGCTCGGCGACGATCGGAACCCAGGTGGGTGACTTGAACTGTCGGGCGGGCAAACGCGCGATCGCCTTCCCCCGCACCGAGTCGTACACCGCGATGTCCTGCTCGACGCGCAGCACCACCCCGTCGGTCGTCCCCTGCGGATCCGGATCCCGCGGAGCACGCGGGGTCCTGCCGAAGGTGGTCGCCTCCGGAAGCGTGGATAAGTCCACCGTGGATGACGGAGTCGCCGCCTCTGCCGGAACCGGATCGGGGTTCCGTTCCGCGCAACCACCCGCCAACAGGACGAGGAGCACGGCGGGAATCGCCACCAGTCGACGCGCCGGGCGTGTCCCCGGAAGAGTCCCCCGGAAGCCGACTCTCGCGAACTCCATCGAAACGTCCTCGTGACTGCGACTGCCTTCGCGGTACACAGCTGCCGCTCCTTGGTCCGGAATCCGTGCCACGGCTTCGACAACTGTGGAAAGCCGATCTGACGAAAGATCGGATTCCGGGCGAACATTAACCGATCAGCGACGTCGAGCAAGCGGGGAGACACGCGGCACAGCCGGTCACACGCCACCGAGAGAAAACACGTGACCTGCCCAAACAATCACGAGGCAGCGAAATGGCAGTACTGAACAAAAAACCTTTCGCAGAAAAAGAGAGAAAAATTCACCCTGGAGGGTGATACAAGATCACCCTTTCGGGGAAACTTCACACCCATTCCCACCACGGAGAACGATTTTCAAAACCGAGCTCCGGACGCGGTACGGAACCGTTTCAGCTGCCGCGTCGCCGGATCCGCCCCCACGGCTTGTACACCGCCAGGATCACGGCGCCCAGCAGGCCCAGCAGGGAGACGACCGGGGGAAGGCCAGACTGTTCACCGCGAACACCACCGGATCCCCGGGTTCGAGCCCCCGAGCGTACTCCGCGGCGGCCGTCACCGACGGCAACAGCCCCAGCGGAACCAGCACGACGAACACGAGGTTGACGGCCAGTTTCACCACCACCCACCAGTACCGCAGCAGCCCGTACTTCGTGCCCAGCCCCAGCACGACCCCACTGACCAGGCACACCAGGCCGGTCGCCAGCAGCGACCAGACCGCGAAGATCTCCAGCGCCTGGTAGGACACGGCGGCCACCCGGACGCTGCCGGCGAACATGGCGGTGAAGACCAGCACGGCCAACACCACGTCCACACCGATCCACGCCCCCGCGGAGACGATGTGCGTGACGAGCACCCCCTTGCGCCCGCAGACGCGACCCGCACAACCGCCGCACTCATCTGGTGGAACTCACCGAGGAGGGCGAGAAGGCCTTCCACCGGATGCGCGAGGCGGCGGTGTCCTTCGACCGCAGGCTGCGCACCGGTCTCGGCGAAGGGGAGCTCGCGCGTCTGGAGGAGCTGCTCGACCGCCTCAGCGCCAACGTGGCCCCACCGGGCGAGTCCAACACCCGGCCACCCGTGGAGTGAACCGCCCCCCGCCGTCCGCCGGGAACGGGGTCAGGGGAGCAGCACGGGGTCGATGAGCACCGCCGAGCTCACGCAGTCACTCGTGGGGTCGGCGTTCACCCGCACCCGGAAACCGTCCTCCACGTCGACCCGCAGTTCCTCCGTCTCCCCGACGGAGACCGTCACCGGCCGCGCCGCCGAGGAACCGTCGAGCAGCACCGTGAACGTGACCCGCTGATCGGAGTCGGCATGATCGGGAAGTCCCACCCCGGTGCGGAAGGTCGACCTCCCCGCCACGTTGAACCCGACGGTGTAGCCGTCGTAGCAGCTGGCGTCCATGCTCAGGGCACGCGGCCGTGCCTGCCCCGCCACGGTGACCTCGCCGCGTTCCCAGTACCCCTCTCCCTCGACCGGAACCCTGTCAGCCAGATGCAGCACCCCCTCCGGGGAACCGTCCGTGGTCGGGGCCGCATCCTCCCCGCGCGCGCCACTCGGCTCCGTCGTCTCCGTGACACCCGCCGGAGTAGTCGCGTCCTCCCGATCGTCCCTCGTGGTGAAGTACAGGGTGAACGAACTGGTCACCAGGGTCACCAACGCCGTGATGCACGCGGCGAACACGGTACCGCGCCTGGTGATCACCGCGGCCCGGATCGTGGCCCCGGCGGGATCCCGGCCCGCGGCTCGGGGACTCCGCCGTTCCTGTCGTGGCGACATCACGTGATCGATGTTACGAACGAGCACAGCCCGGCGGGAGGAATTCACCGAATCACGCCAGTCGGAATCGATGCAGCCCGCGTCCGGAGGCCCCGGAGCACGAACCTGCTCCGGAAGGACGACCCGGGGCGAACGAGACTCGGGGCGCGAAGCTCCACCGGGCCCCGTCCCGCCCGGTCACAGCGGCGGAAGCGGCGGGATTCGAACCCGCGGGCCCTCTCGGGCCGCTCGCTTTCAAGGTTTGAGAACGGCTGTTCAGCGATGAACACCATGTTCACTGAGCAGCGAACCCACTCCCGGGTGGACTACGGCGAACGTCGCCGAACACCGATGAATGCAACCACGAATGCAACCGGAAGAAGCACCGACGAGCTGGCTTCGGGAGGCACTACGCGTCTGTCTCTACCTCCAGGCTCTCGGCCGGAACAGCACACCGGAAGCCGGTGTCGTCGTCACACATGGTCTCTGCGGCGTCGTTGAATGAGGAAGGGACTGCACGTTCGAAGGGGGTGGTCCAGGAACCTCCTTTCAGTTCGTGTCGACCTGGCCTTGATTCGGTCGAGCACCACTCCCAGACGTTGCCGCACAGGTCATAGACCCCGTAGGGACTAGCCCCGCTCTGATAGCAATCGACCAGTGTCGTCTCACCGACGCCGTTCTCCCGGACGTTGCACTTCGCGGGCGTTGGCTGGTCTCCCCACGGGTACACGGCTCCCCGAGTTCCACGCGCCGCTTTCTCCCATTGCTCGCTACTGGGCAGCGACTTGCCCGCCCAGTCGGCGTACGCTGCGGCGTCCTTCCAAGTAACGAAGACTACGGGGTGATCTGCGAGCTGGTTCGCGGGTTGACCGCCTTTCCAGTGTTGTGGCGGCTCATGTCCGGTAGCGGCGAGAAACCGGCCGTACTCGGCGTTGGTCACGGGATACACGTCGATGTAGAAAGCGGGCAACCATACCGGCTTGTTGCTGGGGCCGGACAGGAACACACCGCCGTCGACCTTCACCATCAGGCTGCCGTCGCTCGGATGCCTGACCTGGCTGGATCCGATCGGTTCGACGTGGCGGTCCCCCTCGGTGCCGTTCTCACTGAAGCCGGTGAGGTTAGCGAACCGCGCTTTCGTGTCCGGATCGCACCGGCCTAGGGCTGTGTCCAGGGCGGCCTGGTTGATAGGCCGCGGCGTGATGTCAGCCCCGCTGGCCTCCCACTTCGAGATCATGCGCTCACTGACGCCGAGGTGGGCTGCGAAGTCCCGCAAACTCATCCGCTTGGCTTCACGAAGAGCCCGGACCTCGACGCCTGACCACTGCTGCACTGTCGCCACTGGTTGCTCCCTACAAGAAAGCGTTCGCGGCGATCATAGCTGTCTCGCGTAGCGTTTTAGACCACTTCGCCAGGGATCTCGGCGTACATCTCACGCAGCTCGTGGAGCAGAGGGAAGTCGGTAGGCCACTCACCATTGTCGATCCCGGCTACAGGCCTGATGCCGGTAGCAGCGTTGGTGGCGAACGCAGCGTCCATCTCCGACAAATCAGCCAGAGTGAGCGTTTCGGTGGTGGATGAATCTTCGAGACCCTGATCGAGCAGACGCATCGTCACGCCCAACAGGATCTCCGATCGAGGCCAAACTATCTGATCACCACGAATGAATCCGATATTCGATGTGGCTATTTCTGATATCGTGCCATCCGGATTCAGGAAAAGCGCATCATCGAATCCTTCACGCTGAACGAAACGCCTATTCTTCATGGCACCATATAGCCCAACATGCTTAACTGACGGATCTTCACGTTTGTAGGAAACCGTCCCGAGCGTCATAGGCGGAGCATCCTTGAGCGAAGCAGGACGAGTCGTAACAAGCACCTGCGGGTCTGCCTCGGATCCGATATTTCCCAATCCCAAGTTTGGGTCGTAGACAGTCACTCGAACCACAACCGGAGTTGATTGCCCGGCTAGAGCGTCACGTACGTACTGGCGTACCTGCTCTATGTCCAGATCTACTCCGAAGAGCTGGCGCGAGTCCCTGGACAACCGGCTGAGGTGGTGGGTTAGACCACGAACACGACGGTCCTCAACCAGCATTGACGTGAAATGTCCGTAGTTCGTCAGCGCCAGCGCTTTGACGTCATCGACCGTGGGCGAGACTCCGTTCAGTTCCATATCACCACCTTCGCACTTCAGCAGCCACGACTGAAGTAGCGCTGCACCAAAGTTCGGTGAAAGTTCAGCAGTCGTGGTTCAGCAGAAGTTCGGCACAGGGGTAGCAGCATGACAGTTCTCACTACGGGCGATCAGTCCCAGCATGGAGACATCAGCAAGAAGAGCTAATCGAACACCAACAGCAACGAACTGGGAGCGAGCAGTAGTGTCCAAACAGACCATTCCAGGCATACAGGCCGGCGGCAGTGCACTGCGCAAAATCGTCGGCCCGGCACTGTTAATTACGATACTGATTTTCGTTACGCGAGAACCCGTGCAGGCTGCGGAGTGGACGCGAACATTCTTCAGTCAGTTAGGCGGTTTCCTGAACGCGTTACGGACATTTTTGGAAGAGGTCTCTGCATGACCACCCCTCAGCGATCAGCAGCGTCGAGTCGCTCTTCGAGCGAGGCCAGACGACGGTTGATCTCAGCCAGCTCGGAGCGAATCAGGGCAAGCTCATCCGGTGTTCCTCGCTCTGCAGAGGACTCTGGACGGTCGAGAACGAACGACCCACGCCCGTGGTGGGTCTCAACCACCCCATCTTCCCGTAGGAGGTCGAGAGCACTTCGGACCGTACCAACCGCAACCCCCAGTTCAGCGGCCAACTCCTGCCCAGACGGAAGCTTCTGCCCTGGCGAGTAGACCCCATCGATGATCGCTTGGCGGAGCTTCTCAGCCACTCGCACGAAGGTTCGGGAGTCATCTGCTTCTCGTTTCTGCACGTCAGACATGATAACCGACCATCAAGTCATACAACTTATTTGAGTCACTTGACTCACTTGGTTCTGTTCGCTACTTTTGCACCTGTCGCTGCTTCGGCAGGGATGGCACGGAACGCAGAGGCCCCGGTGGTACCGGGGCAGCATCGACAGCAAGGAGCCGCTAACGATGCAGGTCAACGGCACCGAGTCCCGGATGTACCGGGTGAAGCAGGTAGCCGAGTTGCTAGATGTGCACGTATCGACGGTCTATCGGCTGGTGGAGTCCGAACGGCTGCATGCGGTGCGTATCGGATTCGGCAAGGGCGCCGTACGTGTTCCAGCAGAATCTCTGGACACCTACTTGAAGAGCCTGGGCATGGATCCGAACGAATTGGCCACCGGGGAGGCGATCGCATGAGCACCACGCACAACCCGCTGTGGGAGCTGACAGAGCCTCTCCCGGCCGAGATCTTCACCCGGAAACCAGCCTGCGCTGACGAGACCGTGGACCCGGAACTCTTCTTCCCTGTGGGGATCGGATTCCCTGGTCAGATCAGCGAAGCTAGGCGAGTTTGCGGTTCATGCCCCGTTCAGAATTCCTGCCTCTCGTTCGCCCTGAGTACGGACGTGGACGGTATCTTGGGCGGCACTACCCGTGGAGAACGTATAGCGATGCGCTGCGATAACAGACGCAATACCGACGAAGTAGCCGCGTAGTACGCCAGTCGAACTGGCTTCTTTTGATTCATCGTTATTTGGTGTGAGGGGACGTGTGTCTCGTGTACAGGCGTTTTGTGTGTGACCGGTCGGGTGCGGTGCTGCTGGATCTTCGGCTTGCGGCCGGGTCGGTGGAGGTCACGGTTGAGGATCGTGAGCACGCCGAGGCGGTGCTGCGGCTGCGGGTTCCGGAGCCGCCTGCCCAGTCGGTGGGAGTGAGGCAGGTCGTGGCGGACACCGTGACCAGCACGGTCGTCGTCAACGGGCGGGTGGTCTCCGGTGGTGGTGCCACCGTGGCCCGCGGTCGGGGTGAGGTGGTGGCCACGGCGCGGCTGCCCCGTGACAGCAGCCTGGCCAGCGAGACGATCTCGGCGTGGGTGACCGCACGCGGCCCGCTGGAGCGGGCCGAGATCACCACGGTCTCCGGTGACGTGGACGTGCACCAGGCACAGAGGGTGGAGCTGATCTCCACCTCCGGGGACGCGCTGCTGGTCGAGGCCGACGACGTGGTGGCCACCACGGTCTCCGGGGATCTGCGGATCGACCACACACGCACGGCGTGGGTGACCAGCGGCTCCGGGAATGTGTGGCTGCTGGCCCACGCTCCCCACCAGCCGGCGACGGTGTGGGCCCGCACCGTTTCCGGCGACATCCGAGTGCTGGCCACCGAGACGACCGGCCCGCTGGACTGCCGTGTCGGGTCGGTCTCCGGCGACGTGCGCGAGCGGGTGTGACCGATGGAGTGGGGCGAGATCCCGATGGACGCCGACCTCCTCGGCCCGGTGGACATCACCCTGAACCGAGAGCGCACCGCGCGGGGGTACAGCGAGCTCACGCTCACCCCAGGTCGGATCGATTGGCAGGCCCAGGAGTACCTGGGGCGGGCCTACTGCCATTACCTGGCCGGGACGCTGGCCTCCTACACCGGGTGGCCGGTGGTCACCATCGATTACCAGACCGAGGACGGGGACTGGAGACCGGCCCATTCCGGGGTACGCACGCCGCAGGGCAGCGTGCTCGACATCTTCGGGGTCAACTCGCTGTCTGCGGTGCTGGACCGCTACGCCCGCGCCAACAACAGCCCGGTCCGGTATCGGGTGATGCGCGGCGAGGACCTGCCCACCAACGTGATGACCGGCGCGGACCACCTGCATAACGATCACTTGTGGTGGGCCCGTGACCTGCCCGTCCCCAACCGGGCTGTGTATCAGCACTTCGCGCGGTTGCTGCTGGGCACGTACGGCTATGCCGAGCATCTGCCCGCCGGGGTGTCGGCACCTGCCCCCGCCAGCGAGCCCGCCACCGACGAGTCCACTCCCGACATGCCCCCGGCACCCACCCAGGGGCCGAACACGGAAACACCCACACCACACGGAGGAAGCACCGCCATGACCAGCATCGACGAAATCCGCCACGCCCTGATGACCGCCTCGGAAAAGGCCCGCTACGCCCAAGGCGCACTAGCCCAGGCCAGCCAGGACGTCGACGAGATCGCCCACCTGCTTCAGCAGGCCGCCGGCAGCAGCAGCCAACCGGCCATCCAGGAAGCCTCCGGAACGTTCACCCGCGTCCGGGAGGAGCTGGAGCAGTTGCGGGGACTGCTGCACACCGGATCCGAGGCCGTCGAGGGCTACGCCGCCGGGCTGTAACCCGCCCACCACCACAGTGCTCTACATCGGACAGGAGACATCGATGATCACCATCACCAGCTTCGGCTACCTGCACGCGACACCGCCCCGTGGCCACGTCATCGACCTGCGCGAGCGGATGAAAGATCCCGCCGCCGCGGCCGTGCGCATCGACGGGCGCCCGCTGCGCGAGCTCACCGCCGAGCACCCCGCCGTGGCCCGCTACGTGCTCGCCCATCCCGAGGCGCCCGCGATCCGGGCCGAGATCGTCGCCGCCGCCCGCGCCCACGGGGCCGTGGCGGTGGGCTGTGCCGGCGGGCGCCACCGCAGCGCCGCCCTGGCCGCCGCGGCCGCCGAGGACCTCCGCCGAGCCGGACACCGCGTGCGGCTGGAGCACCGCGACATCACCAAACCCGTCATCCGCCACTGACCACGCACGAAGGACTCTTCTCATGCGCTACCTGGAATGCCCCGACACCTACGAACCCCACGCCGGAGACGGGCCGCTGGTGTTTTTGGCCGGCGGCATCACCGGCTGCCCCGACTGGCAACGCGAGGCCGTGCGCGGCCTGAGCACCACCGACTGGGTGGTGGCCAACCCCCGCCGGCAGAACTTCCCGATCGGAGATCCCTCCGCCGCCGAAACACAGATCCGGTGGGAACACCGCCACCTGACGAGGGCCGACTTGGTGCTGTTCTGGTTCCCCGCCAGTGATGCTCAGGTCACCACCCAGCCGATCGCGCTGTACGAACTCGGCGCCGCCGCCGCTGGCGGCCGCCGCCTGGTGGTCGGGGCCGCCCCCGGCTATCCCCGCCAAACCGACGTGCGCCTGCAGCTCTGGCTGGCCCGCCCTGACGTCGAGGTGCAGTCGACCCTCAGGGCCACGCTGGCCCAGGCCCGGCACGCCCTGTGAACGGAGAAACCAGGAGGAAACGATGGCCCACATCATCGACACCCCGCGGATTCCCTGCCCCCGCTGCGCCCGACACGGCCGCGAGCCGGTCACCGGGATGTGGCGGTGGGCCATGCCCGACGAGGGCGAGGGCACCGAGCCCACCTGCGTGACCTGCGGGTTCCACGCCGGATTCAGCGAGCCCACACCCATCCCGGAATGACCCCGCCCCGGCCCGGCGGCCTTCCGCCAAGAACCGTCCGCCGGGCCGGGTTCCCACCGCTGCGTTTCGCAATCACGGAAGGAAGTTCCTATGTTAGAGACCGTCACTGATCGTGTCGTCCCCTGTGCCGCTTCCGGGCACGACTGGGGCGCGTGGCGGCTGTGCCTGTGCTCCGGCGATCGCCACCCCGCCACCCCAGGCGAGTGGTGCGGCCACCAGGTGCGGCTGTGCCAGAGCTGCGGTTCCCGCGAGGAGCAGCAGATCGCCACGCCTGCGGGCCCTGCCGGGGGTGAGGCGGCATGACCTCGACCGACTACCTGCGTGGCTACACCGCCCCCCGCGCGCTGCTGGTGGGAACCCTGTTCCTGCTTGCGGTGGCCTGCCGCCTGCCCGCCGTGGTCCTGGCCATCGCCGTGCATGTGCTCGACCGGCTGTCCGACCAGCTACTGACCGCCACCGCCGCCATCCCCGCGGTCCCCACCCGCGTCATGCCCCGCTCGGCCCGTTCCGAGCACGCCAGGAGGTGATCCCAGTGGGTATCCGTGACGAGATCCGCGCCGACCGCGCCGCCAAACGGGAACAAGACCGGGCCGACAAGGCCCAGCAGGCCGAGCAACGTCGCGCCGACGCCGCGGCCCAGCGGGAGCAGGACCGCGCCGACCGCCAGCACCGCCAGCAGCTCAAAGCACAACGAGCGGCAGCCCGGCGGGAACGCCGCGCCGCCGCCCTGCGGTGGGTGTCGGCACACCCGATCGAGCTGCTGATGAGCGTGATCGTGATCGTGCCCGCGCTGCTGGCCTGGACCGCCATGGCCCGCTACGGCCAGCACATCTACGGGCCCGTGGGCTGGTTGTTGCCGCTGTTCACCGAGGGCGCCATGTGGGCCTTCGCCTTCGCCGCCCACACCGCCCGCCGCGGCGGACAGCCCACCAGCTGGCTGCTGACCGGCGTGTGGATCTTCGCCGGGGCCGCGGCGGCGCTGAACCTGCTGCACGGGCTGGCTGTCGACGGATGGCTGACCGCCGCCGTGATGGCCACGGTCTCGGTGGGCGGGGTGGTGGCCCACCAGATCATCACCGCCGCGCCGATGCGCACCCGCCGCAGCCGGGCCGAACGGGCCGCCGCCCGCACCCAGCGGCAGGCCCGCCGGCGGACGGTACGCATGGAACGCGCGGCCCTACACCAGGCGGTCGGCCAGCTGGCCGACGACGGCACCGTGACCCTGCTGCACCGGCCCGGCACCGTCACCCTCACCCGCACCTGGACCGGACGCCGACACCTAGCCCGCACCAGCCTGCCCGGACACGGCGACGACGGCCCCCACCATGCTCCAGCCCCCACCGGCGGAGTGGCCGAGGAGATCGAACAGTGGCTGCGGGAGAGCCCCTCTCCCGAGTCCCTGACCGACCCGACCGGCACGGCCGGTGACCCGCCCGGTGACCTGCATCGGGATAGGGCAGACACCCCCTCTCCCGACACCGGTGTCGACGAGATCACCGACCCGCCCCGACGGTCCCTGACCGAGCTGCGCGAGCAACTCCGGCAGGCCGTCCAGACAGGCACGGTCGACCCCTCCTCGGCCGAGTCGATCCGCAAAACCCTCCGCATCGGACGCGACCGCGCCAAACAACTCCGCGACGAATGGACCGACACCGACGGCCCCGCCGGAGTAACCGCCGCCTAACCCACTCACCCACCGGCCCCGCCGGGCGGCGGGGCCGGCCAGCCTCACCCTCTTTCACCCCGAGCGAGGTGTGCCATGACCAGCATCGACCCCCACCACGGAAAGGCCCAGGACCAGGACTTGGGTGAGCTGATCCGATTCCCCCACCC
>NZ_PVSR01000042.1:0-30383 GCF_003001495.1 Actinopolyspora mortivallis
GCCCTGGTCGTAGCCGGGTTGCCCGTAGGCGGGCGGTTGTCCGTATCCGGGGGGTTGCTGTCCGTAGGCCTGGTCGGGGAAGCCGCCGGACTGTGGGTACGCACCGCCGGGCTGGGGTTGTCCGTATCCGGGCGGCTGGGCGTAGGCCTGCTCGTAGCCCGGGGGTTGTCCGTATCCGGGGGGCTGTTGTCCGTAGGCCTGGTCGGGGAAGCCGCCGGACTGTGGGTACGCACCGCCGGGTTGGCCGTAGCCCTGGTCGTAGCCGGGCTGTCCGTAGGCCGGTGGCGGCGGCGGGGGTGCGGGCTGTCCGTAGCCCTGGTCGTAGCCGGGTTGCCCGTAGGCGGGCGGTTGTCCGTATCCGGGGGGTTGCTGTCCGTAGGCCTGGTCGGGGAAGCCGCCGGACTGTGGGTACGCACCGCCGGGTTGGCCGTAGCCCTGGTCGTAGCCGGGCTGTCCGTAGGCCGGTGGCGGCGGCGGGGGTGCGGGCTGCCCGTAGCCCTGGTCGGGGAAGCCACCGGACTGTGGGTACGCACCACCGGGCTGGCCGTAGCCCTGGTCGTAGCCGGGCTGACCGTAGGGGAAGTTCGGGTCCTGCCCGTACTGGGCCTGGTCGTAGCCGTACTGCCCCTGCTGGCCGTACGGATCCCCCTGGGGATATTGGCCTGGTGGCTGACTCATGGGTCGGTCTCCTGCGGTACGAGGTGTTGCCGGCCGTCGGCTTACGTCGGGGTCGACGGACGAACTGATTCGAAACTGTCCCGTGTGCAGCGTCTCAGAGCGCTCCAGGGAGACTACGACGTCACCATACGTGTCCCACCGTTGTTCGGTGAGATGCTCCTGAACGCAGTCGGCGAGAAGGTCGGTGACCCGACTCTCGTCCTCCACGAGTCGTTCGTGATCGGTGGGACTCAACTGCACCACGTAGTGGTTGCAGGCGAGCAGCCTGCCGCCCGCGAGTTCACGGACCTGTAGCTCAGCCTCCCGCTGGAGGGACTGGGCGACCTCCTGAGGGACCACCTTGCCGCCGAACACGCGCGCGAAGCTGTTGCCGACGATGCCTTCGAGCCTGCGCTCGAAGCGCTGCACGAGGCCCACGGCAATCCCTCCACACTCTCGACTCCTGCGGCCCATCGTATCTGGGGCGACGAGCCGTTACAGCCACTACGTCGGTTCCGGGGTGGCCCCCTGTGCGGTTCCACCCGAACGTGCCGTGCTAACCTGGGTACGTCGATCACGACACGCGGTCCCGGACCGATTGTACGGGCTCGTCGTCCCGGCGATTGTCCCTTCGGTCGGAACACCCCCCGGTTTCGGGGGTGGGATCGGGATGGTGTAGAGTCATCGACAACAGCCACGGGCGGGTGGCGGAATAGGTAGACGCGCACGGTTCAGGTCCGTGTGTCCGAAAGGACATGGGGGTTCAAATCCCCCCTCGCCCACCGAGGACCACCGACATCGTCGGTGTCGGTCCGAAGGACGTGATCGGGGAGAGTTCCACAGTCGGTGGAACTCTCCCCGATTTTTTCGTGTGTGGTGGGGTGTCTCACGTGTCCCTCCCCAGTGGAGGGTGTGTCGCCCGTACGGGGCAGCAGGTTCCCGGTCTCGGAAGAACCAACGCCCTCTCCGCCAACCGGGAGACGAGGGCGTCGAGGTGTTCGCGCATGGTGTGGGACATCACGCGATGACAGGCGTACTCGTGGAACGAACCCGTCCCGGTACACGGTGAAGGCCGTCAGGTGGAACTCGTCCACGACGACGTCCCGTGGAGGTTTCCGACCCCGGCTTCCGCCCTCCCGACTCCTGAGGCGGGACGGTGCCGCCACGCGCACGCCTGACCGCGGGTGGGGTCCCGGCCACCCGTTCGGAGGCGGGACTACGCCCCACCGGTTTCCCGGTCCGTGCGCGGAGGGAAGAGCCCCTTCAACATGTCCGAGATGGTCACCACTCCGACCGTTCGCCCGCCCGTGCGGACGAGGGACAACTGGGTGCTGGTCCGGCGCATCCGGGACAGGGCGTCGAGCACGGTGGTGTCCGGCTCCAGTTCGGAGCAGTCCCGGACGAGGCCGTCGAGGGGCCGGTCGGCGGCGAGGGTGAGGGTGTCGCGGACGTGCACCAGCCCGGTGGGCGCTTCGTGCGGCCCCACGAGAACCCGCAGGTGCCCGGACTCGCGGCTGGCGGCCCACACATCGGCGACGGTGGCCGTACGGGGCACGGAGACGACCGGTTCCTCGCTGGTGAGGTCACCGACGCGCAGTCGGGTCAGTTCGAGCGCGCCCGCCAGTTGGTCGGAGGACCAGGCGTCGAGGTCGCCGCTCTCGGCGGAGTGCCGCACGAGTTGGCGCAGCTCGTCGGGACCCTGTTCGATGGAGACCTCGTCGACCGGCCGCACCCCGAGCGCCTCGACGAGTCTGTTCGCGGAACGGTTGAGCAGCGTCAGCACGGGACGGAACAGCCACATGAAGCCGCGCATGGGCACGGCGAGCAGCACGGCCGAGCGCTCGGGGTGAGTGATCGCCCACGACTTGGGTGCCATCTCCCCCACCACCAGGTGCAGGAAGGTCACCAGCAGCAGCGCGAGCACGAACGCCATCGTGCCGCCGAGCCAGTGGGGCAGGCCGAGGGCGGCGAACACGGGTTCCAGCGCGTGTTCCACGGCCGGTTCGGTGATCGCACCCAGCGCCAGGGTGCAGGCGGTGATGCCGAGCTGGCAGCCCGCGAGCAGAACCGAGAGCTCCGAGGCGTTGCGCAGGGCCGCTCGGCCCGCCCGGCTGGTGGTCGCCTGCTCCTCCAGGCGGGTTCGCCGCGCGCCGATGGTGGCGAACTCGATCGAGACGAACAGCGCACTGGCCGCGATGATCGCGGCGGTGGTCAGCGTGGCCGTCCAGGGGCCGTACATCAGGACTCCTCGGGACCGGAGCCGGAGCTCGGCCGGTCGTCGGACTCGGAGGGGTCCGTCTCCGAGCTGTGTTCGTGCAGTTCCAGTACCAGTTCCGCGGGGACGTGGTGCTCGACCTCGACGACGGTGGCCCGCAGCGTCCGTGTCGGAGGGTGCCGCTCGTGGGCCAGCTCGGTCGGATCGTTGGGAAGTCGGACCTCGACCACCGTGTTCTCCTCGGGCAGCGACCCGTGGTGGGCGATGACGAGACCGGAGACGGTCTCGTAGTCCCCCCGGGGAAGGAGGTGGGCGAGTTCGCGTTCGACCTCGTCGAGAGGGGCGTCACCCCGCACCCGCCACTGCCCGCCGTCCCCGGTGGAGACCAGGTGGGGGCGTTCGTCGACGTCGTGTTCGTCGGTGAGTTCCCCGACCAGCTCCTCGGCGAGGTCCTCGACCGTGAGGATCCCGGCGAAACCGCCGTACTCGTCGACCACGCAGGCCAACCTGTCGCGGGACTCCAGCATCGTCGTGACCGCGTCGGGCAGCGACATCAGGGTGGGGAGGATGGTGGCGGGGCGGACGATCCCGGTGACGGGGCGCCGGTCGGCTCCCGCGTCCTGCCCGGCCATCGCCTCCAGCACGTCGACGAGGTGCACCACCCCCACGATCTCGTCGTCGCCGTCGAGCACCGGGTACCGGGAGTGTCCCCGGCTCATGGTCCGGCGCACCTCGTCGAGCGTGGTGTCGTCGCCGAGCACGTCCACCTGGGAACGTGGTACCAGGGCGTGCTCGACGTCCCGTTCGGGGAAGTCCAGCGCCCGGTCCAGCAGTAGGGAGAGTTCGCCGGGAAGTTCTCCCGCCTGTCGGGAGGCGGTCACGATCCGTTGCAGGTCCCTGGGGTTGGCCGCGTGTTCGACGTCGTGCACCGGTGTGATCCGCAACAGTCGCAGCAACCCGGTCGAGGCGCGGTCGAAGAACCAGATCAGCCAGCCCGCCAGACGCATGTAGAGCACCGTGGACGCCGACAGCCACCGCGCGAGTTGGTAGGGCCGGGCGATGGCGAGGTTCTTGGGGAACAGTTCCCCGAACAGCATCTGCACGAAGGTGGACACCACCAGCACCCCCACGGTGCCGATCGCGATGCCCACGCCCGGGGGAACGCCCGCACCGCCGAGGAGTTCTCCCACGGCGCTGCCGACCAGCGGTTCGGCGACGTAACCGACCAGCAGGCCCGTCACGGTGATCCCCAGCTGGGCGCCGGAGAGCATGAACGACGTCCGGCGGGTCACCCGCAGCATCCGGTCCGCGATCCGGTCCCCCTGTTCGGCCTGGGCCTCCAGCCTGGCCCGGTCGACGGTCATGAACGCGAATTCCTGGGCGACGAAGTACCCGTTGGCCGCGATGATCACCGCGATCAGCAGCAGGCCGCCGAGCAGGGACAGAGCGGTTACCACACGACCATTGTGCCGAATGTCCGGTTCGGGGTGGCGATCCTGTGCCCCGCGGAACACGATCACGGTTCACACGTTCGTCCCCGGACCGTCCGTCGCAACAGGTGGGATGAGTGGGTGTTTTCGTTCCGTCCGCCGGGTGTTCGTGATGGGGTGAGCAACCGGGACTGGTGTCACCCCGACTCCGGGAGGCCGTGGTGCGTTCGGTGTGGTTGTTGGTGGCCGTGGCGGTGCTGGCGCTGAACCTGCGACCGCCCTTCACCGCCGCCGGGGCGCTGTTGCCGGACATCGCCGCCGACCTGGAGCTCTCACCGGCGACGGCCGGGGTGCTCCCGACGCTTCCGGTGGTGTGCCTGGGGGTCTTCGCCCCGGGGGCCGCCGTGATCCGTCGACGTCTGGGGGACGAGGGCGTGATCGCCGTGTGTGTCCCCCTGCTGGTGGTGGGCAGCCTGCTCCGGGCCGGTCCGGGGGTGGTCACGTTGTTCGGCGGGACCGTGGTGGTCGGTGCCGCCGTGGGAATCGCCAACGTGACCCTTCCCGCCCTGATCAAGCGGGAGCACCCGGAGCGGGTGACGCTGGTCACCTCGATGTACACGGTGTTCCTCACCCTGGGAAGCAGCGCGGCGGCCGCCTTCGCCGTGCCGCTGATGCGGGCGGCGGGCAACAGTTGGCGGGTGCCGCTGCTGGTGCTGGCGGGTCTGGCGCTGCTGGCCGCGCTGGTCTGGCTGCCGCTGGTGCTCGGCGCGGGACGGCACCGTCCGGACGAGTCCGCCGGCGGGTTCACCGAGGTGCTGCGCAGCCCGCTGGCGTGGCAGGTGACCGCCTTCATGGGGTTGCAGTCGTTGCTGGCCTATGTGGTCTTCGGATGGTTGCCGACCGTGGTGCGGGACAGGGGGATGTCGGCCACCGAGGCGGGACTGGTGCTGTCGGTGTCCACACTGGTCCAGGCGGTGGGGGCCATGTCCCTGCCGTTGCTCGTGGGGCGTGCCGCGGGACAACGCGCCCCGGCCGTGGGGCTGTTCGCGGTGTCGGCGCTCGGCCTGCTCGGGGTGTTCCTGGCCCCGCTGTCCTGGATGTGGGTCTGCGCGGTGGTGCTCGGTTTCGGCATGGGGGCGCTGTTCGGGCTCGCGTTGAGCGTGCTCGGCCTGCGGGCGGCCGACTCCGCCGTGGCCTCCCGGCTGTCGGCCCTGGCCCAGACCGTCGGCTACCTGCTGGCCGCGGCCGGTCCCCTGCTGATGGGGGTGCTGCACGAGCTCTCCGGGGGATGGTCGGTGCCGCTGCTCATGCTGATGGTGGTCTGCCTCGCCGGTTCGGTCGCGGCGCTGGGGGCGGGCAGGCCCGCGCAGGTGGGCTCCTTGGGCCGTCCGGAGACGGTCGGGCGAGGGTGAGAGTCCATGGTGTCCTCAACGCGGTCCCGCGCCGGCCGGCCCCGGAAGAGCGGGGCTCCCGTTGCCCGTCGGCGGTATCTTGCCCGGCACAGGCTTGCTCCGGGAGGAGAGGTTCGGCCGATGGCGGGCAACAGCAGGGAACCCGGGCGCACCGTGACCGGGCGCGCGTTCAGTGTGCTGAGCGCGTTCGACGCGGAGTCCCCGCGACTGTCGCTCACGGAGATCTCCCAGCGTGCCGAGATCCCGCTGGCCACCGCCCATCGGCTGGTCGGTGAGCTGGAGAGCTGGGGAGCGCTCCAGCGGGAGCACGACGGCAGGTACGCCATCGGACTGCGGCTGTGGGAGATCGGGCTGCTGGCCCCGGTGCACACCGGACTGCGCAGCACCGCCCTGCCGCACATGCAGCAGCTCCACGAACGCACCGGGGCCAATGTGCAGCTGGCCGTGCGGGAGGGCATGGAGGCCGTCTACGTGGAGAAGCTCAGCGGACGCCGTTCGATACCGGTCGTCTCCCGCAGCGGCGGGCGTCTCCCGCTGCACACCACGGGCGTGGGCAAGGTGCTGCTGGCGCACGCGCCGCGTGCCGTGGTGCAGGAGTACTGCGCGCGCGGGTTGGCGCGGCACACCCCTTACACGATCGCCGAACCGGGCAGGCTCGTGCGGGAGCTGGCGCGGGTACGGCAGCGTGGTTTCGCCCGCACGGCCGAGGAGATGACCGTCGGCAGCTGTTCGGTGGCCGTGCCGGTGTGGGAGGGGGAGGACGTCGTCGCGGCACTGGGTCTGGTGGTGCAGAGCGCACGGGCCGAGGTGACCAAACTGGCCAGGATTCTGGCTCCGGCCGCCGAGGCGATCGGCAGGCAGCTGGACGAGGAGAACCGCTAGCGGAAACCGGAGGGGACCTTCTCCCCGGCTGGGCCTCCCCGGTGGGAGCCGCCGGCACACTCGACCGCCGCTTCACCCGAATGGCGGTCAAGCCCGACCGAAGGGGCCGGACCGCTCGCCGACCGGCCACCGACGTTTGCCCTCCGTCGGTCGCAGCGACCTCGGAGGAAGCGCGAACAAATCGTCCGTAGCTGTTCTAGTCGTATGCACGTGCAGAGTTGGCCGAACGTCGCTCGGCGCGCCGGATCCACCGCATCCGCGGCGTCGCCCGGTTCGGCTCCGTATTTCGCGCAAAGCACCTTGGAGGCGGGAAAGTGACCGCGACACCGGGACACATCGCAAGAGACGGCCGTGGCAACGGACAGATCGACCTGTGCCAGACGGGAGCCCACGGGTTGCCCTTCTCGGTGGATCGGCTGGCTGAGCTGGCCGTCGACGCACTGGGGTGGACGGGAAGCGTGCTTCCCGCCATGCGCCTGCTCGGGCGGCGGATCGTGCCGGTGGCCGAGCTGGTTCCGGACGCCCACGCCGAGCGGGTGTGTCTGGGCAGCGAACCCGTGCTGGACCGCACGGAGATCGCCACCTGGGTGTGGCCGGAGATGGCCGACCGGGTCCCCCCGGCGGCGGCCCGGGTCTCCGGGGTGCTGGCACCGGCACGGCACTGGAGGACCGCGCTGACCGCCGCCGTGCCGTTCGCGCGGTTCACCAGCGCGGCACTGGTGGTGCCGCGCCGGGTGAGCGACCGCGACGGTTTCGTCTCGTCCTGCCTGATGCGGGCCCGTCAGTTCGGGGTGGCCGTGCTCAGCGTCGACGAGGACGGAATCCGCACGGAGCTGGAGGGGAGGAGCTTCGAGGACTCCGCGTCCACGCAGCAGACGGCGGTGTCCCGCTGGGTGAACGAGGTGGTCTACGACCAGTTGCTCGCCACGGAGGCACCGGCACCCTCGTGGGGGTGATCCGCCCGGTGTCCGCTCTGTCGTCGCGACGTCGCCTCGGTCGTCGGTGCCCCGGTGTGACCGTCCCGTGTTCTCGGCACCGGGGACCCGGTGGGGCGTGCGGTTCGGCGGAGCGGCGTGAACGCGGAAGAACCCGTGCCG
Organism: Actinopolyspora mortivallis; assembly: GCF_003001495.1. Classification (GTDB taxonomy): domain Bacteria; phylum Actinomycetota; class Actinomycetes; order Mycobacteriales; family Pseudonocardiaceae; genus Actinopolyspora; species Actinopolyspora mortivallis_A. The sequence continues at coordinate 7,694 of NZ_PVSR01000042.1, forward strand.
GGCGTTGCCGTCGCGACGTCGCCTCGGTCGTCGGTGCCCCGGTGTGACCGTCCCGTGTTCTCGGCACCGGGGACCCGGTGGGGGGAGCGGTTGGGCGGAGGGGCGTGAACGCGGAAGAACCCGTGCCGGGCGTTGCCGTCGCGACGTCGCCTCGGTCGTCGGTGCCCCGGTGTGACCGTCCCGTGTTCTCGGCACCGGGGACCCGGTGGGGCGTGCGGTTCGGCGGAGCGGCGTGAACGCGGAAGAACCCGTGCCGGGCGTTGCCGTCGCGACGTCGCCTCGGTCGTCGGTGCCCCGGTGTGACCGTCCCGTGTTCTCGGCACCGGGGACCCGGTGGGGCGTGCGGTTCGGCGGAGCGGCGTGAACGCGGAAGAACCCGTGCCGGGCGTTGCCGTCGCGACCTTCGCCGTGAGAGATCCGGAGGGCACGGCTCCTCCGGGGCGGACGAGCGGTCTCCGAGCGGGACGAAACCGGTCGCGGTGGTGGGCGGGGTTGCTAGTTTGCGCTCGTGGATCTCCTCTCGTGCTCGTGGGCGGCGTTGCGCGCGGCGGTCGCCGAGCTCGCCGACCCTCTGCTTCCCGTCGCCAACCAGGACAAGGTGCTCACCACGGGGGACTACCTCTCCGCCTACGTGCTGGAGTGGACGCTGCATCATCCGGACCTGGTGGCGCACCTGCCCGGGGCGGAGGAACCGCCCGTCGAGGGCCTGGCCCGCTCGCGCGAGATGCCGGAGGAGATCGCCGGATTCGCGTTCCCCGCCTCGCTGTCGGACAAGGACGTGCTGCGTCTCGGCACCGGTCGGCGCGTCCCGAGCGGGGTGGAACGGGCCGAACTGGGCGGGCTCGCCGCGAGACTGCCGTTCGTTCTCGGGTGACCCCTGGTGCTCTCCGGAGGCGGTGCACGACGCCGCCGGGAGGCGTATGAGCCGACAGGGGGTCGAGCAGTAGCGGTACGGAACCCCTCGTCCGAGGGATCGACAGCGCTGTTCGGCTACTGGGTGTCGATCATACTTCGAAGAACGAACCTGATCCGGCCGATCTCCTCGGGGGTCAGTCGGGCGCTGTGGCGACGCCGAAGCCGGTCCTGACCGATCGAATTCGGATGATCGCAGAGCGCGAAGGTGGGTTGGTTCGGGCTGTCCGGCCTGGGTTGTTACGGCAGGCCCGTGGGGCCTCGCGGAGCGGCACCGTGTGCCGGCCCGGCGACAGCCACGGACTGTTGAGGTGCGGGTCTCGGCCGTCGAGCCGCTTCCGTGTTCGGGGTGGTGTCTGCCGGTCTACCCGCCGAGCACGCGCTCCAGGTGGGGGTTGCCGAACACCCGTTCCGGGTCGAGCCGGTCCCGGATCCGCAGGAAGTCGGAGAAGCGCGGATACCGTTCGTCGAGCTCGGGGGCGGACAGGCTGTGCATCTTCCCCCAGTGCGGCCTTCCCCCCGCGGCGCGGGCGATCCGCTCGAAGGTGTCGAACCACTCCCGGTAGGGCATTCCGGTGAACTGGTGCACCGCGACGTAGGCGGTGTCCCGGCCGTGGGCGGTGGACAGCCACACGTCGTCGCCGGCGGCCACGCGCACCTCCACGGGGAACATCACCGGGTGGCGCAGCCGTCCCACCTCCCGGCGGAGTTCGGCCAGCACCTCGGGCAGCAGCTCGCGGGGCAGGGCGTACTCGGTCTCGACGAAGCGCACCCGTCTGCCGGTGACGAACACCCGGTGCGAGGTGTCGCTGTAGGACCGTCCGGACCAGAACGAGGCGCACAGTCCGGTCAGCTCCGGAACCAGGCGGGGGAACCGGCGTCCGATCCGGCACACCGTCCCGAACAGGCCGTTCTCCAGCACGCTGTACTCGAACCAGCCGCGCAGGGGGTGCAGCGGTCGGGTGGGTTCGGACTCGGGCAGTCTGTTGTTGCGTTTGACCAGTGCGCGTGTGGTGTGCGGGAACCAGTAGAACTCGAAGTGGTCGTTGTTCGTGGCGTGCTCGTCGAAGTTCCGCAGCACCTCGTCCAGCGGTTCGGGGCTCTCCTCGGCGGCCAGCGCGAACGCGGGCACGCAGCGCAGGGTCACCGTGCTGAGCACGCCTAGCGCGCCGAGGCCGACGCGGGCGGCGTTGAACACCTCCGGGTTCTGTTCGGGGGAGCAGTGCAGCCAGGAGCCGTCGGCGAGCACGAGGTCCAGCGCGCGTACCGCCGTGGCCAGTCCGCCCAGCGCCGCCCCAGTTCCGTGGGTGCCCGTGGCCACGGCACCGGCCACGGTCTGCCGGTCGATGTCGCCGAGGTTGGGCAGGGCGAGTCCCAGCTCGTCCAGGGCACTGTTGAGCCGGTGCAGGGGGGTGCCGCCGCGCACGGTGACGAGCAGGTTGGTGCGGTCCACATCGGTGATGCCGGACCACTCCGTGAGGTCCAGGGCCACCGCGGAGCTCCTGCCGCCGGGGGCGGTGGGGGCCGCGATGTCGCTGAACGAGTGGCCGGTGCCGAGGGGTTTCACGCTGTGTCCGGCCCGGCGGGCCTCCGCCACGGTGTGGGAGATGTCCGCGCCGGTGCGGGGGCGTGTCGTGTGGTGTCCGGTGGCGGTGGCCGTGGCCGCCCAGTTGGACCACCTGTCGAGTGTCATGGCCAGAACCGTCCTTCGTGTTCGCCCGTCGGGGTCGCTTTTCGTCGACGGACCTGTCCCGGGCGCTCGGCGCGGGGCCCGAGCGTCGTGGCAGCCCTCCGGGTGATCCGAGCACACGAGGAGATCCGTGGCGCAACCGTGTCGCGGTGTTCCGTTTGGCGAAAAATTAAGTGAATATCTCTCGCATAACAAGGGGTGGGGACTTACCGTGAGGACGTGTACCCGTCCACAGCGCCTCCCGTGTCCACCTCGGCGGCCCGCCTCGACGCGGCCACCGCCGGGCTGGAGCCGCCCTTCGGAGTGGTGGACCTGGCCGCCTTCGACGACAACGCCGCCCGCCTGGCCGAGCGGGCCCGGGGCGTCCCGATACGCGTGGCGACGAAGTCCCTGCGCTGCCCGGAACTGATCCACAGGGTCACGCGCCGGCCCGAGTTCACCGGGCTGATGTGCTACAGCCTGCCGGAGGCGCTGTGGCTGTACCGCCGGGGGCTGAGCGAGGACCTGCTGGTGGCCTATCCGACCGTGGACCGACGGGCGCTGGCCGAACTGGCCGACGACCCGGGCGCCGCCGCCGCGGTGACCCTCACCGTTGACTCCGCCGAGCACCTGGATCTGATCGAGGAGGCCACCCCGCCTTCCCGACGCCTGAGGGTGTGCCTGGAGGTCGACGCGGGATGGCGTCCCCTGGCGAAGGTGTGGCCGCCGGTGCTCTCCGGCAGGTGGGGCGACGGCGGACCGCGCATCGGCCCGCTGCGTTCACCGGTGCACTCACCCCGCCGCGCCCGGGAACTGGCCCGGGAGATCACAGGACGGAGAGGTCTGCGCCTGGTCGGGCTGCTGCTCTACGAGGGACAGATCGCCGGGATCGGCGACCGTCCGGCCGGGCAGCCGCTGCGCGCGGCTGCCGTGCGCTGGATACGACGCCGTTCGGCGGAGGAACTCGCCCACAGGCGGGCCGCCGTGGTCGAGGCGGTCACCGAGGTGGGGTCCCTGGAGTTCGTCAACGGTGGGGGAACCGGCAGCCTGGAGACTACCGTGCGGGAGCGGGCGGTCACCGAAGTCGCCGCCGGTTCGGGCCTGGTGGGCCCCACCCTGTTCGACTTCTACCGCGAGTTCCGCCCGCTTCCCGCGGTGCTGTTCGCGCTGCCGGTGGTCCGTCGTCCCGGCAGACGCAGCGCGACGGTGTTCGCCGGCGGGTACCTCGCCTCGGGAACACCGGGCAGGGACCGCCTGCCGACCCCCCATCTTCCCGCGGGGCTGCGGCTGACCGGCGCCGAGGGAGCCGGTGAGGTGCAGACCCCGCTGGTCGGCGGTGCCGCCTCCGCGCTCCGTCCCGGTGATCGGGTGTGGTTCCGGCACGCCAAAGCGGGGGAACCGGCCGAGAGGTTCGACGAGTATCACCTGATCGAGTCGTACGGGCCGGGTCGGGACCGGGCGGTCGCCACGGTGCCGACTTACCGCGGAGAGGGCAGGTCCTTCGGCTGATCCTCCGAGATCCGACTGGACAGGTAACCACGAACCAGCTCCCGTGCCTCGTTGACCAGTGTGGGATCACCCATCGGGGCACGGCGGAAGGCGAGGTGCAGCACCGCGTCGGCGGCCTCCACCGCCACCGACAGCGGCAGCTCCAGCTCCGAGGGGCTCATCCCGAAGTGCTCCGAGATGAGGTTCGTGAGCTTCTCCGCGATCACGGCGTTGTTGTCCTTGTTCTCGTGCAGCAGCCGCAGGTCCACCACGTCGCCGAAGTGCAGCTTGCTGAAGGCCGGAGTCTCCCGGTGCATTCCCAGGTAGACGTCGAAGACCGTGTCCACGGCGTCCCACCAGTGCGCGAGTTCGGTGCGGTCGAGTCGTTCGTAGACGGCCTGCACGAACTTCTCCAGGTTGCGTAGCGTCAGCTCCTGGACCACCGCGCGTTTGTCCGGGAAGAACTGGTACAACGAGCCGACGGCGACACCGGCCCGTTCGGCGATCAGCGTCGTGGTCAGACCGTCGTAGCCCACCTCGTCGATGAGCTGGGCACAGGCCTCCAACATGCGTTCCACGCGTTGGGCGCTGCGCTGCTGTACTGGCTTGCGGCGCAACGGGGCTGCTTCGGTGGGCAAGATGTCTCCTTGGTCTTGTCCGAACTCCGGAATCCTTACGAACCTGGTCCGAGACGCGCCGCCGGGGCCGCCCGGCAAACGCCACGTCTTGCCCAGTCTCGCGCTCTTGCGGCGATCATGCTTGGTGAGCGGCCCTTCAGAGTGTCAGTCAATAGGGTGAGCAGTGGACGGTTCTCCCCGGAACGGCGGTATTTTCGATCGTCGAAGGCGGTGAATTCCCGTGTCTGTTCCTCCGTCGGAGCCTGTGGCGATTTTCCCGCGATTATGCATTCCGGAGCGGTTCCACAGGACAAGATCCACGATCCCCGAGTTCGCCGTCGGGACGAACCGACACCCCGGCGGTGCCCCGCCGGGCCGCGCACGCTCTCCGTCGGCGCGCTCTCGTAATTCCGGGGTGACTCGTGGTGTCCTCTGGCCGTGGACGTCGTCACCCGAGTTTCCCGGCCCGTCCCCCCGCGGACCGACGTGTGTCCGTGCGGCCGGCGCGGCGGCGACGCAGGCATCGGAACAGTGCCCGCGCGGGCGGTTCGTGCACGTGCTTCCTCGCCCGGTGGTCCCCGAACCGGGCGGTTCACCCGCGGAGGCCGGACACTCCGCGCGTTGTCCGAGGAAGAGCAAGGAGATACCCGTTGGACGGTCGGCCCCGGCTCGGCCCCGAGAAGAACACGGCTACCGTACGGCCCTTCGGGACGTGGCCCCTCGACGTGGACGAAGCGAACTCCGTACTGGCCTGTGGCGACTACGGGCTGCGCCTCGTCCGGCACCACAGGCAGACCTGGCTGGTGGGCGAGCGGGCGGGCAGCGGAATCCCGTTGGGAACGCGTCCCACCTGGAGCCGGCTCTACCGGATGTTGATCCGACTGCGCAGCACGCGCAGGATCCGCGACCGGACCTGGTTGGCCCGGCTGGCGGCCTCGCTGGACCCCCGGACGATCTCCACGAACGGAGGACCCCCGGACCGGGAGTGGTGGCGGCTGGTCGAGATGGTCGGTGAGGACCCGATACTGCGGATGCACTGCGCCACGCTCGGGACCGGATCCGGGCCGGGTGTCGCGCCCGCCTTCCACGAGCCGCTGCCGGCACACCCGGACTTCCCGGGCGGCACCGTCGCCGTGACGGTCCCCGCGTTGCTGGAGACGAGCTCGGCCCTGCCCGCGGGTCTGTTGGGGGAGGTGCTGAACAACCGCTTCGAACGTCAGCAGAACGCGCTGCACCACTTCCTGGAGCACTTCGTCCGCCCCCCGCTGCGCGTCTTCCGGCTGGTACTGGAGAACTCGCGTTCGCTGCTGCTGACCCCACGCGCCGACACTCTCGCGGTGGAACTGTCCCCGGAGTTGCAGGCCACCGGCAGGATCGTGTTCACCCCCTCGGTGGGAGTGCGCGACGCCAACCGCGCCACCTCCGGGGAGGTGCGGGAGGGGATGCGCGCGTTGGCCCGGACCCTGGACACCCTCGCCGGCGCCTTCGAACGGCTCGACTCCCGAGGGGACGGCCTCCGCCCGGGAGAGGTCCGTTCCGCGGTGCACCACGTGGTGGCCGCCGAGCTGCGCGACCTGGAGGCCGACAGCGCCGACGTGCTGTCCGGTCGGCATCCGCTGAGCGGTTTCGTGCACACGGTGCCCGCCGAGCAGGACGAGCTGTTGCGCCGGGTGCTGCACACCGTGCAGGAACGCACCAGGGAACGCCGTTGGCACCCGGACTTCCCACAGCCGATGGTGGTGATCGACCTGGCCTCCTGCGGGCTGGTCGCCCCGGACCCCTCCCCCCGCCAACGGCCCGCCGGAACGGTCCCCGGTGATCCCCGGGCCTCGCCCGTCCCTCTCGGCCCCGCGTGGAGCGGAACCGTCCACAGCGGTCTTCCCCGTTTCGTGTGGGACGTCCGCGACGCCGGGGGCCGGGTGGTTTTCTGCGTCTCGGGGCAGCGCGACGGCGACCGGGTCCGGAGGGTGTTGGACGAGACCGGGGTGCCGGAGGCCGACCTGATCCACGTCCCGGAACCGACCGTGGAGTCCCTGGCGGGATGGACGGTGCGTCGGTTGCGCGAGCTGGGGCACGGCGAGGTCGTGGCGGTCTTCGACGACGGGTTCGCCGCCGAACTCCGCTCGCCCGTCGACCCCCACGGCGCGCTCGTGGTCGCGCTGTCCTCCGGCAGGAGGCTGCCGAGGCAGCGGAACGGACGTGCCGAGGGTGCCTCGGCGGCGCGTGCCGGGACCGGGCGGGTTCCGGCGATCGACAGTTTCGAGACCTCCCCCCGCCGGAGACCGGAACGGCGGCATCCCGTGCTGTCCAACACCCACTCGCTGGAGGAGCTCCAGGTGGCGGCGCTGCGGGAGAACCGTTCGGCCCAGCGCTGGGCGGTGCGCCTGAGTGGGTCCGAGACCGAGGCGCTGGTGCGTTCGGTGGTGGACGACGCCGACTCGGCGGCCGAGCGGACCGCGCGCGGGGCGCTGAGCAGGTTCGCCGTGCACGAGGCGGACAACAGTGAGCAGCGCAGGTATCGGACCCTCGGGGCGCTGCACCACGTGTTCACCCGCAAGCAGTTCCTGAAGGGCTCCCGCTCCAACTACGTCCTGGCCGACATGCTGCGGGACGCGGGCGGCTCCGTGGCCCGGGGTGAACCGATCGACGTGGTGCTGCTCGGTTTTCCGGTGAAGCAGTCGTTGAACCGGTTGAAGGCCTACGGGCCGCTGCCGGACATCGCCGAGCTCGGTGGACTCGTCCGGCTGCGCGAACTGCAACAGGCCGCCCGACGGGTGTATCCGCCGGGGCTGCGCATCAACGTGCTCACCGACGGCAGGCACTTCCGGCCGAGACCGGGATCGTTGACCCGGGCCTACACCCGCAAGCTCCACGAGTACGCCGAGCTGGTCGGTCTCGACGGGTCCGTCTCGATCCGGGAGATCGACGCCGTGGCCCGGGAACGGCTGGGCTCGGCCGTGCTGTCCCGTCGTCCCGAGCTGTTCCGCACCTTCCGGAGTTCCCTGGAACGGGCCGTGGCCGACCTGGACATCACCGACAACCCCCTGCGCACACTCGACCGCGTCCAGGAACGGGCCGAGCGCTGGGAGGGGGCCCCGGAGCGCGGCACCGCGCGGTCGCTGGGCCTGTTCCGGGAGATGGTCATGTCGATGGTCTACTCCGTGCCGGTTCCGGTGCCCGCCGGAGCGGACCGGCTCGGCTGGGCGCGCACGGTCTACGCCGACGTGTACAACCTCGTGGACACGCACATCTCCCCGGAGACACGTCAGGCCAGGGTGGCGGTGCTGCGCCGCGCCTGGCACAACGCCATCCGCTACCTGTCCACCATGCGGGTGGACGAGGAACTGGGCTACGAGGAGCTGTTCAGCCCCCGGATCCGGCTGACGGTCAGTGCGGTCACCAGAGGACGCTGCGGATTCACCTATCTGGGTGGTTCCGGGCTGTTGCCCTGGCAGGGAACCGGTGTGCTGGACACGCGTGGCTATGTGGCGGTGGACTTCGCGGTCTCCCTCATCGACCAGGGTTTCGTCCCCGCCTACTCGCCCCTGCTGGGCAGGCGTCAACCGTTGATGATGGTCCCCGCCCAGCACACCGAACCCCTGCCACGCGGCTCACGGGCGGAGGGCACGCGTCTGGACGTGGGACTGCGTTCCCGGGCGAGACTGCGGCGCAGGTAGTCCTCCCGCGCGGAGACGCTCCGGCTCGCCGTCCCGGTGGGACCGAGCCCGACACACCGGAATCCCGGCACTCGCCAGGGGGGAAACGAGTGCCGGGATTCCGGGACGGCTCCGTCACCCACGGGGTGTTTCGTGTGTCGGTTCTCGGTGACGGAGCGGCTGGAATCCGCAAGCCGGTACCGGTTCGGGGGAGGGGAGTAAACATCGGCACCGGCTCGCGGAAGTCGGGGGAGACCACACGAGGAACGGGGAGGGAGGCGGGGAGACCTCGTGTGGCCGCCGGGTTCCGTGTTCGGTTGTGCCCGGACCGTGTGTTCGGACCGGGACGGGGGGAGACCGGTGGTCGGCATATCCGTGGTCGGGGGGCACGTCATGCCGACCACCGGTCAACGGACGGGCAGCGGTTCCGCCGCCGGTTCGGGGGATACGGCGTGCGGAACCCGGCCCGCCTGCTTTTACGGCACCGGCGCCGCACGGCGCAGCTGCTGCGCCGGTCGCAGGTGCCGTGCGGGACGGGGTGCGAGGCCGCCCGCCACCAAGTGCTCGTAGGCCGAGCGCCACACGGCGCAGGGTGCCTTGCGCTGGCGCAGCCACGTCGAGCACTCCGGGCAGTTCCCTCGTTCGTCCGGTTCGTGCGCGGTCAGCAGCGTCCGCCATCCCGCGGTCAGGCGCGGGAGTTCCGAACGTGCCACGGACAGCAGGGACGGCGCGTCCGCGCGGTTAGCCAGCTCGGAGAGCACATCGAGCCGTTCCCAGACCGCGTCGCGCAGAACCTGTCCCAGAATCGTGTCCACCGTACGTCACCGTCACTTTCTCGCCTGGTCAGCGGCGAACCGCAGCGCCGAACTCAACCGACCGGCCCGGTCGGTCGTCAACGCGGCGGTCGCACCGGGCGGTCCGGCGAGAACCACCCTGTCCCGGTTGACGAGCACCTCGAGGCTGCGCGGCGTGTGGTTGACGTCGCGACACCACATCCGACCGTGGCTGTGTCCGCCGAACTCCCCGGAGGCGTCCCGGTGGTCTTCCGATCGGGGGGCGGATCCCACCGGTTCCTCGGGCTCGGGTCGTTCGTAGGAAACCACGTCGCTGATGTCCTCTCGGTGCTTCCGTTGTCTGCCGAGGACTAGATTGGAACGTGGGGTGGCCGACTGGCTAGGTGGTGGGCGACGACCGGACTTACCGCGCGATGAGCGGTTCGTGGAGTTCGGTCGCACCGATCACCGGCCACAGTGTCCGCTTCACCGTCTTCTGTGCGGAGCCTTAGTCTGCGGCCGACGCCCGAGAAGCGTAGAGGGGTCTTCGAATGAACACCATCGGTTCGAGCGGCTCTCTCGTTACACCCGATGTCTGGGACGGACGGGAGATGAGGGAAGCGCTGGCGAGTCGGAACATCAGCGACATCTACAAGCTGCTGCGCAAGCACGGTGTGTCCCAGCGCCAGATCGCCGCGGCCACTGGTCAGTCGCAGTCCGAGGTTTCGGAGATCCTCAAGGGCAGGCAGGTCATCGCCTATGACGTGCTGGCCCGCATCGCTGACGGTCTCGGCGTCCCGAGGGGGTACATGGGCCTCGCCTATGACGGGGCGACGGCAGTGAGAGTCGCCGATTCGGATGACGGCGACTCCCCGGCTGAGGAGGACGAGACGGTGAAGCGTCGGAAGTTTCTGTCCCATGCCGCGGCGGTTGCTATGGGGGCTTCCGTCCTCGGCGCGGAGGAGGGGGACTGGCTGACGGCCAATGCGCAGACTCCCGCGCCCTCGCGTATCGGTATGGCCGACGTTCAGCAGATTCAGGCGGCGACCAAGGCGTTGCGCGACCTGGACTATCGTTACGGCGGGGGGACTTGCCGTGACGCCGTCGTGGCCCAGCTGCACTGGGCGAAGCAACTGCTGCACGCCAGTTGCACCGATCAGGTCAAACAGCAGTTGTTCACCTCGCTGGCCGACATGCACAGCCTGGCGGGGTGGACCTCGTTCGACATGGGGTTGATGGACCCGGCACGCAGCCACTTCGGGCAGGCGTTGCAGTTCGCCAGGCAGGCCGGCGACGACAGCCTGGTGGCCAACGTGCTCTACCGGATGGGGCGGGTCTACCTGCACTACCACCAGCCGAACGAGGCGTTGAAGCTGTTCCAACTGGGACAGATCGCGGCCCAGGAGTCGGGATCGTCGTTGACGGTCGCCGTCATGTGCGCCAACGAGGGATGGGCCTACGGAATGCTGAATCGCCCCGACCAGGTGGCGAAGATGCTGGGCAGGACCAAGGACGAGTTCGCGAGGGCCAGGTTGGACGAGGCGCCGGACTGGGTGCGGTTCTTCAACGAGACCGACCTGCACGCCGCGATCGGCTCGGTCCACGACGCGATGGCCGAACACGAACCGGACCGCTACGCGCCGCTGGCGGTGGCCGAGACGATCAAGTCGAACGAGAAGTACGACGTCGACATGCAGCGCAGTCACGTCTTCGTGCTGGGCATGCAGGCCACGAACCACATCAGGGCCGGTGACGTCCAACAGGGGATCAGGGTCGGCAGACGGGCGCTCGACATCGGTGCGCAGGTGAAGTCGGCGCGTGTTCCGGACCGGCTGCTTCCCCTGGAGCGGGAGGCCGCCAAGCACGTCAGGAACGCGGAGGCCCGCGAGTTCTCCGAGCAGGTCCGTGTCTTCCGGGAGAACCGTTCGATTTGATCAGCTCCGGTGAACGACCCGACAGCGCGCCGAGGGCGCGATTACTCCGCAGCAGACAGCCCATGACATCGGCGAACATGACTTTTCCGCCCGACTCCGCCCGAGAGCCCGAGGTTCCGCGTGAACTGGGCAAGGCCCTGGACGAGGTGTGTGCCGCGGCGGGGCTGGACCCGCGCGGGGCGAAACTGCTGCGTTTCGTCAACAACGGGGTCTTCCTGCTGCGCACCGCTCCCGTGGTGGTGCGTGTGGTGCTCACCTCGTCACTGGCCTACCGGGCGGACAATGTGGTCGAGGCCGCACGCTGGCTCACCGAACGGGGGATGCCCTCCGTGCGGCTGCTGCCCGGGCTGCGCCAACCGGTGCGGGCCGGGGGCTACGTGGCCACCGTGTGGGAGGAGGTGCCGGACACGGGGACACCGCCGACCGGCTACGACCTGGGGACGCTGCTGCGTTCCCTGCACGCCCTGGAGATCCCGCCCTCGGTGGGGGAGTGGCAGCCGGTCGCGGACGCCCGCAGGCGTCTCGCGGAGGGCGAGCACGAGCTCGACCCGCGGGACCGGGACTTCCTGAAACGGCACTGCGACTCCGTGGAACGGCGTCTGGAGGAGCTGGAGTTCGCCCTGCCCCGGGGCACCGTGCACGGGGACGCGCACCTGGGCAACGTCATCATCGGCCCCGAGGGGCCGGTGCTGTGCGACTTCGACTCGCTGTGCGCCGGTCCGCCGGAGTGGGACCTGACCCCGATGGCGGTGGGCTACCTGCGTCTGGGGCGTTCTCCCGAGGCCTATCGTCAGCTCGTGGCGGCCTACGGTTTCGACGTGGTGGCCTGGGAGGGCTTCCCGGTGTTGCGTGACCTGCGGGAGCTCAAGATCACGGTCAGTGTGCTGCCGGTGCTGGGCAGCAACCCCTCGCTGGCGGGCGAGCTGCGCAAGAGGTTGCGTTCCATGCGCGAGCGTGACTTCACGGTGCGGTGGACGCCGTACCGGTGAGTCCTCGGTCCCTCCGGGGACCGGGATGAGCGAGGTTCGGTCGGGCCGAATTCGGACAACTCACCGACGCGAAGTGACCGTTCGGCGACACGAGCTTCCTTTTCGCATCGCGGAATTTCTTCGTGCGATGCGATACGCGTTCCGTTGTCCGTCGCATCCCAGGCGGCGTTCGGTGTGCGAGTGGCAGCGTACTGTCTCCGCCGGGATATGTCACGGAACACGCCGGGTCCGCCACTCCGGAGGTTTCGTCGCCGGGACCGGCCCCGGCACTCCGGACGGTGGTCCCGCTTTCCCGGACAGTATACGAGTTCCTCTCGGGAAATCCTCGGGGAGGAGTATCCCGCCGGGAACACCGGATTGAAACCTCGCTCCGAGGGGTACCCCACCCTGGTGGAAAGTGACAGTGGTCACGTCGAACCACCGGGGGCCGAACGCTATGCCGAACCTCTCGCCGACGTGCTGCCGGAGCGCAACCGCCGAAGGCGGTCACGGTGACCCGCCCGCGACCGGCCCGGCCGGGTCCCCCGGGCCGTCCCGGAGGGGAGCCTGATGGGGGCAACCTCCGGGCACTCGCGGGAGAAGAGCACACGCCCGGCCCGCTCGGAGGCCGGAGGCTCCGGCGACTCCCCCCAGCCCCCCGCCGGAAGGAGGAGGGGCTCGCCGGGCCGGTGGGTGCTGCGGGGCGGGCTCGCCCTGCTGCTGGTGTTGGCCTTCCTGGGGGCACTGGTCTACCGGGAACTGGACGGCAACATCACCTCGGTGGACGTCGACGGGTGGCTGTCCTCCGACCGTCCGCCGGAGAACCCCTCGGAGGCGTTGAACATCCTGCTGCTCGGCTCGGACTCCCGCGCGGGCGCGAACGGGGAGTACGGCGACGTCGCGGGGCGGCGTTCCGACACCGCCATGGTGGTGCACCTGGCCGAGGGCAGGCGGAAGGCGGCCGTGGTCAGCATCCCCCGGGACACGCTCGTCGACCGCCCCGAGTGCCCCGGTCAGGACCGGGACACGATCCCGCCGGCCCGCGACGTCATGTTCAACTCCGCCTACGCGCGGGGCGGGCTGGTCTGCACCGTGGCCACGGTGGAAAAGCTGGGTGACCTGCGTCTGGACCACGCCGTGGCCGTGGACTTCGCCGGTTTCGAGAAGCTGGTGGACACCCTGGGCGGAGTGCGGATCACCCTGTCCGAGCCCATCGAGGACTCCTACGCCGGTCTCGACCTGCCCGCCGGAACCCAGCGGCTCACCGGGGAACAGGCGCTGGGGCTGGTGCGCACCCGCCACGGCGTGGGCAACGGCAGCGACCTGGCCCGGATCGAGCTCCAGCAGAAGTTCCTGAGGGCCCTGCTGCGTCAGGTCGACAGGACGGGGCTGCTGACCGACCCGGTCCGGCTGCACCGCGTGCTCGACACGGCCACCAGCTCCCTGACCACCGACGAGGAGCTGGCCTCCCTGGGGGCGTTGTGGTCCCTGACCCGGTCGCTGCGGGGGATGTCCCCGGAACGGGTCGACTTCCGCACCCTGCCCGTGGCCGCCTCCTCGGCGCGGCCGAACCGGCTGGTCCCGAAGGAGTCCGAGGCGAAGGAGCTGTGGAAGGCGCTGCGCGAGGACTCGGCGCTGCCCCCGAAGAACCGGTGAGCACGACTCCGTCGGGACCTCCTCAGGCGCGCACCCCGAAACGCCGCAGCAGGTCGTCCTCGATCCTGCCCAACTCGCCGTCCACCGCCCGGTGGGCGGCGCGGCGTCTGGCCGCCGGCATCCGCTCGGCCGCCCGCACCACCCCGGACAGCTCGTCCAGGCGCTGCCGGGAGGACTCCACGAAACTCCGCACGGACTCCTCGCCCTCGTTCCCGCTCCGGCTGGCCAGCAGGTTCTCCAGCGCGGTGGCGTCGCCGGCGATCCGGGCGTGCAGCGCGGCCCCGCGTCCGGTGAAGCGGGACACGTCCTCCACGGCCACCCCGAGCCTGCGGGCCCGGAACCTCTCGTAGCCCTCCCGCGCCGTGGCAGCGGCCCGCGCGAGGTAGGGGGCCACCACGGGGCCGACGATCCTGGTCACGCCCACCACCTTCTTGGCGTTGCCCGGGGTGACGCGCCCGTGTTCGCCCTTGCGCACGGCCTTGGCGGTTCTGCGTTCCTCCCGGCGCCGGCCGCGCTCCTCGCGCCGCTGCGCGCGACGAGCGCGGCGGCGCATCCCGGATGTCGCCTCGGCCGCGTGTTTCCTCCGCTGGGAACCTGCCATGACGGCGAACACCTCCGGGCCGACTCGGTGTGGCTGTGCTGCGCGGATCAGTCTAGGCACTACCACGGCCGCTCGCTACGGCGACACGACCAGTCGGACACGTCGTGTGGTCGCGGGTGTTTCGGGAGCGCCTCGGCGTGGCCGTGCCGGGGGCTCCGTGGGATGGGCGTACTCTCGCGTCCGGGTGCCCCGGGAGTCCGTGCCCGGACACCACGGCGGTCACTCGCCGGTGGGGCTCCCGTGTCGGATCGGACATGTCGTATCTCTCACCGGGGTGATGGAGTTACTCGGCAGGATGAGGACATACCCTGCGTCCGTGGCTTCCGAGGTGCTGTTGGACGGCAGCGTGGTGACGCGCTGTCGCCGCCGCGTGCATCTCGACAACGACCCGGAGATGGTCGACGTCCCCCGCGCCCCGGCGGATCCCGGATCGGAACAGCGCATCGCCGACGCCGCCGAGTACCGCAGGGAGGTGGCCCGCAGGCTCGGTCGGTCCCTCGACGGCTGGACGGAGATCTCCCGGGAGGACTCCGCCGAGGAGCGCGAGGCCGCCACGCTCGCCGCGATGCGCGACGGGCTCGACTACATCTCCGGCGCTCGGCTGCCCAGGGATGTTCACGGGGGGCGCGAGGGCGAGGTGGAGCTGCTGGTGCGCAGCGGCACCGGCTACGTGCCGGTGCTCGTGGTGCGGCACAAGGTCGCCGATCCCGGCAAGGGCGCCCGGACCTCCCCGATCACCGAGCCCACCCCGGAGGCGGCCGGTTACGATCCCCGGCGCAAGGCGCGTTCGCAGGCGCGGGACCTGTTACGGCTGGCCCACGCCGTGCGCCTGTTACAGGCGTGCGGGATGCGGCCCGCCGGGCGCCTGTGGGGCGGCAGCATCGGCTCCGACGCCGAGGTCGTGGTCTGGCACGACCTCGAAAAACCCACCTGGTCGGGTGGGCGCAGCGTGCTCGGGGAGTACGACGAACGGTTCTCCGACCGTCTGGCCGTCGCGCGGGCGGCGGCCGAGGGCAGGGAGGCGCTGGCCCAGCCGAGTCGTGTGCTGGAGTGCAAGGGCTGCCCCTGGTGGCCGGTGTGCGAGCCCCAGCTGCGTTCCTCCCGGGACGTGAGCCTCGTGGTGCGCGGCGAGGACGCGGTGCGGCTGCGACGTCACGGGGTGCACCGGGTGGACGAGCTGGCCGCGCTCACCGTCGCGGACCTCCGGACCCCGCCGCTGTCGCCCAAACGCCTCACCGAGGCGGTGTTGCTGGCCCGGGCCTGGCTGCGTGGACTCTCCCTGGTGCGCCGTGTGCCGGAGGTCGGCATCCCACGGGGGGACGTCGAGGTCGACGTGGACATGGAGAGCTACGCCGACTCGGGGGCCTACCTGTGGGGGACCCTGGTGTCCTATCCCGGCCGCGACGAGCCGGGGATGCGGCGGCAGGACGGGGACCCGGCCGCGCTGCTGGGCACCGAACCCGGTTACCGGGGGTTCGTGACCTGGGACCCCCTGCCCTCCGACGACGAGGCCCGCTCCTTCGCCGAGTTCTGGGGGTGGTTCACCTCCCTGCGCCGGGCCGCCCACGAGCACGGGCTCACCTTCCGGGCCTACTGCTACAACGAGCTGGCCGAGAACAGGTGGATGCTGAGTTCGGCGGAGCGTTTCGCCGGCAAGCCCGGGATTCCCTCCGTGGAGGAGGTGCGCCGTTTCGTCGAGTCCCGGGAGTGGGTGGACGTGTTCGCGGTGGTGCGGGACCAGTTCCTGTGCCCCCACGGGAAGGGGCTGAAGGTGATCGCCCCGAACGCGGGTTTCACGTGGCGGGACGCCGAGGCCGGCGGGGAGAACTCGATGCGCTGGTACCGGGACGCGGTCGGTTTCCGTGGCGGGCGGCCGGATCCGGCGCAGCGGGACCGGCTGTTGGAGTACAACGAGGACGACGTGCGGGCCACCCTGGCCATCCGGCGGTGGATGAGTTCCGAGGCGGTGCTGGAGATCCCCCACACCGGGGATATCTGAGCCGCCCGAGGGCAGCCCGTTCCGGAGCCTTCCGGTACGGACGGCTCCGGAGGGCGGCGCCCGAGACTCACGATCCGGGCTCCGGCGCGTGACTCGGACGCCCCTCGGAGGCGGGTGTCGCGGCGGTGCGCCCTACGGCACGATCACGGCTCGCCCGGGGATCTCCCCGCGGTGGAACCGCTCGTAGATCTCGGGGGTCTCCTCCAGTGGGAAGGAGTCCACGTGCACCCGCACCTCGCCGCTGCGGGCGAGCTCCAGCACCTCCAGCAACTCCCCACGGCTGCCCCAGTAGGGGGCGGAGACCGCCACCTCGAAGGGGAGGGTGCCGAAGCCGACCGGAACCGAACCCCCGCCGATCCCCACGATCGTGAGGTCGCCCTCGGTGGCGACCGAGCGGGCCGCGATGCGGGTGGTGGCCGTGGCGCCCACGAAGTCGAACACCGCCTCGGCCCCGTTCCCCGAGGTGAGCTCGCGGATCTGCTCGGGGGCGTTCTCGTCGGAACGCACGGTCCGGTGCGCGCCCACGCTGCGGGCCAGTTCCATCTTCTGGTCGTTGATGTCCAGCGCCACCACCCGCGCCGGGCTCAGGGCGCGCAGCAACTGGATGCCCACGTGTCCGAGCCCGCCCGCGCCGATCACCACGGCGGTGCTGCCGGGAACCAGTTTCGGCAGGGACTTCTTGATCGCGTGGTAGGGGGTGAGCGCCGCGTCGGTGAGCGGGGCGGCCTCCACCGGGTCCAGGCCGTGCAGCGGCACCAGGTGCCGTTCGTCATCGACCAGCAGGTACTCGGCCATGGCTCCCGGCGCGCCCAGGCCCGGTGGGCGGATGCCCAGCCGGTCGGCCCGGCGGCAGTAGTTCTCCTCGCCGTAGGCGCAGGCGCGGCACAGCCCGCAGCCCCACGGTCCGTACACCGCCACCCGGTCCCCCTCGGAGTACCGGTGGGTTCCGGGGCCGAACGCGCTGATGGTGCCCGCCCCCTCGTGGCCCAGGGTCAGCGGCAGCGGGTAGGGGAACTCCTCGGCCGACCAGCTCATCACCGCTATGTCCGAGTGGCACATCCCGGCGGCGTCCACCTTGAGCAGCACCTGGCCCGGCCCGGGTTCGGGCACGTCCACCTCGACGACCTCGGGGCTGTCGCCCACCCGGCGGTACTGCACGGCCTTCATCGTCCGCGTCATCACACACCCCTCACGTGCTTCCTCGGCAGCATCGTGCACCACCGACGGAGGGGCCGCAGTCTCCGCCCACGGGCGGGGCCGGCCACCCGGCCGGACCCCGGCCCGCGCCGCCCGGTTACTTGGGCGCCATCCGCAGTGCACCGTCCATGCGGATGACCTCCCCGTTCAGGTAGTCGTGCTCGACGATGTCGGACACCAGCCGGGCGTAGTCCTCGGGGGTGCCGAGACGCTTGGGGAACGGAACCCCCTCGGCCAGCCCGGCCCGGATCTCCTCGTCCACCGTGGCCAGCATCGGGGTGTCCACGATCCCCGGGGCGATCGTCATGACCCGGATGCCGAGCGAGGCCAGGTCCCGGGCGGCGGGCAGGGTCAGACTGGCCACCCCGCCCTTGGAGGCCGCGTAGGCGGCCTGGCCGATCTGGCCGTCGTAGGCGGCGATGGAGGCGGTGTTGACCACCACGCCGCGCTGGCCCTGCTCGTCGGCCTCGGTCTCGCCGATGGCCGCCGCGGCCAGCCGCAGCGTGTTGAACGTGCCGACCAGGTTGACCTCGACGACCTTGCGGAACATGTCGAGGTCGTGGGGTCCCTTGCGTCCCGCTATCCGCGCGGAGGGGCCGATGCCCGCGCAGTTCACCACCACGCGCAGCGGCACCTCCGCCGAGCTCGCCCGGTCCACGGCGGCCTGCACCTGCTCGGCGTCGGTGACGTCGGCCGCCACGAGGGTGACCCCCTCCACCTCCTCGGCGGCCCGCACGGCGTCCGGCAGGTCCACGGCGAACACCCGGGCCCCGTCGGAGGCCAGCCTGCGCGCGGTGGCCGCGCCGAGTCCGGAGGCACCTCCGGTGACGATGGCGGCTGTCTGCCTGGCCAGCATGTGTCCTCCTCACGTTCCTCGCGGATCGCGCCGTAGCCTACTGTCCGTTCGGTGAGTAAGGGAATCTCCGTGGTTCGGGAAACCCGGAGCGTGGTTGGCCGCGGACGCGGCGGACGGCGAGGTTCCTAGTGCAGGGCGGGCGGGCTGATCGCGTCGATCTCGTCCAGGTCCTCGCGGGTGGGCCGCCACTGGCCGGCCATGGCGTTGCTCTCCACCTGCTCCGGGGTGGTGGCCCCGCTGATCACGGAACCGACCGTGGGTTGGGCGGCGAGCCAGCCCAGGGCGATGGCGAGCATGGAGATGCCGCGTTGTTCGGCGAAGCCGCGCAGCCGTTCGATGCGTTCCCAGGGCGCGTCGGCGAGCAGGCGCTCCCGCCCGGAGAGCCTGCTGCCCTCCGGAGGTGCCTGCCCCTGGCGGTACTTGCCGGTCAGCAGTCCGTTGGCCAGAGGGAAGTACGGGATGAGTCCCACCCCGAACTTGGCGCAGGCGGGCACGACCTCCCGTTCGGCCTCCCGTTCCAGCAGGGAGTAGTGGATCTGGGCCGACACGGGGGCGGTCAGCCCGGCGTCCGAGGCGGTCCAGGCCGCGTCGACCGTCTGCCAGCCGGCGAGGTTGCAGTGTCCGATGTAGCGGATCTTGCCCTCGTGCACCAGATCGTCCAGCACGGACAGTGTTTCTTCCAGCGGGGTCAGCGGGTCGGGGCGGTGCAGCTGGTACAGGTCGATCCAGTCGGTGTCGAGCCGGCGTAACGAGGACTCCACGGAGCGTCGTACGTAGCGGCGCGAGGCCCGCGCGGAGAAGTCGGGGCCGTTGGCCCCCTGCATGTCCATGCCGAACTTCGTGGCGATGACCGCGTGTTCGCGACGGCCGTTGAGGGCTTTGCCCAGCAACTCCTCGCTGCGTCCCCGTGGGGCTCCGTACACGTCGGCCACGTCGAAGAAGGTGATTCCCGACTCCAGCGCCCGGTCCACCACGGCCTGGACTCCGTCGGGGGACTCGGTCGTGGTCCCCGGTCTGCCCAGGTTGTTGCATCCCAGGCCGATGGCGCTGACCACGAGGCCGGAGTTGCCCAGACGTCGCTGTTCCACGGTGATCGAGCCTAGTCGGACCGACCGCGTTCCGTCACGGGTTCGGGGGCGGTGCCGCCCGGTCGCGCTAGTCCCGTCGGGAGGCCGCTTCGTCGAGCGCGGCGGTCAGCAGCCGCTCCGTCTCCGGGCCCGCCGAGTGCGCCTCGTCCTCCACGACGTGCAGGCGGGAGCGCGGCAGGCGCTCCGCCACCTCGACGGCGGCGCTGAGCGGGGAGGCGATGTCGACTCGTCCGCGCACCAGGAGGGCGGGCAGGTGCGCGATGCGGTGGAGTCGGCCGGTGATGCCGTCGTCGGGCAGGAAGGCGTGGTTGCCGAAGTAGTGCGTCACCAGCCGGGCGAACCCGAGCCGGAACCGGGGGTCCTCGTAGCGGGGGCTGGGCTCGACGGGCCCGCTCAGCGTGGCCACGCGGTCCTCCCAGGCGCACCAGGCGCGGGCGGCCGCGTGGTGGATCTCGGGGTCGGGGTGCACGAGCAGGTCGTGGAAGGCCGCCGGGATGTTGCCGTCGCGTCGTTCGGCGGGCAGGTGGTGCAGCAGTTCGGCGAACTCGTGGGGGTGGACGTGGCCCATGGTGTGGGTCATCCACGCGACCTCGTGGGCGCGGGTGGTCACCACGGACCACAGCACCAGCTCGCTGACCCGTTGCGGGTGTTCCACGGCGTAGGCCAGGCCGAGGGTGCTGCCCCACGAGGCCCCGAAGAGCAGCCAGCGCTCGATGCCCAGGTGTTCGCGCAGCCGTTCCAGGTCGGAGATCAGGTGCGCGGTGGTGTTGTGGTTCAGCGCGGCGACCGTGTCGCCCGCGTGCGGGGTGCTGCGTCCGCAGCCGCGCTGGTCGAACAGCACGACCCGGTAGCGGTCGGGGTCGAAGAACCGCTGCCAGCCGGGCAGGGCCCCGGAGCCGGGGCCGCCGTGCAGCACCACGGCCGGTTCGCTGTCCGGGGCGCCGCGAACCTCCCAGTGGATCCGGTGCCCCTCGCCGACGTCGAGCGTTCCGGTCCGGTGTGGATCCGGGATCGGGTACGGCACGGGAAGCAGACTAGTACGGGCCGGTTTCCGGGCGGAGGGAGACGCCGGGGCTCTCCTCCGGGACTTCGAGTCCGGTGAGTGAGTGGGGGAAGCAGTGCCGCCTCAGCGATCCTCGCCAGCTCCTGGGTATCCCCCGCGTGCGCCGCGAGTGCGTGGCCCGATTTTGCCTAAAACTGGCCCACCACGGCCCATCCCCGCGTGCGCGGGGCTCACTCCCAAATCGAAGTTCCCGGAAGAAAACTGGGCGGTCCATCCCCGCGTGCGCGGGGCTTACACGTCCGGCTTTGAGTTCGTCATCAGCCACAGCGGTCCATCCCCGCGTGCGCGGGGCTCACCCCTTTGCGACCTGCGATCTTAACAGCGCTTTGCTGCTGTGGGAATCACTTTTGTTCCGAGAAGCAACGGTGCCAGCAGCAGGGGCCCTGATTTCCTGTTCAGCGTGCTCCCTACGTGTTTCGGTTGTGCTCCTCGCCAGCTCCGGAGGACTGGCGCCACCGGCTCGTTCGGTGCCGGTCAGCCCACCCCAGATCCCGTTGCGATCCTCGCCAGCCCTGGAGGGCTGGCGCCACTGGTCTCGCTGGATTCGCGGGACGTGCAGACTTCGCAGTTGCGATCCTCGCCAGCCTCGGAGGGCTGGCGCCACGGCAGTTGAGCAGGGGTTTTCAGGACAGCCGTACCCCGGCTGTGACCGGTTCGTGATCGACACGCCGATCAGGTGCTTCGGAATCTCGTGGCGTGTTGCCACACACTTCCCCTTCTCAACCACCACGTCCTCTGACCCAGGCCGGTCCTCGACGGAACCGGTCCATCCCCGCGTGTGCGGGGAATACAAATCAAACGATCCCAGGGCACGGTCAGCAACAGGTCCATCCCCGCGTGTGCGGGGCGTACCCGTCGAAACCGGCACACCAGCAAACCGCCGTGGGTCCATCCCCGCGTGTGCGGGGAACACCGGATGCCGATCCGGATGGGCCCGCTGAAAGTGGGTCCATCCCCGCGTGTGCGGGGAACACACGTATTGCCCTGCGGCTTCGTGGCTACGTTATCGAGTTGTGATGCCTGTTGGGGGTGTGTGCCCGCGCCGGCCCCGGAAGGTCGGCGCTGCCTGCCCGCGTGGGCGGGGACTACTTCGAGGCTTGCGATCTTAGTAGTGCTATCCCGCTGGGGGAATAGCCTTGTGTATCAAGCGACGGTTCACGGTGCTTTTCCGCGCCGTTGGTTTCTCCCGTGTTCAGAGCAGCATCATGGTGGGTTGCCAGCCCACGCGGGTGGGTAGCTGTGCGGTGCTGATGTAGTCGTGCAGAGCGCGGCGCACGGCCTCGAGAGGCAACGCGGCCGTGGTGGGGAAGAACTCGTCGGCGTCGATGTCGAAGGTCAGTTCGGGGCGGTCGTGCGGGCCGGTGGGGTCGTGGGTGACCAGCAGGGAGGGCCGGCCGTGATGTTCACCGACCCACCACAACGCGCCCCAACCTGTGGGGGGATGGCTGGCCACCCGGAGGTAGCTGTCCGGGTAGAGACTGCCGCCTTCGTCGTGCTGGGAGCGTGCGGGGCGATCCCAGGCGCAGACGAGGGTGGTGCGGCGTTGCTCGGTGTCGATGGCGAGTACTCGTTCGATCAGGGTGTGGGTGTCCTCGCTGGTGTCCGCATGGAGGGCGGGATTGCCGTCGGGGATCGCGGTGACGACGATGGGGGTGTCGATGGTGGTCATGCCTGTCCTTCGATACGTCGCGGCTGGGTAGCTCCGGGCTCCCACACGTCCAGCACCGAACCTTTCGGCAGGATGGCCTGGATCGCTCGTTCGCAGCGCCATCGACCGCTGCACATCTCGTTGTTGATGGTCACGGCTCCGTGGGTGACACCTGCTTCACGCATCCGCATCGCAGCCTGTGTTTCGACGTGTTGGGAGACACCGGGAGGTCCGACGTTCAGCCGGTCACCGGAGAACCACTGGTTGGTGACCAGCACCGTGTCGATGCGACTGATCAGGTCCCGACGGCGCTGCTCAGCCTCCTCGACAGTCTCGGTGGTCCACTGGCGTTCCCAGCGTTCACGTCCAGCATTCCAGATCGGCCGTCCTCTGCCGCCGCTTCGGATTTCGATGTCACCGAATCCGGGGATGCCGCGGAGGATGCCGACTGTTTTTCCGCGGCCGTCGGGGCGTTCGGGCAGTTTCTCGCGGGCCTGACGCACCCACTGGTTGATTTCCTCGGGGTTGTCGCTGATCGGAGGCTGGTAGGTGGACGGGTGGGGAA
>NZ_PVSR01000043.1:0-29046 GCF_003001495.1 Actinopolyspora mortivallis
GTTCTGCGGCGGGGGAGGAGGTGGTGGCCCCTCGGAAGGCCCGGACCCCTGTCGACGGAGTCCGATCACACCGACCACCACGCTGCCCACGGCGATCACCCCGAGGACTCCCAACCAGAGTCCCCGCCCGATCCAGCCGGGACTCGACCCGGGGGGAAGGGTTTCCCGGGGCTGCTCGGAGGCACTTTCCGGCTGGATCCTCGGCAGTTCCGGGTTGTCCTCGCTCAGCAGCAGCGGCAGCGCCAGCACCGCGTGTCCGGTGGTGTCCACCGGGGTCTCGATGAAGGACTTCGCCGTGATGCCGAGCGAGGCGAAGTCCTTGCTGCCGGGCGTGTTCAGGGACAGGTTCGGCGAGTGGGCCACCTCGATGGCCACTCCACTCCAGTCCTCGCTGGTGCTGGAGGTGTAGGCCACGGTCACCCGCAGCTCCACCCACTTGTCGCAGACCTGGGCCGGGATCTCCGGGCCCCGGTTGGACCCCCGGTCGTGGTCACCGTCCTCCTGGGCGGACCCTCCTTGGTCGCTGCCTGAGCCGGTGCCGACCGAACTCCGCCCGAACATCCCGTCGCCGCCGTCGGTGAGCTTCCACCCGAAACAGAAGCCGTAGCGCCGCGCGGGCTCCACCAGCTCCTGCGACAGTTTCTCGGACTCCGTTCGGGTGAACCGGGGGATGGCCGTGCCCGAGTAGGTCTCGTACGCGTGGTACCTGCTGCTCTCGTTCCCCCAGAAACGCTGTTCACCCGGGTCGCCGAAACCGTTGGTGACGGCGAGGGTGACGAAGAGGGAGAGCACCCCGAAGACGAGCAGTCCCGCGCATCCGCATACGGCTTTGGTTATTCTCTGTTCGTCGCTCATTTACCCGACCCGGGACCTCCCCCTCGGAAACTCCGCCCGTGCGGGCTCGTCCACCCCCAGGCGCCCCCGACCACGTGGTGGTAGTGGCGGTAGGCCTGGTCGAGGTCCATCACGTGGATGACCGAGCCCCGCTTCCGGGGCTGCACGATCACCGCGTCGTCGTTGTAACGCAGGTAGACACCGGTCTCGTTCGTGTACTGGGTGATCGGTTCCCAGGCCTGGGCCACCGAGTTGGCCACCCTGCTCGGTGCTTTCCGGCTGGTGTAGGCCCGGTTGTCGTCGTCGCCGGGGCGGTCCAGCCGTTCCGCCCTGGTGTAGTGCTTGGCCACGTAGCCCCGTGGGCCGGTTCCGGTGGAGAAAACCGTCACCAGCGTGACGAGCAGCCCGAGCACCACCGCCGTCGCCGCGATGGCGAACCAGAATTTCGGTTTCATCGCCGTCGTCCGGCTCCTCTCATTCCGAAGCCGGGTAGACGCGCACGTCGTAACGGCTGAGTTCCTCGCCGAGGGCTGGTTCCCACTCGGCCCCGTCGAAGGACTCGAAGCCCAGCAGTGTGCCGTCGGAGGACTCGTAGTCGTGGTAGCGCACGCTGCCGCGTTCGTCGAGTCCGGTGGTGGCCTCGCTGCGGAAGTTCGCCGAGCCGGACTCCTCGGAACGGAAGGTGCGCCCGCCCAGTTCGAGGCGGGAGGGACCGGGTCGAGGCGGGTCGGTGTCCTCCAGCGGGGTCCACTGTGCCAGGACCAGGTCCGGGTCCTCCTCGACGGACAGCCACACCTGGGTGCCCTTGGCGTCGTCCAGCAGGTGTTCCGCCCAGTGCCAGCTGCCCTCGGACAGCCGCAGGGTCCCGCGGACGGTGTAGGACAGGCCGCGGATCTCCACGATGTCCCCGGCCTTGAGGCGGCGCGGGTCGCCGCGCAGCGCGTCCTGGTCTCCGGTGGCGAAGGGGTCCTGCGGTCGTGGCCGCTCTGGCGTGTGCCCGGAACGTTGTCGGCGCGCGAGGACGAGCACGACCACCGCGACCACGACGAGGACCACCACGATGATCGGGAGGATCACGAAGATGTTCACTGCCGCCCCTTGCTGTGGATGTCCACGGTCTCACCGGTCGCGCGGTAGCCTAACCACCACGCGCTCGGTTTGTCCTCCGTTCGGAGGAAATGATGCCGTGTTCGGGAGTGAGGATGTCCACGGGGCGTGGTTTCACCCGGTCAACATCGCCCGGCCGGGAGGGGCCCTCTCCGGCCGGGCGACGGAACCGGTCTCGTGAGTACGCCGGAGGCGTCACTCGGACAGCAGCTGGGCGCAGCGGATCAGTCCCAGGTGCGAGTAGGCCTGTGGGTGGTTGCCCAGCGAACGCTCGGCGATCGGGTCGTACTCCTCGGGCAGCAGCCCGGTCGGCCCCGCGTTGTTCACGAGCTGCTGGAACAGCTCCTCGGCCTCGGTGCGCCTTCCGGTGAGCAGGTAGGCCTCGACGAGCCACGTGGCGCACAGGTGGAACCCGCCCTCGGTGCCGGGAAGACCGTCGTCCCTGCGGTAGCGGTAGACGGTGGAACCACTGCGCAGTTCGGACTCGATGGCGGTCACCGTGGAGCGGAAGCGCTCGTCGGCGGGGTCGATCAGCCCGGAGAGCCCCACGTGCAGCGAGGCGGCGTCCAGGTCGGAGCCCTCGTAGGCGGTGGTGAACGCCTGGACGTCCGGGTGCCAGCCGTTCTTGAGCACGTCCTCGGCGATCTGCTCCCGCAGCTGCATCCAGCTCGGATCGGCGGAACGCCCGTACTGGGCGGCCAGTTTGAGTGCCCGGTCGATGGTGACCCAGCACATCACCTTGGAGTAGACGTGGTGACGCGGCACGTCACGTTCCTCCCAGATCCCGTGGTCGGGTTCGAACCACCGGCGGGAGACCGCCTCGGCCATGCCCTTGACCAGCTCCCAGTCGGCCTCGCGCAGTTCACCGCGGGCCACGGCCAGATCGGCCGCCAGCTCCACCACCGGGCCGAACACGTCCAGCTGTACCTGCTGGTCGGCCAGGTTGCCCACGCGCACCGGGCGGGAACCCGCGTAACCGGGCAGGGTGTCGATCACCGCCTCGGGACCCAGGGTCCCCCCGGCCAGCGAGTACAGCGGGTGCAGCCGTTCCGGACCGGGCAGGCTGTCCATCACCCGGTGCAGCCAGTCGAGGAAGGCCTCGGCCTCCTCGGTGGAGCCGAGCGAGACCAGCGCCCGGGCGCTCATCGCGCCGTCCCGCAGCCAGCAGTAGCGGTAGTCCCAGTTGCGCACCCCCCCGATCTCCTCGGGCAGCGAGGTGGTGGCCGCGGCCATGATCCCGCCGGTGTCGGTGTTGCACAGTCCCCGCAGGGTCAACGCGGAACGCGCCACCAGGTCGGGCTCCACCTCGGGCAGCCGCAGCTGCTCCAACCACGTCGTCCAGTAGTTGTTCGCCGCCGTGCGCCGCTGGGGCTCGGGCGTGTCCGAGGGGGCGAGTTCCTCGGTGCCGCAGCGCAGCTCCAGCACGGTCGGGGAGTCCTCCGACAGCTCCAGCTCGGCCTGGGCCGCCTCGTGCATCCCGTCGGAGCTGATCCGCCACTGCACACCGGGCGAGTACAGCACCATCGGCTCGGAGGTTCCGTGCACCCGCAACCCGCCGGGCTCGGCGGTGAGCCGCACCGGCACCTGCCCGAACTCGGGGCGCGGCACGAAGTCCACCACGGCCCGGGTGCTGCCGCTGATGACCCGGATCAGGTCGGTGTGGTGGGCGTCCCGGCCGTGTTCCAGGTAGTCGGTGACCAGCAGCCGGGACCAGCGGGTCTCCACCGTCATCGTTCCCGGCACGTAGCGCTGACCGAGGGGCAGCACGCTGCGGGGAGAACCGTTGCCGTTGTCGTACTGCGGCGTGGCCGGGCTGACGGAGAAGTGCCCGGCCGAGGGGCCGCCGAGCAGGTCGGCGAACACCGCCGCCGAGTCCGGCCCCGGATGACACATCCAGGTGACACGCGCGTCCGGGGTGAGCAGCGCCACGGTGCGCTCGTTGGCGAGCATGGACAGACGTTCGATGGCCGGGGCCTGCTCCCCGTAGAGCCAGGCGCGGCGCTCCTCCATCAGCATCGCCAGCACCGTGGCCACCCCGGTGGTGTCGGCCACGCGGTAGTGGGCGAGGGTGTCGCCCTCGCCGACCTTGATCCCGATGTCGGGGCCGGACAGGGTGCCGAACACGGTCTCGTCGGTGACGTCGTCGCCGAGGAAGATCGCCCCGGTGGAGCCGACCTGGTGGCGCAGCGCCTCGAAGGCGTTGCCCTTGTGTGTTTCCACCACGGCCAGTTCCATCACCGACTTGCCCTCGGTGACCTGCACACCTTCCCAGGTGGCCGGGCCGGAGCGGAGTTCGTTCAGCACCGCCTCGCCGACCTCCGGATCGGCGCGGCGCACGTGTATCGCCACACTGGCGGGTTTCGGTTCGAGGATGACGCCGGGCTGGTCCCGCGTGATGTCCTGCACGCTGCGTTGCAGCTGGGTGCGCAGCTGGGTCGTGTCCGGGTCCAGCTCGTGGACGAATCCGACGTCGAACTCGGAACCGTGGCTGCCGACCAGGTGGACCTCCGCGGGAAGCCGGGAGAGGGTGGCCAGGTCACGCAGCGCCCTGCCGGAGATGACCGCGGTGG
Organism: Actinopolyspora mortivallis; assembly: GCF_003001495.1. Classification (GTDB taxonomy): domain Bacteria; phylum Actinomycetota; class Actinomycetes; order Mycobacteriales; family Pseudonocardiaceae; genus Actinopolyspora; species Actinopolyspora mortivallis_A. The sequence continues at coordinate 4,512 of NZ_PVSR01000043.1, forward strand.
TGGTGGTCGGCAGCGCCGCCAGGGAACGCATCGCGTGGACCGATTCGGGCAGGGGCTTGGCCTGGCTCGGATCCCCCACGATCGGTGCCAGGGTGCCGTCGTAGTCGCAGGCGACCAGCAGCCGAGGTGTGCGCGCGAGCTGCACGATCATGCGACGAAGCTCGGCGGGGAGGGCTTCGGCGGTCAACGCCACACTCCTGTTGAGGTCGTCGGGTTGGTATGAGGGCGGGATCGACCCTGGTGGAGGTGTGCTCGTCGGCCCCGTCGGGGGTGGCCTCCTCACACGGTGACCCCCGCGGGTCGATCCGGTGCGTCGTTATTGACGTGATGGTTCAGCCGGCTCTAAAAGTCTGTTCCGGAGTCGGCTCGCGTGCCCGGTGGGCCGTCCTCCGCCCGGACGGTGCACTGCCCGGTGGGGCGTTCCGGTTCTCCGGGTCGAGGGTGTGGCCCGGTACCCGGTCCGGTTCGGCGGGCGGCGTTTCTCCCGAGCCGCGTCGTGCTTCGGGACGGCAGGCGTTCCGGGCGCCCCGCAGCTCGGGAACGGAGCACGGACCCGGTGGGCCCGGGGAACGTGCCCCGTGCCGGCCGTGCCGTGTTCCGCCCGTCCGAGGAGACGTGCCGTGGAGGCGCCGAAGAGGTCCTCCGGGAACCCGGACCCGGTTCGGCGGGCGCGGTTCCGGGGGAGGGGTGCGGGTTCGCGGCGGGACACGGAGCGCTCGCGCTCCCCGCGTGCTCCGCCGTGTCGCGGCGCGTCGAGCTCACTGCCCGGAGCCCATCGCCCCGCGGAGGCCGAGCACTCCACCGAGAACATTCCGAAAGGCCTCTCTAAGCCTGCCGTCGCTTACTCTAGCCGGTCGGCGAAGCCCCCAGCGCCTCGAGGAACGACCGCGCCCAGCGGTCGACATCGTGCGTGAGCACTTGCCTACGCAATGCACGCATCCTACGGCGGCCTTCCGCGTGATCGATGTTCAGGGCCGCGAGCATCGCGTCCTTGACCCCGTCCAGATCGTGCGGGTTGACCAGCAGCGCGCTGGTGAGTTCGGCGGCCGCGCCCGCGAACTCACTCAGGACAAGACTACCCCCGAGGTCGTTGCGGCATGCCACGTACTCCTTGCAGACCAGGTTCATGCCGTCACGCACCGGAGTAACGATCATCACGTCGGCGGCGCAGTAGAAGGCCACGAGGTCCTTGCGGTCGACCGAGGTGTGCAGGTAGTGCACGGCGGGGTGGCCGACCCGCCCGAACTCGCCGTTGATGCTGCCGACCTTGCGCTCGATGTCCTCGCGCATCTGCTTGTAGTGCTCGACGCGTTCCCGGCTGGGGGTGGCGACCTGGATCATCGCCACGTCCTCCACCGTGGCGTGGCCCTCGGCCAGCAGCTCGTACATGGCGTCGAGCCGCACGTCGATCCCCTTGGTGTAGTCCAACCGGTCGACGCCGAGCATGATCTTGCGCGGGTTGCCGAGTTCGGCGCGGATGGCCTTGGCGCGCTGCTGGACCTCCTTGGTGCGGGCCAGCTGGTCCAGCTCGCCGGAGGCGATGGAGATGGGGAAGGCGCCGACGCGCACCACCCGGTCGCCCACCCGCACCACTCCGGGGCGGGAGCGCACCCCCACCTGGGCGCGACTGGGCTCGAACCCGGCGAGTCTGCGGGCCAGCCACATGAAGTTCTGCGCCCCACCCGGGCGGTGGAAGCCGACCAGGTCCGCCCCGAGCAGCCCGCGCACGATCTCGGTGCGCCACGGGAGCTGCATGAACAGCTCGACGGGCGGGAAGGGGATGTGCAGGAAGAAGCCGATCCGCAGGTCCGGACGCAGCTCGCGCAGCATCGCCGGGACCAGCTGCAGCTGGTAGTCCTGGATCCACACGGTCGCCCCTTCGGAGCTGACCTCGGCGGCGGCCTCGGCGAACCTGCGGTTCACCCGGCGGTAGGCCTCCCACCAGGAACGGTCGAAGACCGGGGGGACCACCACGTCGTGGTACAGCGGCCAGAGGGTCGCGTTGGAGAAACCCTCGTAGTACTGCCGGAACTCGGACGAGGAGAGCCGCACCGGGTACAGCCGCATGTCCTCGTCGGTGAACGGTTCGACGTCGACGTCGGGGACACCGGGCCAGCCGACCCATGCTCCCTGCCGGGCGCGCAGGAACGGTTCCAGGGCGGTGACCAGCCCGCCCGGGCTGTGCTTCCACCGCTCGGTCCCGTCCTCCAGACGTTCCAGGTCGACCGGCAGCCGGTTGGCGACGACGACGAAGTCAGCTTTCGTGGGCGCGTTGCCCTTGGTCACCGGTCTGCCTCCTAGGTCGGTTCCTGAAATCGGTTACCCGTTGTCGAGACTAGCCAATCGTGATCGGGTTCGCGTGGTTCGAGCGACGCAACGGGGCTGCTCGCCCCTGATCACTCGTGCCGGGGATGTGCGGGGCAAACGCGGAATATTCCGGCGGTTTCCCCGGCGGTGGTCCGGTGGGCCGGTCACCGACGGCGGGCCGGTGTTCCGCCGCGTGGCGGCGTGCCAGGAGGTCCGGATGCCGGGTGCGGTCATGCTCAGTCCAACCTCCTTTCGGTGGGACGCAGTGGCCCGGACATGCGCGGTCCGGACATGCGACGTTCCAGCCGGCCGAGGCCGGTGCGCACGGGCTGGGAGAGGAACTCACCGAGCACCACGCCGGCGCCGAGGGCCAGACCGGTGGCCGCCGCCCCCATCAGGGTGGACAGTCCGGTGGGGTTGCCCTGCACCGAGAGCTCGTACAGCGCCCGGTAGGTGGCCAGACCCGGCAGCAGCGGCGCCACACCGGAGACCGCGACCACCAGGGCGGGGATGCGCAGCCTGCGGGCGACCACGCCGCCCACGAAACCCACGATGGTGGTGGCCACCGCCGAGGCGAGGATCGTGTTGACCTGGACCAGCGCCATGAGCTGGAAGATGCTGGCCGCGATGGCGCCGGCGGCCCCGGCCGCGACCAGCGGGCGGGGCGGGGAGTAGCTGGCCAGCGCGAAGCAGGCCGAGGTGGCGGCTCCCGCCATGGCCTGCAACGGGAGCTTGAGCAGTCCGGGCAGCAGCACCACACCTCCCCCGGCCTGTTCGAGGTCCAGCCCGCCGCCGAGCGTTTCGGGAGGCAGGATGCGCTGGGCCAGGTACAGCGAGAGCACCACACCGGAGATCAGCCCGGCCGAGGTCAGCGCCAGTTCGGCGATGCGTCCGGCCGCGGTGACGTTGTAGCCGGTGATGGCGTCCTGCATGGAGCCCACCACGGTCATGCCCGACAGCAGCACGATGATGTTCGCGGCCACCGCGAGCGCCGCGTTGGGCAGCACCCCGGTGGCGTAGAAGGCCAGGGCGACGCTGGTGGCGACGGCCCCGCCGACGGTCTGCTGGAAGAAGATGGGCAGGCCGCGTTGGTTGAGGAACCGGCCGACCCGGTCGACCAGGGCGGTGGCCCCGGCCGCGATCAGGGGGAGCTGGGGGATGGTGCCTCCGCTGAGCAGCACCGCCAGCGCGGCCGCCATCCCGGCCCAGGCCAGGGTGGCCACCCAGCGGGGGAAGGGGTGGGTGGCCCTGGCGATGGTCTCCAGCTCGGCGTAGGCGTCCGAGGTGGTGAGCTCACCGGAGGTGATGCGGCGGATCAGTTTCTCCACCTCGGCCAGGCGCGTGTAGTCCAGCGAACGGTTGCGGACCACCCGCAGGGAGGTGATGGGCAGGTTCTCGGTTCCCCGGTAGCACGAGACCGTGATGGAGGTGTAGATCACGTCCACTTCGCAGTGGGGGAGGCCGTAGGCGTCGGTGACGCTGGTGATGGTGGCGCTGACGTCGGAGGCGCCCACGCCGCTGGCCATCTGGATCTCCCCGATGCGCAGGGCGAGTTCCAGGACGAGGTGGACCGTGGAGTCGTCCGGCAGCGAGGGGCCGTAGACGACGTTGCGGGTCCCGACGGTTTCGGAAGGTTCGCGCCGCCGCAGCACACCACGTGCGCGCTGCGTGATTCCCACTGCTGTTGTGCCTCCTTGCCTGGCCTTGCGCGTGGAACGTCGACCGCGCTGTTCACCCCTGGAATCGGCCTCCACGGGCGCACTGTTGCACTTGCGAATGGTGTCGTCCGTCACCGGCTTCGGCGACCGATCGCCCCGGTGGGGCGGGAAGTGGAGAGGTCGAGCGCGCGTTCGTGCACGTCGTTCCGCGGGAAGGAACGAAGGAAGGTGCTTCGCCCCGACACCCGAGCGTACGCGTTCCCGGTCCGACGAGAGTGCGATTCACCGCATCGTGGGATGCCTGATCGGAGGTCTCCGGTGAGGTCGGTGAGGGTGCCGCGGTGGCGGGACCGGTGCCCGAGAGGGCTCCGGCGGGGGATTAGGATGGAAGGGGCGTGCGATCAGACACGCGTGCCGCTGTAGCTCAGTCGGTAGAGCACCCGCCTTGTAAGCGGATGGTCAGGGGTTCGAGTCCCCTCAGCGGCTCCGTTGTGACCTGGGATTTTGATTCAGGGGTTCCGCTTCGTCGGTTCTTGCGCCCCAGAACCCCTTGTTCTGGGTCCATGGCTCGTCGTTCGAAGGGCGCTCGTCGGCAACGGGGCACGATCGATCAACCGCCGAACGGTGCGCTACGAGTCCGGGTCTCGGCCGGTCTTGATCCGGTGACCAAACGGACCGGCACCGCGTTGCACCGTGGAGCGCACGGGATCATCCCCGCGCCTGCGGGGAGCACGTGCGCGTCGGCGAACATCTGCGCGACCGCGGGGGATCATCCCCGCGCCTGCGGGGAGCACAAGGGTGACGTGGGCACGGCGGTGTGCCGGGGCGGATCATCCCCGCGCCTGCGGGGAGCACCTCTTCGGTGAGGGTCTGCCGCACGGGCACCGCCCCCCACTCGGCGGGCAGGTAGTCGGGCAGGGCGGATCATCCCCGCGCCTGCGGGGAGCACTAGTCCAGCACCGTGTGCGCCAGCAAGCCACTCGGATCATCCCCGCGCCTGCGGGGAGCACCACCGGCGGCGACATCAGAATTCGATTCGACGAGGATCATCCCCGCGCCTGCGGGGAGCACCGCGGCACTGGGGTACGTGCGGTCAGCGACCAGGGATCATCCCCGCGCCTGCGGGGAGCACGCGTGCCAGCATCCAGCGAAGTAGTCCACCGAGGGATCATCCCCGCGCCTGCGGGGAGCACTCGTGCCGGTCGTTCGTGGAATCGGCCGGGGCGGGATCATCCCCGCGCCTGCGGGGAGCACGAGATGCGGCGGGCTGTCGAGGTCGCCACCGAGGGATCATCCCCGCGCCTGCGGGGAGCACGAGATGCGGCGGGCTGTCGAGGTCGCCACCGAGGGATCATCCCCGCGCCTGCGGGGAGCACTGCGGGGGCGGGTGTAACGGGGTCTCAGGAAGCGGATCATCCCCGCGCCTGCGGGGAGCACACTTGATGACCAGGCACTATAGCGCGGCCACAGCCGATTCTGCTTTGGTTTTGTCCAACAGCTCTGCCACCCAGCCTACTTCCGTTTGAACTTCCTGCGCCTCTCTCCCGACGCCTCCACACCGTCTCGGAGGAGATCGTGCCCGATCTCTCGGAGGGATTCCACTCCTGGGCGTCCGAGCCGACCACAGGCCCCCTGGACGGGCACGTAGTAGACACAGCCTGTCGACCGGCCCCGAGAACGCACTAACCATCCCACAACTCATCACCGACACAAGCGGAGACGTTCTCCGCGGAACACACCAGGATTGACCTTCACCAACCCCCGCCGATCACGCGGACCCTCCCCGCGTCCGCAGGGAGCACCGAGTCCGGTGATGCCAGCGAGCATCTCGGTGTGTGAGTCGGCACCGAACACGTAGTCGGTCTCGGCGACCTCGAAGTCCACCTGACGCACACGGCGTTGAGTGCCTGTCCGGGGCTCGGGCTGTCCTCGGTTCCTGCTGGTGAGCTGGACGAGATCAGTCGTATGACCTCCGAGGCCCATCGGCGTTACCAGTCCGCGCGCTACGCGGCCACGGCCATCATCCTGCTGAGTTTGATCATCAGCAGCCCGTCGGACCTGTCGCACCAGGGGGTGCTGTTTCTGGTCGGGTCGGTCATCGCCGGGCGGCGCAGTGATCGGGCCGAGGCCACCGACCGGTTGCGGCGGGCGCAGTACCTGGCCGACGCGCTGGGGCAGGACGGCAACTACGGCTGGACCGCGTTCGGGCCGACCAATGTGGCCATCCACCGGGTGTCCTCGGCGGCCGAGCTCGGCGATGCCAAGCACGCCATCGCCCTGGCGGAAGGCATCGACACCGAGGGGCTTCCGGAAGGCTTGAGCAGCCGGAGGGCGCAGGTGCACATCGACACCGCCTGGGCGTATTCGCAGCATCGTGAGGACGCGGCGGTGGTGGTCCCTCTGATGGAGGCTGAGCGGATGGCGCCGCAGGCGTTGCGCTACAACGTGATCGTGCGGGAGCTGCTGCGGGAGATGCTCAAGCGGGAGCGCCGGTCGGCCACCCCGGGGCTGCGGCCGCTGGCCCAACGTGCGGGGGTATTGCAGTGACCACAAGGGACAATCCGGTGGTGTATCTGATCGGCACGGCAGCGCCGCCGGTGCGGGAGCTGGCCGAACCGGTCGGGCTGCTGCGCGAGGCTGGCTGCGAGGTGTGCGTGGTGCTGAGCCCGACCGCCGCGAGCTGGGTCGAGGTCGATGCGTTGGCCGAGCGGACCGGTCATCCTGTCCGTGTGTGGCCCCGGCTGCCGGGTGAGCGCGATCCGCTGCCCCAGGCCGATGCCGTACTGGCCGCGCCGGTGACGTTCAACAGCCTCAACAAGATCGCGGCCGGTATCAGCGACACCCTGGCGGTGAGTCTGGTCAACGAGCTGCTGGTCAGCGGTGTGCCCACCACCGCCGCGCCCTGCGTGAAACCCGTGCTGCGCCGGCATCCCGTCTACCCGGCCAACGTTCGTCTGCTGGCCGATGCCGGCGTCCGGCTGCTCGACCCGGACACGCTCACCGGCCGCGGCACCGACGGCCTGGCCACCTTCGCCTGGAACACGGCAGTCGTTGAGTTTCTTGGGTGGGTGTAAGTGGTGTCAGGGAGCGGGTGGTTGTTGGTCGTGGGGTGTGGTGTGGGGGTAGGTTTGGGTGGTGGTTGTTTGACACAAACTGAAGCTATTTTGCTGTGTCGGGTTGTATAGTGCCTGGTCATCAAGTGTGCTCCCCGCAGGCGCGGGGATGATCCCCGCTGCGCCAGGTCGTAGTCCACCCGCACACTGTGCTCCCCGCAGGCGCGGGGATGATCCCTCGTCGTCGAGTACGACGGCCTCACCGCCCGGGTGCTCCCCGCAGGCGCGGGGATGATCCCCTAATCCGGCAAGTCTGTCTCCGGTCCAACGAGTGCTCCCCGCAGGCGCGGGGATGATCCGTCTGAGGATTGGCGGGCCGTGCACCGGTGGCGGTGCTCCCCGCAGGCGCGGGGATGATCCCTGGTGCCGATAGCAGCTCGTCTGTCAGCCGCGTGCTCCCCGCAGGCGCGGGGATGATCCGTAATCGACCACGATCCCCCCGAGTCCGGAGGTGTGCTCCCCGCAGGCGCGGGGATGATCCCTCATCGCCAGCATCGCGAAGGATATGGAGGAAGTGCTCCCCGCAGGCGCGGGGATGATCCCTGGTGCCGATAGCAGCTCGTCTGTCAGCCGCGTGCTCCCCGCAGGCGCGGGGATGATCCGCGGTCCCGCACCCCGTTCGAACTCCTCGACGAGTGCTCCCCGCAGGCGCGGGGATGATCCCAGATCCCGGTTCCCCCTCCGGAGCACCTCCGGGTGCTCCCCGCAGGCGCGGGGATGATCCCGGGACATTGTACCTGGTCACAGAGGGGGACAGGTGCTCCCCGCAGGCGCGGGGATGATCCGTTTGCTTGGATTGCCCCGAATCTGGGGCCGTCGTGCTCCCCGCAGGCGCGGGGATGATCCGTCTGAGGATTGGCGGGCCGTGCACCGGTGGCGGTGCTCCCCGCAGGCGCGGGGATGATCCCCCGGCCTGGACACAGGCCAGGGCATGCCCTGCGTGCTCCCCGCAGGCGCGGGGATGATCCGCGGTCCCGCACCCCGTTCGAACTCCTCGACGAGTGCTCCCCGCAGGCGCGGGGATGCCCCCGCTTGGTGTTGGACAGAGGATTCCGCTGAACCCGGTTTTCCAGCTCGGAGGGCTGGAGCGCAGTTGGGTCGGCTGGTGGTGGCTTCGTGGGATGTTCCTTGGTTCGGTGTCTTCCGCCGTTCGGCGCGGGCACCGATACTCATGGATTTTTGTGACGTGAGACACTATTTTTCCGGTGGTTGGCGTGAAGCCCCGTATCGCTGTCAGTGGTTCGTGTTTGACTCCCCGTGAATGGTGAGGTTCCGCCTCCCGGCGGTTCACGATCGGATGGGGTAGTTGGAAGAGTTGGAGCTGAGCGAGTCGGCTCGTGCGGTGTGGGCGAAGTCGACCAACGCCGAAGGGGATTGGTTGCCGCTGTGGCGGCACATGGACGATGCGACCGATGTCGCGGGCCGGCTGTTCGACCACTGGCTGGCGTCCAGTGTGGTCCGATTGTTGGCGGCGGAGTTCGGTGGCGATGCGGCCGCTGCCCGTTGTGCGGTGATGTTTCTGGCTGGTGCGCACGATGTCGGCAAGGCGACACCGGCCTTCGCGGTGCAGGACACGGGGCTCGCGCAACGGATGCGCGAGTTGGGGCTGTACATGCCGACGACGAAACGGGACCTTCCCGATCGGCAGCTCGCCCACCACACGGTCACTGGGCATCATTTGCTGATCGGATGGCTCGTCGGAAAGGGATGGCGCAAGAGCTCCGCGAGGGCGTGGGGCATCGTGCTGGGCAGCCACCACGGCGTTCCGCTCGATGCCGATTCCGAGAACACCCCGGCGAACTTTCCGGGGCTCTACGGCACGGGTGCGTGGAGCGAGGTTCAGCGGGAACTGCTCGAACGCGTGGCGGTTCGTTCGGGTGCTGCCGAACGTCTCGACCAGTGGCGGGAGCTCAAGCTCTCGGCGGCGTTCCAGGTGCTGACCACGGCTCTGGTGATCGTCTCGGACTGGATCGCCAGCAACGAGGACCTGCTGCCGTTCTTGAGCGGTGAGCTGCCGGAGGTCTCCGAAGACGCCGAGCGCATCGAGCGGGCACTCGGTGAGTTGCGTCTACCGGAACCGTGGCGCCCGTCCGGTGGGGCGGACAGCGTGGCGGAGCTGTTCCGCACGCGGTTCCAGCTTCCCGACGACGCCCAGCCACGCCCGGTGCAGCACGCTGCCTGTGAGCTCGCCCGATCCGTGTCCGAACCCGGGCTGATCATAGTCGAAGCCCCGATGGGGGAGGGCAAGACCGAACTGGCGTTCGGGGTCTCCGAGATCGTGGCGGCGCGCTGGGGGCTGGGTGGAGTGCTCGTCGCGTTGCCCACCCAGGCCACCAGCGACGCCATGTTCGACCGCGTGGTCGACTGGCTGGACGCGATGGGAGCCGAGGACCAGCAGGTCGGCGGCGCTGTCACCCTTAGCCATGGCAAGGCCAGGTTCAACCGGCTGTTCCAGGGTCTGGTCCGACAGGGCCGACGCCCTTCCCAGGTCGGCTGTGACGAGGAACGTCACCGCACATCACACGCGGTCGTGGCGCACTCCTGGCTGTCGGGCCGCAAGAAGTCCCAACTGGCCAACTTCATGGTCGCCACCATCGACCAGTTGTTGTTCGCGGGTCTGAAGTCGCGGCATCTGATGCTTCGGCACCTGGGGCTGGCGGGCAAGGTGGTCGTGCTTGACGAGGTCCACGCCTACGACGTCTACATGAACTCCTACTTGACCAAGGTGCTGACCTGGCTGGGGGCCTACCGGGTTCCGGTGGTCGCGTTGTCGGCGACCCTGCCCGCCGAGCGACGTCATGCCCTGCTGGAGGCCTACCAGCAAGGGCGCGAGTACGGGCCTGGCGGTGCGGGCGGTCAGGAACCGGCGGCTTTTCCGGACGAAGTGGACGGCGATCCCGGCTATCCGCTGCTCAGCTGGAGTGACGGAAACCGGGTGGGGACGAAGGTCGTCGAACCGTCGGGGCGGCGTACCGAGGTGTCGCTCCACGCCCTCGGCGGCAGCGTCGACGACGATCTCGACGAGCTGACCTCGCTGCTGCGGGACTCGCTGTCCGAGGGCGGCTGCGCCGTGGTCGTCCGGAACACGGTTCGCCGGGTGCTGGAGACGGCCAGGCGATTGGAGCGGGAGTTCCCCGGCGAGGTCACAGTGGCTCATTCCCGGTTCGTCACGGCCGACCGGATGCGCAAGGACAGTGAGCTGCTCGACGAGTTCGGCGCTCCGGACAGGGCCGTGCGGCGGCCGGATCGACGCGTCGTGGTCGCCTCGCAGGTGATCGAGCAGTCACTCGACGTCGATTTCGATCTGCTGGTCACTGATCTCGCCCCGGTCGATCTCGTGCTGCAGCGGATGGGACGGCTGCACCGGCACCAGCGCGGTGCTGAGCAGAGCGATCGCCCGGCGAAGCTGCGTTCGGCGCACGCCTACCTCGCGGGTGTGGATCTCACGCAGGGGCCGCCTGTCCTCGAGGAAGCAGCCGCTCGTCACATCTACGGCACGTACTGGCTGCTCCGCTCGGCAGCGGTGCTCCGACCCCACCTCGGTGGTGGAATCGTGCTTCCGGAGGACATTGCCACGCTCGTGCAACGTGCCTACGGTCACGACCAGGTCGAACCCGAAGACTGGCAGGAAGCCGTCTCCGAGGCGTGGAAGAAGTGGCGAGAGTACTCGGACGAACGCGAGTCCAAGGCTCGTGAATTCCAGATCGCGGCGCCGACCAAGGCGGGAAAGGCCATCATCGGCTGGATCTCGGCCAACGCGGGCGAAACCGACGACGGTTCGCAGGGGCAGGGCCAGGTCCGCGACGGTGCTCCCAGTCTCGAAGTGATGCTGCTCCAGCACGATGCGGCCGGGAACTGGTTCACCCCCGACTGGCTGCCACGGGGCACCGGGAAACTCCCGGTCCCTCGCGAGGAGACCCCCGCCGACGACCTCGCCCAGGTCATGGCCTCGTGCTCGCTGCGGCTGCCGCTGGCGTTCAGCAACGCCGAGGCCGAGAAGGAACTCTGGCAGGCCACCCCCGAGGCGTGGGAGCAGTCCCCGCTCATCTACCAGCTGCCCGTCCTGCTGGTCGACCAGCACGGCTGGGGACGCATCACCGACCGACAGGTCCGCTACACCCCCGAGACGGGACTGGAGGTCTACGACAATGCCGACTGACACTGGATTCAACCTGCTCGACGAACCGTGGATCACCGTGCTCGATTCGAGCGGTCGTGAGCAGCAGGTCTCGATCCTCGACGCCTTCGAGCGAGCTCCGTGGTTGGGGATGGTCGACGGAGAGGTTCCCACCCAGGGCTTCGCGATCACCCGACTGCTGCTGGCCTTCCTGCACCGCGCTGTCGACGGCCCGCGGGACCAGGACGAGTGGGAACAGCTCTGGGAAGCCGAGGAGCTGCCGCTGGAGCGCATCCACGACTACGCCCGGCAAGTACGGCACAGATTCGACCTGTTCGACACCGAAGCCCCGTTCTTCCAGGTCGCCTCGTTGCGCACCGCGAAGAACGAGATCTCGGGGCTGGAGAAGATCGTGGCGGACGTGCCCAACGGTGAGCCGTACTTCACCAGCCGCTCGGCGGCCAGTCTGCGACGCATCGACGCTGCCGAGGCCGCCCGCTGGCTCGTGCACACCCACGCCTTCGATCCTTCCGGGATCAAGTCCGGTGCGGTGGGGGACCCGAAGGTCAAGGGAGGCCGGGGCTATCCGATCGGCACCGGTTGGGCGGGACAGCTCGGCGGTGTGCTGCCGCAGGGCGCGAACCTGAGGGAGACGCTGCTGCTCAACCTCGTCTCTCGCGACGTCGAGACCTTCGTCCGCATTGGCGGGAAGGATGACGTGCCGCCGTGGGAACGCGAACCGGACGGTCCGGAACACCAGGACGACCGGCCACCGAACGGGGCGATCGACCTGTACACGTGGCAGACCCGCCGGATCCGACTGGCCGGGGACCGCGACGGGGTTACCGGGGTGCTGCTGGCCAACGGCGACAGGATCCAGCCGCAGAACCGCCAAAGCCTCGATCCGCACACCGCCTGGCGCTACAGCGAGCCGCAGTCCAAGAAGTTCAAGAAAACCGTCTACATGCCGCAGACGCACGACCCCAACCGGTCGGTGTGGCGCGGAATCGCGGCCATGCTCCCCTCGATCTCCGGACGCCGGATCGGCAGCGGCGATTCGCAGCCGTACCTGGCACCCGGTGTGTTGCAGTGGCTCGGCGACCTGACCTCCGAAGGCAAGCTTTCGGAGACGTACGTCCCCCGAGTTCGTGTGCTGGGTGCGGAGTACGGCGCCCAGAGCGCCACCTACAGCGAGATCATCGACGACGTGCTGCCGCTGTCGGTGGTGCTGCTGCGCCAGGACAGCCCCGCCGCGGGCCAGACCGCCACCGAGGCGGTGGCCGACGCCGAGAAGGTCGGCACCGCGATCTGGAGCTTCGCCGAGAACATCGCCCAAGCCGCGGGTGCGGCACCCGGGTCCGGCGCGGGTGACCGGGCGCGGGAACAGCTCTACGCGGCTCTCGAATCCCCCTATCGCGCATGGCTGGCCGAACTCGGCCCGAGCACGGACCTTGCCGGGGCCCGTGCCGAGTGGCAGCGGATCGTCGATTCCGCCACCACCCCCATCACCGACGAACTGGTCGACGGAGCCGCACCGGCGGCGTGGAACGGGCGAACCATCCAGAACCGCCTGGTGAACGTCGCGATCGCGGAGGTGTGGTTCAGGGCGGCGCTGCGCAAAGCGCTTCCCCTGGCCCGCACGAGTTCGGAGAACACAGCACTGGAGAAAGCTGTATGACCTCGACAGAGACCGCCCCGAAGACCAACTCGGAGCGGAGGCTGGGCAAGCTCGGCTACGCACTGGACAAGCGATTTTCCCGGCTGCAGCAGGAGTACTTGCGGGACGAACCGGCGGCCAAGGCCGACCTCGCCCGGCTGCGTCGCGGACTGGGGAAACCGGCTGGCAGTGTCCCGGAGATCTGGGAGCTGACCATCGGTTCCGTCCCGGAAGCGCTGAGCTGGGACCGGGACGAACCGAGCAGGGCCGAGCAGGCGTCCCACGCCGCCTTCACCCTGTTCGCGTTGCACCAGCAGTCCCTGACCGTGGCGGTGCACGAGCCCGGAACCTCGTTCGGGCGTGCCGTGGGAAAACTGCGCTCCAAAAACACCCGCAGCCAGGAAGCCGTGACCAACAGGTTCATGGCGGTCTCCACGGCCGAGTCCGTCGACGAAGTGCTCGTCCACATCCGGGGGCTCATCACGCAGCTCCGCTCGGAGCGCGAGGGCTTCGACTACGCGCGGCTGGCCGATGACCTCACAGGTCTGCTGACTCCCGGACGGGCCAAGCGAGTACGGCTCGCCTGGGGGCGGGACTTCTACCGCACGAGCGCCGAGAGCGCCACCGGCGGTGACAACGAGGAAAACGACTCCACCGACGAGAACACCGAGGAGTGATCATGAGCCGTACCCTGATCGACATCCACGTGCTGCAGACCGTGCCACCGAGCAACCTCAACCGCGACGACACGGGCAGCCCGAAGACGGCGACCTACGGAGGGGTGCGTCGTTCCCGGGTCTCCAGCCAGGCGTGGAAGCGCTCCACCAGGGTTGACTTCGACTCCCGACTCGATCGCTCCGAGCTGGGCACGCGCACCAAGCGCGTCGTGGAGCTGCTTGCCGAGGAGATCACCACCCGTGCTCCGGAACTCGGAAGCAGGGCGACGGAGCTGGCGAACGAGACCGTCAAGGCCATCGGGATCGAGGTCAAAATCCCGAAGGATGAAACCGTCCCGCAGTCCGGCTACCTCCTCTTCCTCAGCAGGCGGCAGATCCAGAACCTCGCCGGCGCCGCGATCGAGGCCGCCGAGGCCGACGACGTGAAGAAGGCTCTCAAGGACGCCAAGGTCAAGGAGCTGGCCGACCGGGAGCACTCCGTCGACATCGCGCTGTTCGGTCGCATGGTGGCCGACCAGGCCGACATCAACGTCGACGCGGCGGCCCAGGTGGCGCACGCGATCAGCGTGCACCCGGTGGAAACAGAGTTCGACTACTACACCGCGGTGGACGACCGGAACCAGGACCACGAGACCGGCGCCGGCATGATCGGAACCGTCGAGTTCAACTCTTCCACCCTCTACCGCTACGCCACGGTCGACGTGAACCGGCTCGCCGACAACCTCGGGGACACCACGGCCGTCCGCAGGGCGGTGGAGGCGTTCCTGGAATCCTTCGTCCGCTCGATGCCCTCCGGGAAGCAGAACACCTTCGCCAATCGGACGTTGCCGGAGGCGGTGGTGGTGCTGGTACGGGACAGCCAGCCCATCAACCTCGTGGGAGCCTTCGAGAACCCGGTGCGGGAGTCTGAGCGCTCCGGGCGGGTCAAGCGAGCGGCCGACGCGTTGCGCGAGGAAGCCCAGGAGATAGAACGCGCCTACGGGGAACGGCCGCTCGACGGCTGGGTCACCCGCGTCGGAGACGACACGGCGAACCTCGACGAACTGGGGGCGAACGTGTCGCTGACCGACATGGTGACGCGGCTCGGGGAGTTGGTCGAGACACGGGTGGGGGAGCGCTCATGACCGTGGTCGCTCTCAGACTGGCCGGACCACTGCAGGCGTGGGGCTCCCGCAGCCGGTTCGTGCGGCGCGAGACGGAGAAAGCCCCCACCAAGAGCGGGGTGATCGGCATGGTCGCGGCCGCGAAGGGTGTCCGGCGCACCGACCCGCTGGAGGAACTGACGGACCTGAGGTTCGGGGTCCGTATCGACCAGCCCGGACAGCTGCTCCGCGACTTCCAGACGGCGCAACGTCCGAAGAAGGAGAAGGACGGCACCACCAGCTGGTCGTCGCTGCCGCTGTCGCAGCGCTACTACGTCTCCGACGCCGTGTTCCTCGCCGTTCTCGAAGGGGAGCGCCGCCTGGTCGAGGACATCGACGAGGCCGTCCGCAGTCCGGAGTTCCCGCTCTACCTTGGTCGGCGCTCCTGTCCCCCCGCGGGGCCGGTGGCGTTGGGGGTTTACGACCACACACTGGAAGAGGCCCTCGCGAGCCTGCCGTGGATGGCGAGCACGCGCAGTCAGCGGAGACACCACGCCAACACGGTGCGTCTGACCACCGTTCGCGACGCACACCCCGACGAAGCCGACGGGGAACTGGTGCGGGACATGCCGGTCAGCTTCGACCCGAACCGGCGACAGCACACCTGGCGCACCATCACGCGCGAAACCGTCGAGATCGACAACCCGCAGGGGACCGCCGAGAAAACCGAGGAGCACGACCCGATGGCGAGTCTGGGAGGTTGACGTGTTTCTGACGAAGATGCCGCTCAACCCGAGACGGCGAGCAGCGCGGAAGCTGCTGGGCTCGCCGCAGGCGATGCACGCCGCCGTTCAGGCGGGATTCGCCGATCCCGGCCCGACCGAGGAAGGGCGGGTGCTGTGGCGGTTGGACACCTACGGCCAGCACCGGGTCGTGCTCTACACCGCCAGTCCGGGGAAACCCGACTTCACCCATATCGTCGAACAGGTGGGCTGGCCGACCACCGAGGCGTGGCAGACCCGCGAGTACGACGAGCTGTTGGACTCGTTGCGTCCGGGCCAGCACTGGCAGTTCCGCCTCACGGCGAACCCGGTGCACTCCGCCAGGCGAGAGGAGTGGACCGAGACGAAACCACTTCCCCACGTCACGGTCGAACAGCAGGAGCAGTGGCTGCTCGACCGAATCCCGCGACTGGGATTCCAACTCGTCACCACTGGCTCCGACGGCGAGGAGGTCCCCGATCTCGCGGTCGTCGAGCGGGGAACGCGCCGCTTCGAGCGGAACGGGAGCCGGGTCACCCTCTCCACGGCGACCTTCGAGGGGCAGCTCGAGGTCACCGAGCCCGCGGCGCTGCGTCATGCCCTCACGTTCGGTATCGGCCGGGCGAAGGCATACGGCTGCGGCTTGCTCACCCTGGCACCGCCACCGCGGAAAGGCTCGGTATGACCTCGATCGGGAAGCGGCCCACTCAGCCGCGGGAGCTCGCCCGCGCGGTCGACAGGATCTCGTTCCTCTACCTGGAACGGTGTGTCGTCAACCGCGACAGCAACGCGATCACCGCGACCGACGAGAGGGGGACGGTCCACATCCCGGCCTCCTCCGTGGGAGTGCTGCTGCTGGGGCCGGGCACCACGGTCACGCATCAGGCGATCACTCTGATGTCGGACAGCGGTTCGACCGTGGTGTGGGTCGGTGAGCAAGGCGTGCGCTACTACGCGCACGGCGTCTCACCGGCCCGCTCCTCCCGCCTCGCCGAGTCGCAGGCCGAAGCGGTCACGAACCGCAGATCGCGACTGCGGGTGGCACGTGCGATGTACGAGATGCGTTTCCCCTCGGAAGACGTTTCGGAACTCACCATGCAGCAGCTCAGAGGCAGGGAAGGGGCACGCATCCGGCGCGTCTATCGGCGGCAGTCCGAGCGCACCGGGGTTCCCTGGTCGAAGCGAAACTACGATACGGAGGACTGGGAAGCGGGCGATCCGGTCAACCAGGCTCTCTCCGCCGCGAACTCCGCACTGTACGGCGTGGTGCACTCGGTGATCGTGGCGCTCGGCTGCTCGCCGGCGCTGGGGTTCGTCCACACCGGTCACCACCGATCGTTCGTCTACGACATCGCCGACCTGTACAAGGCGGAGCTGACGATCCCGATCGCCTTTGACGTGGCGGCCGAGACGGCGATGGACGTGGGAGGTGAAACCCGCCGACTGCTGCGGGACGCCTTCTACGGCGGCAAGCTGCTGGCGCGTTGTGCCGCCGACATCCAACGACTGCTGCTCAGCCCCGCTGAGAGGGACGAGTTGCCCGAGGACTACCTCGAGTTCGACGTCATCTCGCTGTGGGACGAACGCGGGGACGACGTGCAGGGCGGAACTTCTTACGGAGGTGCGTCATAACCGTCGTCGTGCTGACCGCTGTCCCACCCGGGCTGCGTGGACATCTGACCCGTTGGCTGTTGGAGATCAGCCCCGGCGTGTTCGTCGGGAACGTCTCCGCCCGTGTCCGTGAGGAGCTGTGGGAACGCATCCGCGAGTTCGCGGCCGACGGGCGAGCGATCATGGTCCACTCGACGCAGGGTGAGCAGCGACTGTCCTTCGAAGTTCACGGGCACGACTGGACTCCCGTCGACTACGACGGGGTGAAGCTGATGCGTCGGCGGACTGTGCCCGACTACGTGCCCGCTGACGAGGTGCCCGCGCACAAGCCGCTGTCCCAACAGAAGAAGCCCGCCCACACCGACACAGCACCCACGATCAACTCCGAGACCGTGTGGAAGCGTCGGGAGGGGCGCAGGAAGTTCAAACGGAAGTAGCCTGTGATGACCGAACCGTCCGACAAAAGTGAAGCAAAAATGACTGAGGGCGCTGTGTAGTGCCTGGTCATCAAGTGTGCTCCCCGCAGGCGCGGGGATGATCCACTGAGTAGAATTAAGTGGTTTTCCTCCGTAGGTGTGCTCCCCGCAGGCGCGGGGATGATCCGTGATAACAGTGAGATCACAACAGAGGAAGCGGGTGCTCCCCGCAGGCGCGGGGATGATCCGTGTCCACGATGTGAAGTAGGATAAAAATAATGAGTGCTTCCCGCAGGCGCGGGGATGATCCCTCCGGAGCAAATCAGAAATCCCCGATACGCTGCGTGCTCCCCGCAGGCGCGGGGATGATCCGGCGAGCTGGCTGGTCATGCGGTGGCCTCCTCAGTGCTCCCCGCAGGCGCGGGGATGGTCCCGTTCCTGCGACGCTGGCGACCTCCGGGAGCGTTGTTGCGGGGCATGACGTTGTTGACACCGGGGTAAGCGAGGTGGGTGAAGGGGATGGGTTCTTTTGGCGGCAGGATGAGAACAGCCAAGTATCTCGTCCACCGATCAGAAGGACCCGTCCATGTCCCGCCGTAATGCCCCGCTGGTCGCCGAAGGTCGCGGCAGGCTCGTTAAACGCTGCCAGCACCGCCCGATCGCCCGTGTCGCCGTTGAAATGGGTGAACTGCTACCGCAAGTACGGCGGAGCTGAGCCTGCAAGAACGAGCTTCGGTACCCCGCCGACAGCCCACCGTGCCCCCATCCGAGGCCATCCCCGGAGCGAGTCGCTGCGCTGGGAACACACATACTCTGCAAGTCGCATCGCCTTTGAGCTCAAATAGGAGGGCACCAAGCTCAGTCGCCGCGCCGTGAGCCATCACCTGCGGCCTCTCTGGCTCAACCGGCGGCGGTTTCTCGATCCCACCGGCGCGTCCAATCGCCTGCCGCGTGCGATCACCGCGCTGGCCAACGTCCAGGCCTCCTACAACTAGTCCCTGCAGCACATATTCGCTAATCCCTCCACGACTTACAGAGTCTGCGAGTCGCAGACTGCAGAAGCAGCAGGACATGGGGTGTAATCGCACCTAATCCACGTACGGACAACCGCGAGAAGGGTAAAAACGATCATTTGGGGCGTATCGTTTCGTACGTGCGGAAGCGAGGCCTTGATAGTCTTGGATCCGTTAGAGTCCACCTGACAAGCCCGTACTGAGCTGGAGTCCGTTGTGGTCGAACTCGTCGAGAAACCTCAGGTGTATGATCCGGACGAAACTGACTTGCTTCCTACGCAACTCTACCTTGCCTGCCGTCCTGATGAGGCGAACAGTGGGCTGATGCTGGAGACCAGGGAGTTTTCCGGGCAGCTAGTGGTTTTGGGGTATTCGACGTTGGATACGTTCCTCGCCGGATGCGGAGCGGATCAGCCGTGGATTCTGCTGCCTATTGACAAGGTTCGTGAGATCGCCTGTGTCCAGTCGGGAACAGCGATGGTGCCGCCGACTTTTCGGTTCAGTGTGGCAGTGGATGCGCCAGTGCCGCCCGAGTTGTGCGGTACCGCAGGTGATTGGGCGGAGGATGAGGCGGACTGGAACGATCCGGAGTCACCGGACTGGACGACGGTCTACCTCGCTTCGCGGCCGTTCAATGGAAGGCCCGAGAATGTCGAACTCGAACTGCAACCGATGCCTGGGGGATTGTTGGCCATCATGGCCTACACCTCGGAGATGGCGTTGCGCCAAGGATGTGGCCCCTACCAGACGGCAGCGCCGGTACCGGCAGGGTTGCTCGGCGACGTTCGACGGCAGTGTGGAGCGCACACGATTTGTCTGGACACACCGTTACCGGAACGGTTGCGACACGGTGGGGAGGAATGAGGCATGTCCGGCGATGGAGTCCATGTTGGTCACGAGCAGCTGCGTCATATGGCGTCTGCGTTGCGCAATAGTACCGACGAGCTGGAGCCTGCAGCGAAGGCCGTCCCTGATATGCCGGAAGTGAGCACCTCTGCCGAGAAGGTGAGTTACACGTTGGGGGAGCTCTCGCAAGCCGCTGCCGGCTTGATCGCCACGGTCGGCGAAGTCGCTGCCAAAATCGATGCCAGTGACGGGAGCTACGGTGATGTGGACAACCGCAACGCCGAGCAGCTAAGGAAAGAGTACTACAACAAGTACGCCGGCCGGCCGGACTGAGCGGGGAATAGGATATGGCTGGGGAACTCGACACCGAGGTTTTGGACGAGCCCGACACGTGCCGACGTACTGCCGATTGGCTGGGCAAATTAGCCACTGGAATTACCGATGTGGCCGATACCTTGATTCAGCAGCGTAGTGGCTCTGAGAGTTTCTGGCGGGGGACTGCAGCGGACGCGGCACGTGGCGAACTCGGCAGACATGCCAAGAGCGCAGACGACTTGGAAAGCGCGATCAACAAGGTCAAGTCGGCCTTGGAGGTCTTCGCTGACGAGATCGACACTGTGAACAGGCGCATGACCAACGCGCGCGAAACCGCCCGTGGTGCCGGCCTGGTGCTCAACGGTACGAAGATCCTTCCGCCGAAACCGAGTCCGAATGATCCTGCCAGCCAGCCCAATGACTCGCGCGGGGCGGACGAGCGGAGGCAGAAGGCCTTCGAGGAGGCCGGTCGAATGGTAGAGGACGCGCGGACGAAGCAGGAGGATGCGCACCGCAAACTCGAGGGTCAGTTGAAGGACCCGAACGAGACCTTCAACATGGTCAAGACACACGTGATGCGTGTGGTGACCGGTGGTCTGACTGCGGTCAAGACGTCCAGTGACAGTGCGGCAACCCTCCTGCAGAATGCTCGCACCTTGGAAGGTCAGGCGAAAGAGATGGACAAGCTGGCCAAGGCTGCCGACCACAGCAGCGAGGCAGCCCGGGCCAAGGTCGCTGCGATGCGGAGTCGGGCCAAGGGCAAGGTCGCGAATGTGCATGGTGAGAGGGCCGGTCGGCTGGCCAAGAAGCTCGGTCGCGGGAGTGACCTCCTCGCTGCGGACGCGAGCAAGTATGTGAAGGGTGGTTCCAAGATCGCTGGCGGAGCCGGTTCCGTGCTTCGTGGCGTGCCGTATGTCGGGACAGCGGCGACGATCGGTTCGGAGGTGACCGACTACGCGACGGGAACCGATACGGCTGGAGAGGCCGCGATGGATGCCGGCGCCAGTCTGAGTGGAGCGGCGGTCGGGGGTGCGGCCGGGGCCGCGCTCGGCTCAGCGATCTGCCCGGGTGTTGGCACCGTGGTCGGTGGAGCGCTCGGGAGTATGGCGGGGGACTTCCTTGCGACCGAGACGGAGAGTCTGCTGACGGGCGAGTAGGTGGGACGAGGAATGTCTGAGGAGAATCCAGTGGTGCCGGAGCAGCTGCCGCCCCGTCCGGATCCGTGGACTGGCGAGCCACGCCCTCCGCGGGCGCCGGGATTTTTCAGGGGGAACAAGCCCCCGAAGGACCAGGATTCGGAACGCGACCGCAGCCAATGGCGCAAACCCTCGCCGCCACCTGGACAGGGGCCGGTGTTGGAGTGGTATCGGCACAGCCGGCGCTACGCGATCGGCATGGGCGTCGCTGGCTCCATGATGATCGGAATCCTGATCGGTTTCCGGCAGGGTTTCGACTACGGCTGGCTCAGCATTCCCTGGATGTGGCTCTTCCTCGTTGTGGCTGGCCTGGGCATGTACGGGATCTTCCGCTTGGTCGATCCGGCGGTCGGAGCCGATTGGTTGAAAGTCGGTCGCGCGTGGGTGTTGCTGTACGAGCTCACCGACATCAAAGTCCGCCACCGTGGGATGTCGATGCACCTCGACCTCAAGGACAGTGGAGGGCGCAAGGTGCAGGTAAAAGTGGATGAGTTGCAGGAGGACCGTGACATGTGGGACATCGTCTACAACGGCCTGCTGCACTCAGTGGTTACCAACGGTGCGACGACAAACTGGGCTGCGCACTCGTTACTGGAGGTCCCCGAAGAGTCGGAGTGAATCGTTGCCGCTGACCATGCTCGAACGTGTGACGTGACATCACTGGTTCTGTTTGCGAATCGCCCGCTGGCAAGCGGATCGTGGCATCATCGTGGTGCGAAACGAGACCGACGAACTCGGTTAGGATCGAGCGCATCGACCGGTTGTGTGAACGTCTTCGCCGGTTGCTGCCGTTGTATGCGTGGATCAAGCTTCTTGTGAGCTGATGGCCAGGAGAGAGTCCTCTCAGTGGGCGTCCACAGTCCACGGGAACGGTCTCCGCGTGCGGGTGTCCCGAAGGGACACACCCGCGCACACCCGCAGTCGAACTCCGCGTGATCGGGACCGCTTACACTCGGCGGTCGTGCCCTGTCGTCCCGCGCTCGGTTGAGCGGTTCCGGCCTGCCGCTGGGGGTTGCGTATGGCGGATCACGCGCTGGTCAGGACGGCGAGTGAGCTCGCCGCCTCCCCTCATCTGGCCTGTGCGCGCTTCCGGGGGACCGACCCGCTCGTGGTCGGGCGCACGCGCCGACAGCTCGCCGCCGAGCTCGGAGCCCCCGACGACGCGGGCGGCATTCCACAGGCCCGGTGGACGCGGGCGGTGACCTTCGCGCGTCTGGTGCGCGACGCGCGGTTCGCGCGGCGGATGGTCACCACCACCCTCGGCGCGCTCGGGATGGACCGCCCCACCGAGGTCGTGACGACCGACGCGAACGGCGACGCGGCCGAGACGGCCGGACTGCTCGCCCACGCCCACACGCGGGCCACTTCCCACGGCGCGGCCACCCTGCTGCACGGGCTCGCGCTGCCCCTCTCCGAGCCCGCCGACGAGCGTGCTCCCCACGTCATCCCCGACTTCGCGGTGGTCGCCGCCGACTCCGGCGGCGGCTCCCGACTGCTCGTCGGCGCCGCCAAGGACTACGAGCGGCTGCGCTCCCACATCGACGACGCCCGACTGCTGAAGGGGTTCCTTCAGGTGGCCGCGGCGGCCGAGTCCGTCGAGGCACGGCTGCGCCTGCCGAACGGGATGTCGCTGCACTCCCACGGTGTGCTCGCCGTGCCCCGCGACGCCTTCCTGCGACCCGAGGCGCTGGTGGAAGCGCTCGACGACCACCGGGCGGAGGTGCGGACGCGGTTGGAGCAGCGACGTCGGGAGTCCGCGCGGATCCCGCCGGTGACCTCGGAGAACCTTTCCGGGCACGTCGCCGGGCTGCGGGCGGACTTCGACCCGGAGACCTGCCCGACGTGCCCCCTGTTCTCCTACTGCCGCGACGAACTCCGCACCTCCACCGAGCCGACCGACCTGCTGGTGGAGCTGGGGGTTCCGAGTGAGGCCCGCCCCCGGCTCGTCGGTCTGGTGCGCGGCGCGGGCGAAGCAGGTGCGACCCCGGCCTCCCTGGTCGACACCGTGGCCGCCACGCTGGAGGGAGTCGCCCGCCACACCGGGCAACGGCGCGTGGACCAGGCCGGACAGCCGGGCACCGTCAACGTGGTGTTGGCCAAGTCGGACTCCGCCGCGCTCGGCGTGCACGGCATCGCCACGCAACGCGTCACCTCCGGGGGACGCGAGCCGTGGGAGAGCACCGTGTTCGACGAACCGCAGTCCCCCCGGACCCGCCGTGAGGTGATGCGGCTGCTCGGGCGGGAACTGTCCGCGGCGACGGCCGAGCGGCACGAGGCGGGCGGGGACACCCCGGACCCGGTGCACCTGGTCGTGCCGGACCAGCCGACCGCCGACGTTCTCGTCTCGATCGCCGACAACCTGGCCGGTGTCGAGCTCAGCAGGCTGCGCTGGGAACGGGACGTGCGGATGGGGCGTGAGCCCCTGACGTTCGACGGGGAGCCCGCCGAGATCCCACCCCCGTTGGAGGAGCCCGCCCGCACCGCCGTGTCCTTCCTGCTGGAGGAGGACCGCGCCCGGGCGCTGGCCCTGCGTTCCCCGGTGGTCGACCTGCGGGCCGTTCTCGCGCGGCACGTGGTGGCCGGAGGCCCCGTCGTGGCCTCCGGCCGCCTGGACTATCTGGTGATCTGGTCCGAGTCCACTGTCGACGGACCCGTGAAACCGAGGGAGATCGAGGACGCGGTCGAAGCCTGTCCCCACACTCCCGGGGCCCGGCTGACCAACCGGATCTCGGACGCCCTGCACGAGGCGCTGGCCGACGTGGACACTCGGGAGGGCCCGGGGAGCCGCTACGCGGAGCTGGTGACCGAGGAGCTGGGCTACAAACGCGACGTCCTCGACCGCGCCCTGGACTTCCTGGCGGCCGTGCCGGACTCGCGGGTACGCGAGGTCCACCGGGAGATCGAGCGGGCCGCCCAGGCGGTGTGGCGCAGAAGGCTGGCGCTGCACGCCTCCGACCTGGTGCGTTTCGGGCGGACACACCGGTCGTGGCGCAACAGGTTGGTCTCCGCCGTCGAACGGGACGGCACGTGCCGGGACCGGCTGCTGGCGCTGGCGAACCCCCGGGTCGCCGAGGAGCTGGCCACCGACGCCGGCACCCGCGAGCTCGCCGTCGCCACCGTGGTCTCGCTCGGGCCGCTGGTGCTGGACGTCGACTCCCGCCGGATCGGCGACGGCAGCCGGATCGTGCTGCTGCACGTCAACGGCACGGCCCAGGTGGAGGCCCCCGGTGTCGAGCTCACCGTCCAGAAGAGCAACGTCCGGTTCTCGGGGATGTCGATCGGCACGCTGGCCGGCGTCGGCGACGGCAGTCCCGGGCGTTTCACGTGGACACCGCGGACCGTTGCCGAGCTGGCGGTCGGGGACCAGCTGGTGGTCGCGGACTTCGCCTGGTTCTCGGGGAACACGGGCAGCCGCTTCCTGCCCGTCGACCGGCCTCCGGTCGACGACTGCTCGGCCCCCACGCCGGCGTGTGAGCCGCACTCCCACGCCGAGGACCCCGAGGCCCACGAGCACTGTTGCCGCCCGCACGAGGACGTCGAGGCCGAGCGTTCCGACCGGCTCGCCGAACGGCGTGCTCGCGGTGAGCTCGACCCGCGGGTGTGGCCGCCGCTCACGGACTCCGACGCCCTCGAGGTTCCCGCCGCGGAAACACCCGAGAGGGAGGCGACGCCCGGGACGGTGACCGCGCCGCCGGAACACATGACAGTGGACGACCTGGAGTGATGACGTGACGGTCGAGTTCTCCCAACCGGCCTGGCGGGAGGG
>NZ_PVSR01000044.1:0-28628 GCF_003001495.1 Actinopolyspora mortivallis
GCACAGGTCCGCCGCGGACACCGCCAGTCGCACCGGGGCACCTCCCCCGGCGCACGCCCGCCGCGCCCCCGGACGCGCACGGGACCACGGCCACCTCCCCCCGGCGAGGCCCCGGGTGGGCACGCGCCGTGTCCCCCCGCTCCAGAGGTCCCACAGCCCCGCCGGGCTCGCGCAGACCACGAAACCGGAATCCCGCAGCGCCCTCAGGAACCCGGCGGAGACCCGGTCGCCCGTGGCGGCGAAGGACACGACACGCAGCCCCAGCCGCTCGAACGGGAGCAACGCCGCCGACAGCCACAGCCGCGCCTCGTGCTCCGGCAGCGAGTGCGGGGCCCGTCCGAGGCCGGGCGTCCCGCCGACGCCGTGGAGCGCCACGGCGTCCCCCAAGCCCGCGCGCCGGGCCACCCACTCGGCCACGGCGGGATCGTCCAACACGGAGGGTCGGACCAGCGGGCAGAACGGAACGGCACGTTCCCCCAACGCGCGGGCGAGACGCGCGCAGTCCTCCAGCTCGGCGCCGCCGGAGATCCCGTGCAGCGCGACCACGAGTCGTGTACCCACGGACCCCATGGGGCCAGCGCCCCGTGACGGGGACGTGTCCCCGACACGACACCCGCGTGAGCGGCGGGGGAAAGGAACGTACGGCGGGCGGGGTCAGCCCTGTTCGGCGTCGGTGGGCCAGTCGGCGAGGTCGCGGCCGGTGATCCGCTCGTAGGCCTCCACGTAGCGCTGCCGGGTGGCGGCCACCACCTCGGCGGGCAGCGGCGGGGGAGCCACGTCCGAGGCGCGGTCCCACCCCGACTCGGGGGAGGTCAGCCAATCCCGCACGTACTGCTTGTCGAAGGAGGCCTGCGGCCTGCCCGGCTCGTACTCGTCGGCGGGCCAGTAGCGGGAGGAGTCCGGGGTGAGCACCTCGTCGGCCAGCACCAGATCCCCGGTGGAGGAGACGCCGAACTCGAACTTGGTGTCGGCCAGGATCACCCCGCGCTGCCGCGCGTGGTCGGCGGCCCGCTCGTAGACCCGCAGCGTCAGGTCCCGGAGCCGGTCGGCGATGGTCGGGCCCACCGTCTCGGCCACCGCGGCGAAACTGACGTTCTCGTCGTGCTCGCCCAGCTCGGCCTTGGTGGCCGGGGTGAAGATCGGCTCCGGCAGCGCCGAGGCCTCGGTGAGTCCGTCGGGCAACGGCACCCCGCACACGGCGCCGGTGCTGCGGTACTCGCTCAGCCCCGAACCGGTGAGATAGCCCCGGGCCACGCACTCCACGGGCAGCATGTCCAGGTTGCGCACCAGCAACGCCCTGCCGCGCACCTCGGGAGGGATGCGCGGGTCGTCCCCCACGGCGACCAGGTGGTTGTCCACCAGGTCGCCGAGCAGTTCGAGCCAGAACACGGTCATCGCCGTGAGCACCCGCCCCTTGTCCGGCACGGGAGTGCTCAGCACGTGGTCGTAGGCCGACACGCGGTCGGAGGCGACCATCAACAGATGGTTCTCGTCGACCTCGTAGAGCTCACGGACCTTGCCTGCGGCGACCGGACGGTACTCGGAAAGCGCGACCACGGGGGCATTCTGCCTCACCGGAGACGACGTCCTCCCGGGGGGAAGCCACCCGGCCGGGTCACAGGATCGGGGAGGGTGTGTAGGCGGCGGCCTCCGGATACCGTTCGGTGATCCCGTTGATCTCCCCGACGACCTCGCGCACCTGGCTGGAGGCCGCGCCGGTGAACTCCAGCGGATCGGAGACCAGCTGCCCGAGCTGCTCGCGGTCCAGCGGGATCCGCTCGTCGGCGGCCAGCCGGTCCAACAGGTCGTTGCGCTCCAGACCGCGCTCGCGCATGTCCAGCGCCACGGCCACCGCGTGCTCCTTGATCGCCTCGTGGGCGCTCTCCCGGCCGACCCCGGCGCGCACGGCGGCCATGAGCACCTTGGTCGTGGCCAGGAACGGCAGGTAGCGGTCCAGTTCCCGCCCGATCACGGCGGGGAACGCGCCGAACTCGTCCAGCACGGTCAGCAGCGTCTCCAGCAGCCCGTCGAAGGCGAAGAACGCGTCCGGCAACGCCACCCGGCGCACCACCGAGCAGGACACGTCCCCCTCGTTCCACTGGTCCCCGGCCAGCTCCCCGGACATGGAGACGTAGCCGCGCAGCACCACCGCCAGCCCGTTGATCCGCTCGCAGGAGCGGGTGTTCATCTTGTGCGGCATGGCGCTGGAACCGACCTGGCCCGGTTTGAACCCCTCGGTGACCAGCTCGTTGCCCGCCATCAGCCGGATCGTCTTGGCCAGGCTGGACGGGGCGGCCGCCAGCTGCGACAGGGTGGTGAGCACCTCGAAGTCGAGCGAACGCGGATACACCTGCCCCACGCTGCCGAGCACCCGTCCGAAACCGAGGTGACCGGCGACCCTGCGCTCCAGCTGCGCCAGCTTGTCCTCGTCACCGTCGAACAGGTCCAGCGCGTCCTGGGCGGTGCCCACCGGGCCCTTGATGCCGCGCAGCGGGTAGCGCGCCAGCAGTTCCTCCAGCCGGTGGTAGGCCACCAGCAGCTCGTCG
Source organism: Actinopolyspora mortivallis (assembly GCF_003001495.1). GTDB lineage: Bacteria > Actinomycetota > Actinomycetes > Mycobacteriales > Pseudonocardiaceae > Actinopolyspora > Actinopolyspora mortivallis_A. The sequence continues at coordinate 2,547 of NZ_PVSR01000044.1, forward strand.
GCGGCGGTGGCGAACCGTTTGCCCAGTGTGGTCGCCTGGGCCGCGACGTTGTGCGAACGCCCGGCCATGACGAGCTCGCCGTGCTCGCCGGCCAGCTGCCCGAGCCTGGCCAGCACCGCCACGGTGCGGTCGCGCACGTGCTCCAGGCTGCGCCGGATCTGCAGCTGCTCCACGTTCTCGGTGAGGTCCCGCGAGGTCATGCCCTTGTGCACGTGCTCGTGCCCGGCGAGTTCGTTGAACTCCTCGATGCGGGCCTTGACGTCGTGCCTGGTCACACGTTCCCGCTCGGCGATGGAGTCCAGGTCGACCCGTTCGAGGACCTCCTCGTAGTCCCGCAGCGCCCGCTCCGGGACGTCGACGCCGAGCTCGGACTGCGCCCGCAGCACCGCGAGCCACAGCCTGCGCTCCAGAACCACCTTGTGTCGCGGCGACCAGAGCCGCACCAACTCGGGCGAGGCGTAGCGGCTCGCCAGTGCGTCGGGAATGCTGGGCTTGTCCGTCACGTCCGGCAAGGATACCGGGCCGGGGCGGGGACCTCCCGCCCGCACGAAAACGACTCGGAACCGGCCGGGGGCGTCACCGGTCGTCTCGGCCCGGGGGTGCTCCGCGTCGAAAACCACTGGACCGGCGAACGCGAGAAACCGATCACCGACGGGATGTCCTCTTCCGAAGTCGTGGCGAGGGTGCCGTGGGAGCACGCCGTACGGTTGCTCGCCCGACGATTGTTGGTGGGGACATGGCCCCTCGGGAGTTCGCGCGGCGTGTCACCGTGAACCACGGGATCGATGCGGACCCGGCCGTACCGTTCGTCGGCCTCGACGAGGCCTACGACCTGCTCGACCACACCGAGTGCACGGCGACGGAGCTCGACGCCGAGGTCATCGACGAGGGCCGGCGCATCGCGGCCCGTCCGCACGGGACCACCGATCCTTCCGGCTGACACCGCCGTACGGCCCCCGCCGGGACGTGAACACCACCGCCGAAACCGGTGTCCGACTCCGAAACGGGTGGTGATCCCCGAACGGAACACACCTCCGACGAACAGTCACCCGATCCGCCGCATGGCCCTCCGTTGGCGTGCGGCCACGTTGGATCCGGACTCACGACGTGCCATGAAGCGCAACACGAACGGGGCCACCACCAGCCCACCCAGTGCCCAGAGGCCGAGCATGCCGAACGTCTCCAACCAGGCTCCTTCGGGAACGGAACCTTCCGGAAGCAGCGCGGAACGTGTGCCGTGGCTCAACCAGTACACGGGAAACATCTGCCCGAGCTGTCGAAGCCATTCGGGAAGCGCTGAAGTGGGGAAGAACACACCGGAGATCGAAACGATCCCCAGGATCGGCAACATGACCAAACCGATACTACGGGGATTGTCGGTCAACGAGCCGATGACGGCTCCCACGGGGAGAGTGGCGACCAGCCCGAGAGGCAGTACCCACACCAGCATGAGCCATGTATCCACCTGGTGCAGAGCCAGCACGTCGAGTACGAAGGCCCCGGGAACCAGCAGCACGGCAGTGCTCGCCAACACCGTCCCGGAAACGGTGACGACCTTGCCGAGCAGGTAGGCCAACATCCCGTTCGGAAGAGTGCGGGCCCGCAACAGCGTTCCGTCCTCACGCTCGACGGTCAACGACTGCGCCAACGAAACCATCCCGTTGAAACCGACACTCATGGCGACCAGGCCCGGAAGCAGAAAGGCGCTGATCGAGACGGGCGTTCCGGGAAGCGGATCGTCGCGGGTCCACAGCAACACACCGAGAAGCACACCCGCCCAGCACGCCTGTCCGAACAGATCCTGTGCGTTGGTGAAGGTGTGTCGCAGTTCGGTCAGACCGCGCCGTACTCCCACACGGAAGACGTCGAAGGGAATCCTCACCGCATTACCTCCGCCAATTCACGGACAGCCGTTTCGGTTCGACCTGCCTCGACATCGCGCACCACGCTCAGGTAAATCTCCTCCAGACCGGCCCGGCGCACCTCCAGATCCTCGACGGCTTCGCCGTGTTCGGCGAACAACTCCCGCACGAAACGAGTGGGTTCTGCTGTGACGTGGGTGAAGCGTTGTCCGAACAGCCTCCAGCGCACCTCGGCTTCCGCGGAAACCCGTTCTGATAGCTCTCCGGTGGGAGCATCGGCCACGAGTCGTCCCCCCACGAGTATGAGAACACGATCACCCAGTTTCTCGGCTTCGTCCAGGTCGTGGGTCGTGAGCAGGATCGTCGTTTCGGCTCCGGAGAGATCACGCACGAGTTCGTGGAACTCGTGACGCGCCTGGGGATCGAAACCGGCGGTCGGTTCGTCGAGAAAAAGCAGCTCCGGTTTGCCGACGATCCCGGTCGCCACGTCGAGCCGTCGGCGCTGACCTCCGGAAAGACTGCCTATCCGTTTGTCGGCGTGGTCGTTCAAACCGACGACGTCGATCAGCTCGTCGGTGTTCCACGGCCTGCTCACCTCGGTGGTGGAGTAACGACCGTAGTAGGAACCCAGATGGGTCAGCAGCTCCCTCACCCGCCACTTGTTGTGGTCCCGCCAGGACTGCAACACCACCCCGACTCCGGCGCGCCAGCGCTCGTCCGCCTGTTCCGGGTCCGTTCCCAGGACGCTCACCTCACCCGCCGAACGTTTCCGGAACCCCTCCAAGATCTCGACGACAGTGGTCTTGCCCGCCCCGTTCGGACCCAGCAGAGTGACGACCTCACCACGCCGGACCGTGAAGTCGACCCCACGCAACGCATCGGTCGTGCCGTAGCGCATGCGCAGGTCGCGCACGTCGATCACCGCTTCCTCCCTCGGATTCTTCGAGGGGGCGACTCGTTCCCGTACGGCGTCTCGCGGGGAATTCTGGTACTCAGCCATGCGTCTCCACTATGTCCGCGGCTCTGCGGGCACCACCGCTCTCGGCGATTTCCTCACGTATCGCACGTACCCGCTGGGCGACATGCTCGTCGGTGGACACGTGCAGCACGGCCGCACGTAACGCCTCCGGGGTAAGCGCGGCAGACGAGAGGCTCGTGCCGAGCCCGAGATCCACCACACGCCGCGCCGTGACGAACTGGTCCACCGCCTGCGGGACGACCACCAGCGGGACTCCGTGACTCAGCGCTTCCATCGTGCTGCCCATCCCTCCCGCCGTGACGAAGGCGGAGGTCCAAGGCAGCACCCTCATCTGTGGCACCCACTCGTGAATCTCGACGTTTTCGGGAACCCCCTCGAACTCCCTCTCCTCGAAGGAACGGCCGAGAGCGACCACCACGTGCCGGTCGAGCTCCCGGAACGCCTCGACACAGGTCCGGAAGAAATCAATGCTTCCGTTGTAGACGGAACCGAGCGACACCAACACCACTGGGCGATCGTCCGGAGGAACCCAGTTCCCGTGCACGACGCGTCCCGAAAACATCGGCCCCACGAAAGCGTAATGGTCACCCGGCTCGCCATTGTCCACCTGGAACGATCGAGGCATCGTCACCAGGCAGCGCCGCGGAGTCCTCCCCCGAGGGGGGTACGAGGAGGGATCCACATCGTCCCCCACCACCCCATCCTCGGACTTCACCCCGGGATCCACGGCATCCGCGTCGGGGTACAACACGTGGGTGGGTGAGAGCTGGACCTGCGGCACCCCCCATTCGCCGGCGAGGACCGGGGCGTGTCCCGCCGCGATGTCGTAGAGGACCACATCGGGCAGATCTCCCTCGTAGACGGCGGCGACCTGGGGCAGCGCCGCCTCCCGTTCCTCGTAGAACTTCCGAGCAGCGGCCTCCGCCTCTCCGGGACCGGGCCACCCCCTGCCGAAATCGTCCGCCGGTGGGAACGTGGACTCGTAACACAGCGCGTTGGCACCGGCCTCCTCGACCAGGGGAGCGAAGTCCTCGTTGATCGCATAGGTCACCCGGTGGCCACGTGAGACGAGTTCACTCACCAATCCCAGGGTGGGGTTCACATGTCCGTGCGCGGGTACGGTCATGAACGCCACGTGAAGAGAACGTCGGTGTCCGTTCGGCTGACCGGGGCCACGGTCGAAGGTCTCGGTCACAGGTTCTTCACCCCCCTGCGGCAGCGCCGCCGGCCGCGGCGATGGCGGCCACCATCACCGACCGAACACCGCGGATCGAGAGGCCGACGGCGGAACCGGACCAGTCCCGCTCGGCGATGCGCGCAGCGCGTCGCTCGACCCGTGCCCTGTCCCCACCCACCACAGCGTGTGTGGCACCGGAAGCCCACAACAGCTCCACCAGCAGCGCCGTCCGCTCCTCGGGCTCGTCCCCGTCGACGAGCACCTCCCGAAGACGCTCGGCGAAGGTCTCCACGTGTTTCCCGTAGGCAGGTGGCCAACTCCTCACCCGAGTCACACCGAAGAGACTCATGTCCTCACGACTGATCTTTCCTTTCCGGATCATGCGCTTCAACACGGCATCACGGTCGCTCGCAGCGCTCCGTTGAACGGCCTTCCTCAGTTTCACGGGCTTTTCCGGAAGCCGTGAAAGGGCCTGGTCGAGCACCTCGTCTCCGGTGGTGGAACGATCCACGACGACGATCTCGATCCGTTCGGGAGCCTCCTCCGAGCCGGTGATCTCCACCTTTCCGGAACCGATCAGTTCGAGCATGACGGCGCCCGCGATCGCCGTGTCCCTTTCCGAACCGTTCACCACCGGCCGTCCGGAGCCGTCGCCGAGCAACAGCAACAACAGGTCGTCGGCGATCAGTGCGACGTGATCACCGAGTACGGAATCGGACATCCTCACTCCCCTTCACGGGTCCACATCACCGAACAGCAAGTTCATCGACGAACGGCCGGCGAACAACTGCTCTGCCGCCGCGACCACCTCGGCGGTAGCGGTCTCGTTCAACAGGACCGGCAACCGTTCGAGCCAGTCGACGCTTCCCCCCATGGCGACGGCCCCTCGCACCATGTCGGCCAACGTCGCCGGTGAGTCAGCCACACCGAGCATCTGGGCAGCACAGAACTCACGCGCCCGCCCCACTTCCGACTCCGACGGTGGGTCCGTACTGAGCCCGCTCAGCTCCGCGCGGATCTCGGCGAGGGCCTCGGCGACGCGTCCCCGGGGCAGAGTCGCCCGGACATAGACACGCGCACCGTCCAGGAAGGCGTCCCTTCCCGCGAAAACGCGGTAGCCTTCCCGTCCGTGGCGGATACTGCGTGCTGCCAGCCGGGAACGGAAGTAGCCTCCGGCAACGGCCGTCGCCAGATACCGAGCGGGAGACGAGCTCTCCTCGACGGACTCGGGACGGCACAACAGCACGTGCTCCTCGTCGTGCTCGTGGTCGGACACGGTCACAGGTCCGTTCACCGACGGCACAGGTCGAACGACACGCCTCCCCCCTGCCGTATCCGAGGCCAGCACCTCCTCAACACGTTCCCGGAACGTCTCCGGATCGAGGTCGCCGACGGCGATCAACACCCCGTCACGAAGATCCGTCACGGAATCGAAGAGAGCATCCAGCGTGGGCGAGGTTCCGTCAGGGAACTCCTCACAGCAGGGCTCTTCCAGCCAACGACGACGCAGGAGGTCATCGAGCATCCGGTCGGGTTGGTGCCGGAGGAAATCGGCCCTCCGCCGGACCGAAGTTTCGTCGTAGCCGTCGAAACCCCTGGTGGACAGCGCCTCGTGAAGGAGGCTCAGCCACGCGTCCACCCGTTCGGTGGGAGCGTGCCCCTCGACGTCCAGCCACTGCCCGTCGACGGAGAACACGAGTTCGCCTCCGAACGCTCGCGCCCGTGCCCCCGCACGGACACGCTCCTCCAGCAGCCCCACGAGCCCCTCGACGAGCGACGTGTCCCGCCATCCCGGCAGTCCCAACGGCAGACGCAGTCTGAGTTCCACCACGGGCACGCGGTCGTCGACGATCGCCACCACCCGCGGTCCCCCGTACACCATCTCGTCCCGCCGTTCACCGAGCCGCAGTTCCGGTTGCTCCGCACAGGCGGGAAACTCGCGAACTCCCCCTGCGGTGGCCATCGTCCTCACGGTGGTGCGCGAACGCCCACGCCCGAGCCAGTCAGCGGAAGCCCCCGCAACGTCCCCAGGGGCCGCCGGGAACTCGTCACGCTGTTCCCCCGGTTCGACCACCAGGATTCCCCTGGGGGCAGCCCGCAACGCCCTTGCGGCGTGTGCTACCTCACTCGAAGTTATCGTGGCGAGCTGTTCCGGAAGCTCGTCCACCTGTTCGGCGGCTCCGAAAAGCAGCTCTGAGCGCCCCAACTCACGACAACGGGCCGCCAAGTCGGTCCGAATACGGTGCCTGCGGACGACCGCACTCGACACCGCCCGCTCCACGAGTTCGTCGAGACCGTCTGCGCGGGACCACTCCTCCCACTGTCTTTCGAGCACCCGAGGAACGGATTCCGGAGACACCTCCGGGGGAACCAGGGCAGTGACCACCAGAGGATCGGGGTCCCTGGCATCGAGCGGACCGAAAAAACCACAGCCGGCACTGATGTTCGGGGCATGACCGGTTTCACGTCCGTATCCGTCCAACATGGCCGCCAGCACCATGTGCGTCAGGTAACCGCGCCGGTCCCGTTCCGGATCCGGCAGCGGGTACCCGACAGCAACGGCGGGGGCCCGGACACCGGACTCGTTCCGGGACAACCATCGATCCGCGTCCAGTCGTTCGGAGGAGCACGGCGGCGGGGCCACCGGCCGCGCGGGGATGTCACCGAAGTGCCGTTCGACGAGTCGTAGAACCCTGCTCGGTTCGATGTCACCGACCACGGTCAGTACCGCGTTGGAGGGAGAATAGTGGGTTTCGAAGAACTCCGCGCAGTCATCCACGGTACTGCGGCGCAACCTGCTCAGATCACCATAACCGTCGTGCGCGTTGACGAACGTACGGTACATCGCGGCGGGAAGCAGAGGCCAGGGAAAACCACCGTAAGAACGTCGGGTGACGGCTTCGTCGATCTCTCTTTCTATCCCCTCCAACTGCTCGGCCAGATTCTCCTCGGTGAACGTGGGGGCACGCATCCGATCCGCTTCCGCGAAAAGGGCCTGTTCGAGCGCGCCGAGCGGAACCGTCTGATAGTAGTCGGTATAGTCCTGGTGTGTTGTGCCGTTGGCATACCCACCGAAGCGGTGGACGTGATCGTAGAAACGTCCGTTCGGGAGGTTTGCGCTGCCACGGAACATCAGATGCTCGAACAGGTGCGCGAATCCCTGCCAACCGGGCTCCTCCGCACGGAAACCCACTCCGTAGTGAACAGAGACCGAGGCCCGTGGCGCACCGGGAAGCGCCTCCAACAACACACGCAGCCCGTTGGACAGCGTTTCACGTCGAAGTCCGGACTCTTTCCGCGTCTGGGCCATGACAGAACTCTCACGTCTCACAGATCGATCAGAAAACCGAGGAAGTCGGCGTAGCGTGTCAACTCCTCAGGATTCCGGGCCACATAAGCCGTGTAGTCGTGCAGGTGCAATGCGATTCGCAGACTCGCCATCCGGTTCCACTCCGCACCGAGATCACGGCCGTACCCGCGAAAAAGCGCCTCGATGAGAGGCTGCCAATCCTGTTGGCTGCCGTTGCTGTACCACTTGAGCTCGACCAGTTCCCCGACAACCCAGCCCAGATCGAAGTACCACGGAGCCGTTCCCAGGTCCTCCCCGACCAGCACGTCGGCAGCGGCGTCCGCACCGACCACGACCGACCCCAGCCCCGGGCCTCCGTGCGCGAGGGCACCTTCGTTGTCGGCCAGCACTCGGTCACACCACTCCCGCAGCGTGTCCCAACGTCGAACGCCGAGCTGCCTGCGCAACTCGATCCCGGCCGATGCCGCCCGCGGAACACGGGCACGTCCGGACAACCACTGATCGAGTCGCAACCATCCCCGAGGGGGTTCGGTCACCGATGTCGGAGCCGTACAGGCGTGCAACGCACGCAGCACCCGCCCCAACCCGTACAGAGGGGTCTCCACGTCCCCGTGCACACCGTCTCGCAGCAACCGGGTGGCCAGCGACTCCCATCCGCGCACGCGGTAGAGGCGCGATTTGCCCACCGCCTGGCCGGGAACCAGCCGTACGCCGTCCTCCGAGGCGGATTCAGTGGCGGACTCCGGAAGCGACACGTCCGCCGGACGCAGCGGTGTGGGGGCGAGCGGGCCGGCCTCTCTGCGCCAGACAAAACCCGTGGCGCTCCGGTGTATCACGGTACTCAACAAACCCGTACCGAATTCGGTGAGCGGTTCGTCCTCGGTACACGCAGTCATAAACTCGTCCTGTCCGCGAGAAGGGGAGCCGGATCGGGCGGTGAGCACTCCGTCGCCTCAGCGGCGGCGAGCTCGACACGTCGTTGTTCGACCATTTCCAGCACCTCGAACAAGGTGGGGGGCACCCAGGCGTCGTTTCTGCCCGTCGTCAGACTCGGCCCGGAAACCGGTGGCACCAGTACCGTGTTCTCACGCCGCACCAATGTCTCCCAGTGGTCTCGGAAAGCGGGACTGTCCATCCCTCCCGGCGGCAGCGCGGGAGCCACAGCGACCGGGACGTTCGCGCACTGCGCCGCCAGCAGAGCGGGGCTGTCGGCCAAACCCGACGCGAGGCGCCCCACGAAATGCAATGTGGCGGGATAAACCACGATCGCCTCCGCCCATTCGGCGAGTTCGACGTGTCGCGCCGTTCCCTCGTCCTCGGGCCACTCGTCCCACAGCACCTCGCCGTTCACACGCGACCGGAGAGCCTGAGGGGTCACGAACCGTCGTGCGCTGCGCGTGAGCAGCATCGTGATCCGCAGATCCGGATAGGAGCTGCGCATCCAGTACACCCACATCGGCGTCCCCGTGGCCCACGAGGAGCCGGTGGTCACCAGCAGCAACCGCCGGACACCGAAATCGGGGACCTCCGAGGTCTCCTGTGCCTCGCCCCTCACGTGATCTCCCCGAGCACCGTCTCCGCCTCACCGAGGGCCGCCTGTATGCCGAAGCGGGCACACACACCGGTGAAGTTCAGCACGATCTCGTCGACCCCGGCGTCGTCGAACTCCTCCAGTTGCTCAGCGATCCGTTCCGAGTTCCCGTTGAGGAAGGCACGTCCGGAAAGCAACGCCTCGGCCCTCGAAGTGGGATCGGCGGTGTCCACGTCGATCCCGGAACGGCGCAACATGTCGACGTAGTGGGGCAGCTTCACGTGCTCAGCGTTACTGGCGAGTACCAGCTCCGTGGCGGTCCGCTCGGAACCGGACAACGCCAGCGGGACTATCGCGGCCACACGCGGCACGGGCCTGCCTGCGCGGTCCGCGCCCACCCGTAGCTCGGGCAGCAGCACCTCCTCGATGTAGCGGGCCGGTGTCAACCACGTGATCGCGACATCGGCGATCTCCCCGGCCAGGCGGGCCATCCCCGGACGCAACACTCCCAGACCGATCTCGACCGAGGGACGGGGCAGCGGAGTGAGTCCGTTGTGGCAGGAGAAATAGGTCCCCTCCTGGTCGACGGATCCATCGACCAACAGCCCACGCATGATGTCGACGTACTCCCGGACGGCACCCAGCTGACTACCGTAAGGGGCGTCGCGCAGACCACGTTGCAACGCGGCCGCTCCGGGTCCGTAACCGGCGACCAACGGGTGTCCCGTGGTCATGGCGAGAGTGCGTACCTGCAGCGCGGCCTGGAAGGGGTGTTCGAAGGGCATCAAGGTAACCCCGGTACCGACGGGAATCCGGAATCCCGAAGCGGCCGCCACCGTGAAGGTTTGATGGGGTTCTATCACCGCTCCCTGCCCCTGCCAGAGCCGATACGCTTCACTCCACTGGACGAAGGCCGCCCAGGGAAGCACCTGCTCGGGCCGGGTGGGGGCGAAAGGGATGAGTACGGACAACGTCCTCATGGCTTACGGCTCGCTTCCTAGACGGTCGCACGGTCCGGATCGGTCAGCATCTGGCCGCTGACGAGCTCCGCGTACTCCGTGCAGTCGCGCAACAGATGATCGTGTGAGCCCTGTTCCACGATCCGGCCGGAATCCAGCACGATCACGTGATCGGCGTGCTGGACGGTGGAGATCCGGTGTGCCACCACGAGCACCGCACGATCCGCCGCGAGGCTGTCGACGACCTCGCGCAGTTTCTGCTCGTTCACACTGTCCAGTTGCGACGAGGGTTCATCCAGCAGCACCAACCGCGCGTCGGCCAGCACCGCCCGCGCCAGAGCCAACCGTTGCCGTTGACCACCGGAAAGTTCCGTCACGCCGTCCAGGCGTGTGTCGATTCCGTACGGCAGAGCGGACACTTCCCCGTCCAACCCGACCCTTTCCAGGGCCGACCAGAGCTCCTCCTCGTCGACGGAGCCGTCCTTCCCCAGGACCAGGTTGTTGCGCACCGTGTCGTGCACCAATGTCGCCTCCTGGTCCACATAGGCGACCTGTCTCCGCAACGCGTCCAACGACCAGGCGTCCTGTTCACGCCCGAACACCCGGATCGTCCCCGAGTCCGGCTTCATGAACCGTTCGATCAGTCCGAGCGCCGTGGTCTTGCCGGAACCGGACAAACCGACCATGGCCGTCAGTCCGCGAGCCGGGACCCACAGATCCACCTCACGCAACACGGGACGTTCGTCGTAGGAGAAATTCACGGCCTCGAACCGAACAGCCGGTGTGTCGGCCGAGCAGTCCGGAAGCTCCGTCTCCCCCCGTGTCTCCTCACCGGTGTACTCCACCGGTTTCGCGAACAAGTCATCGAACCTCTTGCGCGCCATCAGGCCGACCTGCAGATTTCCCACCCCGGAAGCCGTCATGATCAGTGGAGCCGTGAGCTGCAGGAGATAAACCAGGAACGAGACGAAGTCGGCCAGTGTCAGCTGGCCACCCACCATACGAGCGCCACCGCCGACCACCACGCTCACCAAGGCGATCTGCTGTCCCAGGTTGATCACCGGGACCATCAGGGATTCCATCCTGGCGGCCGCGATGTCCAACTTCGCGGCCCGTTCGGCCCGTTCCGCCAAACCGTCGGCCACTCTCGACTCGGCACGGCAGGCCTTGATGATCGTCAGGGAGTCCAGGGCCGCCACGAAGTGCCGGGTGAGAGCACCGACCTCCTCCTGGACGGCCACGTACTTGCGCCGCAGTCCGACTACGACCACGGAGATGATCGCCACCGCGATCGCGAAGGCACCGACTGTGACGAGCAGCAGTACCCAGTCCAACAATCCCATGATCACCAAGGTGCCGAGCACGGTGAACACCGCCATCGGCAGCTGAATGGGTCCGATGTCGATGACGGTCTTGAGTCGAACCGCGTCGGCCGTCAGCCTGGTGGCGAGGTTGCCGGACCCCTCCTCCCTGGCGTCAGCCAGACGCAACCCGAACGAGTGCCGCATGGTTCGGGCACGCAACCGGTAGATCAGCCGCAACCCCAGCTTGGACAGCAGGTACGTGGCCCCCGCCCCCGCCGTGGCGGAACCAAAACCGGCCGCGACCAGCACGACGGCCCAACCGGTGAGCTCATCCGCCCGCTGAATCGCCGCGATCAACCGCCCCACGAACAACGGCAGTACCAACGTCGCGACCGCGGACACCGCGGCGAGGAATCCGATCAGCACGACCTGGCCGCGTTTGCCGCGCGCCAGCTCCCGCAAAATCCTCAACCGCGGTTCCTGCTCCTGTGCGTCCATTTCACGCAACTTTCTCGGTAATGTGAGTTACCCGCGTCGGACTGTTCAGGGCGTGGTGGGAGCGAACTCCAGCATCGAGCGGACCTGCGTGACGGGTCCCTCCCAGGTCAACCGCAGTCCCGCCCTCTCGGCCAGCGCCACCAGCTCGGAAACCTCGCGAACCGGAGCGGGCATCGTGGCCCGGATCCACAGTTCCAGGTAGGCATCGTGCATGGGCATGTTGACCTCGGCCAACAACACACGTCCGTGGGGGTTGGCCGCCTCCGCGCAGCGTCGCAGGATCTCGACGGCCTGTTCGTCGCTCCAGTCGGCGAGAATCGCCGAAAGGAGATACACGTCGGCACCGGTGGGCAACGGTTCGAAGAAACTTCCGACGACCGCCTCGCACCTGTCGTCCAGCCTCTGCGCGGAGAATTTTCGGCGTGCGACCTCCACCACGTTCGTCAGGTCCACGAGAGTGCCGCGTAGTCCCGGGTTCCGGAGCGCCAACTCCGCCAACAGCGTTCCGTTGTGGCCCCCCACATCAACCACGCTGTCGACGTCCGACCAGTTGTAGGACTCCAGGATCGTTTCCATGTCCCAGCTCAACCCGGATTCGTCCGCGTGCTGCAGCGCCTCGGCGAACTCCGGGGACTCGTTGACGGCCTCCCAGTATCCGTGTCCGAACGTGGCCACGTGACACGGTTCTCCGGTACGGATCGTGTGTGTCAGACCGATCAACGCCGCATCCGCCCTGCCGAACAGCCCGTCCACGCTGAGATGACGGCGGACGCTTTCCGGGGAATTCTCCAGCAACGGGGTTCCGAGATCGGTGATCCCGTACTGCCCGGAAGCATCGCGACGGAAAAGTCCGATATCCACGAGATAGCGCAGGAGAACGTCCAGAAGTTCCGGTCGTGTACCAGTCCGTTCGGCCATTTCTTCCAGATTTCCGGAACTGGCCGCAACGTGATCGGCCAACCGCAGCGTAGCGGCGGCACGAACAGCCGAAGGGCGCAGCAGGTCGGCCATTCCCATGAGAGTTCGCCCGGCAGTACCGCCATCCATCACCGGATTCCCCATTCGTATCACGACACCGAACATTCGTACGGGTAGGACGTTGTTGGTCCACTTCGTCCAACCCGGGAATGATCCGAAGTGTTCTTACGGGTGGGGCGGGTGTGGTCCGACACCACACCCGCCCCGGTTCATCTGCGGCTGTCAGCAGCCGTTGTTGTAGGTGTCGACGGTGGTTCTACTGGAAACGGCGCTCGCCGAGAAGGACGCGATGCAGGCCGGGCTGGTAGCCGGTGCATCGGTGGCCGCGGTCACGTTCAACTCGTCGGCCTGGCTGTAGGCCTCGTATCCCGCGACCAGTTCCATGATCGCACTGGTTTTCTCCATTTTTCCTCACTTTCACGAGAAAAGAGTCATGTTCCTGTTCGGCGATCTCCCGCCGAAAGTACTTCAGCAGTTGGCCTCGGCGGTGGCCGAAACGCTCGCACCGGAAGCGGCGGAAACGCAGTACCAGGAGCTGGCCGCGCTCGCGGCCGCACTCACGGCGCAGGCGGGAGAGGTGGCGGGGGCGTCCGACGCCGTTGTGACGTTGAGCTCACCCGCATCGGCGTAAGTGTTGTAGTTGGAGACGAGCTCCATGATGGCGGCGCTCTTTTCCATGAGCTTTTCCTTTCCGTTGACGAACTGAACCGAAAACAAGAGGCACGTTTCCGCACCCCTTGCAACCGGTTCAGGTCGATTCTCTCCCGATCCGGCAGCCAAACTTGTCTCACAGCGAGTTCAGATTGCGCGCGGGGCGATTCGGATCGATGTTCGCCTCCACACACCGCTGTTCGAGCGCTCCGGCCAACGAAGCGGTCCCAGCCGCGCTGTCCATCAGGGCATAGGCCAGTACGCTCGCGCGGTGCTGACCGAAACTCAGTCCCCCCATACCAGCACGTGTGTCAGCGGGTTCCCGAGCCACGGCCGTACCGGGACCGAGACGTTCGGCCAAGGCGGAGGTCTCCGTGTCGAGACAGTCCGAACCGTCCACGGCCTCGACCAGACCGTCGACCACGTGTTCGTCCTTCTCGGCCAGATAGACCACGACCGCGTCCCGTCTCGGATACATCTGCTTCACGGACAGCACCTTGCTGCGGTAGGCCACTCCTCTGTCCTCCAGATAACCGAGAATTCGGGACCAGAACCCCGCCACACGTCTCCAGTCAGCGACGTTGAAGTACACCCGAACCGCACCACCTCCCGGAGTACGGGGAGTGGAGCCATCCACCACGAAGAAGCCGGGTGACAGGGCGGGCCGCAACGCGGAGACCTCCAGCGTCACCGTCGATCCGTGCGAGCCGGCGGATCCGTCCAACACGGTTTCGGCGGGAACCCAGACCCGAACGCCGTCACGTTCGACGAGCACCGTGTCCGCGGGCCCCTCGACATCCGCCGGCGGGGTGCACACTCGCGCCCGTGCCGTACTCGTCCGGTGCGGTACCACTTCGGAAAGTTCCCGTTCGAACTCTTCGTCCCTGATCCGGAAAGGCAACTCCTCTTGTTCCCGCTGACCGGAATGCAGCACCTCGTAGAGGGATTCCGCGAGCAGTCTGCGCAGCTCGTTCGGGTCGTCGGCTTCGAGCTCGCGATCCGAAACGGTGGCAGAGCACCTGTCCTCGGAGATGTGTACCCCGTTGAGCAGCTCCACCAAGTGCGCGGAGGTGGGTGTGGTCTCGGTAGTCATCGTGCTCCTTCGAACCCGAGTGTGCTCGCGAACTTCTCCGGAGTCAGCAGCGCTGCTCGTCCCACCCCCGCAGCGGCTCGTTCGATACCGGACAGACGGGCGGTACGAGCGGCAGCGGCGATCAGCCGGTCCAACAGATGCCAGCCGGCGAAAGCCGTCGCACGTGACTCGAACTCCTCGTCGATGCTCGGCCGTGCACCGAGATAACCGCGCCAGAAATGATGCACCCGGGGCAACAGACGCCGCATCTTCGTCACACCGCGCTCCAAAACCTTCTCATGGGTCAGTTCCGTGTCAACGAATGTGGTGTCACCTCGGCTGGTCACGATGTCGAGGACGGATCGGTGGAGCCATTCACCCGCGAAAGCTCCCACGTCCCGAGCGGCGTCCGCGAGTCGGAATTCCTCCCAGTCCGTAACGTAGAGTCCGTCCTCGGCGACCAGGAACTGATCCACCCTGAGATCACAGTGAGCAGGAACTTTCGGAGCCCGTCGTTCCATTTCTCGGAGTCGCTCGACGCCCCTTATGAGTTCCTCGTCCTGCTGCATGATCCGCCAAGCGGACAACTCCCCGAAACTCAGATTTTCGAACATCGAGGACGAAAGACCGTACAACAGCCGCACCGAGGGCTGAGGGGGCTCCGAGGTGTCGATCGTCACCTCCGTTCCGGGATCCGTCCCGTGCAGCCGCCCCATGGCGTTTCCCACGAGTTCCGAGAGCTCGTCGTCGAACGACTCGTCCACCACGAGTTCCACAGCGTTTCTGGTGTTGTCCAGGTATTCGTAGACGACGATCCCCGCTTTTTCGTCACTTCCCAGCAGAGTGGGGCTGCGAGCGGATCCGGGAGGGAGCTCGGCGGAGAAACGTTCGAAGTCCATCAGACGCCGCATCCGGGAGCTCACGTCCTCCTCGGAACCGAGCAGTCTTTTCACGAAGACATCTTTTCCGACCGTGGTAGGGCCCGCCCACACGTCATTGCGACCTATTGGAGCTTTCAACGAGTCACGCAGGAAAACTCCGAGACCGAGCCTCGTGAGCAGCCCCTCCACCGCCGGTATTCCGTCCAGATCAACCGGTTTGAACCCTGTTGATCCCTTGTTCTTTCTTGCCTTACCTCCCCGCGGGGAAACCGAAGAATCTTCCTCGTAAGAAGTATCGATCATGGGCGGTGAAACCATTCGGGCTCCACTCTCACGGATCCACTGGGACGAGTTCTACCACCACGACAGCGACAGCAGAGCGGGGCGCGAATCTAGAACCCCGGAAACAAAACGAACACTGTCAAAAAATTCACGCACGAAAGTTGCCCAGAAGCGATCGCCTCCAACTGCGACACAGGAAAGACGCACTTCCACAGAAGGAAACCAGACCGGATCCATATCCGCTTATCGGCTTGCGATTTCACACTAATGGAGTAGCTCACAAAGTGTCGATAATGTGTTAAATATATCACACTCCAATCAGACCAGTTGCGAAAAAGGAGAAGAAATGCAAGGGGACTACACGACCCGCTCGGCGGAAACCAAATCCGTATCCAGCGAAAAAAATGAGAAAACGATTTCAAAAAACCATATGACGCAGTCCACGCACCCTCCGACAGGTCACCGTACTAGCCCGAAAAGGGTAGAAGAAAATACTCCTTTTTAGCCTCTCGCACGAGAGAAGCCCATAACCTCTTCGGAAGCTGCGGGCTACGACGGGGGCGGATCCCGGCCCATGAGGCGCGAGAGACCGGGACGAACCGCAACGGACGGGAGTCCTCGTGGCCCGGTGGGAGGAGACGGTCCCCTGTACGGAGCTCGGGCCCCGGCAGGCGGAAGGCCCCACGCTCGAACCCCGCTCCCCGGGAAAGAAGTGCCGGACGAACACCTGTCGAACAGTGAACCGGGACCCGCGCACGATCGCCGAGACGTTCCGGGGCAAGCGCGGTGTGGGAAGCCTGAGGAGGGGTCCCTCCCGGAGACACACCTTCTTCGCACGGTCGGCCATGGGTGGACCGCGGCACGCCCCGGCGCTTCGGTGCGGTCCTTCACCACCGCGCTCGCCGCCGTTGCCCCTCGTCAGGAACCCGCCAGGGCGTTTCCACGAAAAATACGGCCACCACCCCGGCGTCCGAACCACGAGGGGTTCACTCCGAATCCGGGAAACGGTGACCGTATTTTTATTTCGGTTCAGTTCCGGACCAGCGGCCCGGCTCGGTCACGGAAAGGGCGGTCACCACCAATCACTGCTCGTTTTCCCGGGTCCGCGCCGGTGAGGAGCGCTCCGCCATGCGACGCAGCACGGTCAGATGTCCCTCCAGCGCTCTTCTGCCCTCGGCTGTGAGGGCGAGCCAGGTGCGGCTGCGTGGGTTCCTGGGGCTCTTGGTCACTGTCACGTATCCGGACTCCCGCAGGACCTTGACCTGCTTGCTCAACACGGAATCGCTCAGTCCCAGCTCATCGCGTACGGTGGCGAACTCCCAGGAACCCCCTTCGGCGAGCATGGCGCAGATCTGTAGCCGGTTGCTGGGATGGATCACCTCATCGAAAACCGCCTCGATCATCAGCGCTCACGCCCTCGCGCCTCGTTCCCGCCGTTTAGCCAGATCGTTGTGACGGCCGATCATGATCGTCGGCACGAGAAGCAGCGCTCCCGCCACAGCCATCGACCAGCGCCACTGGGCACCGAACTCGAGATAGGCGCCGACCCCGGTCAACACCAGAAACAAGCCGTAGTAACACATGTTCGGCCCCCATCCGCCCCTCAGGTCACGGGTGCGGTCGACCTCCACCCCACGAACACGTCGCACCAGCACCCCCAACACGATCACCGCCACTGCCCCCAACGGCGGGACGAAGAACACGACACCGCCACCGACACTGAACGACAGGAACACGCAGAAGAGCACCAATCCCGTGGCGACGTGGTACCACCACGGACTCACGGCGCGTGCCGCGCCCCGTTGCCGAGCGACAGCGGCATCATCCAACGCACGACGCGCGTCCTCAACATCCGTCCGCGAGGTCGAACCCCAACCACTTTCCATACCGGAAAGTGTAATCACCACTTTCCGGTCTGGCAAGTAGAAGTTCGGTCACTGCCCCTCACGAGACGAGGAATCCCGCTCCAACTGGGTGCGCAGCATCCTTCGGGCAGCACCCCGGGGGTCGGGGTCGCTCTCGATCAGGGCGTTGACCACGGCCCCGTCGACCAGCGCGATCAGCTCGAACATCCGCTCCCGGTCGACGTCCATGCCCGAACGTCGGAATATCTCGTCGATCAGTTCGTGCAGCCGGGCGGCCATCTCTCGCATCGGCTCGGCCAGGTAGGGCCTGCGCGGGGAGCCGACCAGGCGCTCGTAGCGCAGCAGCACCGAGTCCACCCCACCGTCCCGGGAGTCCTCGCCCAGCAGCAGGTCCAGCACCAGTTCCACCACGTCGCCGGTGTCGTAGGACCGCTCGGAGAGGTGGTGCAGCCGCTGTCTGCCCGCCTCCAGTTCCTGCTCGGCCTCGTGGCGCACGGCCGCGGTGATCAATTCCTCGATGGAGTCGAAGTAGTACGTCGTCGAGGCCAGCGGCAACCCGGCCCGTTCGGCGACCGCCCGGTGCCGGACCGCCGCGAACCCGCCCTCGGAAAGCAGTTGGGCGGCGGCGACCACGAGCAGGTGCCGCCGTCGTTCCCCCTTCGGGGTGCTCGCCGCCGTCATCGACCCGATCCTAGCGACCCCCACCGGCCGGGAGAGGGAGCGACGGGCATCCCGCGCCCGGGTCGGCTCAGTGCCCGACACCGGCCAGGTTGAGCCCCAGCACCCCGGAGATGATCAGCACGATCGAGAGGATCTTGACCACGGACACGGCGTCGCCGAGCCAGACCATGCCGATCACCGCGGTCAGCGCCGCCCCTATTCCGGTCCAGACCGCGTAGGCCGGCCCCACCGGCAGCGACCGCATCGCCCAGGCGAGCCCGACGAAGCTGCCCGCCGACAGCACCAGGAAGGTCAGGCTGGGCAGCAGCCTGCTGAAACCCTCCGAGAGTTTCAGTGACACGGCCCATCCCGCCTCCAGCACCCCGGAAAGGATCAACACCAGCCACGCCATGCTCGCCACGTCCTTCGAGTACGTCCCGTTGCTCACCGGACATACTAGCCAAAAAGTGGTACGCGCGTCCCATTCTGGTGGGCGAAGCCACCGTCCCCTGTCGTCCGGCACCCGTCACGGCGCCGCCGCACGACAGGACGGGAACACGCCGCCGCCCGAGAGTGCCCCGGAGGAGGACTCTCCGCAGGACGTGAGTCACAACCGCCCGGCGAGCTCGCGGGCGATCTCCCGCAGCTCACCGGCATAGGGCGCCGAACCGTCCCGACCGGGACTGCTGCGCAGGGTCAGCTCCTTGCCGCTGTCGGCGCGCACGGTCACCTCCAGACCACCGTCCGGGAGGCGCCGCACCTCGGCCGGCCCCGTCGAGAGCCCCGCGGCGGCGGGGCGCAGGATCGCGGTGACGCTGCCGCTGCCGCCCTCCCGGCGCACCCGGAAGGAAGCAGCCTCGGCCCCGGGGGGACACTCCTCGGCGGCCACCGGCTCCCCGGAGGGGCTCCGGCCGGGCAACTGCTCCGAGAGCGCCCCCGCCAGCCTCCGGTCGGGCGGACCGCACCCCTGCGAGCCGCCGGGCACGGACAACGCCGTGGGGCCCTGCCCCCCACCGGACCGGGGAGAGGGAGCTCCCTGCTCCGACACCCCGGCGCGGGGACGTTCGCTCTGACCGGTCGTCCCGCCGGGTAACCACCCCGTCCCGACACCGATCCCGGTGACCAGCACGGCCGCCGCGGCCAGCGAGCCTCCGACGGCGCCCATCCGCCTGCGGGCCGTCACCCGCCGCGAGGCGCGGACCACGTCCTGCTCGTCGAACGTGGCCTCGGGGGGTTCCCCCGCCGCGTCCCGGAACAACTCGGCAAGCTCGTGCTCACGCACCACCGCACCTCCTCACGACGTCGACCGCAGATCGCCGAGCGAGTCGCCGAGCGCGGCGCGGAGCGCCTCCAGTCCCCGGGCCGTCTGGCTTTTCACGTTGCCCTCGCTGCATCGCATGACCTCGGCCACCCCGGCCACGTCCAGTCCCTCCAGATAGCGCAGCACGAGCACGGCCCGCTGCTTCGGCGGCACCATGCGCAGTCCGGCCAGCAAGGTACGTCGCGTGGTCACGGAGTCGTCCACCTCGCCGTCGCCGGAGGGCCGTTCCGGCAGCCGCTCCACCGCGCGCTCCCGCCGCCACGGCTTCCGGGACTCGTCGATCACCGCCCGGGTGAGCGTCCGCCGCACGTAGGCGTCCAGCGCCTCCTTGTCGCGGATCCTGCGCCACCTGCGGTGCACCGCGATGAACGCCTGCTGGGCGAGGTCGTCCGCGCGGTGCCAGTCGCCGCACATCATGTAGGCCATGCGACGCACCGCCTCCCGCCGAGCCGCGAAGTACTCCGCGAACTCCTGCTCCTCGCGTTGGTCCACGCGGAAGCCTCCGCTCGTTGCGTGCCGACACGTGACAGGACGGTTCGTCCGTCCCACACGGTTGCATGCCGGACCAGCACGGTCACCACACCCCCACCGCAGCGCCCGTCCGGCCGGGGTGCGCGCCCCGATTCCCCACGAACGACCGAATATGGTGTGATCCGTTCGTGACCAAATTGATGCCGATTGATCTCCGTTCCGACACGGTGACCCGTCCGGACGAGCGGATGACGGAGGCCATGGCCGCCGCCGAGGTCGGAGACGACGTCCTGGACCGCGACCCCACCATGCGCAGGCTGGAGCACCGGGTCGCGGAACTGCTCGGCACCGAGGCGGCCCTGTGGGTTCCCAGCGGCACCATGGGCAACCTGATCGCCCTGTGCCTGCACCTGGAACGCGGGGAACGTTTCCTGGCACCACGCGGGGCACACGTGCTCACCCACGAACTCGGCTCGGCGGCCTGGCTGGCCGGGGGGATGCCCGAACCGCTCAGCTGGGACGCCGGAGCGGGTCGCCCCAGCCCCTGGCTGGTCCGCTCCGAATCCGCCGACGGGGGACGCTACGACGCCCTGCGCACCACGCTGCTGTGCCTGGAGAACACGCACAACGCCGCCGGGGGCACGGTCATCCCCCCGGACGAACACGCCCAGCTCGTCGCCACCGCCAGGGACAACGGGATGCGGGTGCACCTGGACGGTGCCCGCCTGTTCAACGCCTCGGTCGCACTCGGCGTGCCCGTGGCCGCCCTGACCGTCGGGGTCGACACGGTGCAGATCTGCCTGAGCAAGGGGCTGGGTGCCCCCGTGGGCTCGGCCGTGGCGGGAGACGCCGAGTTCGTCGAACGAGCCCGGCGTACGCGCAAGATGCTCGGCGGCGGAGTGCGCCAGGGCGGGGTGCTGGCCGCGGCCGGACTCGTGGCCCTCGAACGCACCGAGCGGCTGCGCACCGACCACGACAACGCGAAACGGCTCGCGGAAGGGCTGATCACGCGCGGGTGGAACGTCACCCCTCCGCAGACCAACATCGTGCTGGCCTCCGTGCCGGACGTGCAGCACAGTCTCGAATGGCTGGAGGGGATCGGCGTGCTCGCGGTACCGATGGGTGGGAAGCTGCGCTTCGTCACCCACGGGGACGTGCGCTCCACCGACATCGACGAGGTGCTGCGCCGCATCGACGCGGTCTCCTGAGGAGGAGGTCACGAGCGGCGTCGCCGCCGGGCCGGTCCTTCAGCGGGTGGGGCCCTGCCGAACGCTCACCTCGGCCCGTCGCGCAGCTGCCGGTTGTCCTTCTTCGCCCAACCGACCGCCGCCGTGGCCAGGAACAGCACCCCGCCGAGCACGGCGATCCAGAACAGGCCCTTGATCACGAACCCGATGATCGCCCCACCGACCGTGATCACCAGCCAGAGCGCGAGCAGCCCCAGAACGACCTTCCACCACATGTCGGCTCACCTCGCCACGAGTTTCGGCTCGGGTCCCGGGCACCTTCCCGGCGACGACCCCGCACGGCACCGGCGGCCGGACCGACCTCCGGCGAACCGCCCCGACGGGCCCGGACGGTCCGTCCGGAACCGGGGCCGCCTCCCCAGCATCCCACAGCCACGACGGTGTGACGCCCCCGCGACGGGAACACGAAGGCTTGACGCGCCGGGACTCAGACCCCCTTGGCGGAGCCGGACCTCTCCGGTGCGGCGAGTTCGCCCCGCGCCGCGCGCGCGGCGATGTCGGTGCGGTAGTGCGCCCCCGGCAGGTGGACCGTGCCCACCCTGCGGTAGACCTCCGCTCGTGCGGTCTCCAGATCCCGTCCGGTGGCGACCACGGACAGCACCCGGCCCCCGGCGGAGAGCACGCCGCCCTCGGCACCGGTGCGGGTTCCCGAGTGCAGCACCCCCGGCGCGTCGGCACCGCCGACGACCTCGTCCACCCGGGGACGGCCCGGATACCCCTCGGCCGCCAGCACCACCGTGACGGCGGCACCCGGTTCCCACTCCGGTTCCGGAGCGGTGGCCAGCTCACCCCGCGCCACCGCCCCCAGCAGCCGCGACAGCGGAGTGCGCAGCAACGCGAGCACGGCCTGTGTCTCCGGGTCGCCGAACCGGCAGTTGAACTCGACGACCTGCGGCCCGGAGGAGGTCAACGCCAACCCCGCGTACAGCAGCCCCGAGAAGGGGGTGCCGCGCGCGGCCAACTCGTCCACGGTGGGTTGGACGATGGTGCGCACCACCTCGTCGACCAGCCCCTCCGGCGCCCACGGCAGGGGGGCGTAGGCACCCATGCCGCCGGTGTTCGGCCCCACGTCGCCGTCGCCCACCCGCTTGAAGTCCTGCGCGGGCAGCAGCGGACGCACCGTCGTGCCGTCGACCAGACAGAACAACGAGGCCTCGGGCCCGTCCAGGAAGGACTCCAGCAGTACGGGGTGGCCGTCCTCCAGCAGCTTCAGCGCGTGCGCGCGTGCCGCGTCGAAGTCCTCGGTGACCAGCACCCCCTTGCCGCCGGCCAGCCCGTCGTCCTTGACCACCCAGGTGGGGCCGAAGTTGACCAGGGCCGCGTCCAGCTTGGCGGGGTTGTCCACCCGTTCGCTGTGGGCGGTCGGAACGCCCGCGGAGACCATGACGTCCTTGGCGAAGGCCTTGGATCCCTCGATCCGTGCGGCGGCCCCGGAGGGACCGAAGCAGGCGACGCCGGCGGCGCGCACCGCGTCGGCGACCCCCGCCACCAACGGGGTCTCCGGCCCGAAGACCACCAGATCGGCCCGCCACCACACGGCGAGTTCGGTCACCGAGCTCGGATCGGCGACGTCGACCGGGTAGGACTCGGCCAGTGTCGCGGTTCCCGCGTTGCCGGGCGCGCACGCCAGCGCGGTCACATCCGGATCCCGGGACAGCGCCAGCACGATCGCGTGTTCCCTGCCGCCTGCACCAATGACGAGGATGCGCACGCCCCGCAGCGTAAAGCTTCGGGGGCCGGCACCGACCCCCGCCCCCTCCGAACGGAGCAGTCCGGCCACCAGGAGTTCACCGTTCCGTAGGTGTACGTAAGTACACATTTGGTCGAGACGTCGCCCGACATACGGGATACTTCACCCTCATGAGTCATTCCAGACCCACCGAGAAGACCGTGTCCGTGCGGAGCGGAACCAGATCGCGCGCCGGCGCCCTGCTGTGCGCACTCGCCCTGTCCGTGTGCTCGGCGGTCGCGCTCGCCCCACAGGCCGGAGCCGACCGACCCGGCCACCACGGCCGGGGGCATCCGGGCGGCGAGAACCTGGTGGAGGTGTTCGGCCACCGGGGCGCCTCCGGCTACCGCCCGGAGCACACGCTGGCCTCCTACGAGCTGGCCGCCCGCATGGGAGCGGACTACATCGAACCGGACCTCGTGCCCACCAAGGACGGCGCGCTGGTCGCCCGCCACGAGAACGAGATCAGCGGCACCACCGACGTGGAGCAGCACCCCGAGTTCGCCGACCGCAGGACCACCAAGGTCGTCGACGGCAACGAGGTCACCGGCTGGTTCACCGAGGACTTCACCCTGGCCGAGCTGAAAACCCTGCGGGCCACCGAGCGCCTCCCCGAGCTCCGGCAGGAGAACACGATCCACGACGGGCGCTACGAGATCCCCACCCTGCAGGAGATCATCGACCTCAAACGGGAGCTCTCCCGCGAACTCGGCAGGCGGATCGGCCTGGCCCCCGAGATCAAACACCCCAGCTACTTCCGCTCGGCCGGGCTCGCCGTGGAACCCCGGCTGGTGTGGACGCTCAACCGCAACGGGCTGAACACCCCCCGGTCCAAGGTCGCCGTCCAGTCCTTCGAGGTGGGCAACCTCCAACGACTGCACAGGCGACTGCGTGTCGACCTGGTGCAGCTGGTGTGGAGCAGCGGCGCCCCCTACGACTTCGTGGAAAGCGGTGACCCCCGCACCTACGCGGACATGGTCACCCCGGAGGGGATGCGTGACATCGCGAAGTACGCGGACTGGGTGGCTCCGGTCAGCACCATGATCCTGCCCCGCGACGAGCGGGGCTACCTCACCGAGCCCACCCGGCTGGTGGACAACGCCCACGAGGCGGGGCTGAAGGTGGTCACCTACACGGTGCGGGCCGAGAACACCTTCCTGCCCGCCGACTTCCGGAGTTCCGGAGGCGAAGCCGCCCACGGGGACGTGTTCGGCTTCCTCGACGCCCTGTTCGCCACCGGGGTCGACGCGGTCTTCGCCGACCAGCCCGACCTCGCCGTGCAGGCCAGGGACGCCTGGCACTCCCGCTCGGAGTGACCGCTCGTCTCCCCGGTGCGTGCGGCGGGACGCCGTCGCACGCACCGGGCCGCGCGGAAACGAACGCGGAGTCGCCTCAGGCCATGTCGTGGCGCACGATCGTCTGGTCCCGCCCGGGGCCGACGCCGATGGCCGAGACCCGCGCCTGGGCCAGCTCCTCGATCCGCTCGACGTAGGCCCGGGCGTTGGCGGGCAGGTCCTCGAAGGTGCGGGCCCCGCTGATGTCCTCACGCCAGCCGGGCATCTCCTCGTACACCGGCACCGCGTGGTGCACCCCGGTCTGGGTCATCGGCATCTCCGAGGTGCGCATCCCGTCCACGTCGTAGGCCACGCAGATCGGCACGGTCTCCAGCCCGGACAGCACGTCCAGCTTGGTGAGGAAGTAGTCGGTGATGCCGTTGACCCTGGTGGCGTAGCGCGCGATCACCGCGTCGAACCAGCCGGTGCGCCGGTCCCTGCCGGTGTTCACCCCGACCTCGCCGCCGACCCTGCGCAGGTTCTCCCCGGCGGCGTCGGTGAGCTCGGTGGGGAACGGTCCCGAACCGACCCGCGTGGTGTAGGCCTTCAGGATCCCGATGACCGAGCTGATCCTGCTCGGGCCGATCCCGGCTCCCGCGCAGGCCCCACCCGCCGTGGGGTTGGAGGAGGTCACGAACGGGTAGGTGCCGTGGTCCACGTCCAGCAGCGTGCCCTGCGACCCCTCCAACAGGAGCGTCTCGTCGCGCTGGAGCGCCTCGTCCAGCATCAGCTTCGTCTCGGCGATGCGCCCGGCGAACTTCTCCGCCTGGGACAGCACCGTGTCGACCACCTCGTCCGGGTCCATGGCGCGCCGGTTGTAGACCTTGACCAGCACCTGGTTCTTGTACTCCAACGCGGCCTCGACCTTCTGGCGCAGGATCTTCTCGTCCAGCACGTCCTGGGCGCGCACCCCGACACGGGCGACCTTGTCCTGGTAGCAGGGGCCGATGCCGCGCCCGGTGGTGCCGATGCGCTTCTTGCCCAGGTAGCGCTCGGTGACCCTGTCGATGGCGACATGGTACGGCATCACCAGGTGCGCGTCGGCGGACAGCGACAGCTTGGAGGTGTCCACTCCCCGGGACTCCAGCCCCTCCAGCTCCTCCAGCAGCGCCTCCGGGCTGACCACCACGCCGTTGCCGATGACGTTGTGCACCTCGGGGCTGAGGATGCCGGAGGGGATCAGCTTCAGCGCGAAGTCCTGCCCGTCCGGCAGCACCACGGTGTGCCCGGCGTTGTTGCCTCCCTGGTAGCGCACGACCCACTGCGCCTGCTCGCCGAGCAGATCGGTCGCCTTACCCTTTCCCTCGTCGCCCCACTGGGCGCCGATCAACACGATTGCCGGCATGTGAAACTCCAACCTGTCACTGGAGGCGGTCTGTGCAACGGATAACGGCGGGTCATCGCTGTGGGTGGCCACGTGTGCGCCGCCACGCCAGGAAGGCCCGGCACCTGCCACTGCCGGTCGATCAGGGTAAACCAGGAGCGTAACGTGACTACCACCGCACTATCCTGCGGAAACGTCGACCACGGAACACGCCCGGAACGGGCGGGACTGCGGTGGTTCGACCTGCCCGCGCAACCGCGACGTGAGGACGTCGACCCGATCCTGGCCGAAACGACCGACCGGGTGATCGTGCACGGCACCGACGCCGACCTCGCGGCGGTGGTGCTGCGGCTGCTGCGCAGGGATCTGCTGTCCACGCTCGCCGTGGGCTACGTCCCGGTGGTGACGTCTCCCGCCAGCGCATTGTGGGGCATACCGGTTGGTAACTTCGAACAGGCCCTGGATTCCCCCTCCACACCCTCCCCGCTGATCAGGGACGACTCCGGGGGAGTACTGCTGGGACGCGGCGTCATCGCCCCGATCACCGGGCAGGTCTACTGCGACGACCGGCGGATGCTGCACGGCTCGGCACGGGCGGTGGAGGTGTTCCCCGACCCCGCCGCCCCAGCCCGGCCCGAACCGACCGA
>NZ_PVSR01000045.1:0-27382 GCF_003001495.1 Actinopolyspora mortivallis
GCGTCGCCCCCGGTCCGCCCCGGAACGGCCCGCGGGCGACGCCGAGCCCGAACCGGTGGGGGGCCGCAAACGCCGCTGGTTCCGCAGGCGGGGTGAGCGGTGAGCACACCCACCCGCGCCGCCTTTCCCGGAGCGGGTGCCCTGCGCGAAACCGGCAGGCTCTTCGCGCTCGGACTCGACGTGCTCCGGTTGCTGCCCAAACGCCCCTTCCAGTTCCGCGAGTTCGTCCAGCAGTGCTGGTTCATCGCCGGGGTGACGATCCTGCCCACCGCCCTGGTGGCGATTCCGTTCGGCGCCGTCATCGCGCTCCAGCTCGGGTCGCTGACCGAGCAGCTCGGCGCCCAGGCGTTCACCGGGGCCGCCAGCGTGCTGGCGATCATCCAGCAGGCCAGCCCCATCGTCACCGCGCTGCTCATCTCCGGGGCCGGGGGTTCGGCGATCTGCGCCGACCTCGGCTCCCGCAAGATCCGCGACGAGATCGACGCGATGGAGGTGCTCGGGGTCTCGCCGGTCCAACGGCTCGTGGTGCCGCGTGTGCTCGCGGCGATGCTGGTGGCGGTGCTGCTCAACGGGATGGTCAGCGTCGTCGGGGTGCTCGGGGGGTACTTCTTCAACGTGATCATGCAGGGCGGCACCCCCGGGGCCTACATGGCCAGTTTCGGGGCGCTGGCCCGGCTGTCCGACGTGTGGGTCGGCGAGTTCAAGGCGCTGGTCTTCGGGTTCATCGCGGGAGTCGTCGCCTCCTACCGCGGGCTCAACCCGCCGCCGGGGCCGAAAGGAGTGGGTGAGGCGGTGAACCAGTCGGTGGTGGTCACCTTCCTGCTGCTGTTCGCGGTGAACTTCATCGTCACGCTGCTGTACCTGCAGATCTTCCCGGCGCAGAGGATGTGAGGGCGATGACCACGATCCCCCGGCGCGTGCGCCGGATCGCGACCCGCCCGCTGCGCACGTTGGACGAGCTGGGCGACCAGATGGCCTTCTACCTGCGGGTGCTGGCCTGGATCCCCAAGGCGGTGCTGCGCTACTTCCGGGAGGTGCTGCGGCTGCTGGCCGAGGTCAGCTTCGGCAGCGGCGCGCTCGCGGTGATCGGCGGCACCGTCGGCGTGATGATCGGGCTGACCATGTTCACCGGCGTGGTGGTCGGGTTGCAGGGCTACGCCGCGCTGAACCAGCTCGGCACCGCCGCCTTCTCCGGCTTCGTCTCCGCCTACTTCAACACCCGCGAGATCGCCCCGCTGGTGGCCGGGCTCGCACTGTCGGCCACCGTGGGATCCGGTTTCACCGCCCAGCTCGGGGCCATGCGCATCTCCGACGAGATCGACGCGCTGGAGGTCATGGGCATTCCCAGCCTGCCCTACCTGGTCAGCACCCGGGTGGTGGCCGGGTTCGTGGCCGTCGTCCCGCTGTACGTGCTCGGGCTGCTCAGCTCCTACCTGGCCTCCCGCGCGGTCACGATCTTCGTGCACGGACAACCGGCCGGTACCTACGACACGTACTTCAACCTCTTCCTGCCACCGGAGGACGTGCTCTGGTCCTTCGGCAAAGTGCTCGTGTTCAGCGTGGTGGTGATCATGACGCATTGCTACTTCGGCTACCGCGCCAGCGGTGGCCCCGCCGGGGTGGGCGTCGCCGTCGGTCGTGCCGTGCGCACCGCGATCGTGTCCACGGCGGTACTGGACCTGCTGCTGAGCCTGGCCATCTGGGGCTCCACGACCACGGTGAGGATCGCGGGATGAGCAGGCGTGGGAAGGCGAACACGGTCACCCGTCGCCTCATGGGAGTGGCGCTGCTGATGAGCATGGTGCTGTTCGTCAGCCTGACCGTCGCCGTCTACAGGAAGGCCTTCGAACCGGCCGTGGAGGTGCGGCTGCGCGCGTCCTCCACCGGCAACCAGCTCAACCCGCGCTCGGACGTGAAGGTGCGCGGGATGCGGGTCGGCGAGGTGCGCGAGGTCGACGCCGATGGCCGGCGGGCGGTGCTGGAACTGGCCCTGGAGCCGGACAAGGCGGAGAAGATCCCCTCCAACGTGACCGCGCGGCTGCTTCCGACCTCGCTGTTCGGTTCGCGCTACGTGTCGCTGAGCATCCCGGAGGAACCGGCGCGGTCCTCGCTGTCCGACGGGGACGTGATCACCCAGGACCGCACCGAGGCCTCGGTGGAGCTGCAGAACGTGCTCTCCGAGACGCTCGACGTGCTGCGCGCGGTGCGGCCCTCGAAGCTGGCGAGCACGTTGGAGGCGCTGAACAGTGCCCTCGACGGGCGGGGCGAGGACCTGGGTCGGACCCTGAGCCGGCTCAACAGCTACCTGGAGGGATTCAACCCGGCCCTGCCCGACCTCGAACGCAGCCTCCGGGAGCTGGTCGGGGTGGCCGAGACCTACGAGGAGACCGCCCCGGACGTGCTCACCGCCCTGCGCGACCTGACCACCACCTCGAAGACCCTGGTCGAACAGCGCGCCGCCCTGTCCGAACTGACCGAACGGACCACCGGAACCTCCGACGACCTGAACGGTTTCCTGCGCGAGAACCGTGAGAACCTGATCCGGATCAACTCCTCGGCGCGGCCCACCCTGGACGTGCTCGCCGAGTACGCCCCCGAGTACCGCTGCTTCCTGCGGGACATGGCCGAGTTCATCCCCCGGATCGACCGGGCCTTCGGCAAGGGCACCGACGAACCCGGGCTGCACATCACTCTCGAGATCACCTCCGACCGCGGCAAGTACGTCCCCGGGCGGGACGAACCGGTCTACGGTGACCAACGCGGTCCCCGCTGCTACAACTTCGAGAACGCGCCCAGCCCTTTCCCCCAGTACCCGCCGGACGGGCCCGTCAAGGACGGCTCCTACAAGCCGCCTCCGGCGCGGACCTCCAACGAGGGGCTCAACCCTCCCTCCGGTGGGGAGGAGTACCTGCCCACCGGACAACGGGGGGAGGACGCCGCGGCGAGCACAGCGCCCCAGTCGGCGGGCGGCGGCGGTGACCTGGTCAACTCCGTGGCCGAGCAGAAGTTCATCGCCACTGTGCTCGCCCCGAGTCTGGGGGTCGAGCCCGGGGAGGTGCCGGACTGGAGCTCGCTGCTGGTCGGCCCGCTGCTGCGCGGAAACGAGGTGAGCTACCGATGAACGGGCGCTCCGTCACCGGACCGCTGGTCAAGTTCGCGGCCTTCGTGCTGGTGACCGTGCTGGCCACCGGCACCCTGGTGCTGACCATCTCCAACAGTGGACTGCGTTCGGCCGAAACCTACTCGGCGCTGTTCACCGACGTCACCGGGCTCAAGTCCGGGGACGACGTGCGGATCTCGGGAGTGCGGGTCGGCCAGGTGGAGGACATCGAGCTGGTCCGCCACGGAACGGCCAAAGTGGACTTCAGCGTTTCCGAGCGGAGACTGCCCCGCTCGGTGCGCGCCGAGATCCAGTGGCGCAACCTGATCGGAGAGCGCTACCTCGCCCTGGAACAGGGCACCGGCGAGGTCGACGAGTACCTGCAACGGGGCGCGACCATCCCGGTGGAGCGGACCCGGCCGCCGCTGGACCTCAACGCGCTGCTGGGAGGTTTCCAACCGCTGTTCCGGGCGCTGTCACCCGAGGAGGTCAACAAGCTCTCCTTCGAGATCATCCAGGTGTTGCAGGGCCAGTCCGGCACCGTGCGGAGCCTGTTGGCGCACACCGCCTCGCTGACCGAGACCATCGCCGCCAAGGACGAGGTGATCGGCCAGGTCGTCGACAACCTCAACAGCGTGCTGGGCACGGTCGACCAGCGGCGGCAGCAGCTGTCCGAGTCGGTGGCCACACTGCAGGAACTCGTCTCCGGACTCGCCGCCGACCGCGACGCGGTCGGCAGCGCCGTCGCGGCCATGGACGAGCTCACCAACACCACCGCCGACCTGGCCGGACAGGCCCGCGAACCGCTGCGCCAGGACATCGCCGGTCTCAGGGAGGTCTCCCGCAACCTCAACGAGAACAAGGAGGAGGTCCGCGACTTCCTGCGAACCACCCCGGACAAGCTCACCACGATCACCAGGACCGCCAGCTACGGCTCCTGGTTCAACTTCTACGTGTGCGAACTGTCCGGGACGGTCGGTGTCGGCGAGGCCGAACTGCCCCTGCCACTGATGCCGGTCACCCAGCCGAGGTGCCGATCATGAAATCCTTCCAGAAGCGAGATCCCATCGTCACGGGTGTGGCCGGGCTGCTGGTGCTGGCACTCGGGTTCCTGCTCGCGATGAACTACAAGAGTCTGCCCTTCGTCTCCGGAACCACCTACACGGCCCACTTCAGCGAGGCGGGCGGGCTCGCCGAGGGCGACACCGTCCGCATCGCCGGGGTGCGGGTCGGCACGGTTCAGGGGGTCGACCTCGACGGCGGGCACGTGAAGGTGACCTTCGACGTCTCCGACGCCTGGGTCGGCGACCGCACCCACGCGGCCATCAAGGTCGGAACCCTGCTGGGCAAGAAGTACCTCGCCCTGGACACCCGGGGAGAGGCACGACAGGACAGCTCCGAACCGATCCCGCTGCGGCGCACCATGTCGCCCTACGACGTGATCGAGACGTTCAGCCGACTGTCCGAGACCGTCGACGAGGTCGACACCGGCCAACTGGCCGAGAGCTTCCGCACCCTCTCGGAAACCTTCTCCGGAACCGGCGAGGACATGCGCGGCACCCTCCGTGGGCTGTCCCAGCTGTCCGAGACCGTGTCCGAACGGGACCGGAAACTGAAGGAACTGCTCGGCAAGACCAGCAGGGTCGCCACGACCGTGGCCGAACGCAACACCGAGATCGAGAAACTGCTGCGCGACAGCAACCACCTGCTGGCCGAGCTGCGTCAGCGCAGGGAAGCCATCCGGTCCCTGCTCGACGGGGTCGAGGAACTGTCCCGCCAGCTCACCGGTCTGGTCGAGGACAACCGGTCCCAGATCCAACCGGCCCTGAGGCAACTCGACGAGGTCACGAAGCTGCTGCGCGACAACCAACGGAACCTGGGCGAAACCATCGAACGCATGGCCCCGTTCACCAGGCTGTTCTCCAACGTGCTCGGCAACGGGCGCTGGTTCGACGTCTACCTGTGCGGGCTGCTGCCGCCCGCCGTCGGACCGGTCAACCAGGAGGGATGTCTGCCATGAGCCGATCGGGCGCGCCTTCGACCACCCGCGTGATCGCGCTGAGCAGCGTGCTCGCGCTGCTGGTCAGCGCAGCGGTGTGGTGGGTGTTCGTCGGAGTGGACCAGCGGCGCGTCGTCGCCTACTTCGACAACGCCGTGGGTCTCTACGAGGGAGGGGAGGTCCGGGTGCTCGGAGTGCGGGTGGGCAGCATCGACACGGTCACCCCCCAGCCCCGGCGCGTCCGGGTGGAGATGAGCGTGCGCCGCACCCTGGAGATCCCCGCCGACGCGAAAGCCGCGGTGATCTCGCCCAGCGTGGTCAGCGGACGTTTCGTGCAGCTCACCCCGGTCCACCAGGGCGGTCCGACCCTTCCCGACGGCGGAACCATACCGCTGGAACGCACCGTCACCCCCGTGGAGATCGACGAGGTCTACGAGAGCCTCAACGAGCTGTCCACAGCCCTCGGCCCGGAGGGGGCCAACTCCGACGGGGCGTTGAGCGAACTGCTCGACACCGGAGCGCGGAACCTGGACGGCAACGGCAAGCTGCTCTCCAACACCCTGCGCGACCTGGGCGAACTCGGCGACACCCTGTCCGGCAACAGCGAGGAGCTGTTCGACACGGTGGACAAGCTGCAGAAGATCACCTCGAACCTCGCCGACAACGACGGGCAGGTGCGCAGGTTCAACAGCCAGATGCGCGAGATCAACAGCCTGCTGGCCGGCCAACGCGACGACCTGGACCGGGCACTGTCCGAACTGGCCGTGGCGCTGCAGAAGGTGAACTCCTTCGTGCGGGACAACCGGGAGAAGGTGCACAGCAACGTCGAGCAGCTCGCCTCGATCGCCGAGGTGGTCTCCCGGCAGAACGCGGCGCTGCGGGAAACCCTGACCAACGCCCCGCTGGCGCTGGGCAACCTGCAGAACTCCTACAACGCCGCCTCGGGAACCCTGGACACCAGGGCCAACCTCAACGAGCTGCGCCAGCCTCCGCTGGTGCTGCTGTGCAAGCTGTTCCAACAGATCCGCCCCGAAGCCGGTGGGCAGCGGGACCGCGCCGTGGAGGTGCCCCGGGGACTGCGTTCCGGCTGCGACTCGGTGCGGGAGTTCACCGGCAACGGCGGACGGCTGCCCGACCCCGCCGAGACGATCTCCGAACTGCAACGTGGCGGGCGTCCCGACCTTCCGCTGCCGCTGCGGCGCAGCAGCGACCGGATCTTCGGTGACTCGGACGGGACCGGTTCGAAAGGACAGGGCTGATGGCCAAGGCGGACGGATCCCCGCGCACGAACCGCCGCCCGCGCTCGGCGGTGGTGCCGGTCCTGCTCGCACCGCTGCTGCTCACCGCGGGCTGCGGACTCGGCGACTTCGAGGGGGTGCACAGCATGCCCCTGCCCGGCGGGGCGGACGTGGGCAGCGACCCCTACACGGTCGAGGCGCGTTTCGACGACGTCACCGACCTCGTCCCCAACGCGGGCGTGCAGGTCAACGACGTGCCGGTCGGCCGGGTCTCCGAGGTCGACCTCGGAGACGACTCGTGGCAGGCCGAAGTGACCATGCTGGTCCACTCGAAGGTCGACCTGCCGGAGAACGCGCTGGCCAGGATCGAACAGTCCAGCCTGCTCGGGGAGAAGTACGTGGAGCTGTACCCGCCGCCGGAGACGGAACGGCCCACCGGCAGCCTCGGTGACGGCGACGTGATCCCGATCGAACGCACCGGACGCGGCCCCGAGGTCGAGGAAGTGCTCGGCGCCCTGTCCCTGCTGCTCAACGGCGGAGCCATCGGCAAGGTGCACAACATCGCCTCCGAACTGAACGAGGCCCTCGACGGCCGCGAGGCCGAGGTGCGCGGGCTGCTGGACAACATGAACCAGCTGGTGGGGGAGTTGGACGCCAACAAGGACGAGATCACCGCCGCCCTGGACAGCGTGAACCGGCTCAGCGCCACGCTGCGCAGGCAGCGCGACAACATCGACACCGCGCTGACCGACCTGCGCCCGGGACTGGAGGTGCTGAACAACCAGCGCGAACAACTGGTGACCATGCTGGAGTCACTGGACCGGCTCTCCGGGGTGGCCACCGAGGTGGTCAACCAGACCAAACAGGACGTCCTGCACAACCTGCGACAGCTGCAACCCGTGCTGCGCAACCTGGCCGCAGCCGGTTCGGACCTGCCGAAGTCGCTGGAGGTGCTGCTGACCTACCCGTTCACCGACTCGGCCGTCCAGGGCGTCAAGGGTGACTACACCAACCTCTACATCGACGCCGACCTCAACCTGAGCCGGATCGCCGAGAACCTGGGACGCAGCAGACAACCCCTGATCGACCTTCCCGGCGAGTCCTCCAGCTCCCAGCTTCCCGACCTGCCGCTGCCGCTGTCCGGCGGGGACTCCGCACCCGCGCCGCCGGAGGAGCCGACCGAGGACGCACCGGAGCCGGAGGACGAACCGCAGCGGAAACCGGACTCCGGCGGCGACGGGCCGCTGGGTTTCCTGTTCGGAGGTGACTGATGCTCACCCGCGGAGCACGCGCGAAGATCGCCGCCTTCCTCGTCGTGGCACTGGTGGGAGTCAGCTACGCCGGGGCCAGGTACGCGGAGCTGGACAGGCTGTTCGGGCCACGGGGCTACGTGGTGACGATGAAGGTGGCCGGCTCGGGCGGGATCTTCCCCAACGCCGAGGTGACCTACCGGGGGGTGCGGGTCGGACGGGTCGGCGAACTCCGCCTCACCGAGGAGGGCGTCGAGGTGCCGCTGGACATCGAACCCTCCGCGCCCGAGATCCCCGCCGACGTGCGGGCCGTGGTGGCCAACCGCTCGGTGGTCGGCGAGCAGTACGTGGACCTGCGCCCCCGCAGCGAGGGCGAACCCTACCTGCACGAGGGATCGGTCATCCGGAGACGGGACACCAGCACCCCGCTGCCCGTGGAGGAGCTGCTGGGCAACGTGAACTCCCTCGTCGAGTCCGTGCCGGAGGACTCGCTGCGCACCGTGGTCGACGAACTCGGAACCGCCTTCGAGGGCAACGGTGAACACCTGCAACGGGTGTTGGACACCACCGGGGAGTTCACCGCCGAGGCACAGCGTCACCTGCCCCAGACCAGGAAACTGCTCGCCGACGCGACCACGGTGCTGGAGACCCAGAACGACCAGTCCTCGGCCATCCGCTCGTTCAGCTCGGACCTGCGGCTGGTCGCCGAACAGCTGCGCGCCTCCGACGGGGACATCCGCAGGGTGCTGCGCCGTGGCCCCCGGGCCGCGCGCCAGGTCGGCGACGTGCTGGACGAGACCGGCCCGGAGCTCTCGGCGCTGCTGACCCACGGTGTTCCCACCGCCCGGGCCCTGGCGGACAACAACGCCGGACTGGAGCAGATGTTCGTCACCTATCCGGCCGTCACGGCGGGCGGGTTCACCGTCGCCCCCGGCGACGCCACCGCGCACTTCGGACTGGCCCTCAACGTTTTCGACCCGCTGCCCTGCGTCTACGACGGAACCGAACGCCGCGCGGGCAACGAGCTCGCCCCGGTTCCGCTGAACAGCGACGCGCGCTGCGAGGTTCCCGAGGACAGCCCGACCACGGTGCGCGGGGCCCGCAACGCCCCCGAGGGGCGGCGCTGAGTACGGACGAGCACGAGCGGCCTCGGCGCGGTCCACCGCCCGGACCGGGAAAGCCGGTCCCCCACGGGGACACGGGGCCGTGACCGAGCAGCGTTGCCGAGTCGGGAAAGGAATCCCATGAACACGACGGACTCACCGACGACCAGGCCCGCACGGTGGTGGACCGTGCCGACCGCCGCGGCGCTGCTGGCGCTCAGCGTGCTCGCGGCGGGCTGGTTCGGTGTCTCCTGGGCACTGGCGGCCCACGACTCCTCCGTCGAGCTGGCGGCCACCCGTGACCGGGTGCTGCGGGCGGGCAGGCAGGCGGTGATCAACTACAACTCGATCGACCACAACCGGGCGCGGCAGGACATGGACCGGGCGCTGCGGGGTACCACCGGCCCGCTGCGCGACGTGCTGGAGAACAGCCGCGAACAGCGTGTCGGACAGATCACGGAGAAGAAGGCCGTCATGCGCGCGAAAGTGCTGGACTCGGCCCTGACCGAGCTCAACGTCCGCGCGGGCAAGGCCCGGATGATCGCCGGCTACACGATCACCCGCACGGTCGACGGGGGCAAGCCGTCGACCAGCCGCTGGCGGGTTCGCGTGGAACTCACCAGAACGGACCAGAAGTGGAAGATGAGCAGGATGACCCCGACCGCGCTGTAGGAAGCCCGCACCCCCGGGGAAGTGGTCCCGGGTTCGTCCGAGCACCCCGCCGGAGAGGCCCACGCGGCCCCGGCGGTTCCGAGTCGTTTCGAGGAGACGCCGTGAACGTTCCACGTCGCGCCGCACGCAGCCGCGGCGACGCTCCCTCCCGCAAGCCGCGTGTCGCCGGGACCAGGAAACGGGCTCCCGCCCGCGAAGAGGAGGTCGACGCGCGCGAGGACGGCGTGAGCCCCGCCGAACGGGACACCGCCCCCGAGGGGGAACGGGATACCGACATCCCCGAGCGGCACCGGCCGGACACCGAAACCCCCACCGGAACCGAGGACACCGGCGAGCCCGGGGACACGGCCGAGGAGGGGACTTCCGCCGAGCACGCGCGGGACTCCTCGGGGCGGGAGGAGCCCGCCGGACGGGTGGGGGAGGCCGTCTCGGCACCGTCCGGGACGGCGGAGCATCCCGAGACGGACACACGGCCCGCCGAGGACACGGCCACGGAGACCACCGAGGACGCTGCTGCGCGGCCCGCCGAGGACGACTCCGGTCGGCGTGGCTGGTTCTCCCCGTCGAGCAGGCCGACGACGGTGGCCGGAGTGCTGCTGGTGCTGGCCCTCGGCGTGGGCGGGCTGGCCTACTGGTTCCACGAGCGGGCGCACTCCTTGCGCCACGAGGGACCGGCGGCCAACGAGGCGCTCGTCGACGAGGCCGCCACCAGCGAGGTCAAGGGCCGGATCAGCACCGCCGTGGAGAAGCTGTTCTCCTACGACTACTCGAACGTGGAGAAGACGGACAAGGCCGCCGAGCAGTTCCTGACCGGCGAGGCCGTCGAGCAGTACGACACCATGTTCGAAACCGTGCGCGAGCAGGCCCCCGAGCAGAAGATGGTGCTCACCAGCACCGTCACCAACGCCGGAGTCACCCTGTTGCAGGACGACCGCGCCGAGGTGCTGCTGTTCGTCAACCAGGACGCCACCAGCACGGCCAACGGCAAGAGCGGAGTGTATCCCGCCCAGCTCACGGTGCGGGCGGAGAAACGCGACGGCACGTGGAAGATCACCGACATGTCGCAGTTCTCCGGCTGAGCCCCGCCCGCCTTCGGGCACCATGAGGGTGTGCGCGTGGAACTGCTCTGCTCACCGGACTGCCCGAACCGACAGCCCGCCCGGGAACGCCTCGACGAGGCCCTGGCCGCCCTGGGCGTGGCCGAGGCCGTGGTCGAGACCCGCTCCGTGGCCACGCACGAGGACGCCGAGGCGCTGCGCTTCCCCGGTTCCCCCACCTTCCGCGTCGACGGTCACGACCCCTTCCCCGTCGAAGGGGCCACGGGCGGGCTGAGTTGCCGGATCTACCACACCCCCGACGGGCCGGCGGGGGTTCCCACGGTCGCCCAGCTCGTCCGGGCGCTGGAACGGGCCCACTGAGCCCACCCAACCGGCCGCGAGCGGGCGGTGCCGCCGCTCATCGGCGGGCGAGCTCGGTGCCCAGCTCGTACAGCCGCGAACACCCCTCCAGACGCCGCAGCTGCCGCTCCGGCAGCGCGGTGGCACCACAGCGCGCTCCCGCCAGCGCCCCGGCCATGCTCGCCACGGTGTCGGTGTCCCCACCGGCCCTGATCGCGAAACGCACCGCCTCCCGTGGGGAGTCCGGGTGCAGCAGGAACGTCAGCAGGGCCAGCGGCACGGAACCGACCGCGCTCACGTCGTTGCCGAGCAGCTCCGCGGCCCGCTCGGGCGTGGACACCCCCGTGGCGGAGTCCACCTGTTCCAACAGGGAGAACCAGCGCGGATCACCGCAGGCACCGGCCACCACGTCCAGGAACCGCCGCCGTTCGGTGGTCGGGTCGGGACTGCCGGAGAGCGCGAGCCACGCGGCGCAGGCCTGCACCGCAGCCCCGTGGAAACCGTCCGGGTGGGTGTGGGTGATCCGACCGCTCCGGCGGCCGAGCTCGGCCGCCTCACCCACGTCGGAGGCGACCAGCGCCACCGGAGCCACCCGCATCGCCCCTCCGTTGCCGAAGGAACCCGAACCGCCGAACAGGCGCCCGGCCGCCCGCTGCCAGTGGACACCGGCCAGGATCTCCCCGAAGACGTCCCGCACGGCCCCGCCCCAGCCGCGTCCCGGCTCGGCCCGCCAGGCCAGGGCGAAGTTCTCGGCCAGCGTGTCCTCGTGGAGACCGTTGCCGGCTCCCCGGTCGAGCAGGTGCTCGGCCAGCACGAGCGTCAACACCGTGTCGTCGGTGTAGGGCAGCTCTCCGGTGCCCGCCTCCAGCTCGTCCAGCAGGTCCTCCGGGACACGGGACCTGCCCTCGAAGGGCGCCCCCAGCGCGTCCCCCAGCGCTGCCCCGAGCAGCAGCCCGCGTGCCCGGTCGGCCGGATCGTGCGTGCTCACCGAATCCCTCCGTCGGGTCCCTCGAAAACGTGCGTGGCGACCGCGACGCGGCCTCAGCGCCCCGCGTGGACGTAGCCCGCCCAGAGCGAGGGGGTGTCCGGGTAGCGGCGGCGCAGTCTGCGCACCACCCCGCTGAGCACGGTCGGGCTCCACCCGTAGCGGAACTCCCCGTCCTGGGAGAGTTCCGCGTACACGGCCGAGAGCACGTCCTCGGCGGCTCCCCGGTTGATCACCCACAGGGTACCGATCACGTGCACGAACCCGAGGAAGGCGAACGCGTCGGCCAGGGTGAACGCGGCGGCCGAGGGGGTCTCCCTGGTGCGGCACCGCGCCAGGCAGGCGAAGCGGGCGTTGCCGAAGTCGTACTGGCCCAGTTCCAGCAGGTTCAGCGCCAGCTCACGCTCCTCCCGGTCCAGCACCAGGCTCGCCGCGGGTCGGGCCGCGTTCTGCGTGCTGGGCTCACAGACGTGCACCGAGGCGTGGCGGCGCAGCGCGGCGACCACGTCCTCGGCGGTGTGCTCCCCGTTGGCCAGCATGGTCGCCGACGGCCAGTGCCGTGCCGGGATCCGCGCGGGGTGTTCGGCGTGCTGCTGGTCCGGCGGACCCACCACGAGCGAGCCCCCGCCGCCGGAGTCGCCGCGGGAGGCGGTCTCCAGCAGGGTGCGCAGGCCGGGGGTGTAGGAGGACACGACCCGGTCCAGGGCCGAGTCCCCCTCCGCCGAGGTGGCCGCGTGCAGCGGCAGGAAGGAGCAGGGGCCCTGGCAGCTCCACCAGAGGCGGGGCCAGCGCACCCCCTGGGCCGGCGTGCGGGTGTAGCCCATGCGGTCGAGCACGGGACGGGTGATGCTGTGCCACACCCAGTCGAGGGTCTCGGCCAGGGCGTGTTCGCTCTCCGCGGTGCGCTGACTCCGCTGGGCGGCGTCGAGCACGGTCTCCGCGTGCCGCTCCGCCGACTCGGGGGAGGCCGCGGGCAGGTTGACCACCATGGCGCGCCCGCCGAACACGATGATCGCGTCCGAGCGGTACCTGCTGAGGTTGACCAGCACCACCGCGCCCTGGTCGTTGGCCTCGGCCAGGCGGGCGAACTCCAGGGGGACCATGGTCCGCCCGTGGCCGTCCTCGGCGCGTATCTCCTCCAGCAGCTCCTGCCAGGTCGTGGCCAACCAGCGGCGCTCCTCCACCTCGGTGCCCAGGTCGGTGTCGCTGAGCACGGGCTCCTCACCAGGGCGGTCCAGCAGGCGGCGCAGCCGCACGGCGGCGGTGGCCAGGTCGGGATGGGTGCGGTTCAGCCGTCCCAGCTCGCCGCCGCCCGGCAGCAGCTCGGAGAACAGCGCGGCCCGGCCGTGCTCCAGCAGTTCCACGGCCCGTTCCGGTTTGCCGACCTCCAGGGCGCAGGCCGCCGCGTCGGCGGTCACGTGGGCCCAGCGGCGCTGCACCGCCGAGCTCGCCACCGCCCGTTTGCCCTGGGTGACCAGCGGCAGCAGCTCCACCGCGAGAGTGAACGAGTCGAGCGCCTCCGACCACCGGTGGGCGTGGGCGGCCAGCCTGCCGCAGAGGTTGGCCGCCCTGAGCCGCTGGTCGGCGGGACCGGTGGGCAGGGTGGCGGCCTCGGTCAGTGTCCGGCGGGCCCAGCGGTACGTCTTCTTCCGGCCGGTCCTGCGGTAGAGGGTCTGCAGGGCGCGACCGAGGTGCGTGGCCACCGCCACCCGCTCGGGGGCGGAGTCCGGCATGGCGATCAACGCCCGGTCGAACATCTCGATCGCCGTCTCCAGCTCCTCGGCCTCCCCGGTGATCCGGTGGCGGTGTGCCGCGATCACGCCCAGCTGGGCGTAGGAGGTGTACTGCGGGGCGGTGCGGGCCTCCGAGGAGCGCAGCGCCTCGTCGGCCAGTTCCGCCGCCCGGTCCAGGTCCCCCCGGTCCTCGGCCCGTTCGAACCTGGTGATGAGCGTGGAGACCAGCGAGTTCAGCACCGCGCACCGCTGCCTCGGCGGGGCCTCGGCCTCCACGGCGGCCTCTCCGGCGGCCACGGCCGTGTCCAGGGCCGCCGTGTTGCCCCCGTGCAGGTAGTGCCTGCGGGCCAGGGCGCCGTAGCTGGCCAGGGCCACGGCGCGGTTCGGGTCGTCGGCGGCGAGGTCGCGCATCATCGGGCTGACGGACCGCAGCGCCCGGTACAGGTTGTTCTGTTCCCCGCTGCTGTCCAGGTGTTCCACCGTGGTGGAGGTGAGGTTCCAGACCAGCCGACCGAGCAGCAGGTTGCCCTGGTCGAGGTTGTCGAGCATCCCGAACAGCTCGTCGATCGCCGACTGCAGGTCGTTCAGGTCGCCACGCTGCCGGTAGCGCAGCCGCAGCGCCTCGGCGAGGCGCACCAGCACGGAACGGCGGTGCTGACCCTCCGGCAGCAGTCCCACCCCCTTGCCCAGGGAGGTGATCCCCTCGTCCAGGTCGCTGGGTTCGGCGTTGCGTTCGTGCCTGCGCAGCAGGGCCAGCCCCAGGCTGGTCAGCAGGTCCGGGTCGTCGGCGGAGGAGGCGCTCCGGGCGGCCCGGAAGACGTCGATCGACTCGTCGTCGGACTCGTTGTCGGTGGCCAGCCGCGCGTGGGACTTCAGGGCGTTGCCGAGGCGCAGCAGCGCCGTCGCGCGGTGCTTGCCCCGTCCCTCGGGGTCGTTGGCGGCGTCGGCCTCCCCCAGCCGCTCCACGGCGCGGCGGCCCGCGCGCACGGCGTCGGCGGCCAGCTGCGCGGACTCCTTCCGGTTGGCGCAGTCCGTGCGGGCCAGGGCGAGGTTGCTCAGGTAGAGCACCGCGTCCGGGTCGTCGGGGTGGGCCGAGTTCGCCGCCGAGCGGTAGTAGGTGATCGCGTCCTCCAGGTGGGCCGGGTCACCCGAGGCCAGGTGGGCCAGCTGCGCGGCGCTGCCCAGGTTGTTGAGGACGCTGGGGCGGGAGGGGTCGTTCTCCGGCAGCGCGCTGACCGTGGCGCGCAGCACCTCGGTAACCCAGGACAGCGCCTGGAAGTCGAAGGTGGCCATCATGTGGTTGAGCGCGGTGAGGGCCTCGGCGTAGCGCTGCTGGGGCGTCTGTTCCTCGCCGCCCGCACGGGAGAGCTGTTTCGTGGCCTCGGCCGGTTCCTCGGCGGTGGTGAACCAGCTGTTCCCGGTGTCCGCGGGGCGCTCGGGGGGCGTCGCTGGTGACCGGCTGTTCTCGTGGAACGGCTGATTCCGCTGGTGCCGCTGGTTGTCCATCCTGTTCTCCCGTGTCACCGCTGGTGTGGAACCGAGGCTGTGGGTCTTCGAGGGTGGCGGCCGGTATCCCGTAAGATCGTGGCTCACGCACGTTCGGGCCCCGCTCGTGGATCTCCACCGACTTGGAGGAGACGATACGAGGGAGCTTCGTGGTTCCGCCGGGGTATCGGTGGAAAACGGGCGCCGATCGTCCGGAGTGTGGGAAGAACCCGTGTTCGTCCCGTGGGGGCGGAGATCTCACCGGGGAGGATCTCCGGAGGAGCCGTCGGCGTTACCGGGTTCACGGGCGCGCCGTTCGGGTGCTCAGAGTAACGGGGGGAGGTCAGCGCGTGGTGGGGGGTCGCAGCGAGTGATGATCTTCTCCCCCGTGGGGGTGAAGCGGAGGTCGGCTCTTGACTGACGGGCCGTGGAAGGCCACGCTTGTTCTCGGCACACACCGGGAGCACAGTCGGAGCGGAAGATCGAGCGGGCGAGGCGTGGACCGCTGTAGCGGGGGTGTCGCATCCCCCTCTCGACAGCGAGCTGTACGCGAGCTAGACTACTACGTTGCGCTGCCCGCTTCCCCTGTTCCCCGGCCGAGGACTCTTCACAGGTAGCCCTGAGCTGGGGCATCGGAACGTGGGCGCCATTGCACCCTTGACAGCCGTGCTATTCGGTCCGCCGCGTCCGAATACGGTTGCAGCCAGTTCAGAGTCCCGGAAGGACGCATCTTGGCAGTCTCCCGCGCGACCAAGGTCTCTGCAGCTTCCAACTTCACGAGGGGGATCCCTGGGGCCCCCCGGCGGGTCTCTTTCGAGAAGATCCGTGAGCCGCTGGAAGTACCCGACCTGCTGGATCTGCAGGTTCAATCCTTCGAATGGCTCGTCGGTGACGAGGCCTGGTTCCAGCGCCGGGTCGATGCCGGCGAGGAAGCCCCAGTCGGCGGTCTGGAAGAGGTTCTGAACGAGATCTCCCCGATCGAAGACTTCTCGGGGTCCATGTCGCTGTCCTTTTCCGACCCGCGCTTCGACGAG
This sequence comes from Actinopolyspora mortivallis, assembly GCF_003001495.1. Classification (GTDB taxonomy): domain Bacteria; phylum Actinomycetota; class Actinomycetes; order Mycobacteriales; family Pseudonocardiaceae; genus Actinopolyspora; species Actinopolyspora mortivallis_A. Next base: position 15,997 of record NZ_PVSR01000045.1, read on the forward strand.
GTCAAGGCCTCCATCGAGGAGTGCAAGGACAAGGACATGACCTACGCGGCTCCGCTGTTCGTCACGGCGGAGTTCATCAACCAGACGACCGGCGAGATCAAGAGCCAGACGGTCTTCATGGGGGACTTCCCCGTGATGAGCGACAAGGGGACGTTCATCATCAACGGCACCGAGCGTGTCGTGGTCTCCCAGCTGGTCCGCTCGCCGGGCGTGTACTTCGACCAGACCGTCGACAAGACGACGGACAAGGACGTCTACAGCGCGAAGATCATTCCCAGCCGGGGAGCCTGGCTGGAGTTCGACGTCGACAAGCGCGACACCGTCGGTGTGCGCATCGACCGCAAGCGCAGGCAGCCGGTGACCGTGCTGCTCAAGGCCCTGGGCTGGACGGCCGAGGCGATCCGCGAGCGGTTCAGCTTCTCCGAGACGATGCTGTCGACCCTGGAGAAGGATCACACCGCCGGGCAGGACGAGGCCCTGCTGGACATCTACCGCAAGCTTCGCCCGGGTGAGCCGCCGACCAAGGAGAGCGCGCAGACCCTCCTGGAGAACCTCTTCTTCAAGGAGAAGCGCTACGACATGGCCCGGGTGGGCCGCTACAAGGTCAACAAGAAGCTCGGGCTGGACCTGCCCTTCTCCAGCGGTGTGCTCACCGAGGAGGACATCGCCACCACCATCGAGTACCTGGTGCGCCTGCACGCCGGCGAGAAGTGGATGGGGCCGGAGGACAACCGGGTCCCGGTCGAGCTCGACGACATCGACCACTTCGGCAACCGCAGGCTGCGCACCGTCGGAGAGCTGATCCAGAACCAGGTGCGCGTGGGCCTCTCCCGCATGGAGCGGGTCGTCCGGGAACGCATGACCACCCAGGACGTCGAGGCCATCACCCCGCAGACCCTGATCAACATCCGGCCGGTGGTCGCCGCGATCAAGGAGTTCTTCGGGACCTCGCAGCTGTCCCAGTTCATGGACCAGACCAACCCGCTGGCCGGTCTGACGCACAAGCGCAGGCTCTCCGCGCTCGGTCCCGGCGGGCTGTCCCGGGAGCGGGCCGGTGTCGAGGTCCGTGACGTCCACCCCTCGCACTACGGCCGGATGTGCCCGATCGAGACCCCGGAGGGGCCGAACATCGGTCTCATCGGCTCGTTGGCCACCTTCGGACGGGTCAACCCCTTCGGGTTCATCGAGACGCCGTACCGGCGGGTGGTCGACGGCGTGGTCACCGACCAGGTCGACTACCTGACCGCCGACGAGGAGGACCGCTACGTCAAGGCGCAGGCGAACACGCCGATCGACGAGAACGGCAACTTCCTCGAGGACCGGGTGCTCGGTCGACGGAAGGGCGGCGAGGTCGAGCTGCTCGCCCCCACCGAGATCGAGTACATGGACGTCTCGCCGCGCCAGATGGTCTCGGCGGCCACGGCCATGCTGCCGTTCCTGGAGCACGACGACGCCAACCGCGCCCTGATGGGTGCCAACATGCAGCGGCAGGCGGTGCCGCTGCTGCGTAGCGAGGCCCCGCTGGTCGGCACCGGCATGGAGCTGCGTGCCGCCGTGGACGCGGGAATGGTGGTTACCGCGGAGAACTCCGGGGTGGTCGAGGAGGTCAGCGCCGACTACGTCACCGTCATGGCCGACGACGGCAACCGGCGCACCTACCGGTTGCAGAAGTTCGCCCGGTCCAACCACGGCACCTGCATCAACCAGAAGCCCATCGTCGACGAGGGCCAGCGCGTGGAGGCCGGGCAGGTCATCGCCGACGGGCCCTCCACCGAGAACGGCGAGATGGCGCTGGGCAAGAACCTCATGGTCGGCATCATGCCCTGGGAGGGGCACAACTACGAGGACGCGATCATCCTCTCCGAGCGGCTGGTGCGCGACGACGTGCTCACCTCGATCCACATCGAGGAGCACGAGGTCGACGCCCGGGACACCAAGCTGGGCTCCGAGGAGATCACCCGCGACATCCCGAACGTCTCCGAGGACGTGCTCTCCGACCTCGACGAGCGCGGCATCGTCCGGATCGGCGCCGAGGTGCAGGGCGGCGACATCCTGGTCGGCAAGGTCACCCCCAAGGGGGAGACCGAGCTGACCCCCGAGGAGCGCCTGCTCCGCGCGATCTTCGGAGAGAAAGCCAGGGAGGTCCGGGACACCTCGCTGAAGGTGCCGCACGGCGAGACCGGCAAGGTCATCGGCGTCCGCGTCTTCAACCGCGAGGAGGACGACGAACTCCCGCCGGGGGTCAACGAGCTCGTCCGCGTCTACGTGGCCCAGAAGGGCAAGATCCAGGACGGCGACAAGCTCGCGGGCCGGCACGGCAACAAGGGTGTGATCGGCAAGATCCTGCCCATCGAGGACATGCCGTTCACCAAGGACGGCACCCCGTTGGACATCATCCTCAACACCCACGGTGTGCCGCGCCGTATGAACATCGGGCAGGTGCTGGAGACCCACCTGGGCTGGATAGCCTCCCAGGGGTGGTCCATAGACGGGGATCCGGAGTGGGCCCAGAAGATTCCCGAGGAGCTCTACGACGTGGAGCCGGGGACCAAGACGGCCAGCCCCGTGTTCGACGGTGCCCGGGAGGAGGAGATCACCGGCCTGTTGGCCTCCACGAAGCCGAACCGCGACGGCGAGCGGATCGTGGACGGCGACGGCAAGGCGATGCTGATCGACGGACGCAGCGGGGAGCCCTACCCGCACCGCGTGGCGGTCGGGTACATGTACATCCTCAAGCTGCTGCACCTGGTGGATGACAAGATCCACGCTCGGTCGACCGGGCCCTACTCGATGATCACCCAGCAACCGCTGGGTGGTAAGGCCCAGTTCGGCGGCCAGCGCTTCGGTGAGATGGAGTGCTGGGCCATGCAGGCCTACGGCGCCGCCTACACGCTGCAGGAGCTGCTCACGATCAAGTCCGACGACGTGCTCGGGCGCGTCAAGGTCTACGAGGCGGTCGTCAAGGGCGAGAACATTCCTGAACCGGGTATCCCGGAGTCGTTCAAGGTGTTGCTCAAGGAGCTGCAGTCGCTGTGCCTGAACGTCGAGGTGCTTTCCAGCGACGGCGCCGCCATCGAGATGCGTGACGGTGACGACGAGGACCTCGAACGGGCTGCTGCCAACCTCGGCATCAACCTGTCCAAGAACGAGACTCCTTCGGTCGACGACGTTGTCAACTGACCTCGTCACCGGTTCGCGGGGGCCCGCCGCGGTCCCCGCGAACCGGCCCCACGTCCACCCGGCACACCCCCAACAAAGGGAGAAGACCCGACGTGCTTGACGTCAACTTCTTCGACGAACTCCGTATCGGACTGGCGACTGCCGACGAGATCCGCCAGTGGTCGTACGGCGAGGTCAAAAAGCCAGAGACGATCAACTACCGCACCCTCAAGCCGGAGAAGGACGGGCTCTTCTGCGAGAAGATCTTCGGTCCCACCCGCGACTGGGAGTGCTACTGCGGTAAGTACAAGCGGGTCCGCTTCAAGGGCATCATCTGTGAGCGCTGCGGCGTCGAGGTCACCCGCGCCAAGGTGCGGCGCGAGCGGATGGGGCACATCGAGCTGGCCGCGCCGGTCACCCACATCTGGTACTTCAAGGGCGTTCCCAGCCGCCTGGGGTACCTGCTCGACTTGGCGCCCAAGGACCTCGAGAAGATCATCTACTTCGCGTCGTACGTGATCACCTCGGTCAACACCGAGATGCGGCACAACGACATGCCGACGCTGGAGAGCGAGATCGGCGTCGAGCGCAAGAACATCGCCGACCAGCGGGACGCGGACCTGGAGGCCCGCGCCCAGAAGCTGGAGTCCGACCTCGCCGAGCTGGAGTCGGAGGGCGCCAAGAGCGACGCCCGCCGCAAGGTCAAGGAGAGCGGCGAGCGCGAGATGCGCCAGATCCGCGAGCGGGCCCAGAAGGAGATCGACAAGCTCGACGAGATCTGGGAGACCTTCACCAAGCTCGAACCGAGGCAGCTGATCTCGGACGAGTCGCTGTACCGCGAGCTCTACGACCGCTACGGCGAGTACTTCACCGGCGGCATGGGTGCCGAGGCCATCGAGGCGCTGCTGGCCAACTTCGACATCGACGCCGAGGCCGAGGGGCTGCGCGAGGTCATCCGCAACGGCAAGGGCCAGAAGAAGCTGCGTGCCCTCAAGCGGCTCAAGGTCGTCGCGGCCTTCCAGACCACCAAGAACAGCCCGCAGGGCATGGTGCTCGGCGCCATCCCGGTCATCCCGCCGGACCTGCGTCCGATGGTCCAGCTCGACGGCGGTCGTTTCGCGACCTCGGACCTCAACGATCTCTACCGCAGGGTCATCAACCGCAACAACCGGCTCAAGCGACTGATCGACCTCGGGGCACCCGAGATCATCATCAACAACGAGAAGCGCATGCTCCAGGAGTCGGTGGACGCGCTGTTCGACAACGGCAGGCGCGGCCGTCCGGTCAGCGGCCCGGGCAACCGCCCGCTGAAGTCGCTGTCGGACCTGCTCAAGGGTAAGCAGGGCCGGTTCCGGCAGAACCTGCTCGGTAAGCGTGTGGACTACTCGGGCCGTTCGGTGATCATCGTCGGCCCGCAGCTGAAGCTGCACCAGTGCGGCCTGCCGAAGGAGATGGCGGTCGAGCTGTTCAAGCCGTTCGTGATGAAACGGCTGGTCGACCTCAACCACGCCCAGAACATCAAGTCCGCCAAGCGGATGGTCGAGCGGCAGCGCCCGCAGGTCTGGGACGTGCTGGAGGAGGTCATCTCCGAGCACCCGGTGCTGCTCAACCGCGCCCCCACGCTGCACCGGCTGGGTATCCAGGCCTTCGAGCCCCAGCTGGTCGAGGGCAAGGCGGTGCAGCTGCACCCGCTGGTCTGCGAGGCGTTCAACGCCGACTTCGACGGTGACCAGATGGCGGTGCACCTGCCGCTGTCGGCCGAGGCCCAGGCCGAGGCCAGGGTGCTGATGCTGTCCAGCAACAACATTCTCTCGCCCGCCTCCGGGCGTCCGCTGGCGATGCCGCGGCTGGACATGGTCACCGGGCTGTACTACCTCACTCGGGAGAAGGAGGGTGCCACCGGCGAGGGGCACGCCTACTCCTCCTACGACGAGGCGATCATGGCCCACGACCTCGGGGCGCTGGACCTGCAGGCCAAGGTCAGGATCCGGATGCGCGACATCGTCCCTCCGAAGGAGGAGACGCCCGAGGACTGGGAGCCGGGCCAGCCGCTCACCCTGGAGACCACCCTCGGCCGGGTGATGTTCAACGAGCTGCTGCCGTCCGACTACCCCTTCGTCAACAGGATGTTGGGCAAGAAGGCCCAGGGTGCGATCGTCAACGACCTCGCCGAGCGGTACCCGATGGTCGCGGTCGCCCAGACCCTGGACAAGCTCAAGGACGCGGGCTTCTACTGGGCGACGCGTTCCGGTGTGACCACCGCGATCTCGGACGTGCTCGTTCCGCCGAACAAGAAGGAGATCCTGGACTCCTACGAGGAGAAGGCGGACCAGGTCGAGAAGCGGTACCGCCGGGGTGCGCTCTCCCACGAGGAGCGCAACGCCGAGCTGGTCAAGGTCTGGAACGCGGCCAAGGACGACGTGTCCGAGGCCATGGAGCAGAACTTCCCGGACGACAACTCGATCAGCATGATCGTGCGCTCCGGCGCGGCCGGGAACATGTCCCAGATCGTCCAGCTCGCCGGTATGCGTGGTCTGGTGTCCAACCCGAAGGGTGAGTACATTCCGCGGCCGATCAAGACCAACTTCCGTGAGGGTCTGTCGGTGCTGGAGTACTTCATCTCCAACCACGGTGCCCGCAAGGGTCTGGCCGACACCGCGCTGCGGACCGCCGACTCGGGGTACCTGACCCGGCGTCTGGTGGACGTCTCGCAGGACGTCATCGTGCGCGAGCTGGACTGCGGCACCGACCGCGGCATCCGGATGCCGATCGCGGAGAAGACCCCGGACGGCAGGCTCGTGCGCGAGCGGAACGTGGAGACCAGCGTCTACGCCCGCATGACCGCCGAGGACGTCACCGACTCCGAGGGCAACATCCTGCTCGCCCGCGGCTCCGACCTCGGTGACCCGGCCATCGAGACCCTGCTGGCGGCCGGAGTCACCACCGTGCGGGTGCGCAGCGTACTGACCTGCGAGTCCGGTTCCGGGGTCTGCTCCTACTGCTACGGCCGTTCCATGGCCACCGGCAAGCTGGTGGACGTCGGCGAGGCCGTCGGCATCGTCGCCGCCCAGTCCATCGGCGAGCCCGGCACGCAGCTGACCATGCGGACCTTCCACCAGGGTGGTGTCGGCAACGACGACATCACCGCCGGTCTGCCGCGTGTGCAGGAGCTCTTCGAGGCCAGGCTGCCGAAGGGCAAGGCGCCGATCGCCGACGCTTCCGGGCGGGTCCGGCTGGAGGACAACGACCGCTACTGGAAGATGACGATCATCCCGGACGACGGCAGCGACGAGATCGTCTACGACAAGCTGTCCAAGCGGCAGCGGCTCGCCGTGATCAACGTCGACGGGACCGAGCGTCAGCTGGAGGACGGTGACCACGTCGAGGTGGGCCAGCGGCTCATGGAGGGCGCCGTCGACCCGCACGAGATCCTGCGGGTGCTGGGGCCGAGGGAGGCCCAGCTGCACCTGGTGCACGAGGTGCAGGAGGTGTACCGCTCGCAGGGTGTGGGCATCCACGACAAGCACGTGGAGGTCATCGTCCGGCAGATGCTGCGGCGGGTCATCATCATCGACTCCGGCGCCACCGAGTTCCTGCCCGGCTCGCCCGTGGAACGGGCCCAGTTCGAGGCCGAGAACCGGCGGGTGGTCTCCGAGGGCGGCGAGCCCGCCTCCGGCCGCCCGGTGCTGATGGGTATCACCAAGGCGTCGCTGGCCACCGAGTCGTGGCTGTCGGCGGCCTCCTTCCAGGAGACCACCCGGATCCTGACCAACGCGGCGATCGAGGGTGCCAGCGACAAGCTGATCGGTCTGAAGGAGAACGTGATCATCGGTAAGTTGATCCCGGCCGGTACCGGTATCAACAAGTACCGCAACATCCAGGTGCAGCCGACCGAGGAGGCTCGGGCGGCGGCCTACGCGATCCCGTCCTACGACGACGGGTACTACGCCCCGGACGTCTTCGGTCCCGGGGCCGGTGGTGCGGTGCCGTTGGACGACTTCGACTTCGGACGCGACTACCGCTGACCGGCGGGGCACGCACCGTCCCCCGGTGCGTGCCCGGCCGTTCCGTTCCCGGGCTCCCCGCTCGTCTCCTCCGAGCGGGGAGCCCTTCTTCGTCGGCAGGCCCGGGGGCGGTGGCGGAACCCCGCGGGCTCCACGCTCCGGCCTGGGCCGGTGTCGAGCCCGGCGAGGCTCCGCCGAACGGCCGTGTCCGACCGGCGCACCGCCTCCGATCCGCCGGTCGGGGAGCTTCAGCTCTCCAGTTCCTCCAGGGTCTTGCGGACCCGCTGCAACTCCGCCTCCAGCTCGGCCAGCCGCGCCTCGTGCTGCTGGCGGGCTTCGGCGAGTACGGACTCGATCGCCTCCGAGATGTCGGTGTGCAGCTCACCGGCCGCCTTCGACACCGAGGAGGCCGTCAGCGGCAGCCCCTGGACGATCTTCTTGCCCGCGTGGGTCAGGTCGGCCTGCCACTCCCCGTCGGCGGTGCCGCTGACGGTGAGGGTGAGCTCGACCGAGCGGGTCTTGCGGGCACCGGTCTGCTTGCGTCCCTTCTTCTTCGGGGCGGAGCTCTGCTCGGTGCCGCCGCCGGACTCGGTGTTCGCGGTCTGGTTCCGCTCGGACTCCTGCTCGGCGGGGGAGGGCGTTGCCGAGGGCTCCTCGGTGGGCTGCGCGGGTTGTTCGGTCACGTGGTCGGCGGGAAGGTCCTGTTGTTCGTCCACTGTTCCTCTCTCGGGTCGCACCGGTGCGGAAGGGAAAACCGGGGCCGCTCGTGTCGCGGGAATTCCGGGTGGGGGACGGGCACGAGGTGCCGTCCGCCCGCGGGCGGCGGGGTCAGGAAGGGGACAGTGCCCGCATCAGCGCACGCAGGGAATTGTCGAAGGCGTGCCCCGGTGGGGCGGCGTAACCGATCACCAGACCTGCCTGACGTTCTCGCTCGTTCATCCAGTGGTCGGACAGTCCCTCCACCGCCACCGAATGCCGTCGCATACGTCGCAACATCCGTTCCTCGGAAGGACCCTCCGGGTCCAGACGTAACGTCAGGTGCAGACCGGCCGCGATACCGGCGGGGTAGAGCTCGTGCCGCGTCCGCGACTCGCGAATGGCGGAAACGATTCGTAGCCTCCGTCGTCGGTAGCTCGCACGGCAGCGCCGCACGTGTTGATCATAGCTTCCCGAACGGAGCATCTCCGCCAGGGTGAGTTGCTCGAACACCGGAGGAACCAGTCCCAGCCGTGTTCTGACCTCCCGCACGGCCCCCACCAGTCCGCGCGGCAGCACCAGCCAGGACAGCCCCAGCCCGGGGGCGAGCGTCTTGCTCGTCGTTCCGGAGTAGACCACCTGGTCGGGGGCGAGGCGTTGCAGGGCTCCCACCGGTTCGCGGTCGAAGCGGAACTCGCCGTCGTAGTCGTCCTCGACGATCCAGCGCTGCTCGGTGGCGGCCGCCGCGCACAGCGCCTCGCGGCGACGCTGGGACATCGTCGCGCCGAGCGGGTACTGGTGGGCCGGGGTGACCACCACGGCGGGGCCGCGGACGGCGGTCACGTCGAGGCCCTCCCCGTCGACCGGCACACCGCGCACCCGCAGTCCGCCGCGCCCGGGGACCTCGCACAGGTGCGGCAGGCAGGGGTCCTCGAAGTCGATCGACTCGGCTCCGAGCTCGCCCAGCACGGTGCTCAGCACCGCGAGAGCGTGGCGGTGCCCCTCGCAGACCACGATCCGTTCGGCCGTGGCGTGCACCCCGCGTGTTCTGCCCAGGTACTCCGCGAGCGCGGTGCGCAGTGCCGGGTGCCCGCAGGGGTCCCCGTAGTCGAGTTCCGCCGCGTCGGTGGTGCGCAGCGCGCGCTGCTGCGCGCGGGCCCAGGCCGTGCGGGGAAAGGCGCTCAGGTCGGGTTTGCCCGGAAGCAGGTCCCAGCGCAGCCGGGTCTGCCGGCGGGTGAGCGGCAGCGCGGTCGGACTCGTCCCGGTGGGCGGGGCCGTCGCCACGCGGGGGACGGTGCCCTGGCGGACGAGCAGGTGCCCCTCGGCCGAGAGCTGGTCGTAGGCCCTGGTGACGGTTCCCCGGGAGACGCCGAGGTCGGCGGCCAGTTCCCTGGTGGAGGGGAGTCTGCTGTGGACGGGCAACCTCCCGGTTCGCACGGCCTCGCGGATCGCCTCCGCCAGGGCACGGCTGCTCGGCCCGGAGGGGCGGTCCAGGTGCAGATCCAGCCCGAGGGAGCGTGTCGACTGTGAACTGGACTCGTTCCCGTGCATCGAACTGGACCATATAACCACCGGTTCGCGCCCTAGCGTGGACGCATGACACAGCAACGGATGAGTCCGGCGGAGCTGACTCCGCGCACCTACCGGGCGATGAGGTCTCTGGAGCAGTCCGTGGCCGAGGAGCTGCGGGACGCCGGGGTGGAGACCGAGCTCCAGGAACTGCTCAAGATCCGCGCCTCGCAGCTCAACGGGTGCGGGTTCTGCCTGGACATGCACATCACCGACGCCCGCGCGGCCGGGGTGGACAACCGGCGCATCGACGTGCTGCCCGCCTGGCGGGAGGTGGATCTGTACTCCGACCGGGAGCGGGCGGCGCTGGCCCTGGCCGAGGAGGTCACGCTGATCCATCGGGAGGGGGTCTCGGAGGAGGTGTGGGCCGAGGCGGAGAAGCGGTTCTCCTCCGTCGAGCTGGCCGCGCTCCTCTGGGCCGCCACCACCATCAACGCCTGGAACAGGTTGGCGGTCACCACGCGTTCCCAACCGGCTTCGGCGGCTCGGGACTCCGCCGAGTGATCCCCGCCCCCGGGCGGGGGTTGGTAGTCTCTGCTGGCACGGAACGAACCACGGGTGAGGGTGAGTCCGACGGGGACGCCTCGGTGGCCGGATGTCGGGGTTTCGCGGGGGAGGGACGGTCCTCGCCATCCGTTCGGCAGGGGAGATCTGCCGAACCGGTCGGCACGGGGCGCTTCCGGAGGACGATCCGGTAGTCCCGAGCGATCAGGAGAGACCACCGATGAGTGACAGTCGATCCCGTCCGGGGGATTTCGCCGCGCGCCCGTTGAGCTGGTCCGAGCGGCTGCGTGGCGCGTTGCTCGGAGGGGCCGTCGGTGACGTGCTCGGTTCCGGGGTGCGAGGGTGGAGCCTGCCCGCGATCCACCAGTGGCTCGGTGGTCGTGGTGCGGTCGACTTCCTGCCGGTCTTCGGCCGCAGGGGGGCGGTCTCGGACCTCTCCCAACTGACCGTGTTCACTGTGGACGCCCTGCTGCGCGCACGGGCCACCGGTGAACAGGATCCGCTGCCCGTGATTCGTTCGAACCACCTGGCCTGGCTGTACACCCAGGGGGTGCCGTGGGCGTACGCCATGGCGGGGTACTGGCGCAGTCACCCCGAACCGGCCGGTTGGCTGTTGAAGCGCCCCGAGCTGTTCTCCACGCGCAATCCGGGCGGCAACGCGCTGCGTCTGTTGTCCACTCTGGTGGATCGTTTCCCGGTGGATCCGTCCTCCGGTCCGCTCCGGGACACTCCCGCCGGGGAGGAGGCCTTCGCTGACTGTCTGGTGTGGACTGCTCCGCTGATGGTGTGGAGCCCGGACGCCCGTCGGGTGGCCGCCACCGCCTCCAGGGTCCCCCGTCTGTTGACCGGGCACTACGAGACGCGGGCCGCGAGCGCGCTGCACGCCGACGTGCTGGGCGGCCTGCTCAACGGGACCCCGCTGTGGGAGGCGGTGCGTTCCTGGGAGCTCAACCGTTCCCACCAGGAACAGGGGGTCCCGCCCGCCGCCGTGCTGCGGACGGTGCACTCGGCGATGTTCATCGCCCAGCAGGGGCGACAGCCGGATCCGCGCATGTTGGACATCGAGTTCTGCCCGTCCGAGGGACTGGGGGAACTGGGCATCGCCGTCGCGGCCGTGGCCTCGGCGGGGAACTTCACCGACGCCGTGGTCACGGCGGTGAACCACTCGGCGGACAGCGCGGTGGCCGGTGCGCTGGCCGGTCAGCTCGCGGGAGCGATCCACGGGCCGGAGGCGATTCCGCCGCGTTGGAGGGCCGAACTCGACATCCGGGAGGTCCTGGAGACCCTGGCCTCCGACGCCGCCGAGGCCTTCGCCCCTCCGGAGCCGCCGAAGTGGGCGCGGCGTTACGTCCAGGGGGAGGACCCGCGTGAGTTGGGAGGGGGCGGCTGGACGGTGGAGACGACCCGGGGCGAACCTCCCGGTCCCGTGGAGCAGGCCCCGCCCACCCAGGTGC
>NZ_PVSR01000046.1:0-27270 GCF_003001495.1 Actinopolyspora mortivallis
GCCCCACCCCGTACACCACGGGAATCCTCTCACCGGGGAGGTCGAGCTGCCGGCACTCGGACTTCGTGGAACCAACGAGAGACGGGATCCGTCATGGAAACAGAAACATCCACCGCCGAACGCGGCGGTTCCCTGGAGCGCAGCCGTTGGGCTCCGGTGGTCGCCGTTGGCTTGGCCATGCTCGCCATGGCGATCGACACGACCATCGTCTCCGTCGTGCTGCCGGTCATCGGTGAGGAGATGGGTGTCGGTCCCACGGCGACCAAATGGGTAATCCTCGGCACCTCCCTGCCCGTCGCCGCGCTGACCATCCCCGCTGGAAGGTGGGCGGACCGCGCCAACGCCCGCTCGGTCCTGCTGTTCTCGGGGCTCGGCGTGACGGTCTCCGGCGTGTTCTCGGTACTGGCTCCCAACTTCGGGGTGCTCGTCCTCACACGCGTGCTGACCGGAATATTCGGTGGTCTGATGCTGTCGGTGTACCTTCCCACCGTGGCGGCCAACGTGCTGTCCACAGAACGGGGACGGGCCATGGGCTACACGTCGATGATCATGCCGCTCGGAACCATGATGGGGTCCTCCTTGGGAGGATTCCTGGCCAAGGAGTACGGGTGGCGACCGGTGCTGCTCGTGCCGATCCCCCTCCTGCTCCTCGTGCTGTGGTTGGCCTACGGAACGATGACCAGAACGCCCGACCGGCACCACGGCGTACCCAAACCGGAGCGGTCGTTCTGGCACGAGATGATCCTGCTCGGCGGTGCCATCACCGCCCTGATGCTGGCTTCGGACCAGCTCGAAAAACGGATGCTGCTCGCCGCCGTGCTGGCTTTGGCCGCCGTAGCCCTGACCGTGGGATGGGTCCGGCTGCCCACCTCCAGGGCGGTGACCTCGCTCATTCGCAAGCCGTCCTTCGGGCTCCCCCTCGTCGCCATCCCTCTGGTGGGATCAACCACCAGCATTCCCAACTTCCTGCTTCCCTACTTCGTCTCGGACGTGCTGCACCGCAGTCCTGCGATGGTGGGGATCGCACTGCTGTTCTCGGTGGCGGCCACGGCGATCAGCTCCCCTCTCGGGGGATACCTGGCGGACATCTACGGGACGAAGAAACTGGTTCTGATCAGCGCCCCCGTGGTGCTCGCCGGAATGGCCAGCATGCTCACCCTCAGTTCCGATGCCGGGATCATCGACCTCGCCTGGCGTCTCACCGTCTTCGGAGCAGGAAGCGGTGTCTTCGGTGTGGCGGCCAACACCGCTGTCCTGGCCGCCACACCTCAGGGCATGAGCGGAACGGCCGGAGGGCTGAGCTCGTTCGGACGCACCTTCGCGGCCGCCATCGGCCCGACGGTGTCGGCCCTTGCCTGGACCACCTCCGGTGGAGGTGCGCTCGGTTTCCAGACCGGGATCATCGCCTTCATGGTGATCACGCTGCCCGGCTTCGCGGCTATGCTGGTGGTCCGCGGCGGCAGGACGACTCAATCCGAGGCCGAGGCGTCGACACCCCTCGGCCACGAACAGCCTCAGTGACGGGGCCACCTCGCGGGTCCACCACCCACCGGCGGACGGGAATCGACCACACGACGGGTCGCTTCCCGTCGCCGGGGGATGGTGCTGATCCACGTTTTCGCGCCGAGACGCGATGGTGGTCCGTGTGCCGGTGAGCGTTCACCGGAAGACCACCGCACCGTCCGAATGGGACGCCCGGGAAGAGACCGGAGCATCCCGCATTTTTCGCCCCGCGGACCACGCGTGGACGACATCCCGGAATAAATTCCAATTTTCTCGGTTCTCCAGAAATATCAAGAAAGGTTCACAGGATTGAAAGGAATCATTCTCGCTGGAGGAAGCGGAACCAGGTTAAGACCTGTCACCATCGGAGTCTCCAAACAACTCCTTCCCGTCTATGACAAGCCCATGATCTACTACCCGCTTTCCGTGCTCATGATGTCAGGAATCCGAGAGATCCTGATAATCACCTCTCCCGCGGACAAGGACGTCTTCGGAAAGATCCTCGGAGACGGGAGTTCGTTGGGACTGTCGATAACCTACGCCGAACAGACCGTCCCTCGCGGACTCGCCGACGCCTTCCTGGTGGGAGCCGAACACGTGGGCACGGACTCAGTGGCACTGGTGCTGGGGGACAACATCTTCCACGGACCCGACCTCGGCCCCCTGCTCCGACACCACGTCAGGGACCTGGACGGCTGCACCCTCTTCGGACACCCGGTCCGCGATCCGGAGCGCTACGGCGTCGGTGAGACCGATTCCCGGGGACGCCTCGTGTCCCTCACCGAGAAACCGGAACAGCCGAGCTCGAACAAGGCCGTGACCGGACTCTACCTCTACGACAACGACGTGGTGGAAGTGGCTCGGCAGCTGCGACCGTCCCCGCGCGGCGAGCTGGAGATCACCGACGTGAACCGAACGTACATGGAGGAGGGGAGAGCGAAACTCGTCGAGCTCGGGAACGAATTCTCCTGGTTCGACACGGGAACCTGCGACTCCCTGCTGGAGGCAAGCAAGTACGTGCAGGAAATCGAGTCCCGACAGGGAACGAGAATAGCCTGCATCGAGGAAATAGCCTACAGCATGGGTTTCGTGAGCGCGGAAGAACTGCACGAGCTCGGTGCGAGACTGTCCAGCTCACCCTACGGAAACTACGTGAAAGGACTAGTCGAACCACGGCCTCTGCTGGAAGTGGCCGGCTAGGAGAGGAATAACATGCGTGTTCTTGTCACCGGCGGTGCCGGTTTCATCGGGTCGCGTTACGTCCGGAGAGTGCTCAACGGGGAGTATCCCGCCTTCGCGGACGCGACCGTGGTCGTTCTGGACAAACTCACCTACGCCGGGAACCTGGACAACCTCACCGAGGTGCTGACGCACCCCAGGATGGAGTTCGTCCACGGAGACGTGTGCGATCCGGACGAAGCAGCAGCAGCGATGTCCGGAGCAGATACCGTGGTTCACTTCGCCGCCGAGTCGCATGTGGACCGGTCCATCGAGGTCTCGGGAGGCTTCGCCCGGACCAACTTCCTGGGCACCCAAGTCCTGCTCGAAACCGCGCTGACGGTCGGCGTGCGCAAGTTCGTCCACGTCTCCACGGACGAGGTGTACGGGAGCGTGGAGCACGGGCACTCCCGCGAAACGGACGCGTTGCGGCCGAACTCCCCGTACTCCGCTTCGAAAGCGGCTTCCGACCTGTTGGCGTGCTCCTTCCACCGCACCCACGGCCTTCCCGTCTGTATCACGCGCTGCTCGAACAATTACGGCCCCAACCAGTACCCCGAGAAAATCATCCCCCTGTTCGTGACGAGCCTGCTCGACGGGAGACCGGTGCCCGTCTACGGAAACGGCACCAACGTTCGCGACTGGCTGCACGTCGATGACCACTGCGACGGCGTGCAACTGGTCGCGGAGAAGGGCGCTCCCGGAGAGATCTACAACATCGGAGGCGGCACCGAACTCACCAACATGGAGCTGACCGGACACCTGCTGGCCCAGCTGGGGGCGGACTGGTCGAACGTCGTGCGCGTGGCAGACCGTCCAGGGCACGATCAGCGCTACTCCGTAGACAGCACCAAGATCAGGCAGCAGCTCGGCCACTGCCCCAAGATCCCGTTCTTCGAAGGAATCCGGGACACGGTCGAGTGGTACCGCGAAAACAGGGAGTGGTGGGAGGCCCGGCTAAGAAGGTCATACGACTTTTCCGAGTTCGAGAAAGCACGGTCCTGATCGTTGCCGACCTGGGAAAGGAGGAGGAACATGAGCGGAAACGAACGTCAGGTTCGTGTGGGTGTCCTGGGGTGTGCGGACATTGCGGTTCGGCGGGTGCTGCCGGCCTTCGTCGCCGCCGAGGGGGTGTCGGTGTCCGGGATCGCCAGTCGCGATCCGCGCCGAGCGCGGGAAGTCGTGGGGAGATTCGGCGGAGAGCCGTTCGACGACTACGGGGAACTGCTCGAATCACCGTCCGTGGAGGCGGTCTACATCCCGCTTCCCTCGGGCCTGCATGCCGAGTGGGTCGAGAGGGCCCTACTGGCGGGCAAGCATGTGCTGGCGGAGAAGCCACTCACCACTTCGGGCGCCGAGACGGCGCGGCTGATGCGGCTCGCCGACAGTCAGGGGCTGGCGCTTGGCGAAAACTTCATGTTCCTGCGTCACAGCCAGCACGCGACCGTGCTGGGCATGTTGCGTGACAACGTCATCGGTACTGTGCACTTGTTCTCGTCCTGCTTCTCCGTTCCGGCACGCCCTCCGGGAGACGTTCGGCACGACCCGGAGTTGGGTGGGGGAGCGCTGCTCGACGTCGGGGGCTACCCGATCCGTGCGGCCCAGTACTTCTTCGGCGAAGGGCTCGAAGTCCGCGGCGCGGTGCTGCGTGAGGACACCACGTACGGCGTGGACACGGGCGGCGCGGCACTGCTGGAGACCGAAGGAGGCGTGAGCGTTCACGCCTCCTTCGGTCTGGACCACGCCTACCGGTCTCACTACGAGTTCACCGGCAGCACCGGAAGGATCTCGCTGGAGAACGCGTTCACCCCCTCCGGTGATCACGCTCCTGTCCTGAACATTTCCTCCCGGGAAGGGACGGAGACACGGACCCTCTCTCCGCAGGACCAGTACGTGCGCAGCGTCGAGCACTTCAGGAACGTGGTCCTCGGCAACGCCTCCTACGAAAGGTCTCGCATCATTCGCCAAGGCGAACTCGTCGACGCCGTCCGGGCCGCGGCGAGTCGGAAGTCACCGTCGGGCGTGGGCACCTCCGCCGGCTGAAGCATCGCCACGCCCCAGACCTGGTGGGAAGAAACGAACGGACAATCGTCCCCGACGAGGTCAGGACGATTCACGTTTCCCTCGATCACTCCGAAGGAGACACCTGTGTTCGATGACTTGCAGGATTTTTACGAGTGGTTCGCCCAGAGAAACATGGAGAACAGCTACGAGATAAAAAAAGTATCGCTGGACGAGATGCCCGGTTGGGGTTCCGACCCCCGAACAGGCGATATCTCGCACGAGTCGGGAAAATTCTTTTCGATCCGGGGACTGCGGGTCAGCACGGATCACCGGGAGACAGCGCGCTGGGAACAGCCCATCATCGTGCAACCCGAGATCGGCATCCTCGGCATGATCGTCAAAGTGGTCAACGGCAGGACGTACTGCCTGATGCAGGCGAAGATGGAGCCGGGCAACGTCAATCTCCTGCAGCTCTCCCCCACGGTGCAGGCGACGCGTAGCAACTACACGGGAGTGCACCAGGGGAACAAGGTTCCCTACCTGGAGTACTTCGTCGCTCCGCGCTCCGGCCGCGTAGTCGTCGACGCCCTGCAGTCGGAGCAGGGGTCGTGGTTTCTCAACAAGAGAAACCGGAACATCATCGTCGAAGTGCACGACGACGTCCCGGTCGGGGACGACTTCTGCTGGCTCAGCCTGGACCAGATCGCCGAACTCATGCGGGTTCCGAACCTCATCAACATGGACTCGCGCACGGTGCTCTCCGGCATCTCCTTCGTCGCCCCCGAATGGGGCGAGTGGGCGGAGACCGGTCTCGACCACGGGTGCGGGCTCGGCGAACCCCTGCACTCGAAGGAGCAGCTGCTGAGCTGGTTCACCGAGGTCAAGTCGCAGTACTCCCTGGAGCGCGAGCTGGTTCCACTCTCGGAGATCACCCCGTGGAGGAATTCCCCCGGAAGAATAGAGCACGTCGAGAGCAGACACTTCTCCGTAGTGGGCGTCCACGTCACCGCGACCAACCGGGAGGTGTCCGAGTGGTCCCAGCCGATGCTGGAACCGGTCGAACGAGGCGTCGTGGGCTTCCTGGGAAGGAACATCAACGGGTTGTTCCACATCCTGGTGCACGCCAGGACGGAGGCGGGTACTTACGACATCGTCGAGATGGCTCCCACCGTGAGTTGCATCCCCGGCTCCTATACGAGATCCTCCCGCGAACGGTGGCCACGGTACTTCGACGAGTTGCTGCGGGCGGGCGAGAACGGAACCCTCGTCGACGTGGTGCATTCCGAGGAAGGTGGAAGGTTTTACCACGCCGAGAACCGCTACCTGGTCGTCGATGCCGGAGAGGGGTTCGGACTAGACGTCCCCGAGGACTACTGCTGGATGACGGTCGAGCAGCTCATGGAGTTCGTGCGGTACGGCAACCACGTCAATGTCGCAGCCAGGTGCCTGCTCAGCTGTCTGGTGGACAGAACCACGCGAAAACAGTTGGTCGAAATCTGAGGAAGCCGGATCCGGCCCACGCTCCCCTGTCGAACCTCTCCGTCGCCTCCCCGCTTCACGGCGGCCGCTGGTGTGCCGCGGCAGGTCACCGGGCACCGGCGGCCACCGCTCGCCCACCCGACTCACTCGTCCCGTTCGGGGCCGGGCCGCGAGCGGCGGCGGAGGTGACAGGGGAGGAAGTGCCCACCGACCGGAGTCGATGCCTGACCTCGCGCCTCTCCCGGGAACCGGGCTCGGATCGCCGGGTGTGGGGCGCGCTCGTCCTCGCACGAGAGGAACCGTTCGTGCCCCGCGGGGGCCTCCGGCCCCGCCCGAACAGGAGAACCGGAACCGCGACCAGCAGCACCCAGGGCCAGTACCAGCCCAGATACTCGTCGAGGTAGGGGGCAGCCAGGTACCAGCCGACGAACAACGCCAGCCCAGTCCAGACCCCCTCGGACACGGGCCCGCCGTGTCCGCCGTTCCGGTTCCTCCCACCGGATCCTGCGTTCCGTTCCCGCACCGGGTTCTCCCGTCCGCGTCTCGGGACCGATCCTGCCCACCCACACGAACTACACCCGATCGTGTGAATAACGTTCGGGTCCATCCCATCACCGCGGTCGAACACCGGCATCGGTACTCGTACGGCGAGCACTCCGGGAAAACACTCAGACCCACCGACGAACGGCCCCGGCGGGAAACCTCAGTCCCAGCTCGGGCCGGCACCGGACCGGTACTCGGTCACGCGGGTCTCGAAGAAGTTCTTCTCGAACACAAGATCGACAAGGTCCATCCCCGCGTGTGCGGGGAACACACGTAGTGACCTGCGACTTCCCAGCCGCTCTATTCACTTGTGACCTCTCGCGGGAAGCACGCGCATCCTAGCCAGCCCCCACCGAGCAGCACGACAACCTCCCCGGCGGGCACCGCGACGAACCGCAAGACACCCCGGAAGAAGCCCAGTCCCCAGAGGCTTTCGCCCGCCCCCAAGTCTGTCCACTGTAGTCATAGTGTGGGGCAGACTCGGCTGGTTCGCGTTAGTGGCCGAAACCGCTGTGCCGACGTAGTGGGAGTCCCGGTCCTCACCGGCCTCGAACACCGGAAACATCCGTGTTCACCGCGCCTCGGCTAGGTCACCACCACCCGCCCGCAGTGGACGGCGTTCCTCGATGCGGTCAAGAACAACCGCTTCGAGTGAACCCGTAGCGACAGCACGGCGCCCCCGGGACTTTGAAGTGGTCCCCGGGGGCTGTTCGTGCTGCGATTACGCGGACTGGTTGACCTCGCGGGCGTAGGCGAGCGCGTACTCGGACCACTCCCCATCGCCCATCGCCCGGTCGGCCTCCTCGCACAGCCACGCTGCCAGAGCCTCACTCGGCACCCGCTCGGCGGCACTGCGGAACTCGAACAACGCCTTGGCCGGCTCACCCGTCAGATCACGCACGTCAGCCGCCGCCCGATCGAGATCGGCGATCGACCGTATGATCTCGCCGATCGACACCGGCATCTCTCGATTGCCCACCGGTTCGCCCTTTCCTCGCGTTCGTCTGTTCATCGTTGCAGGTCAAGCGGACACTAGGTCAGACCGTGTCTCTCGTAAGTCGATGTCGACGACGTGTCCAACATGCGCACCGTCGTCCGTGTCGTGCGACGCAGCCGCTCGTGGTCGAGACCGTCGGCGGTGACGTGCCGGGCCAGGTTGACCGATTCGAGGTTGCACACCGCGACCTCGTCCCGGTTGGTGTTGAGCGTGATCCCGGTACGGCCCCCGGAGGTGTTCCGCCCCGGTGCGGTCGGCGGTCAGCACACTGGTGGGTGATTCAGCCACGGGACTCTCTCCCCTCGACACTCCTGTCCACACCCGGGGACGTGGGAGAGACGCGAAGACCCGTGGCGGCATCACGGCCGGATGCCCACCGGCACTCCTCGTCCGCGTCGACCCTCCCGCGAGGCCCCGGACAGCACGCACTCCCGCACGTGCACCGATGGCAGGTCTTCGGACTCGCGGGCGCACGGCCCGACCGGGCCGCTCCTACTGGCCGTCGCTTCCCGGGCGTGCTGACGCCCAGTGCGTGGTGACGGCGGTCGTTCCCACTCACCGCTGCGGGGCAGTCCCGGACTCGCACCGGGTTCCCTCTTGTCCCACCGACCCGTGCTGGGGCGGTGAACCATCGGCGGACCACATACTACATCTTGTCTTTAGAAAGATCGATCCACCCAAGATGTACGTGTCACGGGCGCCTCCCCGGAAGAGCGACAACCGCGCGAACCGCAGGATTCGGCTATCCACTCGCCCCGTGCCGCCCGCGCTCGGGCAAGGTGGCACCCCGGCCCGAGCACCTCTCAGGAGATGAACGGATCACGCCCGAGCATGTCCTCTGAGGTGGGCAGGGCGGCGCCGTGACAGCGCTCGGCGGTCGCCGCGAGCCAGGTCAGCGCGTAGGTGGTGGGAGCACGGCCGGCTGCCGTCTCGACGGCCTCCGCCATACTGCCGACGAACCCGTCCCGGGGGAAGGCGGCGAGCACCTCGTCGACCAACACGGGGTCCAGCCGGTCGAGCCCGCCGCCGTGGATGTCGGTTCCCGCGCCCCAGTGCACCAGGGCGCACTCCGGTGACTTGCGCTCGGCGATGCCCATCGAGGTGTGCAGCGCGATGGCGTCCCAGACCACACACGCCTCCTCGTCCGCGAGGCCGCCGGACCTCGCCCAGTCGTAGGCGACCTCGGCACCCTCGACCTCGAACCGCCGCCTGCCCCCGTAGCGTTCGGTGAGTCCGAGGTCGTGCAGCAGCGCCGCGACGTAGGCGAGATCCTCCCGCACCCGCAGTCCCGCCGCGTCGGTGGCCAGGCGACCGAAGACGTAGGTGCGTTCACAGTGCCGCAGCAGGAACTCGGGGCCGTGTCGCGCCGTCAGAGCACGCGCCTCACGCGCGAACGTGCTGTCGGGAATGCGGACACCTGCGATGACGGTCATGGTGGGGTCCTTCCGCACACCGCCCGCACAGCGGGAAGGACGGTGTGCCCGGTCGGTCTTGTTCGGCCGTGGGCGGTCATCGAACCGGTCGATGTCACCACCGCGTACGAGTCGATCCTGTCGGGGAACTCGCGCGGACCGTGAGTGGCAGCAGCGACAGGATGCGCAAGAATGCTGCCGATGCATCGGATCAGCGTGCTCGCACTGTCCCGGGTGGTGCTGTTCGATCTGGCGATCCCGCTGGAGATCTTCGACAGCCAGCCGCACCGCTACACCACCACGGTGTGCGCCCCCACCCCCGGGCCGGTGCCCAGCACCGGGGCGCTTCCCGTCCACGCCACGGCGGGGCTCGCCTCACTGGCCGAGGCCGACACGGTGATCGTTCCCGGCTTCGACCCACGGGACGTTCCGGAACGGGAGGTGCTCACGGCGCTGCGCGGCGCGGCCGAACGAGGCGCGCGCGTGGTCTCGATCTGCACCGGCGCGTTCGCCCTGGCCCCCACCGGCCTGCTCGACCGGCGATCCGCGACCACCCACTGGTACTACACCGACGAACTCGCCCGGCGTTACCCGCGGGTCCGGGTCGACCCGGACGTACTCTACGTCGACCACGGCGACATCGCCACCAGCGCCGGCATGGCCGCCGGGATCGACCTGTGCCTGCACCTCGTGCGCCGGGACCACGGCGCCGAGACGGCTGCCGAGATCGCCCGTCACATGGTTGTCCCTCCCCACCGCAGCGGCGGCCAGGCCCAGTTGCTGGACCGGCCGCTGCCTGCCGACGGCGGAACCCTCGCCGCGACCTGCGACTGGGCACGCCACCACCTGGACCAACGACTGACCGTCGCTGACCTCGCCCGACACGCCGGCTACGCCCCACGCACCTTCGCCCGGCACTTCCGCGCCCAAACCGGCACCACCCCCCTGCGGTGGCTGACCGCCCAGCGCGTCCACCAGGCCCGTCGGCTCCTGGAACGCACCGACCGCACCGTGGCCGACATCGCCCGCAGCGTCGGGCTGGGCACCGCCGCCAACCTGCGCACGCAACTCGCCCGCGACGCCCACACCAGCCCCAGCGCCTACCGACGCGCCTACCAAGGATCCCTCCGGGGACCGCGCTGCGACAGCACGGGCTGAGGAAGCGAGGACAGCCGGGCACAGCTGCGCGAGGGGATCACTGCCGAACCCACCCACCTCGACGCTGGTGCGCCGCCTGCCCAGAGAGACCATGAGGGGACGACGGCTTTCCCCAATCAGGCGGAAGACACCGCCCGCCGCGAACACGCGTGGGACTCCGTCACGGACAGGCCCGCGTGACCTCCCACAACGGACCCGCGCTCCTTGGACTCGAAAAGCCGAGCGAACAAAACTCTGACCAGGGATTCCGGTGGGCCGCCAGGGACTCGAACCCTGAACCCGTGGAGTAGCGGGTCGGTTCCTGCCGTCGTTTGTTGATGGCTGCCGGTACCCGGCGTCACCTGGCCTGATGCCACCCATAGAACGACCACTGTGGATGTTCGATACTCGTCGTCTGTCATCGTTTCGTATGGGAAAAGTATGGCGATGACCTTGATTTCGCAGCAGGAGCCCAACAGGGTGAGTGGCTACGCAGCGGGCGCGGTGGGCTGTCCGTAGGAAGTGGCCCGGGCGAGGGCGTCCGTAACGGGACCACGCTGTTCGTGTTCGGCTGCCCAACCGGCCACGATGCCCGGCCCGCCGGTGGATGTGCGGGTGCGGGGCTGCTCGGCGGTCCCTGCCGGAACAGGCCGCCTGCCTTCCGCTTCGCGTCCGGGGATGCCGCCCGCCCACCGCTTCCGCGGTCGGCCGACCGGCCGCCGAGGGGCAAGGGGACCGCGCCTCGGCGGCCGGTCCTGGCCGAGCGCACAGACAAGCGGGCGGGCGGCTCTCCCCCGGACGCACCGGGCAAGCAGGCAGGCGGCCCCGGCAGGGGCCGCCCTTGATGCAGAAAAGAAACTCTACACACACGCATGCTGGGACTGGGGCGATCGGTGGTCACCCACGTTTTGCCCATTCGCGTGTCGGTTCGGATGGATAGGGTCGCGCTATGACGTTGTATGCGTGGGCGTTCGAGGTCTCGCGGGAGAAGCTGGCGGAGAGTTTGCCGCGCCGTTGGTCGCATGTTCAGGGTGTTGCCGAACGTGCTCGGGGGCTTCGTCCGGTCTCCGGTGGTGATGCTGATCTGTTGGAGGCTGCGGCGGTCCTGCACGATGTGGGCTACGCTCCGGACTTGGCCACAACCGGTTTCCACCCGTTGGACGGGGCGGTCTTCCTCCGTGACATCGGTGCCCCGGATCGGTTGGTGCATCTGGTCGCACATCACTCGTACGCGGTGCTGGAGGCACAACTCCGCGGGCTGTCGAACGAACTCGCTGACTTCGTGGACGAGGGCGGTGTTCTTCGTGACGCGTTGTGGTACTGCGATCTGAACACCACTCCGGACGGCACGGAGGTGGACGCGCGGGACCGCATCGCCGAGATTCAGCAGCGTTACGGCCCCGAACATCTGGTCACCCGGTTCATCACCGAGGGATCACCGGAACTGCTCGCGGCCGTGGACCGCACGCGTACGCGGCTGGACTCGGCGGCGGTTAGCTGAGGTACGGCGTGGAACGCTGCTGCAACGCGTGCTCGATGCGCATCCGCATGGTGGGGTGCATGGTCACGGTGTCCAGCTCGTCGGGCTGGACCCAGTGCACGCGGCGGCTCTCACTGCTGGGCCGTAGCCGTCCTCCCACCGGTCGGGCGGTGAACACGATCGAAAACTCCTGGCGGACCTCGCCATCGTCGTAAGCGATCACGTGCCGCGGGTCGGAGTAGATACCGACGATGCCGGTGATCTCCACGGCCAGCCCGGTCTCCTCGGCGACCTCGCGCAAGGCGGCCTGGCGGGTGGTCTCACCGAGGTCTTGGGCTCCGCCGGGCAGGGCCCACAGGTCGTTGTCGGTGCGTTCGATCAACAGCACACGGCCGGACTCGTCGCGGACCACCACGGCCACGGCCACCACCAGACTGTTGGCCGCCGGGGCCTGCGGATCGCCGTAGTAGTCCCGCTTGCTCATGGTCCCTGCCTCTCAGGTCAACGCCGAAGCCCCGTCCCACACAGCATCGAAGCTGTCCGCGTAGGTGCTGAACAGATCACCGGCGGCGAGACGGCGGATGTGCATGGCTGGTGCGTGGGCGGCGAGCTTGCCGAACACGTGGGGATTGACGACCATCTCGTCATCGAAGCGGTAGATCGAGTTGTACAGCACCGTCGCGTGCGTGCGGATCTCCACACCGGGAGTGTCGGCTAAGGGCTTGAAGAAGGCCAACGCGTGGTCGATTTTGGCCGAGATCGTGTTCCGCCCGATTCCCTCGTCCAAGCTGCGTTGAATCACGGCGTCGCTGTCGCGGTCTCCGAACAATAGCCGGATCCGTGCTCCGTTGGCGGCCTTGTCCCTGAGCTGATTCAACAGATTCGGCTTCTCGGTCATGAACATGCCCACATAGACCAGCATGTCCACATGAGTCGTCGCCGCACCGAGCAGGCGATCCCACAGATCGTTGGGAACCGCGTTGCGGTTCGGATACAGCTTGACCATTTCGGACTCACTGACCTGCTGCGCCTTGGCATCCGAGACTGCGCCGGGCCACAGGTAGCGTTCCGATTCCCCCAGCTTCGCGGCGATCGCATGCCGCGTACGTGCGTGCGGTTTCCGTCCGGTGGTTACCCACCGCTCAGCGGTCTTCGGGTCCACCTGGAGCTGGTCAGCCAGCTCTGAGGGCGTGATTCCTTGTTTGAGCAGGGCATCACGCAACCGTTCATTCGGGGGCATCTTGGCCTTCCAAGTACGTTCAGGGACGTCACGATCGTAGCTGAGACGTCCCAAAACGTCCCACCATGCGGTGAAGACGTCCCGTTGATCACGGGAACCTAGAACCATGACAGCGCGACGGAAAGACCTTCAGGAGCGGGCTTACCGCTGCTGCTCCAGGGCGTCCAAGCGGGCGGACAGGTCTGCGACCGTGGCTTGCAACTCGGCGACAGCCGAAGCGAGGTCCTCGCTCTTCGGAGTGGGTTCAGGGACCGAGTTCACGAACGTCCCCACGGAAGGGGTGGTCGTGATCCAACCGTCCTCCTCCAGGGTACTCAGAGCCTTCTGCGCGGTCCCGAGTGCCACCTTGTACTTTTCGGCGACTCCGCGGTTGCTGGGAAGGCGGTCGCCAGGACTCAACGTGCCTGAGCGGATCTCGCGCTTAATGGTCTCGGCGACACGCTGATATGCGGCAAGTCCTGGGGTTTCCTGCTCCATAACAGCAAGTCTAACCAAGGCGACCTACACCGACATAACTCATCGGGACACCCCCCTTGCCAAGCAACATACATCGATATAGACTGATACATGTCAGAAACGGATGACGGAGGTACTGATGCTGACGAACGTTCCGGTGGTTCTTGAGGGCTACAAGTTGCAGGTGACGGAAGAGCCGGTGGTGAAGACCAAGCGTGACGAGAACGGTAATGACGTGGCGGTCACGGATCGGAATGGTGTGCAGCAGTACGTGGTGATGGTGTTCGGGAAGCCGCGTGGTCAGGATGGTCGTCCGGGCGGTAAGGGCGTTGAGGTCAAGGTGACGCTGGAAACCGAGCCGGGTGAGGAGATCACGGACGGGGCCACGGTGGAGCTGATCAATCCTCGGTTGTCGTACTGGGCCAACGATGACGGGAAGCACCGGTGTGGGATCGCCTACCGGGCGACCGCTGTGAAATTGGCTGGCTGAATTCCCGGTTTCTTCCCCGGTGTGCTTCGGGGTTTGTTCTGACATATCCGCCGCTGTTCGGCGTGTGTGTTGTTTCGCTGTTTGAGAATTCCATAGTGGGGCCGAGCTGTGTCTGATTCCCCGTGAATGCTGTTGGGGAATGGTGTTGACCCCCGGCCGTGCGTGCGTGTGTGGCCGGGGGTTTTCAGGGTTTCCCAACCCGATTTGTTGTTCGATGGTGAAAGGGCGTGTGGTGATGTTGCGGCCTGGTCAGACTCAGCGGGTGTATTTCGATGATCAGTTTCTGATGGTGAGTGCGGTTAAGACGGTAGGTAAAGCTTATTGGGTGTGGGTGAGGGCCATGCCGGTGGGCGCGGATGGTTCGATCACCGGGGCTGGCGCGGAGATCGAAGTGGCGGTGGAGAATACTCCGGAGGTCGAGATCGTGCCGGGTCAGCGTGTGGAATTGGTCGAGCCGTATTTGCGGGCGTCTGAGATTCTTACTCGGCGGCGGGATCCGGTGCTGCGGTTTCACGCGCTGGGTGTGCGCCCGGTCGGACAGATCGCGAACTGACACAGGGGAAACCCCGGACAGGAAAGTTGTCAGCCCACCTGCCCGGGTTTCTCCCCGGTTTCTGGAGGAGATCATATGTATATCACAGGTGACGAGGATGTGGAAGACCTGGCTAAGCAGGTCGGGGTGTTGCGTCGGGGTCGTGGGGGTGTGTCGGTGGTGGCTACCTGTGCGGGCTGTGGCGTTCCCTTGAGTGATTCTTCGCAGGTGATGTGTACCTCGTGTGCACTGCGGTGAGGGGGTTCGGAGATGGGTGTTCATGGTGCGGGGTGTCTGGGCCCGGTATCGGGACGAGGAAAGGTTGTGTGACTGGTGACGGCGGAGTCGTTGTTGGTGGAGCGGATTACCGAGGCTTGGCGGGAGTATCTGGCCGTGGCCGAGGAGACCGCGCGGAGTGAGCGCGCACTGTCGCGGTTGTCGCGGAGTGTGTCCACGGTGGTGGGCGAGGTGACACAGGCCGAGTGGGAGCACGTCTATGGAAAGGAGCGGTGACCGGTGGCGACGAAACCGATAGGGCGTGGCACGTCCACGTTTCGGATCAAGATGAACACTCCGGCGGTCAACCGGCTGCATTTGATCGGCAAGCTCATGGATGACCTGCACGGGCAGTTGAATCAGGTGTATTCGTTGGAAGAGGAATTCGCCGAGAAGCGCCAGTTCAACGAGACGGTGGACATGGTGGGCAAGGCGCAGCAGGCGATCACCCGGGTGCGGGACGCGATCGGCAAAAAGGGCGGCCAGTCGGTAGCGAAGGGATACAAGTGATGCGACGCGGTGATGATATTCACAAGATGGCGAAACGGGTGGATGCCTCCATGGCGGCGCTGAATCAGGCGTTGCGCAAGTTCGGCGTTCCGAAGGGGCTGGGGAATTCGTTGAAGAATTTGAAAACCCGCGCCGGGGATGTGGTCTCGCAGTTGGAAATGAGTCAGCGGAAGGACTAGCCCGCGAAGGCGGGGTGGGGCACTCGGTCGGAAGGCTGGGTGCCCCTTTTTTTTCGTGCTGTGTGAAAGGGGTGTGTGGCGGTGCGGGACACGCGCGTCACCGCGGGGGAGACGGAGCGGACTCCGGCTCGGCTGCTGCTGCGGTTTCTGGCCCGTCACCCCCGCTCGGTGGGCACGCTGGCGGCGGTGACCATCACCGGGGCCTACGTCGGGTTCCACGTGATGCTGATCGGGGCCGGAGCCACGATGGCGGCTGGGGCCTCGTGGGCGGTGCTGGATCGGCCGACCTTCGACCGGTTCGCCGGGCGGTGGCTGCGGGCGTGGTGGCGGCGGTGGCTGACCTATCACCGCAAGTGGCAGCGGGTGGTTTTCAGCTGTGGGCTGGTGCAGTCCTCCCCGAAAGGCGATACCCGACTGCCCAGGCTGGTGAGCGTGCGTTCCGCGTGGTGTTGGGACTCGGTGCGGGTGCGGCTGCTGGACGGGCAGACCCCAGCGGACTACGAAGCGGTGTTGGACCGGCTGGCCAGTTCCTACAACGCCCGTCGGGCCACGCTGCGCACGCTGAAACCCCAGGTGATCAGCCTGGATTTCCAGCGACGGGAGCCGTTCGACGTGCTGTTGACACCGTTGCCGGAGATGCCGCGGGAGGAGCACGCGGTGGATCTGTCCCGGCTGCCGATCGGCCAAGACGAGTATGGCCGTGAGTTCGCCCTGAACTTGGTTGACGGGCTGCATCACCTGTTCGCCGGGGCCACCGGGGCGGGGAAAGGCTCGTGGATGTGGGGCCTACTGCGGGCGCTGGCCCCGTGGATCCGCTCCGGGCGGGTGCGGCTGTGGGTGCTCGACCCCAAAGGCGGGATGGAGTTCGGCCAGGGCGCGGAGCTGTTCCACCGACTGGCCACCGACGATCAATCCGGGCTCGACCTGGCCCGCGAGTACGTGGACACCCTCGATGCCCGCAAGACCGAGATGGGACGCCAAGGGCGGCGCACCTGGACTCCGGGTGACTCCGCCGACTACCCGCTAGACCTGCTGATCATCGACGAGTTGGCCTCGATGACCGAATACACCGACCGCGACATCAGCAGAGAGTTCGAACGACTGTTGTCCAAGGCCCTGGCCCAGTTCCGCGCCGTCGGCGGCCGGGTGGTGGCCGCCACCCAGGAGCCCACCAAAGACGTGATCCCCATGCGGGGGTTGTTTCCCACCAAGGTCGCCCTGCGGCTGGAGGAGGCCTCCTATGTGGACATGGCCCTCGGTGAAGGGGCGCGGGATCGGGGCGCGTTCGCCGATCAGATCCCCGACTACATGCCCGGGGTGGCCTACCTGACCCGCGAAGGACACCGCGAACCCCTCCGTGTCCGGGCGGCCTACACCAGCGACGAGGACATCACCGAACTACTCCGCTTCGCCACCAGCACCGAGGCCACCGTCCTCAACTTCCCCACCGACACCGATACGGGCTCCAACACCGACTCCGCGGAGGCCACCGGCACGGAACAGACAGCGACCGTGACCGACTCCTCCGACATCGAACACATCGAGGTCATCGACGACGGCGAAGACGACGACGATTTTGACGCCGCCTGACGGCGGGCAGTAAACGCCCCGCTCCTGAAACTCGTGGCGGAGCAGGAGCGGGGCCTACCTCACTCTTGGAGGCAGTTCCCATGTTGGCAGAACTCGCTCTGATCGGCACCACCCTGTCCACCACCGGGTTCGGGCTGTGGGCCCGTCGGTTGTGGCAGCGATTACACACCGACCCGTTGACCGGGCTGGCCAACCGCGCCCGGATGCACCGGGTGTTCCATCGGGCCCGGTGGTTACGCCGTCACTCGACGGCTCCGGTGGGGGTGCTGTTGATCGACGTGGACCGGTTCAAACACATCAACGACACCCACGGGCACCGCCTCGGCGACCAGGTACTCCGCCGGATCGCCGCTGAACTCACTGCCTGCACCCACTCCGGGGAGCTGCCGGTGCGGCTGCACGGCGACGAACTGGCCGTGCTGCTCATCCGCCCCGACGCGGGCGACGTCGCCGAGACACGGGCGGCCGAGATCCGCCAGGCCGTTCACGGCCCCCGCACCGTGGCCGGGCACACCGTTGACCTGTCCCTGTCGGTCGGGGCGGCCACCACCCACCCCGATGAGGGGTCGCTGTCGGACCTGCTGGCGCTGGCCGATCAGCGCATGTATGCCACCAAACCCACCCGCGACGCTGCGGGAACCACTCGAAAGGCGGTCACACGATGATCCTGTTCCACCTCACCGGCCGCAGCCTCCTCGGACTGCTCGCGGCCACCCTCGCCGTGCTGCTGGTGCTGGCCGGGCTCTGGTTCCTCGCGGGGCCCGCTTGGTCGATCGGGATCGGCCTGATGCTGGTGCTGCTCCTCCGCGGGGTGCTGGCCCTGTTCTCACCCAGTGACAGCGACTAGAAGGGGGCTGCTGATGACCACTCCCGATAGTGGGGTGCGGTTGAGTCGGGCGCATCGCTGGTTGGCGCCGGTCTCGCTGGTGATCGTTGCGATGGCGGCGGTGATGGGCTGGGCGGCCTCGTTCGTGGGGCTGCACGACTACGGGCACACCGACATGGTCGGGTTCACCGTGGTCAGCGCGTGGCTGTTGCCCGCCACCTTCGACGGGGCCGCCTTCGCCTGCACCCTGATGACCTACCGGGCTTCGATCAACGGACGGTCGGCCCTGCGGGGGCGGATACTGATGTGGGCCTTCACCGGCGTGAGCGCCTGGATCAACTGGATCCACCAACCCAGCCTGGAAACCCGGCTGGTCGCGGCGGGGCTGCCAGTGGCGGCGGTGGCCGTGTTCGACGTGGTGTTGTGCGAACTGCGGGCCGACTACGAAGCCCGCCACGGGCGCACCGGTTTCCGCCTGCGCCCTGGGCTGTTGCTGCTGCGCTGGCTGGTGGACCCTTCCGGCACCACCGCCGCTTTCCGTAAGCGCATCACCAGCATCCCCGTGCCCACCCTGGTCGGACCCACCGAATCCACCCCCTCGACCGAGAACACCGCTCCCGCACCGGACTCCACAGAGCCTGTTCCCGAAACCACTCCGAAGAACTCCGCGGATACGGCTCCGACGGAGACCAGTCCGGAGGGCGAACGGTCGGAACCGGCTCCGGTTTCGGAGTCGGGGGACGCGCCTGCTGCCGGGGTGTCGTTGCCGCCGGTGCGGCCCTCCTCGGTGAAGTTGCCGGATCACGTGCTGCACCGGTTGTCCGCAGCCCGCGAGCACGCCTACCGCACCGAGGGCCGCTCGCTGACCGCTGCTGATGTGCACAACATCGTGCGGCTTCCCGAGGCCCTGACGAACAAGCTCGTCACAGAGCTGGCGCTGCCGGACACCCACGGGCACGCCTTGGTTTGACCTCGTTCCCTGTTCGACCGCTCGGCGGAAACCCCGTTACGGCCTTCATGCCCTGGGGTTTCCGCCCTTTTTGTGTCCCCGACCGGAAAGGGGAAACCATGGTTCTTCCCGTATCCCTGGACGTGGACAGGCTGACCCGCCGGATGCAACGAGCCGACTTCGAGACCTGGAAGGCCAAGGTCCGCTCGGTGGCCGGCTGCACCCGCCCGGTGCACCTGTCCGGACGGTGGGCCATCCACGACACCGCCACCGGGAACACGCTGCGTTCCCGGTCCGGCGAGATCATGACTCCCTGCGGCAACCGACGCGAGGCCGTGTGCCCGGCCTGCTCGGACCGCTACGCCGCCGACGCCTTCCACCTGATGCGCGCGGGCCTGTCCGGCGGCTCCAAAGGCGTCCCCGAGGCCGTGGCCGAGGCTCCGCGGGTGTTCGCCACCCTCACCGCACCGAGTTTCGGGCCGGTCCATAACCGGAGGGTGTCCCGCAACGGCAAGACCATGCCGTGTGCGTGCGGCTCGATCCACCACGAGCACGACCCCGCCCGGGGCCAACCCCTTGATCCGGACACCTACGACTACACCGGCCACGTGCTCTGGAACGCCCACGCGGGGGTGTTGTGGACCCGGTTTCGCACCTACCTGCTGCGCCACCTCGCCGGACTGGCCGGGCTGCGGGTGCGCGAGATCGGCCACCACCTACGCCTGTCGTACGCCAAAGTCGCCGAATACCAGAAACGCGGCGTGATCCACTTCCACGCCGTGATCCGCCTCGACGGGCCCCAGGGGCCGGCCGAGCCGCCCCCGGCCTGGGCCAGCACCGACCTGCTGTCCGAAGCGGTGCGCACGGCCGCGCGGGCGGTCTCGGTCACCGCACCCGACCTCGACGGGCACCGCCGCCTGCTGCGCTGGGGTGAACAACTCGACATCCGCCCGATCACGGCCGCCAACGCCTCTCAGCTCGAAACCGAGCACGGCGAGATCACCGAGGACCGGTTGGCCTCCTATGTGGCCAAATACGCCACCAAAGGCACCAGCACGAACGAGGCAGTCGACCGGCCGATCCGCTCGCGCGGGCATATCGACCTGTTGGACATCAGCCCGCACCACCGGCGCATCATTCACACCGCTTGGGACCTCGGGGCACCCGTGGCCTGCCCGGACTGCTCTACCACAGGACACTGCCGCACCTGCGGCGGCTCCGGCTGGGTCTCCCGCACCCTTCGGGCCCAGCACCGCGGGGAACTCACCGCCGAACAGGTGGACCCGGTGGATGCGCTCAAACTCCGCCGCTGGGCCCACATGCTCGCCTTCCGCGGCCACTTCCTGTCCAAGTCCCAGCACTACAGCACGACGTTCACCCGCATCCGGGGCGACCGGCGCCAGTACCGGCACCACCAGGTCCTCGACGAACTCGGCGTGACCGAGGACGAGATCACCGTGATCAACCACTGGGCCCTGACCCACGTCGGCCACGACTCCCCCGAGGAAACCGAACTCGCCGAAGCCCTCGCCCACCAGATCCGCCGAGACCGCCAGCAACGCTACGAACACGAGAAACGGAGGAACTAGCCATGCGCAACCTGTGGACCCTGGACGACGTGGCCGCCTACCTCGGCGTGCCCAGAAACACCCTCTACCAATGGCGCAGCCGCGGGGCCGGCCCACCCGCCCGCCGCATCGGCAAACACCTCCGCTACAAGCCGTCCGAGGTCGAAGCCTGGTTCGACGCCCACACCACGGAGGTGAGCTGATGCCACGCCCACCGTTACCGATCGGCACCCACGGAAAGATTCGTGTGTATCAGTCGGGGTCAATGTGGCGGGCGCTCACGAAATTCCGGGATTTCGATGGGGTGACGCGCTCGGTTGAACGGGTCGGGAAGACGAAAGCAGCCGCACAACGTCAGTTGAAGCAAGCTTTGACGGAGCGCACTGCGACCGTGGCTGAGGTGGTGGCTCCGTCCACCCGATTTCGTGAGGTGGCAGAACAGTGGTTCAGGTCGGTGCAAGCGGCTGCCGCACAGGGAACACGTTCCCCGACGACCGTGGATGTGTATCGAAGTCAGCTTGACCGTCACGTTCTCCCTGCTTTGGGTGAGCTGCGGATTCAAGAGGTTACGGTTCCAAGGGTGGACTCCTTCTTGTCCGCTCTCCGAAGTCAGAGTGGCACTTCCACCGCGAAAACGAGCCGTACCGTCGTTTCCGGTGTCCTCGGCTTGGCTGTGCGGCACGGGGCGATACCGAACAACCCTGTACGGGAAACAGCGCGGATTGAGGAAGGACACAAGTCTGCTCCGCGGGCGTTGACGGCGGCCGAGCGGACACGGTTTCTCGACCAACTCGAATCGGACGAGACAGCAAGCGGGAGGGACATCCCTGATCTCGTTCGCTTCATGCTGGCCACTGGGGTACGGATCGGCGAGGCTCTGGCCGTGTGTTGGCCCGAGGTGGATTGTGAAGCCGGTTTGGTCTCGGTGAACTTCACGGTGGTCCGGGTCAAGGGCAAGGGACTGGTCAGGAAGTCAACCAAGTCCAGCTCCGGTGAACGAACCTTGCCACTTCCGTCCTGGGCGGTGGAAATGCTTCGACGGCGCGAGAGCAAGCGGGGTGACAGGGAGGAACCTGTTTTCCCGGACAGTCTGGGCGGCTTGCGTGATCCGTCGAATACCCGAAGAGATTTGCGCAAGGCGCGTGGTACCGAAGAGTTCACCTGGGTGACTTCGCACGTGTTCCGGAAGACGGCGGCCACGATCCTGGACGAAGCGGGCTTGTCGGCGCGGGTGGTCGCCGATCAACTGGGGCACTCGCGGCCCTCGCTGACTCAGGACGTGTACCTGGGCCGCAAAGCGGTTACCGAGGATGCGGCCACAGCGCTGGAAACGGTCTTCGATAGCGAGTCAGAGTAGTTTTGTGTGGGTAAAGTGTGGCAGTGATCTTGAACTGATCACTTAGCAACCCTCTGACCTGGCCTTTTGGTGGGCCGCCAGGGACTCGAACCCTGAACCCGTGGATTAAAAGTCCACTGCTCTGCCCATTGAGCTAACGGCCCGCGCGCTACAGCCTACAACCTCGTTCCGATCACGTGCGCCGCCGGGAGGGTAGCAGCCCGCCCGGCGGTGACTCAGCCACGTGCCGGCAGCGCTTCGGCGGTGCCGACGAGCCTGCGGGTACCGACCCGCTCGTTCCAGCCGAGGAGGGTGACCATGGCCACCACCAGGACGAACCCGCCCCACTGGGTGACCGTCAGGGGCTCTCCGAGCACCCACACTCCCACCACGGCGGCCGTGGCCGGGAAGGAGAGTTCGGCGATGGTGGCCCGCGCGGCCGCCGTGGTCCGCATCCCCAGGTAGTACAGGCTCAGCGCCAGCAGCCCGGGAACCAACGCGAGCAGCAGCAACCCTCCGAGATTGTCCAGTCCCACCGCCAGGGCGGAACCGAGGTTCGCCGGCCCGTCCAGAGGGGAACCGTCCCGGAAAAACACCACCAGCGCCGCCGTGGGCAGCCCCACCGAGTACCGCAGGGTGGTCACCTCCATGGCGCTCAGCCTCCTGCTGAGCAGTCTGCCCAACACGGTCCCGGCCGCCCAGAGCCCGGCGGCCCCGAGCGCCAGCACGGCGGGCATCACCCGGGAAACACCCACCTGGAACGGATCCGGGAAGGCCAGCATCCACGCCCCCACCACGGCGGGGACGGCCAGGACCGGGTAACCGGCACGCGGTCGCTCCCGCAGCAGCAGGAACGAGGCCAGTGCGGCGAAAACGGGCTGTAGTTTCTGCAACACCACGGGAGTGACCGGATCCCCGTAGGAGAACGCGGCGGTGAACATCAGCGTGGCCAGCGCGGAGGTCCCGGCCCCCACCACGAGCACCGCGGCGCGTTCGTGCCCCGCGCAGGAGCGGAACGCCCGCCAGGCGCGCGGCAGCAGCGGAGCCAGCAGCAGGGTCACGATCAGGTGTTCGCACAGCACCACAGTGGTGGTCGGCAGGCTGGTGGCCAGCGGCATCCGCCACAGCGCGTCGGTCCCCCACATGGCGGTGGCGACCGCGACCAACCAGGTCCGATCACGCCCCGAATCAGTCACCCGGTCAACCTAGCTCGCCGTCGCGGATCTCCGCCGCAGCCGGCGCGGGGGATTCTGCTCACACCACCGGCGACACCCACGACTCACCCCATCCGGGGAAAAACCCCGCCTGCGGGGAGATCATCGGGTAGAGATCGTGGTATGCGACGTTTCGCGATCACGAGCGCGGTCGCGCTCGCCGTCCTGTCCCCGGCCGCTCCCGCCGCCGCACACACCACCGGAAGCACCGGTCCCACCGTGGCGCACGGAGTGTTCGAGCCCTACACGGAGGAGGCCACGGCCGTCACCTACTCCCCCGAGAAGGTGCCCGTCGGAGCCGGCGCGCGGCTGTTCTCCGACGAGACTCCCGGCGCGGGGAGAACGGTGCTGATGAGTCTGCGCGGACTGCTGCCCGACCGGGAGTACGGGGCGCACGTGCACACCAGCCCCTGCGGGCGTACCGGCTCCGCCGCCGGACCGCACTTCCAGCAGCGTCCCGCCCCCGAGGGAGTCTCCGGCGACCCCGAGTACGCGAACCCGCGCAACGAGGTCTGGCTGGACTTCCGCACCGACGACTCCGGCAACGCCCTCACCGGCGCGTTCGGCGACTGGGACCTGGAGCGCGCCGGCTCCGCCTCGGTGGTGATCCACCAGCACCACACCCGCACCGCACCGGGAGTGGCCGGCGAGGCCGGACAGCGACTGGCCTGCCTGAACGTGGTGTTCTGAACCCGAACCGTCGGGCCGGGGGGCCGGAACGAGGCGGCCCCGGCCGTCCACCTCCCGGTGCCACCTCCGTACGAGCGGCACCGATAATGGAGGCATGACGCTCGCGTCCGCCACCGCACCACTGCGGATCGGCCCCTACCGAGTCGATCCGCCGGTGGTGCTCGCCCCGATGGCAGGGATCACCAACGTGGCCTTCCGCAAACTCTGCCGGGAGTACGGAAGCCGCGACTCCATCTACGTCTGCGAGATGATCACCGCCCGCGCGGTCGTCGAACGCAACGAGAAGACCCTGCGCATGATGGCCTTCGACGAGGGTGAGCACCCGCGTTCGATGCAGCTCTACGGCGTGGACCCGGCCACCATGGCCGAAGCGGTCCGGATCATCGTCGGCGAGGGCTGGGCGGACCACATCGACACCAACTGGGGCTGCCCGGTCGCCAAGGTCACCCGCAAGGGCGGGGGTGCCGCGCTTCCGTACAAACGCAGGCTCTTCGGGGAGATCATCTCCGCCGCGGTGAAGGCCGCCGAACCGGCGGGAGTGCCGGTGACGGCGAAGTTCCGCGTCGGCATCGACGAGGACCACATCACCCACCTGGACGCGGGGCGCATCGCCGAGGACATGGGAGCCGCGGCGGTGGCGCTGCACGGGCGCACCGCCGCACAGCGCTACTCCGGCACGGCCGACTGGGACCAGATCGCCCGACTGAAGGAGACCGTGCGCAGCATCCCCGTGCTCGGCAACGGCGACATCTTCAGCTCGGAGGACGCGCTGAGGATGATGGCCCACACCGGTTGTGACGGGGTGGTCGTCGGCAGGGGC
This sequence comes from Actinopolyspora mortivallis, assembly GCF_003001495.1. Taxonomy (GTDB): domain Bacteria; phylum Actinomycetota; class Actinomycetes; order Mycobacteriales; family Pseudonocardiaceae; genus Actinopolyspora; species Actinopolyspora mortivallis_A. Next base: position 24,450 of record NZ_PVSR01000046.1, read on the forward strand.
TGCCTGGGACGTCCCTGGCTGTTCCGCGAGCTCCACGCCGCCCTCCGGGGGGAGCCCGTCCCGGAACCTCCTCGTCTCGGGGAGATCTGCCGGATCGTGTACCGCCACGCCTGTCTGCTCGCCGAGGAGATGGGCGAGCAGCGCGCGCTGCGCGACCTGCGCAAGCACATGTCGTGGTATTTCATGGGTTTCCCGGTCGGTTCGGAGCTGCGGCGGCGCCTCGGAGTGGTGTCCACGCTGGACGAACTCGACGGACTGTTGGGGGAGCTGGACCCGACCGTTCCGTTCCCCGCCGACGCGGAGGGTCCGCGAGGCAGACAGGGTTCACCGGGCAAGGTGGTGTTGCCGGAAGGGTGGTTGGACGACCCGGAGGACGTCTCGGTCCCCGAAGGGGCCGAACTGGACCACAGCGGCGGCTGACTCCTCCCACGGGGAGAACATGGGCCCGTGGGGCGCTGGTCGCCGTGCTGCTGGGCTGCCTGCTCTGCTCCGGCTCGGCGGTCACCGACCGACACGGCCCGCGAACACCGCCGCGCACCGCCGCCGAGTACTTCGCGGCCAACAACGCGGCCGCACGTGAGGGGCCCCGCGCCCAGCGGGAGTTCCTGCGCCGCACCCAGCACCCGGACTTCCGGGAGGGGATGTGCGTGCCGGACACGACAACGATCACCCTCGACCCGGTGCTGACGACCCTGCGCCCCTCCCCCGAGTTCCGGGTCAACGGCCTGCGCCCGGACGGACGTGTCCGGGTGGTGGCGGTGGAGGCCACCGTGCGCCGCTCCGGAGAGGTCGTCGCCAGACGGATCGGCTCCAAACACCTGGTCCTTCGACAGGGGCGGTTCTACGGATTCGCCCCGTGCCTGTCCTGACCGCTGCGACACACCCCGGATGTCATCACCGAACGCGTTCCTTCCAGTACGCTTCGTGTCGACACTTCGGGGCGTTTCCCGCCCCGGACCCGCGTGTGCCGGGCGCCGTTTTCCGCCGTGGAACCGAGTACGCCGGTCGAGCGAATTCCGGAACGGTTGAGCACCCTCGGCTCAAGCCGAACACGGCGCCCGACGAAACCAGAGTGGGAGGTGAGCGCGATGTCCGGACTCCGCGACGACACCGCCGGGGCTGGTCCCCGGTGGAACGAGGCCGCTCGGGCACGCCCGCACGACCTTCCATGCACCGAACATCCGACGGGTGAGCACTGCGCGACCGACCCCACCACGACGTTCGGCCTCGCCCAACTGCACGAGGCCATAGCCGACATGCTCGCGACTCGTGGAAGGTGGCAGCAGGCGTACCGACATCTGCGGACGGCGCTGGATCTGCGGGACAGCGAACCGAGCCCCCGTGTTCCCGAACAACTGCGGCACGAGGTGAACCGGCTGCGGCGGGAACACGCCCGCGCCAGGGAACAGAGCCTGCGCGACACCCTGACCGGCAGCTACAACCGCCGCTATCTGGAGGAACGTCTCGCACGGCTCTGCGAGGAGAACACCGTGGGACTCGGGATAGCCCTGGTGGATCTGGACTGGTTCAAGGAGGTCAACGACACCTACGGTCACGTGCTCGGCGACCGGGTGCTGCAACACGTGGTCGAATTACTCCAACAGGAACTGCCGAGCGGCGGGTTCTGCGCCAGATACGGCGGCGAGGAATTCGTACTCGTGCTTCCGGGAGTCGACGCGGTCACGGCGATCTCCGTGTGCGAACGGGCCCGCGCCCGGGTCGAGGGTTTTCCGTGGATACGCATGGCCAGTGGCTTGCGGATAACGGTGAGCATCGGTCTCACCCACGACACCGAACCCGCCCCGACACCGGTTTCCGCCGCCACGGAACAGAAAATTCTCAGTGCCGATGTGCTGCTGTACGCGGCCAAACAATCGGGACGCAACACGGTGGCCTACCGCGCCAGCGGAGAAGTGCAATTGACCGGAACGTCCGAGGAATTCGAATAGTCACCGAAATACTACCCAACGCGTTCGTCGCACAATGCCGTCACACCGCACACACGACGGCACGAAGAGAGCGCGAGTTGTGACCTGTCCTACAGGAACCCGTGTTGTCGTGCACAGATCGCGCGAATTCCGATGCCACCATCGTCAGCACGAACGATCGGCCGTAGCATCTTGGCCGAGTGTGGCGATACAGCATCGGGGGTGGGGATCGCCAAGCATCGGGACGAACACCAATGGCTGCAAGGTGGGAGGGAACACGGGTGCCGGAAAAACCCCGGGAAAACAGTTCGGGGCACCAGCGTTCCCACTCGGAGTGGGGCCCCTCCGCGGAGGACGCGGGCAACGAGACGAGCGAACGCGCCAAGTCGCGCAGGCGCAGGCGCGCCCTGGGCAACGACGGCACCGGTGGCACGCGGGTCGGTGACCTGTTGTCCAAACACGGCAAACGGCGGGCACAGTCCACCGGTTCGCACCGCAGGGCCGCGGAGGACGACGCGGAGGACGACTCCGATACTCCCTCCGGGACGGCAGCGCACCGCTCGGAGTCCCCCGAATCCGGCGCTGCCGGCCCGGCGGCCGACGCGGCAGTGCCCCCGACACCCGGAAACCCGGTTCCTCCTCCGCCCCACCCCGCCCACGGAGCCGAGGACGGCGCGGCGCGTCCGCACGGCGAGCCCGGTGCCGCACCACCGGAGGGGAACTCCTCCCCGACCCCGAACCCGGAGCCGTGGCGCAGCCCCGCGGACCGGGAACGGCAGCTCCCTCCCGCACCCGGTGGTTCCGCCCCTCCTCCGGTGGACGAGGTCGACGACACCACCCGTATCCCTCCGTTCCGGGGGGCGCTGCGGCGTCCCAACGCCACGGGACTCAAC
>NZ_PVSR01000047.1:0-25638 GCF_003001495.1 Actinopolyspora mortivallis
GGGGGGAGAAGGTCCGCGGGCCGGACTCCTCGGCCGGTTCCGGGGCGGGCGACAACGGCGGGAACGTCCGGTGGGGCGTCTCCCGCGAGGGTGTGGGCCGAGGGGTCGTGATCCCCGGATCGTCGACGGGGGCCGGGACGTCCACCTCCGGCACCTCGGCGACGAGTTCCACCTCGGTGGGACGGACTCCCGTGCGGTAGGCGGTGGCCCACCCCAGCACCTCACGCACGTAGGACTCGGAGTGGTTGTAGCGGAACACCGCACGCGCCAGTTCCCGGCCGTCGTGGAGCCGCCCTCCTCCCGTGCAGAGGTAGCGCGCCGCGGCCAGGGCGGCGTCGTGCACGTTGTGCGGACTGCGTTTCCCGTCCCCGTTGCCGTCGGCGCCGAACCTCGCCCAGGTGGAGGGCAGGAACTGCATCGGCCCCACCGCGCGGTCCCAGACCGGGTCCCCGTCCAACCGGCCCGCGTCGCTGTCCGGTACCGCGGCCACCTCCGGGCCGCCGTCCAACCGGGGTCCCAGGATCGCGGTGGCGGTGGTCCCCCGTTCGTCCAACCGGACGGAGCGCGCGTGTCCCGACTCCACCCGACCGATCGCGGCCAGCACCGACCAGTGCAGCCCACAGGACGGGTGCGTCCCGGCGATCCGCCGGGACGCACCCCGGTAGGCCTTCACCAGGGGCTCGGGAACCCCGAACCGCCCCTCGGGCACCCGCACACCGTTCGTCGTGCGGGGATCGTCCAGGCTGGCGCTGTCCCGCAACAGCCGCACGCTCGGTTTCCGCTGCCGCGGCAGTTCCCCCGTCACCCCCGTGCCGGCCGGGGCCGCCGCCCGCTTCGGGGTGTTGGCCACGTCGTCCTCGCCCCACCACGCCTCCGTGACGGCGTTGGCACCTCCGACCACCACGAAGGGCACCAGCAGACCGAGCAGCACCAACAGCACCCCGCCCGGGGAAACACCACTTCCCCGCCGTCCGGGAAGGACCCGTCGCCACCGCGGCCCCTCCGGCCGTCGGGAAGACCGTTGCTCCCTCCACCACGGTGCTGACCCGTTCCGACGCGGCACGTTCTGCCTCCCCCACCGTTCGCCGAGGCACCCTCACCCCAGCGATTGCACACCATGCGCGTCCGCTCCGCTCGGTGATCACCCCACGGCAGCGACACCCACTCGGGGGGCTCGTGGGACCACATGCCGAAGACGCACCACTACTGTTCGGTAACAGATATGCCCTACCCTGCCGTCATGACGCTCATCGGAGACCCGGATCACACCACCGCCCCGGCGGAGACACACCATGTCCACAACCAGCCGCCCCCGTTGGAGGACTTCGACCCCCTGGACTGCGACCCCGCCCTCCGTGAGGCACTGGCCGCGCAGGGAGCCGCCGACCGGGTCGAGGCCCTGCGCCCGCTGGCCCGCCTGGCCGGTTCGGCCACTGCCAGGGAGCACGGTCGACTCGCCAACGAGAACCCACCGAAGCTGCGCAGTCACGACCGCTACGGCCACCGCGTGGACGAGGTCGAGTTCCACCCCTCCTGGCACTGGCTGATGGAGCAGGCGGTCTCCCACGGGCTGCACGCCTCCCCCTGGTCCCCGGAGGCTCCCCTCGGAGCCCACGTGGAACGCGCCGCCGGGTTCTACCTGTGGTCCCAGGCCGAGGCCGGACACGGCTGCCCCGTGTCGATGACCTTCGCCGCCGTTCCCGCCCTGCGCCACTCCCCCGAACTCGCCGCCCACTACGAACCCGGGCTGCGTTCCGGCGAGTACGACTTCGGGCTGCGCCGGGCCGAGGAGAAGTCCGGGCTGCTGGCCGGGATGTCCATGACCGAGAAGCAGGGCGGCTCCGACGTGCGCGCCAACAGCACCACCGCCGAACCGCTGGCGGACGGCAGCTACCGGATCGTGGGCCACAAGTGGTTCACCTCGGCACCGATGAACGACCTGTTCCTCACCCTCGCCCACACCCCGGAGGGACTGAGCTGCCTGCTGGTTCCCCGGGTGCTTCCGGACGGGAGCCGCAACGCGGTCCGCCTGCAACGACTCAAGGACAAGCTCGGCAACAGGTCCAACGCCTCGGCCGAGATCGAGTACACCGGCGCGCTCGGCTGGCTCCTCGGCGAGCCGGGCCGGGGTGTGCGGGCCATCATCGACATGGTCTCGATGACCCGGATGGACTGCGTGCTCGGTTCCGCGGCCGCCCTGAGGACCGCGCTCTCCGAGGCGAGCCACCACGCGGCGCACCGCTGCGCCTTCGGCGAACGGCTCGACCGGACTCCCCTGATGCGGTCGGTGCTGTCCGACCTCGCCCTGGAGTCCGAGGCGGCCACCGCCCTCGGGATGCGGCTGGCCGCCGCCGTCGACCGGGGTCACCGTGGCCGGCCCGAGGAAACGCAGCTGCTGCGCCTGCTGCTGCCCGCGACGAAGTACTACGTGTGCAAACGCACCCCCACCGCCGTGGGAGAGGCCCTGGAATGCCTCGGCGGCAACGGCTACGTCGAGGAGTCCGGAATGCCCCGGGTCTACCGGGAGGCACCGCTGATGTCCATCTGGGAGGGATCGGGCAACGTGACCGCCTTGGACACGCTGCGCGCCCTGCACAAACAGCCCGAGACCTCCCGGAGGCTGCTGGAGGAACTCTCCCCCGCACTCGGACGGGACGAACGCTACGACGAGGCCGTGCGCCTGCTCCGCGAGGAGCTGGCCGCGCCCCAGCCGGCCCGGGCCAGGCGGCTGGCCGAGCTGGTCACCCTCACCACGCAGGCCGCTCTGCTGCTGCGCGGCGCCCCGGAGGAGGTGTCCGAGGCGTTCCTGGCGACCAGGTTCGGCACCCCGGGCCTCACCCCGGGGTCGACGGGGGTCGGTTCGCGGCTCCTGCTGGACCGGGTCACCCCGGGCGCAGGAGCCTGACCATCCCTCCGGGTGCGGGCGGCCGGCCGCCGCACCCGGCGACCGGGATCACTCCGTTCCGAAGCGGAACAGTTCGGCCGCCTCCTCCGGCCAGCGCCGCGCGATGGTCTCCAGCGCCTCGTCCCCGAACGGGTTGACCCCCGGTCCCTTGGCCAGGGCGTGGGCCACGTGCACGTGCAGGCACTTGACCCTGCCGGGCATACCGCCCGCGCTCACCTCGGTGCCCAACGGTTCGAGCGCGTCCCGCTCGGCCAGGTAACTCCGGTGCGCGCGGCGGTAGCGCTCGGCCAGGTCCCCGTCGGTGGCCAACCGCTCGGTCATCTCCCGCATCACACCCTCGGACTCCAGGGTGGACACCAGGGTCACCAGCCGGGGAGAGGTCAGGTAGTACAGCGTCGGGAACGGTGTCCCGTCCGGAAGACGCGGGCTGGTGCGCACCACGGTGGGCTCACCGGAGGCGTCCCTGGTGACGACGTCCCGCAGCCCGCGGGGCGGACGCCCGAGTTGCCGGTGCACGACCTGCCGGTCGTGTTCGGTCGCGGTGGGCTCACCGGGCGGTTCCACACCCGACACGGTCACTTCCCCTCTCCTCCGGTCAACGTGTTCCAGAGCCGCTGGTACCACGGCCCGTCCTGCTCGGCGTCGTCCTGATCCGCCGTGTCCTCGGGGGGTTCCGACGGCAGGTCGACGATGTAGGGCGTCTCCCCCGGGCGGACGTAACCGAGCCGCTCCCGCGCCTCGATCTCCAGCCTGCGCGGGTCGGACAGCTCGGTCCTGCGTTCGGCGAGGCGGTGCACCTCGCTGGACAGCCGGTCCTCCTGGCTCCTCAGCTCGGCCAGCTCGTCCCGCTGGCCGAGATAGGTGCGCAACGGCACGGACACGCTCAGCGCCATGGCGCAGACCAGGATCGCCAACACCGCCGCCCGTCGGGTGGAGGAAAGTCTGAACGCACCACCGGTCCCGGCGGACGGCCGGGCCTTGCCGCCCGGTCGCCGCCGGGACGCGGTTCTGCCTCCCTGTTCCCCGCGCGGGCGCCGCTCACGCGTCGAGTCCGCGGGACGACGTGTGCTGCTCGTCCCGCCCCGCCGTCGATCACGTTCGCCGGCTCGCCCGGTGGGCATGGGTCACACCTCCGCAGTGAACCTGGGGAAGGCCAGTTCACCCGCGTAGCGGGCGGCGTCACCGAGGTTCTCCTCGATGCGCAGCAGCTGGTTGTACTTGGCCACGCGCTCGCTGCGGGCCGGGGCCCCGGTCTTGATCTGCCCACATCCGGTGGCCACGGCCAGGTCGGCGATGGTGGTGTCCTCGGTCTCCCCGGAGCGGTGGCTCATCATGCTGCGGTACCCGCAGGAGTTGGCCAGGTTCACCGCGTCGAGGGTCTCGGAGAGCGTGCCGATCTGGTTGACCTTGACCAGCAGCGCGTTGGCGACCCGACGGTTGATGCCCTCCTCCAGGCGTTCCGGGTTGGTGACGAACAGGTCGTCGCCGACCAGCTGCACCTTCTCCCCGATCTCGGAGGTCATCCGGGCCCAACCGTCCCAGTCGTCCTCGGACAGCGGGTCCTCGATGGACACCAGCGGGTAGGAGTCCAGCAGCTCGGAGTAGTAGCCGATCATCTGCTCGGCGCTGCGCTTGGAGCCCTCGAACTGGTAGACCCCGTCGGAGTGGAACTCGGTCGCGGCCACGTCCAGCGCCAGCGCCACGTCCCGCCCCAGGGTGTAACCGGCCTTCTCCACGGCGCTGCCGATCAGGTCCAGCGCCTGGCGGTTGTTCGGCAGGTCCGGGGCGAAACCGCCCTCGTCACCGAGGCCGGTGGCCATGCCCTTGCTCTTGAGCACCGACTTGAGCGCCTGGTACACCTCCGAGCCCCACCGCAGCGCCTCGGAGAACGAGTCGGCACCGATCGGGGCGATCATGAACTCCTGCATGTCCACGCCGGTGTCGGCGTGCGCGCCACCGTTGAGGATGTTCATCATCGGGACCGGAAGCACGTGCGCGTTCGGCCCGCCCACGTAGCGGAAGAGTTCGAGTTCGGTGGACTCCGCGGCCGCCTTGGCCACGGCCAGGGAAGCGCCGAGCATGGCGTTGGCCCCCAGCCTGGACTTGGTGGGGGTGCCGTCCAGGTCGACCAGCTTCTGGTCGACCACGCGCTGCTCGATCGCCTCCAGGCCGACCAGCTCCGGACCGATCTCGTCCAGCACCCCGGCCACGGCCCGCTCCACGCCCTTGCCGCCGTAGCGCTCGGCGACGCCGTCACGCAGTTCGACGGCCTCGTGTTCCCCGGTGGAGGCGCCCGAGGGCACGGCGGCGCGGGTCAGCGTTCCGTCGTCCAGGGCCACCTCGACTTCCACGGTGGGGGTGCCGCGCGAGTCCAGGATCTCGCGAGCGCCGACCTGCTCGATGATCGCCACTTGTGCTCCTAACAAGCCTTGTGTACTCAAGACGTTCGTTCCACCGCGACGTTCCCGCCGGTGTGTCACCGTCTGTTCCGGAGTCGCCGCGGACACGACGCCCGACGACCTTCTCCGAGCCTAACCGGGGGCTCGGCCCGCCCGCCGCAGGCTCGCGGTCGCGCTGCCCACACCCCGTTCCTCTTGACGGGAACGGTCCCTGGCGTGTGAGGCCACCCGGTCGCACCATGGTGAAGCAGCCGATCGGACCGTACTGTTGGTGTGGCCATGAGAACCGAAGGTACCGTGGAAGCCTTCCGCAGAGCGGAAAAGCTCGTGGCGCAACGGCGACCACTGGAAGCACTGCGCACGCTCGGACCGGTGCTCGACGAGGCCCCGGACAAGCCGAGCGTGCAACTGCTGGCCGGGCGGGCCTATCTGTTCTCGGCCCAGTTCCAGCGTGCCGAGCTGGCGTTCCTGCGGGTCATCGAGCTCGACCCGTCCGACCACTACGCGCGGCTGGTGCTCGGCCGCACCCTGCAACGCCAGGGCAGGCTCGACGAGGCACACACCCAGGTCCGACTGGCGGCCACCATGTACCCGGATCCCGCCTACCAGGAGGTGCTCGGCGAGATCAGGGCGCACATCGCCCGGCTGAACGACAGCGGCTGACGAACCGCTCCCGCGCGGACCGCCCGTTCACTGGCGCCGCTCGCCCGCCTCCGCATAGCTCTCGGCCAGGGCGAACACCTTCCTGGCGTAGGAGACCGAGTTATTGTAGGACAGGATCCCGTTCCACCAGCCCTCGCCCGTACGCATGTCCCGCCCGCCGGCGCACAGGTAACGGGCCGCCGCCATGGCGGCGTCGTCCAGGTTGTGCGGATCCCCCACCCCGTCGGCGTTGCCGTCGGTGCTCCACTTCGCCCACGTGGAGGGGATGAACTGCATCGGGCCGACGGCCCGGTCGTGCACCGGGTCCCCGTCCAGTGCCCCGTCGTCGGTGTCGGTGATGGCGCGGACGTCCTCGCTGCCGTCCAGCGGCACGCCGATGATCGGGCTGGAGGGCACCGCGTCGGCTCCCAGTCGACGCCCCCCGTAGCGACCGTGGTTCGACTCGACCCTGCCGATCCCGGCCAGGGTGGCCCAGTCGACGCGGCAGTCGGGCTGTCTGCGGCGCATGGCCAGATCGGCCCGGACGTAGGAGACCAGCGCCCGGGAGGGCACGTCGACCACGGCGGCCACCCGGTCGGCCCACTCCCGCACCGGATCCCCACCGTCGCCCCCCTGCTCTTCCGAGGTGGGCTCCGGCTGCGCCCCACCCGGCGCGTCGGCACCGGGACGCACGTCGGCCGGGGCTATCTCCCGTTCCGGAGGAGGGGCGGCCTGCGGGGCGGGAGCGGGCCGTCCCAGCGCCGAGACCAGCCCGACCCCCAGTCCCGTGCCCAACAGCACGGTCAGGGCGAGCGCACCGCGCCCGAGCACGGCCAGCACCGCCCGCACCGCACGGGGGAGTGCGCGCCTGGAGGAAGCGGAGTCGGTCACTGCAACAGACTAGGCGACCTGTCCAGAATCGCCGGAGGACGACCCGGAGAAGTGGACTCCCGAGGCGACCTGTCGCCTCCCCGGCCCGCCGCCGCGAGCGTCGGCGTCCCGCTACTCCACGCGGAGCAGTTCCCGGCTGCGTTTGCCGTAGTCGTCGGCGTGGTCGAGCACCTGTTGCAGGTAGTCGCCGCTGGCGTTGTAGCGCAGCACCGCGTCCCGGAACTGCCCCGCGCGGCGCAGATCCGTGTCCTCCGAACACAGGTAGTACCCGGCGGCGAGTGCCGCGTCGTCCATGTCGTCGGGATCGGCCACCCCGTCCCCGTCGGCGTCGCGTCCCCAGTCGCGCCAGGTGCCGGGGATGAACTGCAACGGTCCCACGGCGCGGTCGTAGGTCTCGTCGCCGTCCAGACGGCCGTCGTCGGTGTCCTCGATCAGCCGCACCCCCTCGCTGCCGTCCAGGGGGACCCCCCGGATCGGCGGATCGGGTCGGCCGGTCTCGTCCAGGTCGGCTCCCCCGTAGCGACCGTGTCCGGACTCCACGGCACCGATCCCGGCGAGCACGGACCAGCTCAGCCCACAGTCGGGACGGGAACGACGCAGGGCCAGCTCGGCGTAACCGTAGGCCTCCAACGCCGCCAGGGGGATGTTCAGTCGCTCGTTCATGGAACCGGCCCACTCGGACAGCCGGTCCTGCGGCCGACCGCTCCGTCCGAAGGCGGCGGTGCCCGGCAACACCTCCACCTCGGGAGGCTGCGCCCCCGCCTGGGGCGGTGCCGTGGCCGTGGGCAACACGCGCCTGCCGGACTCCTCGGGTTCGAGCACGGTGGCCAGCAACACGAGTACCGCGAACATCGTCAGACCGGCCACCAGACTCGTCGCGGGGCTGGCCGCCTTCCACCTACGTGGCACGCCCGGACCTCCCATCACCGTGTTCCAGTGTGCCCGCACCACGGTGCGCTCGTGGGGGTTTCGCTCGCTCCGTCCTCCGCCCACCACGGAACACCGAACACGGCCGGGCGAGGCGGCTGCTCCGGTGGTTCACCGCCGTGGCCAGTGTTCGTGCCACTGCTGGCCGGACAGCGCGGCGGGATCGAGTCCCGCGGCGCGGGCGTCGGTCTCGGCGGAGCGGATCCGTTCGTCGAAGTCCCGCGCCACCGCGCGCAGCGCGTCCTCGGGATCCGTGCCGTGTTCCGTGGCCTCGGCGGCGAGACGGAACAGTTCCCGCCCCACGTCCCCTCCCCGGGGGAACAGCTCGTTGGGCACACCGGCCCGGCGGGCGCGCTGGGCCAGTTTGGCGGCCAGTGCCACGGCGGGCTGGCCGAGCGCGACCCCGTCCACGGAGGACTCCCGCCGCTTCTCGACCTGCTTGAGCTCCTCCCAACGCGCGTGCTGCGACTCCGCGTCGTGGACCGTGCCGTCCCCGGCGAAGACGTGGGGGTGGCGGGAGACCAGCTTACTGACCAGTTCCGTGGCCACCGTGTCCACGTCGAACGGGTCCTCGGTGTCCTCGGCGGCCACTCTCGCGTGGAACAGCACCTGCAACAGCACGTCGCCCAGCTCCTCGCGCATCGCGGCGCGGTCCCCGCGTTCCAGGGCGTCCAGCAGCTCGTAGGTCTCCTCCACCAGGTAGGTGCGCAGCGACTCGTGGGTCTGCTCGGCGTCCCACGGGCAGCCACCCGGGGAACGCAGCCGGTCCATCACCGTCACCGCGTCGAGCAGTTCCACACCGGTGGGCGACTGGGCGCGTATCTCCGTGGCCCCTGCCTCCAACAGTGCCGCCGCCGGCGGGGAGGTCTCCTCCGCCGCGACCAGTACCACGGCCTCGCGCGCGGCCCGTTCCAGTAGCTCCCCGGGGTGCGGGGGTTCGAGCGCCTCCAGACCGCGACGGGTGGACTCGGCGAGCCCACGGTCGGCGTAGACCACGGAAGCCGCGCGTAACGCCGGGAACGCCCGGGCGGGCACCGCGTCCCCGAGCCGGTCGTCGACGAGAACCACGGTGCTCCCGGAGGCCGCCGGGTGATGCTGACGAGCGCCGTTCATGGGCTCGATTGTTCCACCACCGCATCGCGACCGGAGGCCACCGGCCCCGAAAGACCCCGGCGCCGCACGGGGACGGGCTCGCGCCGGTGGGGTCTCCGGCCCGCGGAACGTCTCAGACCGCGTCCGAACGCGGCGGGATCCGGAACCCCCGGGTCTGGTCCTCGTCCGGCGCGGTGTTCACTCCCACCGGGTCCCACACCCCGTAACGGGGACTGATCTCGACCCCCTCCCGCTGCGCGGTCAGCCCGAGCAGTTGCACTCCGAAACCCCGGGCGAGCTGCTCTCGGACCCGCCGGTCCGAGTCGGTGTCCTCACTGCGGACGTCGCGCTCGGTCACCCGGGCGACCATCCACCGCGTGGCGTCGCGTCCCGGCAGGCGGAAGGCCAGTGTGGTGCCGGGTTCGGCCGCGAACAGCGGGGTTCCCACTGCCAGCCGGGGGTTGCGGGCGGCGCGCAGCGTCCGTCCCGTCGCCGCCGAGACGCCGGAGGAGCTGTCCTGCTCGACCAGTTCCTTCGCCCGTTCCGGGCCACGGGCCATGAGTTCCGCCTTGCGCCGGGCGTCGGCTCTGGTGGTGGCGCTGGTGTAGTCGAAACGCACCGAGGCTCCGGGCAGCGTGCTGCTTCCGAGTTTGCGCATCAGCAGCAGCGAGCGGCCCACCGAGCGGGCCTGGTCGGTGGCGAAGATCGTGCCTCGCATCGCCTCCTTCGGGCCGCCCTGGTCGTTGATCCACTCGGTCACTTCCTCGTCGGTGACCCGCAGGTTCCTGCGTCGGGCGGCGCGTTCGGCCAGTTCCTGGCGCACGGTGAAACCGGCTATCCGGCTGGCCAGCTCGTCGGTGCGTTGTTCGTTCTCGAGCTGCTGACGCATCCGGGGTCTGCTGCGCAGCACGGTGTCGAAACGTTCCTCCACCGTGTCCAGTGGGATGGCGTGATCGCCGACTATCGCCGCCGAACCCATCCGGGTCGGCTGGGAACCGCACCCTGCCAGCAGCGCGGCGGCGAGCAACGCGACGATCAACCGTGGGCGAACGATGACGGATCTCACACGATCACTTTCTCACGAGCACCCCGCCGCTGTCCGTAAGCCCACTGTGATCGCGACGGAGCACACTCCGTGTGGTTTCCCGGGATGCGACCGTGTCCGCGACTGACCGGCCTTGGCACTCCGGCTCATCGCTTCCCCACAGCGGGTGGCCGATTTTGCCTAAAATTGGCCGGCGGGTACCAGCACGTTGACCGCCCGGGGGACGCACTCGGCGGTCAGCGGCAGCCGTTGCAGTGGCTCGCCGTCGGCGTAGGCGGTCACGCCGGGCGTCGACACCGACACCCGCCGAGCCCGCACCGTGGTCACCTGCGGGTACTCCACGTGTCTGCCGTCGTAGACGGTGGGCAGCACCCGCACCAGTCTCCGCGCGGCCACCGGGCCGATCACGGTGACGTCGAACCACCCGTCCGTCCAGGACGCACCGGGACAGATCCGCATCCCGCCGCCGTAGCTGGTGCCGTTGCCGACCGCCACCAACACCGCGCTGGTGTGCCACGTCCGCCCGTCCAGTTCGAGGGTGTAGTCCAGCGGGCGCAGTCTGGCCAGTTCGACGAGCACGGCCAGGTTGTAGCGCCACGTCCCGCGTGGCCAGGACATGCGGTTGGTGCGTTCGTTGACCCTGGCGTCGAACCCGCCGGCCAGCACGGTGCCGAACCAGTGCTCCCCGCAGCGTCCGGCGTCGATCGCGATGGTACCGCCCGTCAGCACCACCCGTGCGGCGGTTTCCGGGTCGCTGCCGTGCACTCCCATCATCCGCGCGTAGTCGTTGCCGGTGCCCGCCGGGACCAGCCCGATCGGGGTGGAGGTGCCCACGGCGGCCCGCAGGGCGAGGTTCATGACGCCGTCGCCGCCGCAGACGACCAAGGCGTCCGTCCCGTCGGCCACGGCGCGCTCAGCCAGCCGCAGCGCGTGCGCGGCGTCGGTGCCCACCAGTTCGGTGACGGAGGCCCCGTCCCGACGCAGCCGTTCGGCCGCACGGTGGCCCGCCTGACGGGCCCGCCCCCTGCCGGAGGTCGGGTTGACGAGTAGGGCGATGTCGCGCACCGGCTGCTCCCTGCGGGTTTCGACGAACGGACGAGCGGGGTCACCTCCGCGGAGGGATCAGCTTCCCCGGGTTGAGCACTCCCTCGGGGTCCACGACGGACTTGACGGCGCGCAGCACGTCGAGGCCGAGCTCGCCGACCTCCTCGTGCATCCAGTCGCGGTGGTCGGAGCCGACCGCGTGGTGGTGGGTGATGGTGGCACCGACCGAGACGATCGCCTCGCAGGCGGCGCGCTTGGCCTGCCGCCACTGCGCGAGGGGGTCCTCCGTCCGCGCGCACGCCACGGTGAAGTACAGCGACGCGCCGGTCGGGTAGACGTGCGAGACGTGGCACATGACCAACGGTGACGTGCCCTGGCGGCTCAACGAGTCGGTGAGCGCGTTCAGCACCGCCCGGTAGGTTCTGTCCAGGTTGGACCACGTTGTCGCGGTTTCCAGGGTCTCGGCGAAGGCGTTGACGTCCAGCAGCGCGTCCCGCAGGTACGGGGCGTGGAACCGCCCCCGGTCCCAGGACAGCGCCGCCTCGGGTCCCAACGGGGTCCCGCCCGCCGCCCGCAGCAGCGCGGACGCCTCGGCGTGGCGGGCCTCGACGTGCTCGGCGGTGCCCTCGTAGGTGGTCACGGCCAGGCAGCCCCCGGAGGGGGCGTGTTCACCCACCTCGGCGGTGGCCAGGTTCAGCCCGGTCTCGGTCTCGTCGGACAGCCGGGCCACGGTGGGAAGCGCTCCGGTCCGCGCCAACGTCCGCAGGGCCGCCGCCCCCGTGGCGAAGTCGGGGAAGGACCACGCCTCGTGCCGCGTCTCCTCCGGAACGGGGTGGATCCGTACGGTCACCTCGGTGACCACTCCGAACGCCCCTTCGGAGCCGAGGAAGAGCTGTCGCAGGTCCGGACCCGCCGCCGAGGCGGGCGCCCGCCCCGGCTGGAGCGTGCCGCGCGGGGTCGCCACCCGCAGGTCCAGCACCATGTCGTCGAACCGTCCGTAGCCCGCCGAGGCCTGTCCGGAGGACCTGGTGGCGGCGAAGCCGCCGATGGTGGCGTACTCGAAGCTCTGCGGGAAGTGTCCCAGGGTGAAACCGCGCTCCCGCAGCAGCCGCTCGGCCTCCGGGCCGCGCAGCCCCGCCTGCAGGGTGGCGGTACCGGACTCGGTGTCCAGGTCGAGCAGCCGGTCCAGCCGGGCGAGATCGAGGGCCACCACCACGGGCGAGGTCGAGCGGTCCGGGTTCACCCCGCCGACCACGCTGGTGCCGCCCCCGAAGGCGACCACCGTGATCCGTTCCCGCGCGCAGGTCCGCAGCACCCGCTCGACCTCCTCGTGCGTGCCGGGCCGCACGACCGCGTCCGGGGCCTCGTCCGCCTCCCCGGCCCGACGACGGAGCAGGTCGGGGGTGCTCTTGCCGCCGGTGTGCAGCAGCCGCGCGTGCTCGTCGGTGTGCAGGTGCCGCGTCCCGACAATCTCCGCCAACGCGGACGCGGCCTCCTCGGCAAGCGCGGACTCGCGGACCCGCACCCGCTCCCTGGGGACGGGGGGAGTGTCGCGGCGTGGCACCCCGAGGGCGTCGGTGAGCAGCGCGCGCAGGTGCTCCGGGAGCGGTTCGGCGTCCTCGGCCGTCCCCCACGCGTGCCACATCGGTTCCGGGGTGCGGTGCTGCGGTTCCGTCATGCGCTACAGTTTTACACATGGCGTCAAGTCGTAACGATGCGGCCATTCTGGACGCCGCGCGCGAGTGCGTCCTCGCGATCGGACTCCGCCGCGCGACGCTGACCGAGGTGGCCCGCCGCGCGGGGGTGAGCCGCCCGACCGTCTACCGCCGCTGGCCCGACATGCGTGCCCTCACCGCCGACCTGCTCACCAGGGAGCTGCGCGCGCTGCTGCCCGACCCCGGCGAACGGCCGCACAACACCCGCGAGTACGGCGTCGACGGGATCGTCGACACCCTCGCCACGGTGCGCGAACACCCGCTGCTGGTGAAGATCCTGGAGACCGACCCGGAACTGCTGACCACCTACACCTTCGACCGGCTCGGCACCAGCCAGCGCGAGATCCTGGACGTCTTCGAAACGGTCCTCCGCCGAGGCCAGCGGGACGGTTCGGTCGCCGAGGGAGACCCCGCCGAGATGGCGGCGACGATCCTGCTCGTGGTCCAGTCCGCGGCGCTGTCCTGGCGCGTGGTGTCCGACCGGCTGCCCGCATCCCGCCTGGACGAGCACCTGCGGACCATGCTCGACGGCTACCTGCGCCCCCGCCCCGGCACGAGCTCGTCCGGCGGGACGTGACCCGCCGCACCCCGCCCTTCCGGTGGGAGAACGGAAACACCCCGACAAGGAGCCGACCATGCGCGAGACCTCACTGAACGCCGCCCGCAGGAGCCGGGAACTGTCCGAACTGGCCGAGGACGACCGGGTGGACCTGCTGGTGATCGGGGGTGGAGTGACCGGCGCCGGAGTCGCACTCGACGCGGCCAGCCGGGGGCTGTCGGTGGTGCTGGCCGAGAAGCACGACCTGGCGTTCGGCACCAGCCGTTGGAGCTCCAAACTCGTGCACGGTGGGCTGCGCTACCTGGCCTCCGGCCACGTCGGCCTCGCCCACGAGAGCGCTGTGGAACGCGGCGTCCTGCTGCGCAGGACCGCACCGCACCTGACGCGTCCGCTTCCCCAGCTCGTGCCGCTGCTGCCCGGCACGGACGCACCCAGGGCCGCGCTGGTGCGGGCCGGGTTCCTGGCCGGGGACGTGCTCCGTCTGGCGGCGCGAACCGGTTCGACGTGTCTGCCGCGCTCCCGGCGGATCGGCACGGCCGAAACGCTGCGCATGGCACCGCCGGTGCGGCACGAGGGGTTGCGGGGCGGGCTGCTGGCCTGGGACGGGCAGCTCGTCGACGACGCCAGGCTGGTCACCGCGATCGCGCGCACGGCCGCCGGCCACGGGGCCAGGGTGCTCACCCGCTGCGCGGCCGAGCGTGTGCACGGTCGAGGAGCCGTGCTGCACGACCGCATCGGCGGGCGGAGGGTACCCGTGCGGGCCCGGGCGGTGGTCAACGCGACCGGTGTGTGGGCCGACGAGATCGCCCCCGATCTCACGCTGCGGCCCAGTCGGGGGACGCACCTGGTGGTCTCGGCCGACTCGCTGCCCGGGCTCGACGCGGCGCTGACGGTGCCGGTTCCGGGAACGACCAACCGTTTCGTCTTCGCACTGCCCGCCGACAACGGGAGAATCCACATCGGACTGACCGACGAGGAGGAGCCCGGCTCCGTGCCGGACGTGCCCGAAGCGGCGACGCACGAGGTGGACTTCCTGCTGGAGACGATCAACACCGCGCTGACCGAACCGCTGCGTGCCGCCGACGTGCTCGCCACCTACTCGGGCCTGCGTCCCCTGCTGAGCGACCGGGACGGCAGCAGCGCCGACCTGTCCCGCAACCACGCGGTGCTCACCGGACGGAACGGCGTGGTCAGCGTGGTCGGCGGCAAGCTGACCACCTACCGCCGCATGGCCGAGGACGCCGTGGACGAGGCTGTCCGGGCCTCCGGGATGGACGCCGGGCCGTGCCGCACCGCTCGGCTGCCGCTGGTGGGGGCCGCCGACCGGGCCCGACTGTCCCGGGTGAACGCACCACGCGGGCTCGTGGCGCGCCACGGCACCGAGGCCCCCCTGGTGCTCGACCAGGCCGAGGGGAATCCGGCGGACACGGAACCGGTCACGGAGGGCACCGACGTCACCCTCGCGGAGCTGCTCTTCGCCGTCCGGCACGAGGGAGCGCTGGACACCGACGACCTGCTCGACCGCCGGACCCGCCTCGGCGTGGTGGCCCGCGACCGCGAGGCCGCGCTGCCCGCCGCACGAGAGGCGTTGCGCCGGGGCTGAAGGTGGCCGGGGCCGGACCGAAGGGGTTCCGGCAACCGAGGAACCACCTCACCGCGAGAAGCTGCTCCACACGGTGTGCTGTCCACCGACGGTGTCGGAGGCGGACGGGGAGTCGAACCGCTG
The DNA here is from genome assembly GCF_003001495.1 of Actinopolyspora mortivallis. Taxonomy (GTDB): domain Bacteria; phylum Actinomycetota; class Actinomycetes; order Mycobacteriales; family Pseudonocardiaceae; genus Actinopolyspora; species Actinopolyspora mortivallis_A. The sequence continues at coordinate 14,946 of NZ_PVSR01000047.1, forward strand.
ACGTACCTCGGCGGCCACTTCGGTGTTGCCGGAGGCCTCGATCAGTCTGGCGAACCGGTTGGCGGTCAGATCGCGCGTGGGATTCCCTCGATGGAGACCGAGCTTGTCCAACAGCACCCCCACCTGGTCGACGGCCGTGTAGGTGCCGTAGACGAGTTTGCGGTAGATCCCCACCAGTACCAGTACCAGCAACGGAACGATCACCCAGGCGGGCCACCGGAGCAGCAGGCCCAGCACGAGCGGGAGGACGAAGGCGATCGCCAGCCCTGCGAACAGAATTCGGTTTTCCTTGCTCACGGTCTCGTCTCCTCGGCGTTCGGCACCAGGGTGTAGTCGGTGCGGTCGAGTCCCTGGCGCTCGTCGATCAGGTGGGTGAGGCGCTCGGCCACACGGGGATCGCCCCCGGCCGTCCGACTCCAGTCCCGCGCCATCACGTGCAGCGCACCGAGAGCACGGGGCTCGTACTCGGGCGCCTCGGCGAGCAGACGCAGCAGAAGATCCGGGTTCCGCGACCGTCCGACCGCTGTCAACCACCTGTCGACGAGCCACCGGGCAGACTCCGCCCGGTGGGTCATCACGGTGCGCAGCCCCAACACCAGCTCGGACCACACGACGGGTTCGGCGGCCAACGGTTTCGTCGTTCCGGTGTCCTCGGTCAGCCGCGTCGGGTCGAGCACGTCGACGAACAAGTCCAGATCTATTTCCCACCACTGTGCGTTCCGGAACTTGGTGGCGAACCTGGCGATCACGCGGCGCGACATGTCACGGTCCTCCGCCAGTGTCCGCAGAGCCTGTCGGGCGCTCGGCTCGACGGGCTCGCCTTCCCGGCGGGCACGCTGGTGCAGCCGCACGATGGCCTGATCCGGAAAGCTCGGCGCGATCACCTCGGTGCACACGTGCACGATCAGCTGGCCCACCTGTTGGGGAAGGTTCTCGTACCGCGCCCAGAGGTAGACGAGCCGTCGGAACGAGGCCGCGTGTTCCTCGTCGCGGAGTCCGGCCACGAGTGCCTGCTCCGCGAACCGAATCCAGTACCCGGAGTAGAGCTGCTGTTCGAGATTGCTCCACCGGGCTATCCGCTGGGCCACGTCGAGCACGCATCCGGTGCGCAACGCGTGGTCGAGAAAACGTGCCACCGCCCGTTGCCGATCCCGATGGGTGAAGCTCTCCGAACAGATCGCCTCCTCGATCCACGTGCAGAAGGAGGACCGCAGGTCCGGATAGTTCTCCCAGAAGTGGGAACGCACCGCCCTGTCATAGGCGAAGGAGGTGAAACCGACGCGCTGGCCGTGGTCGAGAACGCGGACACCGAGATCCTTGAGCTGGGCGCGGTGGCCGCGCTGCTCCAGACGCGGCTCCTCCCGGCCGGTCAGATCCAACCGCTCCAGGAGTTTCTGCGCGGCGAAGAAGACGGCGTCGGGGGAAGCATCGTGGCACATGGCGGCGGCGAACAGCACCGCTCGCTGCCGCGCCTCAGGAAAGTTCTCCACCTGCTTGGCGGCTTCCTCCCGACGCTCCGTGACCGCCACCAGCGCCTCGTGCAGCCATGCGGACACCGACCAACCAGGATTGTCCCGCATGACTCGCCGGACCAGCTCCGTCAGTTCGGCGATCTCGCGGAGTGGGCCTTCCAGATACCGCGCCAGCTCCGGGGACAATTCATCCTGATCGGACAGTTCGATCCCTGCCGCCGCCAAGTGCCGCCGTAGTACCAAGTACTCCGAAGGCCGGTCGATCTCGACCATGTACCCCGCCAGCTCTTCGCTCGCCCAGTCCTGGCGGCCGTACGGCAACACGATCGCCAGGTAGGCGTCCCGCTCGTCGAGAACGGCACGAAGCGCCGGCAGCTCACGGCGCCGGGCGAGCAATGTGTCCGAGCTGCTGTGGCTCAGGTCCAGTAGGAGTCGTTGTCCCGGCTTGACTCGTTCGGGGAACAGCCTGCTTTTCGGAAAAGCCGCTTCCTCGGCAAACTCCGCGAAGGAACTGGCTTCGTCGGACAGTTCGTGCAGCAGCATCTTCGCCGCGCTGCGGCGACCACTGCCGACCTCACCGTGCAGCAGCACCGTTCGTGTCTCGTTCAGCCGATCCCGTGCCAGCCCGAAGCGCTGCGGCGGCACGAAACGACTATTGAGCCACCCCAGGTCATTGTGCGGGATCATTCCGCTGGAACGCAGGTACTCGGTGGTCTCCCGCAGAAGGTTCATGACCACGGTCGGCCCGGAGTACAGATCCCCGGAGCCGGTGTGCACGTTCCCGTAGACCCCGTCGATGTCGGTTTCGGTGTCGCTCACTTCTCACGCTCGCGTTCGCTCGTCCCACCGACGTTCTGGTTGATCCCGCCGTGCACCGACCCGTTCACGTGGTTGGCCCCGTCACCGTGGCTGGTGGTGTTGTACTGGGGGCCGCCCCCGGTTTGCACGTGTCCGTTGACGGTGCCAATGTTCGTCGAGTTGTTCTCACGGACGTCGCGCGCCTGCAGCACCTGCCCGGCGGTGGTGTTGTTCACCGAGTTGCGGACCTGCGAGCGCTCGGGTTCCTGCCGGGCGGTGCGGTCCTCCAGCCCGGGGACGAGCTCGGCGAGGACACGGGCGATCTCGTCGAGATCGCGGCCGGCGCTTCCGCTGTCGTAGCGCAACGACTGGCAGTCCGCCAGCGGTGCCAGGGCCGGGGGCAGGTCGGTCGCGGACAGCCGGGACAGGGTTCGCCCACACAGAACCGGGATGACCCGCGCCCCCGACTCCAGGGCGTTGAGGATCTCGGTGCGGGTCCAGTCGTCCTCTCTGTCCAGCCGCAACCGACCCTGCTCGTCGCGCATGGTAAGCCACCGGTCGCCGATGAGCACCAGCAGCACCCGAGCACCGCCGGAGGCCCGCGTCAACGCCTCCCGGAAGTTGTCGCCGGGCAGGATCGACTTGCTGGCACGGAACACCTTCTCGTCACCGAAACGGTGGGACAGTTCCCGTTCGAGGGCGACGGCCGCGTCGTGGCAGTCGCCGTTCCGATAGTTGACGAAGATCTCGGCCACCGAGTTCTCCTTTCAGCACACGGGGTTCGTTCGCCTCACAGGCGAGCTCGTAACGACTGGGTCAGGCGTGGAGTCAGTTCCTTCACCGCGGGGTTGTCGCGGAACCGGACGAGGGTGTGGCGTAACCGCCGCAGATCGGTGGTGACGGTGGCGGACTCGATCGCGTCGACGGTGTCGAGGATCCGCTCGGTGAGGGCGCAGGCGTGCTCGACGTTGCCTTCCGCCGCGTGGGCGAGGGCACGACGAACGCCGTAACGGGCCCGGGAACGGGAGGCGCGCACCGGCACCCGCTGGATCTCCCGGTCCAGCACCGGAATCGCCTCACCGGGACGTCCCAGGTCGTGCAGGCACCATCCGGTCACCATGGCGACGGGGTCGGCCAGGTTCGTGCTGCCCAGGGCCAGCGCCGTGTCGGAGGAGGCGACCTCGTAGGCCTCGCGGGCGTGGTCCAGGACCCGCATGCAGGAGTCGTAGTCGCCCGCCAGCGCGTGCCCCTGGGCCTCCCGTTGCAGGGCCAGGGCGCGGATCCTGGGCGGAATCCGGCCGTCGCGGGCCTGCTGGGCCAGTTCGACCGTCCGTCGCGCGTCGTTGCGGTAGAGGGCGAACAGCGCACGGCGTACCCGCGTGTAGTTCACCAGGTCGTGCTCCCCGGCGGCCTCGGCCATGTCCGCGGCGCGTTCGGTCCACCGGAGCGCGGTCCGTTCCTCTCCGGCTTCCTGGGCCATCCACCCGGTGTACTCGGCGTAGCGGGAGCCCAGAACCAGGATCTCGTCGCGGTTGCGGGCGGTGGCGTTGTCGGCCAGTTCTCCCAGGGTGTGCGTGTGCGCCACGAGAGCGGGCAGGACCACGGCGTGATTGGCCGTCTGCCCCAGTTCCCGGAACTGGCCGAACATGCTCCAGAAGGTCTCCAGCGACCTCTCCTCCATCGCCGAAGCGCTCCCCAGAAACGTCGCCGGGGAGACCGCCGACATCGCCCCGACGGTCAACAGGCCGCGACGGTTCACCGTCGGCCACCGACTCGTGTCGTCCCGATCAGATCCCATGAGCCACACCTCACCGTCTTCCTCCGAGCGTGGTGCTCCGGACGGGGGCAGCGGAACCAACTCGCTCAGCGTTCCACCGGCTCCGAGTTTGCTGTCGCAGACTCGCGCGAGTTCCGGTGACGGCCGTTTGTGTCCGGTTTCGACCTTGCTGAGATATCCCTTGCTGTAGTGCACCAGTTCGGACAGCTTGTCCAGGGAGATCCCGGCGGAGATACGCACCCGTCGAAGCTCCGTGCCGAACAGTCTGCCTTGTTCACTCACATTTGCCTCCGGGTTTCCCGTTGCCCGACGAGAAGGGAGACGGGAAACCGTTGTTCCCGATTTCCGCGAACGAACACGCTGTGGTGGCACGCGAGGAAATCGCGGCCGAAAGGGATGTCCCCGCCCACCGGACGGAACGCTAGGAGACAGCACGATCGTGAACGAAACGATTCACCGAGCATCACCCGATGAGAGCAGTGCGGACGACCGAGGTGTCCTTTCTTCGGCTGTTCGTGTGGTGTGCCCGGGAGAACGCGGATGATCCCGGTACGTGGTTACACCAGGAGAGACGGGACCAGGGTGCGTCCGCACACCCGTTCGGCACCGAGTTCGGGCGGCGGCCCTCCGGTTCCGCTGGGACTTCTCGTGGTCGGTGCCCTCTCGCTGGGAGCACTCGCGCTCGGTGGGAGCGCGTTCGAGGACTCACCGGAGGACGCCGGGCGGAGGACATGGCAACACGGGGGTTTGACCTTCACCACCGTGGACTCCGACAGTTCCTCCTCCTGCGCGGATCACGCCTACGGACGAGTCGCGGAGTTCTTCGCCGAGCACCCCTGCGAGAAACTGCGCCGCACGCTGCTGACCGTTTCCGACGGGGGCGGTGGCACCGTGGTCGTCGCCGTGTCCCGGACGACCATGCCGACGGTGGAGTCCGCGGTGGAGCTGCGGGAGCTGGTGGACACCCAGGGAACCGGCAACCTGGACGAGCTCTCGCGTGACTCGCTCACACACTCGGGCGTGGAGTTCGACGGCAGGCACTACGCCTCGACACGGCGGGAAACCACGGTGACCGTCTCCGAGGCCGCCCCCCGTTCGGCTCGCGCGGAACCCTCCCGGAACACGCTGGAGAAGGCCGCCCGGACCGCGTTGCTGCACCCCGGCCCGTGAGCCCGGTCGGGCGGTTCCCGTGCGGGCCGGACGCCGGGAAGTGCCGGGCACGTGTTTACGCAGGGAAAAGCCCCCCCCCGGGGGGGGGCTGCGCCGAGACTTCGGACCACGGGACGGGACACAGCTGTTTCAGCGTTGCGACCTCGGGACGGCGCGGGTAGGGCGACCGTCGGAAGATCCAACGGGCTCGTACCGTGATCCGGTGTCCACACCCAACGGACAACCGCCTCCTAGGTGGCCGGTTCGGGACTGCCCGCCAACGAGGTCACCAGACCCGAGCACCAGTCGAGCAGGGCCTCGTCCCGCAGCGGCGGAGCACCGATGCGACCACCGGCGGCCCCCTCGGTGGGACGCGGAACCGACACGGTCCGCATGGTGGACTTGTACACCGCCTTCGGGTACAGCCGCTTCATCCGGATCTGGGCCGACTCGGGCAGTTCCAGCGGGGCGAAGCGCACCGAGGAGCCCTGGAGGGTCACCTCGGTGATCCCGTGCGCCCGGCACACCTGCCGGAAGGCGGTCACCTTCAGCAGCCGCTCCACCGGTTCGGGCAGGGGGCCGTAGCGGTCGGTCAGCTCGCCGCGCACCGCCTCCAGGTCCTTCTCGTCGGCGGAGGCGGCGATCTTGCGGTAGGCCTCCAGCCGCAGACGCTCGCCCGGCACGTAGTCGTGCGGGATGTGCGCGTCCACCGGCAGGTCCACCCGCACGTCGGTGAGTTCCTCCTCCTCGGAGTCGAGGCCGCCGTCCTCGCGGTAGGCCTGCACGGCCTCCCCCACCAGGCGCATGTACAGGTCGAAGCCGACCCCGGCGATGTGCCCGGACTGCTCGGCGCCGAGGATGTTGCCCGCGCCGCGGATCTCCAGGTCCTTCATCGCCACGGCCATCCCCGCGCCCAGCTCGGAGTTCTGCGCGATGGTGGCCAGCCGGTCGTGGGCCGTGTCGGTCAACGGTTTGTCCGGCGGGTACAGGAAGTAGGCGTAACCCCGCTCCCGGGCACGGCCGACCCTGCCGCGCAGCTGGTGCAGCTGGGCCAGCCCGAGGGTGTCCGAGCGGTCCACGATCAGCGTGTTGGCGTTCGAGATGTCCAGGCCGGTCTCCACGATCGTGGTGCACACCAGCACGTCGTACTCGCGTTCCCAGAAACCCTGGATGATCTTTTCCAGCCGGTCCTCGTTCATCTGCCCGTGGGCGGTGACGATCCGCGCCTCCGGGACCAGTTCGCGCAGGTGACGCGCCGTCTTCTCGATGTCGTGCACCCGGTTGTGCACGAAGAAGACCTGCCCGTCGCGCAGCAGCTCCCGCCGCACGGCGGCGGCGACCTGCTTCTCGTCGTAGACCCCCACGTAGGTCAGCACCGGGTGCCGCTCCTCCGGCGGGGTGAGGATCGTGGACATCTCGCGGATCCCGGCCATGCTCATCTCCAGGGTCCGCGGGATGGGCGTGGCCGACATCGTGAGCACGTCGACGTGGGTGCGCAGCTGCTTGATGTGTTCCTTGTGCTCCACACCGAAGCGCTGCTCCTCGTCGACCACGACCATGCCCAGGTCCTTGTACCGCACCCCCGACTGCAGCAGTCGGTGCGTACCGATGACGATATCCACCTCCCCGGAGGCGAGCCCGTTGACGGTCTGCTCGGCCTCGTGGGGGTCGGTGAACCGGGACAGTCCCCGGATCGTCACCGGGAAGGAGTGCATCCGTTCGGTGAAGGTGTTCAGGTGCTGCTGGGCCAGCAGCGTGGTGGGCACCAGCACCGCCACCTGCTTGCCGTCCTGCACGGCCTTGAAGGCGGCGCGGACCGCGATCTCGGTCTTGCCGTAGCCGACGTCGCCGCAGATGACCCGGTCCATCGGCACCGAGTTCTGCATGTCGGCCTTGACCTCCTCGATGGCGGCGAGCTGGTCACCGGTCTCGGTGTAGGGGAAGGCGTCCTCCAGCTCGCGCTGCCAGGGGGAGTCGGGACCGAAGGCGTGTCCGGGGGAGGCCTGCCGGGCGGCGTAGAGCTGGACGAGTTCGGAGGCGATCTCCTTGACCGCCTTGCGCGCCTTGGCCTTGGTGTTCTTCCAGTCGGTGCCGCCGAGCTTGTTCAGCGTGGGGGTCTCCCCGCCGACGTAGCGCGAGACCTCGTCCAGCTGGTCGGTCGGCACGAACAGCCGGTCCCCGGACTGGCCGCGCTTGCTGGAGGCGTACTCCAGCACCAGGTACTCCCGTGTGGCGCCGCCGACGGTGCGCTGCACCATCTCGACGTACTTGCCGATGCCGTGCTGCTCGTGCACCACGTAGTCCCCGGCCTTCAGCGCCAGGGGGTCGACCGACCGGCGGCGCCGCGAGGGCATCCGGCGCATGTCCCCGGTGGAGGTGCCGCCCCGTCCGCCCGTCAGGTCGGTCTCGGTGAGCAGCACCAGTCCCACGTCCGGGGCGGAGAGGCCGTCCTCCAGGTTCGCCCGCACCACCGTGACCACGCCCGGTTCGGGCTCGGCGGTCAGGCCCTCCTCCACGTACTTGGCGGGCAGCTCCGCCTCGCGCAGCTGCTGCACCGCGCGCTGGGCGGTGCCGCCGCCGGGAACCACCAGCAGCGTGACACCACCCCCGGCGGTGTGGGTCCGCAGGTCCTCGAAGGCGCGTCGCACGTCGCCGCGGTAGCGTTCGCTCTCCCGCAGGCCCAGCCGCAGCACCCCGTCGGCGTCGCCGTCCTCCTCACCGCTGCTGAACTGGCTCAGCGTCCACCACGGCAGCCCCAGTTCCCGCGTGTGGTCGGCCACCTCGGCCAGTCCCCGGTAGGCCGAGTCCCCGAGATCGACCGGGGCCGATCCCCCTTCGGCGGCCACCATCCAGGAGGCCTCCAGGAACTCCTCACCGGTGCGCACCAGGTCGGCGGCCCGCGCCCGGATCTTCTCCGGGTCGCTGAGCAGCACGTGTGTCCCCTCGGGGACCAGCTCGGTCAACAGCCGCATCCTGCCCGCGCACAGCGCGGGGATGAGCGCCTCCATCCCCTCGACGGGTATTCCCGAGGCGAGACTGTTCAGCATCTCCCCCAACTGGGCGTCGCCGGAGTGGTTCGCGGCGAGCTCGGCGGCCCGGGCGCGGACCTCCTCGGTGAGCAGGAGCTCCCGGCAGGGCGGGGCGTTGAGTTCCGCCGAGGACTCGGAACCGGTGGCCTCACCCAGGGAACGCTGGTCGGCCACCGAGAAGGGGCGGATTTCGGTGACCTCGTCGCCGAAGAACTCCAGGCGCAGCGGGTGCTCCTCGGTCGGGGGGAACACGTCGACGATGCCGCCGCGCACGGCGAACTCGCCGCGTTTCTCGACCATGTCGACCCGGTTGTAGGCGAGCCCGGCCAACCGCTCGACGAGTTCCTCGAAGTCGTGCTCCTCGCCGACCGCCAGCCGCACGGGAACCAGTTCGCCGAGGTCGGGGGCCAGCGGCTGGATCAGGCTGCGCACAGTGGTGATCAGCACCCGGACCGGTCCGTGCGGGTGCTGCTCCGGGTGGGCGAGCCTGCGCAGCACCGCCAGGCGCCGCCCGACGGTGTCCGCCCGGGGGGAGAGCTTCTCGTGCGGGAGGGTCTCCCAGGAGGGCATCATCTCGACCCCTTCCGGGCCGAGCAGGGCCGAGACGGCGGCGGCCGCCTCGTCGGCCTCCCTACCGGTGGCCGTCACCAGCAGCACCGGACGGTTCTCGCCTCCCCAGTACTCCCCGGCGGCGAGGGCCGTGGCCACGAACGGACGGGCGGCCGCGGGCCCTTCCAGCGCGAGCCGGCCGGTGTCGACGGATGAAGCGACACGCCCCAACGCGGGATCACGGGACAGGGTCTCGAGCAGTCCCGCCAGGGGACCAGCCTGGGTCATGAACAACCTCGCACCGCGACGGAGGGAAACGTCGACGTCCCGCGGGCAGTGGCCGCGCCGCGAAAACGACCTCGTGTCGCCGGGCGCGCGGAGCCGACTGGCGGGCACCCCCTCCAGAGTACGACTCTGCCCGCCGTCGACTCGCACGCCCCGAGCGCGAGGGGGCGGGCGGCTGGTGCGGAGGGACCCGTCGCGCGGACCACGCAAGGTGGCCCCCACCTCACGGTCGCGTCGTGTGTCGCTGTTCACGGGGGTGCACAGTTGCCCGCCCTCCGCGACACCCCTACTGTTACCCGCCAGTAACTTATGTGGTCCTCCGAGAGGAGCCGTCGATGAACATGCTGCTGCGTCTGCTGCTGGTCGTGCTCAAAAGCACGTTCCGGCCCCGGGTGGACCCGCTCGGCCCCTGCACCACGAACCTCCGGGTCTCGCCCACCGACCTCGACCTGCTCGGACACATGAACAACGGGGTCTACTTCTCGGTCTTCGACCTGGGCCGGATCGACCTCATGCTGCGTTCGGGCCTGCTGCGTCTGATGCGCTCCCGGGGCTGGCACGCGGTGGTCACCAACGAAACCGGGTCCTTCCGCCGCCCGCTGCGCCCCTTCCGCGCGTTCACCCTGCGCACGCGGATCCTCGGCTGGGACGAACAGCACTTCTACCTGGAGCACCGGGTCACCAGCGAGGGCAGGTCGACCACCACGGCCGTGATCCAGCTGCGTTTCCTCGCCCGCGACGGGGAGAGGATCACCCCCGAACGGATAGTGGGGCTGCTGCCCGGCCCCGTGCGACGTCCCGAGCTTCCCCCGTGGGTCCTGGAATGGAGCAAGGCCAGCTACGAGCACCGTTCGGCCGAACCCGCCCCACGGGACTCCGAGGGCTGAAGTCGCCACCTGCTACCGGGTGCGCAGCCTCGGCCGGTGTTCCAGATGGGACAGACCGTTCCAGGCCAGGTTCACCAGGTGGGCGGCGACCTCGTCCTTGTCCGGTCGCCTGGCCTCCAACCACCACTGCCCGGTGAGCGCGACCATCCCCACCAGCGCCTGGCTGTACAGCGGGGCCAGCTCCGTGTCGTAGCCGCGGGAACCGAACTGCAACCCGAAGATGTGCTCGACCTGGCTGGCTATGTCGTTCAGCAGGCCGGAGAAGGTGCCGGTGGCGCTGGCCACGGGCGAGTCCCGCACCAGGATCCGGAAACCGTCGGTGGAGGTGTCGATGTAGTCCAGCAGCGCCCGCGCGGCCTGCTCCAGCAGCTCCCGGGGGTGACCGGCGGAGAGTGCCGAGACGACCGAGTCCAGCAGTGTCTGCATCTCGCGGTCGACCACCACCGCGTAGATGCCCTCCTTGCCGCCGAAGTGCTCGTAGACCACCGGCTTGGACACCTCGGCGCGGTGGGCGATCTCCTCGATCGAGGCCCCGTCGAAGCCCTTCTCGGCAAACAGCGCCCGGGCCACCTCCAACAGCTGCCCGCGCCGTTCCTTGCCGCTCATCCGGACCCGGGCGGCGCCACGGGCACCGACCTCACCCCGGGGGGCGTTGTCCCTGCCCCGGTCACCTCGGCGTGCCACCACGAGCCACCACCCTATCGTCGCCGGCACGGCCCCTCCGGCCCCCGCGCACGCGTCCCGTTC
>NZ_PVSR01000048.1:0-23438 GCF_003001495.1 Actinopolyspora mortivallis
CCCTCGGGCCCCCCGGGAGACCGGATACCTGCGCGGGCAGCACCCCTTCCCGTCGGCGGCGCACACCGCGCTGGAGGACACCCAGCAGCGCCGCAACCTGGGCAAGGCCACCGGGACCATCCGGGACAAGCGTGCCCGGACGGTCGAGGAGGTCCCCGACTGGGAACAGTTGCGTTCGGCCGGCGCCGCGATCAAGGCCGACGCGCTGGCACGGCTGCCCGAACTGCTGGAGCGCTTCGAGAGCGCGGTGACCGAACGCGGGGGCGTGGTGCACTGGGCCCGCGATGCGGTCGAGGCCAACGAGATCGTCACCCGTCTGGTTTCCGACAAGGGGGCCGACGAGGTGTTGAAGGTCAAGTCGATGGCCACCCAGGAGATCGGACTCAACGAGCACCTGGCCGCGGAGGGCATCTCCGCGGTGGAGACCGACCTGGCCGAGCTGATCGTCCAACTGGGCGGGGACCTCCCCTCGCACATCCTGGTGCCGGCCATTCACCGCAACCGCTCCGAGATCCGCGACATCTTCGTGCGTGAGATGCCCGGTGTGGACCCCGATCTCGACGACGACCCACGAAGTCTGGCCGAACAGGCGCGGAGGTACCTGCGTGCCAAGTTCATGGACGCCCGGGTGGCCGTGTCCGGGGCGAACTTCGGGATCGCCGACACGGGCACCCTGAGCGTGGTGGAGTCCGAGGGCAACGGGCGCATGTGTCTGACCATGCCGGAGACGCTCGTCACGGTGATGGGAATCGAGAAGCTGGTCCCGAGTTTCGCCGACCTGGAGGTCTTCCTCCAGCTGTTGCCCCGCTCGTCCACCGGAGAACGGATGAACCCCTACACCTCGATGTGGACCGGGGTCACCGCCGGGGACGGGCCGCAGGAGTTCCACCTGGTGCTGTTGGACAACGGACGCAGCGCCACCCTGGCCGACGGTGTGGGACGGGAGGCGCTGCGGTGCATCCGTTGCTCGGCGTGCCTGAACGTCTGCCCGGTCTACGAACGCACCGGCGGCAAGGCCTACGGTTCGACCTATCCCGGACCGATCGGGGCGGTCCTCACCCCGCAGCTGGCGGGGATGCACGAGACCCGCGACGACCCGAACGCCTCCCTGCCGTACGCCTCCAGCCTGTGCGGGGCGTGTTACGACGTGTGCCCGGTCAAGATCGACATTCCGTCGTTGCTGGTGGAACTGCGCCACCAGCACGTGGAACGGAGCCGCCACACCGCCGAGGCGGCGATGATGCGGGCGGCCTCGCTGGCCATGTCCTCGGCCACACGTTTCACCAAAGCGCAGCGCGCCTCCCGACTGGGACGGGTGCTGGGTGGCTCCGACGGGCGGATCACGGCACTGCCCCCGCCGTTCGCCGCGTGGACCTCGGCGCGCGATCTTCCGGTCCCTCCGCGTGAGACCTTCCGGGAGTGGTGGGAGTCCGAGCGAGGACGCGCCGCGATGGCGCGGGCACGCCGTCAGGCGGAGCGAGGTGAGTGGTGAACGCACGGGACGTGGTGCTGGGACGGGTTCGCGAGGCGCTGGCGGCTGCCCCGCCCCGACCGGTGGAGATCCCCCGCGACTACCGGAGGGAACGCGCTCTTTCCGAGCAGCGGCGACTGGACATGGTGGTGGACCGGCTCACCGAGTACGGCGCCGGGGTGTACCGGTGCCGCGCGGAGGAGACCGCGACCACCGTGGCCGCGGCGCTGGCCGACGCGCGTCGGATCGCGGTGCCACCCGGGCTGGACCGTTCCTGGTTGGCCGAGTTCTCCGGCAGCGTCGAGGTCGACTCCGGTGAGTTCTCGGTCCGCGCGTTGGACGAGGTGGACGGGGTGCTCACCTCCTCGGCGGTGACCTGCGCCGAGACCGGAACGGTGTTCCTGGACGCCTCGGCCGACCAGGGCAGACGGGCGTTGACCCTGGTTCCTGATCTGCACGTGTGCGTGGTGGAGCTGTCCTCGGTGGTGGCCGGGATTCCGGAGGCGGTGGCCGAACTGGAACCCACGCGCCCGATCACCATGATCAGCGGCCCTTCTGCCACCTCGGACATCGAGTTGGACCGGGTGGAGGGTGTGCATGGGCCTCGCACCCTCCGTGTGGTGGTGCGGGTGGACCAGTGAACGAACCCGTTCGCCGGTGGTGCCGCGTCGGTCCGGCGGGACGGCCAGGGAGTGCGGGTACCCGTACGGGCCGGGTACCCGAGGAACAGCCGGAGCGCGTTCAGCGCGAGGAGAGCCCCCCGCGCCACGGTCCTTCCAACATGGACTGTTCGAGTCGTATCCCGAGCACGGTTTCCAGGGCCAGCACGGCACGCTGGGCCATCGACAGCTCCTCCAGCCCCGGCCACCAGGAGCCGTCGCCGTTGCGGCCGAGACCCGCTTCGTTCAGCATCGGTCTGAACGCCTCCGCCTTTCCGCCCCACAACCGTCCGGTGCGCGGGTCGACGCCCACCGCCACGTTCCCGTCCCGCGCGCAGAGCACCTCCTGCTCGTCGGGCAGATACATCGCCGAACCGGCCAGTCCGCCCTCCGAGGACAGCGTTTCGAGCACCTCGGGCGCGGTTCCCACCCAGCCGGAGTATCCCTCCAGTTCCAGAACCAGGGACCAAACGCTGCCCAGCGAGCGGGCCAGCAGGGTGACCGGAACCTCGTAGTCGACGATCCTGTCCCGGCGTGCGGTCACTTCCTCCACGGTCACGGGCCGCTGTCGTCGCGGCTCCACTCCCATCATGTGCAACGTCTCCGTGGGGGATCTTCGGGTGAGCGTCACGCACCACCCTTCTCCGAAGATCTCCGTCATATCCACCTGTGCCATGGGTGTTACCTCACGGTGGTGTCGACTTCTTCTTCCCAGGGGTGTTTCGTCCTCACCGATCACAAGGGTGACGGGCGTGTTTCGCAATCCCCCGAACAGCACCGGGGGCGGTGGAGACCCCGCTGTCCGGCTGGTTTCTGCCGACGGTCGTTCCGTCGTGCCCGCCGAGGGCGCCGGTGCGTTCCGCACGGTGGAACGGCGGTATCCGGAAGTCGGGAGCAACCCCCCGCGTCGGTGGGGGTTCCGCCTGGGGTGGCCGGGACGGGTCGACGCCGGCTCAGTCGTACGTTCGCCCGCTCGGGAGGGACGTGTCCGCAGGAGCACGGGTGAACTGCTCCCCGCCTGCGTGTCTCCGCTCCGCGGCGGGAGGAGAGGAGGCCCGCCGCTGCTGTTCCGCTCGGGACCGGTGTCGCAGCGCCGCTGCGGGATCTCCCCGCAGCGCGGCGAGTTCCCCCAGTTCATCGAGGGCCTCGACCTGGGAGATGGACGATCCCGACTCCCGCGCCGCCGCCAACGCCTCGGTCAGGCAGCTCTCGGCCCCGACGAACTCACCACGGCGCAGGTGCAGCCTCCCTCGCTCGATCAGGACACCGGCACGTCCACGGTGCTCGCCGAGCTCGTTCAACAGGGTGAGTGCCCGGTCCAGGCTGGTGGCGGCCTCGGCGTAGTGTCCCGTTTCGGAGAGCAGCACGCCGATGCGTCGGTGGCACAGGGCGATGCCGTGCCGGTCGCCGGTGTTCTCGTTCAGGCGCAGAGCCCGGCGGACGTAGTGCAGGGCCAGCTCACGGTCCCCACTGCCGTGGGCGGCTTCGGCGAGGTGGGACAGGGCCGTGGAGATCCCCGCTCGGTCGAACGCGGATTCGGCCAGCCGCAGCGCCGGGGTGCAGACGTCGAGCACCCTCCGGAAGTGCCCGAGTTCGAGGTGGACGGCACCGAGATGACAACGCAGGCGTGCTTCGGCGCGGGAGTGGCCGGCCCCGTTCGCCGCCGCGACACCGATGCGGTGCGTGGCGATCCGGGCGCGGTGGTACCGACGGTGGTCGAGAAAACCTCCGAGTGCCTCGCACAACTGCCAGACCTGCTGCTGCCATCCCCGTCGGTAGGCGGCGTGGAGTACGGCGGTGAGATTGGCGTGTTCACGATCGAACCACGCCAGTGCCTCGGGAGCTCCGAAGCGCTCGGGGTTTCGGGAGTTCGGTACGCGGGAGGGACCGAACCGCCGACGTCGCGGGGTGAGGACCAGGTCGGCTTCGGTGGCGCGAGCCAGGTACCAGCACACGATGTGCCACAGGGTTTCCGTGCGGTTTCCGGCGGTGGCGGCGTGTTCGTCGGTGGCCCGTGTGTGGGCGAGCACACGCTCGTGGAACCGGTAGCGCTCTCCGGTGTGCTCGAACAGGTGCGCGCGGACGAGCTCCTCCAGGGCCGGTGCGTGGTCGATTCCGGTGAGTTCGGCCAGGTGTCGGACCAACTCAGCGGGAAGGTCGGTTCCGGGATGTCGCGACAGGATCCGGTGGAGTGCCGCCGCTCCGGCGGAGAGCCGTCGGTGACGGAGGTCGAGAACCGCGGTCAGGTGGTGCTCCGCCCGGCGAACCTCGGAGACGGAGTGGTTGCCCTCGGCGTGTGGGAGCGCGGGTCGACGCTCTTCGGCGTCCCACGGTGGTTCCTCGTCCGGCCACCCGGCGAGCACGGCCAGGGCCAGGGGAAGGCCGCAGCCCGGAACCGCCTGTTCGCTGGGCGCTCCGGGGCGCTCCCACAGGGGGTGTTGCCCGAGGACGCCGGAGAGCAGGCGCAGACTGTCCCGTTCGTCCAGAGGGGACGGTTCGAGGAATCGTGCTCCCTCGCGGGCCAGTCCGCTCAGCCTCTCCGTGCTGGTGACCACCAGGGCGGAGCCGGAGGAGCGGGGCAGCAGGGGGCGCACCTGGGCCGAGGAGGCGGCGTTGTCCACGAGCACGACCAGGGATCTTCCCTCGGTCAGGCAGTGATAGCGCCGCAGCCGTTCCCCCACCTCCGGCGGTATCCCGTCGGGCGGGACCCCTAGGGAGCACAACAGACTTCCGAGGAGCTCGGCCGCCGGGCGCGGAGTGTCCGGACAGGGGCCGTGGCCTTCGACGAACAGCCGCCCGTCGGGGAAGTGAGTGCGCCGTCGGTGTGACCAGCGCAGGGCCAGCGCTGTTTTCCCGATCCCGTCGGGGCCGCTGATCACGGCCAGCAGCGGTCCCGAGGCGGTGTCCCGCCACTCGTCGAGCGTGGCGAGTTCCGCGTCCCGGCCCACGAACGGATCGGGGTCGGGGGGAAGCTGCCGGGGAGGCGGTGCCGGCCACGAGGTGCGACGGGGGAGAAGCGCCTGCGAGCCCGTTTCGTGGTGGCTCGTGACCATCGTGGTCCGATCGGAGGGGCCCTCGTGGGTGACGTGACCGGGTGCGGAATCACCCCGGATTTCGGGTGGGTGCTCCCCGGAGGCTGTTGTTCCCCGCCCTGGCGGCACTCCCGCCTCCCGCCGTGTGTTCGATGAACCGTCCCTGACGACCGCGTCGTCCGCCTTGTCGTGGGTAGTACCGGTTGAGCGTGCGAACAAGGATCTCGCCCGGCGAGTCCGCGAACCACCGAGTCGTGTCGGTTCCCTCCGAGTGCTTTTCCCTCTCGACGGCCCGAACGACGGAACCCGCCGCGTGGGCGTTCGTGCATCAACCCACGACATGGGGTCCCGGACTCGCCGGAGTGGATGTCCCGGGGAGCCGTTGCTCCTTTCGGGGAGGCCACCTTGTCGGTGGACGTGGCCGGATGCTGGAATGCGCTTTCCAGCAGTCGGTCCCGGCAGAGGGATCTCATGACGCGAACGCGGAATCCGCTCTTCTCCCGGGAACACCGCTTACCGCAGCGGCGCTACGGAGGCCGCACCGTCCGGGTCGGTGAGGCCCCGGTTTCGGGTGTCCCGCAGGGAAGGAACGTCGGGGACGGTCCGCCTCCCGGCGACGCCGGGGCCCGGGCCATGGCCGAGGCTGTGGAACCGTCCGCCCCGTGTCCCCGAGCGCCCCGGTGACCGCAACGACAGCACAGCCGGTGGATTCCTCCACCGAACAAACCGGTGCGGAAACGGGAGCAGCCCGTTTCCGCACCGGCGGCGGAGTCCCAGCGGACGGGGATCAGCGGCTCCGTGGCCGTTGACGTCCGTGTTCGACACGGTCCGAGGGGGATCCGCCGCGGCGGGTCCGTCTCACCAGTCCCGCGAGTTGCAGCCGGTCGCGGTCAGCCAGAGCATGTTCTTCCGCGTGTTCGGTCCGTACACGCCGTCCACGGCGATCCCGGCCGAACGCTGGACGTCCATCACGGCGGAGCGTGTCGCCGGTCCGTAGATACCGTCCTCGGCCAGGCTCTGGCCGTTGCAGTTGTTCAGGGACACCTGCAGGGCGTGCACGGCGTTGTTGGAGATCCCCTGGGAGAGCAGGCAGTCCCACGAGTCGCCGGAGGAAGCCGGAAGGTACTGGAACACCTTCGTGCAGGTGGGCAGCGCCGTGGTGGTGGCGGTGGACGCCGTGGCGGCGGGAGCGACGGTGACGCTCATGGCCCCGGCCGCCGCGAAAACCCCCAGAGTGGCCATGAATCTCTTTATTCTTTTCTGCATGTGTTCGATGATCACACGTTTTTTCCCGGTCGGGACCTTCGTGGCGTGAACACGCCAGCGCACCGGGACACCGACGTACGTACTGCCCAGCCGGACACTCGTGGAGTAGTGCGCTGGTTCCCGCCCGGTGACAGGGTGTTTTCCGGTGGCAGTGACATCCCCTGGAGGTTCGATGGCCGACGGTGCACCCTCGCCCCCCGATGTCTTCGACCCGCGTCGCTACGCCGACGGCATTCCGCACGAGTCCTTCGCGTGGCTGCGTGAGCACGATCCGGTCAGTTGGCAGCACGAGCACCCGGTGGGCGACTGGCCCGCCGGTCCGGGCTTCTGGGCCGTCACCCGCTACGAGGACGTGGTGCGGGTGCTGAGGTCCCCGGCCGAGTTCTCCTCGTGGCTGGGGGCCACTCAGATCCGGGATCCCGCCCCGGAGGACCTGGACTTCCTCCGGCGCATGATGCTCAACATGGATCCCCCCGAGCACAACAAGCTACGCCGGATCGTCAGCCGTGCCTTCACACCCCGTCGGGTCGCACTGATGCGCCGGGCCGTGGCACGGCGGGCCCGCGAACTGGTCGACGTGGTGGCCGAGCACGGCGAGTGCGACCTGCCCGTCGAGGTCACCGACGACTTCCCGCTGCTCAATCTGGCTGATCTGCTCGGAGTCCCCGAACGTGACCGCGGCAGGCTGCTGGAGTGGACCAACCGTGTCATCGGCTACCAGGACCCGGACCACGCCGAGACCACCGTGGACGCCGCCGGTCGACCGGTCAATCCGCGTTCACCCGAACAACTGGGCGACATGTTCGCCTACGCGCGTGAACTGGCCGAGCACAAACGTCGCCACCCGGCCGACGACCTGATGAGCGTGCTGGCCACCGCCGAGGTGGACGGCCGGGGGCTGTCCGAGGCCGAACTGGGGATGTTCTTCTTCCTGCTGTCGGTGGCGGGAAACGACACTGTGCGCAGCGCGCTGTCCGGGGGGATGCGTGCCTTCGCCGAACACCCCGAGCAGCACCGGGCCCTGTGGGCGGAGCCCGAGCTGCTCGACTCGGCGGTGGAGGAGACGCTGCGCTACCACCCGCCGGTGCTGAGTTTCCGCCGCACCGCCACCACCGATCTCGACCTGGCGGGCAGGGCCGTGCGGGCCGGGGACAAGGTGGTGGTCTTCCACTGTTCGGCCCATTTCGACCGGCGTGCGTTCCCCCGGCCGCACGAGTTCGACATCCGGCGTTCCCCCAACGGGCACCTGGCCTTCGGGGACGGGCCCCACGCGTGCCTGGGGGCGCACTTCGCCCGGATGCAGCTGCGTGCCTTCTACGCCGAGGCGTTGTGGCGGATGCCCGAGCTCGAACTCGCCGGGCCGACACGGCGACTGGTGTCGAACTTCGTCAACGGCATCAAGCACATGCCGGTCCGATTCGTTCCCGACAACATCACTCGCACGCGGAATTGACCTCCCCGTTCCGGGAGATCATTCTCGGAGGACGGACTCTCCCACGCGTCCGGGAGGTGAGATGGCGCACGCACTGCCCCACGACCGGTTGGGGAGCGGCAGGCACGCGGTGCTGGTGGTGCACAACTGGTTCGCTGACCGCAGCAGTTTCGCCGCGCTGCATCCCTGGCTGGACACCACCACCTTCTCCTACGTGTTCGTGGACCTACGTGGCTACGGGCAGGCCGTCGGTCACGCGGGGGAGTACACCGTCTCCGAGGCGGCCGAGGACGTGCTGGCCACCGCCGACGCGCTCGAACTGCCCGAGTTCTCCGTGATCGGGCACTCGATGGGAGGAATGATCGCCCAGCACGTGCTGCTCAAGGCCCCGAACAGGCTGCGTTGCCTGGTCGGGATCTCACCCGTTCCCGCGTCGGGGGTGCCCCTGGACGAGGAGAGCTGGGAACTGTTCGCCGCAGCCGCCTGGAACCCGCAGAACCGCAGGGCCATCATCGACATGACCTCCGGGAACAGACTCCCCGAACCCTGGCTGGAGGCCGCCGTGCGTCGTTCGGTGGAACGCAGCGACCGGAACGCCTTCCGCCGTTACCTGGACTCGTGGGCGGGCACCGACATCCACGAGCGGATCGCGGGCACCGAGACACCGGTGCTGGTGTGTGCCGGCGCGCACGACAAGGCACTCCCGCCCGAGGTGATGCGGAAGACCTGGCTGCGCTGGTACCCGAACGCCGAACTCGAGGTGTTCGCCGACGCCGGACACTACGCGCCCGAGGAGGTCCCACTGGCGATGGTCGCGCTGATGGAAGGATTCCTGACCCGCTCGTGAGAAACCGACGGGTCGGTGTCACGGTGAACCGGGCCGGACTGCGGAAACCCGCTGTGACCCGGTAGCCGTACGCTCCCCTCCTCGCTCTCCCCGGCACCGGGCCACACGGGAGAACACGTCCCGTCTCCGGAACCGAGTCCCACGGGCGCTCCACGGCCGGATAGGTTCTACGGCGTTTTTGTCCCCGTGTGGTGTTGGGAGAGTTCGTGTCCTGTTCGAGATGCGGTGCGATCGTGTCGGCCGGGGAGGGGACGTGTCCCGGATGCGGCTTCCCGTCGGGTGAGTCGGGGTTGGTACCGGGACAGTCCATAGGGGCTGCGAGTTCGCCTCCGAGCGGTTACGTGGGGCGGACGGGCGCGGTCCCGCACTCGGTTCCCTCCGGTTCGGTCCCCCGGAACGGAGAGCTGAAACGGGTGCGCGGTCTCGGCTTGGCCACCTCCTGGCTGTTGGGGGTGCTCGCGGGGCTGTTCACACTCCAGATTCCACTGCAGGCGTGGGGCTACTACCTGTACCAGGGGCTGTTGGACCCGGACTCGGACATCTATCCGTCCGACGTGGTCCCGTTCGAGATCACCGAGTTCGTCTCTTTCTGCCTGATCGTCGCGGTCTTCCTGGCGACGGCTGTCGTGTTCCTGGTGTGGTTGTTCCGGGTGCGGGCGAACGCGGAACGACTGGGTACGGTCAAGCAGCGCCGTGCCAAGGGGTGGCTCATCGCCGGATGGATCGTTCCGGTGGTCAACTTCTGGTTTCCGAAGCAGATCGTGACCGACATCTGGCATGCCAGCCATCCGGACAACCGGGTCTCCGCCGGAGGTGAGGGGGCGAAGAGACCGGTTCGAGGAGGCGGTCTGCTGTGGGCGTGGTGGCTGTTGTGGTGGGCTCATCTCCTCGCGGACAGGGTGAGCAGGATCCAGGAGATGGCCTACACCGGCCCCGGTCAGGGTGTGGGGTCACTGGATCCGCTCGACGTCACCCGGTTGTACCGGGACTGGACCGTGTCGGGGATGCTCCTGTCCCCGGTCAGTGCGGCCGCCGCCGTGCTGGCCCTGGTGGTGGTACTACGCATCACGACATGGCAGCAACAGCACCGCGCTCACCACGACGGGCGAATCGGCACCGTCGCGTTCGCCGGTTACTGAGGGGGTCCCGGGGAGCCGGACAGCACCGGCTCCCCGCTCCGGAACCTCCACTCGTGGCGGAGGCGAACGCACGAGCGCGGAGGAGTTCGTCCGGGTGCCGTGTGTCGGACGAGGATCACGACGGCAGACGTCCGGCCGACTCCCTACTATGCTGCCGAACAACCCGACAGGGTTTCGTTTCCGGCCGGCTCGCGTGGAAGGGCAGACGAGGATGACACGCTACGGCGAGTACCAGACCGAGATCTACGCGGGCGGACTCGCGGGAGAACTCCCGGCGCATCCGGTCGACTTCCCCTCCCTCGAACGCAAGGCCACCGAAGTGCTTCCCAGCTGGATCCACTCCTATGTGGCCGGTGGAGCCGGGGACGAACACACCCAGCGCCTCAACGTCACCGAGTTCCACCGCTGGGGACTGGTGCCGCGGATGCTCAACGGTGCCCACGACCGTGACCTGTCCGTCGAGCTGTTCGGACTCACTCTGCCGCATCCCCTGTTTCTGTCCCCCGTCGGAGTGCTGGGGATCTGTGCCCAGGACTTCCACGGTGACCTGGCCACGGCACGGGCCTGCGCCCGTACCGGGGTGCCCCTGACCGTCTCCACCCTCAGCCAGGACCCGCTGGAGGAGGTGGCCGCCGAACTCGGTGAAACCCCCGGATTCTTCCAGCTCTACACCCCCGACGACCGTGATCTCGCCCTGAGCCTGATCCACCGTGCCGAGAACGCCGGATACCGCGCACTGATCGTCACCGTGGACACCTGGGTGACCGGCTGGCGTCCCCGTGACCTGAACACGGCCAACTTCCCGCAGCTGCGTGGCTACTGCCTGGCCAATTACACCAGTGACCCGGCCTTTCGCCGCCGTCTTCCGGGCGCTCCCGAGGAGCACCCCTCCTCGGTGGTGGGGGAATGGGTCAACGTCTTCGGTCGCTCCCTCGGCTGGCAGGACCTCGACTGGATTCGCGAGGCCACCGAACTGCCCGTTCTGCTCAAGGGCATCCAGCACCCCGACGACGTACGTCGCGCCAAGGATCACGGCGTCGACGGGATCCACTGCTCCAACCACGGTGGCAGGCAGGCCAACGGGGGAATCCCCGCGCTGCGGATGCTGCCCGAGATCGTCGAGGCCGCCGGGGAGCTGCCCGTGCTGTTCGACTCCGGGGTACGCAGCGGAACCGACGTGGTCAAGGCCCTCGCGCTCGGGGCCACGGCCGTCGGGGTCGGCAGACCCTACGTCTACGCCCTGGCCGTGGGAGGGGAGCACGGCGTGGTGCACCAGTCGCGTTCCCTGTTGGCCGAAGCCGATCTGCTCATGGCCGTGGACGGCTACCCGGATCTGGCCGCGTTGCGCCAGGAGGGACTGCGTCGGCTCTGAGCACCTCGGCGGGCGAGTCCCTTCGTGCGGGCCTCCTGCGGGTGGGACACCCCGGGGGGTGGCGTCGAGACCCCCAGGGTGTCCCGGGAAGGGCTCAGCGCGGGTGCCCGATCCCGGCGGCGGGTTCACCGCGACCGAAGTGGTTGCCCGAGGCCCACATGTGCATCCACTTCTCGTTCTCCTGCCGGTAGGCATTGCCCTGCTTGTTGACCTCGACCGGTTTCGAGTCGTGGTAGAACCAGTTCTCGTTGATGTCGCACCGGTCGGCGGGGATGCCGCGGATCGCGACGGCCTCCTGTGGCCTGGTGTCCGGGTGGACGTCGTGGGTGAACTGGAACGTGTTGTGGTGAATGTTGATCGTTCCCCCGGCGACCTCGCCGGAACCGTTGTTCTGGCTCAACCCGTGCATGTCGAAGGCGTGACTGATGGGGTGGGGCCCCACCAGGTTGTAGCGGGCGGTGTAGCCGTTGCTCTCGTAGCCGAATCCCGCGATCGAGTGCCGGTTGTAGTCGAAGTAGTTCCACTCGATCACGGACTCGCCGTTGTACAGGTTCACCCCGTAGCCGAAGTGCTCCATGGGGTTGTTGTGGATGCTGCTGTGATCCACTCGCGCGGAGACCGGGTAGTTCCGTGCGCCCACGGAGATCGCGGCGTGCGTGAAACCGTACATCTGGCAGTTGTCCACACGGCAGTTGTCCCCCAGGAAGTGGATTCCGCCGATCAGGTAGTGCTTGTACTCCTCGTGGTCGGCGGGGTCGCCCACGTTGCCCTCGGGATCCCAGTAGTTGGCCAGCCGGGGGCCCTGGATGCGCAGGCCGGTGAACCGGACCCGGTCGCCGCGGGTCTGGAACATGGGCAGGGGAACGTCCGCCTGGGGGTTGCGGTCCCGGGTGGTGTAGATCAGTCCGCCCAGGCTGCCGTTGTTGCCGCGTCCCCCGGAGAGGATGACTCCGGAGGCGATGGACAGGGTGTTCTCGGCGCCGGTCATGTCGATCTGCGCGTCGTCCCGGACACGGATGATGTCGCCGTCGCCGGCCTGCTCCAGGGCGTTCTTCAGGCCGTCGAAGTCGCTGACGTAGAAGGAGGGGGTGTCACCGGGGCTGGAGTGGTAGGTCTTGCCGCCACCCTGTTTCAGGTCCACCGGTGCCGGGTCGGGAAGGGTGTCCACCGCCAGCGTTCCGGCGGTCCGTCGGGCCGGGGAACGAGTCGAGGCCGCGGCTGTTCCCGCCGCCGTTCCCGCCACGGCGAGCCCCGCAGCACCCACCGTGCCGAGTTTCAGGAAATTCCTTCGCCCGAGGGAACCCTCGTCGGGTCTTCCTGGGCCTTTCGACTCGTTGAATCTCATGAGCGAATCCTCCGTGCAGCGGTCCGGTTGCCGATCTCGTGAATTCCGACAGGAATCCTCGGAGATACGTCGAGAGCCAGTCAACACCGTTTCCGGAACCGGAGCGGAATGGAAAATTTTCCTCGTCATGTCGGTTTCGTTCGGGGGAACGAACCCTGATGCATCCGAAGGAGGGAGTTGCTACTTCCGGGGGAGTCGCTGTCGTCGCGAAAGAGGAGGGACCGAAAGGATTTTTCCGGAAAGGTGGGTTGGAGCTGACAACCGGGTGGAACGAGCCGGGGCGGTCGGTTCGTTCGCCGGTCCCGGAGGGCTTCGACAACGATGCGGGAACCTTCCGGGTCGTTCCGGCGTGTCGCTGCCGCACGTGCCCGCTCCCCGCGAGCGAGTTCCGCCGGAATCCGGGACACTCGGTTCGGCCCGGCAACCGGGGAAGGGGGAGACCACTGAGGGGACTGCTTTCGCTGCTGGCGCTCGCGTTGCTGTTGTGGTGGGTGGCGGACTCTCCGCAGGAGGCCGCCGCGGCGGCGCAGCACGGTCTGACGATGCTGCGCCGCGTCGCCGAGTCGGTGCGAACCTTCCTGGAGACGACGATCTCCTGAACTCCGCCCGCTGGACGGCACTCGGTCTCCCGTCACACGGGAGGCCCGGGACTTCCGTTCAGAGGCTGACGGCGATGTGGCCTCCCGCCGACCTCAGCATGGCCCTGGCAGCCGTGGTCACGTCCGGCTCGTGACCGTGGTTCTCCGCGTGGGCCAGACGCAGGTTGGCCGCATGGCGTTCCGGATCGTGCCACTGCGGCCAGCGTTCGCGGGCGCACAGCTCCAGTGCGGCGTGGTCGGGCTCGTCCTCGGTGGTGTGTTCCAGCAGCCACCGCAGATAGGCGCGCTGCTCGGCGAGCAGTTTCTCCCCGACGGGCGGTATCGGGCCGTGGCCGGGAACGAGTGTCTCCGCTCCGAATTCGCTCAGCCAATCGAGTGCCTCGATCCACCCGCCGATGCTGCCGTGCAGGGCCAGCGGGGTGATTCCGGAGAACAACAGGTCCCCGGCGAACAGCACACTCTCCCGCTCGTGGTGCACCACCAGGTCGCCGGCGGTGTGGGCCCGTACCGGGGCGGGGTGCAGGCTCACCTGGGCGTTCCCCAGCTCCAGTGTGCGGGCGGCGGGAACCGGTTCGATCCGGGCGGGAGGAGCGATGTTCCCCCAGTCGAGCTCCCCGAGCAGTTCCGGATGCGTGTGGGGACCGTTGTGGACGTCCTCCGCCGTGCGTGGCGTGGCGTGGACGGTGCCACCGGCGCGTTCCACCTGCCCGGCGCCGTTGGCGTGGTCGCCGTGGGCGTGGGTGAGGACGGCCTCCAGCGGAAGGTCACCGGCTTCGGCCCGCACACCGTCGAGCAGGTGACGGGTGCGTGTCTCCGTGGCGCAGGTGTCCACCAGCAGCACGCGGTCGTCACCGCGGATCCAGCCGGTGTTGTTGTGGAACCAGCCGCCGGGCAGGCGCAGCCGGACCGTGGTTCGCTCAGCCGGGCGGATGATGTCGGGAGTGGACATGGTCCGAGTTCCTTTCGCGTGGCTGTCGTGGTTCGGAACGTCGGTGGTCAGCCCGGAACCCGCGGATCACCCGTCTCCCCCCGGTGTCGCGGTCACTCGTAGTTCCCGGCCGGGCAACGAGACCTCGTCACCCGGTACGAGCTGGCGTCCTCGGCGGGTCTCGACCTCGCCGTTGACCCGTGCCTCACCCGCCTGGATCAGGCTCTTGGCCTCGGCGCCGTGCTCGACCACCCCGGCCAGCTTCAGCAGCTGGCCCAGCCGGATGCTTCCGTCACTGATCTCCACGTCCTCCATACGGGGAATTGTCCCGAACCGGCTTCGTGTGCGGGCGGGCGCCCCTGATGGAGGGGAGGAGAGGTAAGAATTTATTTCGTGAAATATTTTCCCATTTTTGGGGTCAAAACGTCCCCTCGGCGTTTCCGTTCTCGTGGAAAGTGAGCTGCTAACTCGTGCGAATGAATTTTTCGGAATACCTCGTCGAGGGTGGATATTCGGATCCGGTGCGGGTTAGGATGGCAGATGTGGATCATGTCGGCTCGAAACCGTTCCGTACGGGGTCGTGATTTTCCCGTGGGTTCGGTGTGCCGCCGTTCCGCGCTGAAAAGTGTGACCGATTCGGATGTGGCCGTGGTTTTTCGCTTCTTCCGCCGATCCGACTGTTCCCAAGGAGGGACGCGATCATGGACGATTCCGCTCCGTTTCCCGGTGAGGGGGCTGCCGGAGACTCCGACGAGAACGGGGAGTCCCCGACGGGACGGTATGTCGTGGTGTTCAGTGACGAGGTGTTCGGCCGGGAGGCCGACGAGGCCGAGACACTGCGCTCGTTGAGCGGAGCCATCGACATCGCCAGCACCACCGACTTCGAACACGGCGCCTTGGACGTCGAACAGACCTCCGGCGCCGAGGCGACGATGTTCACCGACCTCGGAATCGGCGTGATCAGCGCCGATCCGGAGCGCGCCCGAGGGCTCAGGCAGGCCGCCGAGGGGGACTCCCGGATCCTCTCGGTGGAACCCGAACGGATCATGTACGCCCTGGAGAGGAGCCCGACGGCCACGGGCACCTCCGAGCGTGTCCCGGACGGCGCGTGGTCCACGGTCAGTGCCGCTCCCGCCGAGTTCGAGGACACCGACGAGGCCACCTGGGGACTGCGAGCCACCGAGGTCACGAGGTCCCTACTGACCGGTGCGGGGATCAGCGTGGCCGTGCTGGACACGGGACTGGATCGCACCCATCCGGACTTCAGGGGCCGCGAGCTGCACGCGCGGTCCTTCGTCCCGGGAGAGCAGGTCCAGGACGGCAACGGACACGGCACCCACTGCACGGGTACGGCCTGCGGTCCGCAGCATCCGCCCGACCCTCCGGGCAGCCGGCGTTACGGGGTGGCGGGGGAGTCCGAGATCCTGATCGGAAAGGTTCTCGGGGACGAGGGGTCCGGTTCGGACACCGGTATCCTCGCCGGGATCAACTGGGCGGTGCGCAACGACTGCCGCATCATCTCCATGTCCCTGGGTGCCAATATCCGTTCCGTCTCCTGGCGGTACGAGATGGTGGGACGACGTGCCCTGGCGCGGGGGTCGTTGATCATCGCCGCCGCCGGCAACAACGCGAACCGTGACGAGGGTGATCCCGGCTTCGTGGGAGTTCCCGCGAACAGTCCCTCCATCATGGCCGTGGCGGCCGTGGATCCTCGGATCGCCATCGCGGACTTCTCGGCCCGCAGCAATCCGGTCATGGGAGGACAGGTGGACATCGCCGCCCCGGGGGTGGACGTGTACTCCACTTGGCCGTTGGAGCGGCGCTACCACACGATCTCGGGGACGAGCATGGCCACGCCACACGTGTCCGGCATCGCGGCGCTGTGGGCACAGCGAACCGGAGCGAGCGGCGAGGCGTTGTGGGCGCAGCTGATGCGTACCGCTCAGCGTCTCGAGATCCCGTCGGTGGACGTGGGGGCGGGGCTGGTCAAGGCGCCGCTGTTGTGACGTCCCAACAGGACATCGGGTCGTGTGGGGCGGAGCGCTTCGCGAGACGTACTCGACCGCCTGCCCCGCCCCCTCGGGGAGCGGGTGGGGAAGTCACACCCCCGAAAGGAGGGCAGTGTCCGACAGGATCGTGGTCACTCTCGACGACGAAGGCGCGGCGGACATCGCGTCCGTCTCCGAGGAGTTACGCCGCACCGGGATGCACGTGGATCAGGTACTCGAAGAACTCGGAGTGATTACCGGTTCCTTGGGGCAGGCGGATTTCGCGGGACTCCGGGGAATCCGTGGAATCGCCTCCGTCGACACCGAGGAGACCTTCGGGATTCCCTGACCGGGGTGCCGGTGACCCGTACGGTTCCCCTCGGGGGAGACTCCGGGAATGGTTTCAGCGGTTCCGCTCGCCCTGACCCGGGTACCACCAGTCCGCGGGGGGTTCGGTGTCCGGTGGAACGGTGTTTCCGACAGTTGGGTTCTGTCGGGTGGCACGTGCCAGGCGTTCCCGAAGGAGCCTTTCGATCCGGTCCGCCGGTATCATGCCCACCGGGTGCTCGTTCTCGAGGACCAGCACCGCTCGGGACGTGGAACCCCCGCGACGGGCGAGCAGAGCCGTGAGTGGCTCGTCCGGGGTGGCGGAGTCGAACTTCGCGAGTGGTTGGGCGAGTTCCCGCAGTCTCGTGTGCGTCCGTCGTGCCAACGGCACGGCACGCAACTGCTCCGGGGTCACTATCCCCTCCGTCGTCCCGGTCACCGCCAGGGCCGTGCTCCCGGAAGGGTCCCCGAACTCGAAGGCGGACCACACCGTCGAGTCGGCGTCAGCGCGGATGATCCGTGGTCCGGGGAGATCACGGACCCGGATCCCGGCGAGCGCGGCACTCACCCGGGCCTGCTGCTTCTCCGCTCCCGCCGCCTGGATGACGAAGAACCCCACGAGCACCGCCCAGACGCCCTCGAACCCCCGAGTGAGCACGCTGACGAGTCCGTAGGCGACGAGCAGGAACCCCAGCCCCGCACCGGCACGCGCGGCCCAGACCGCGGCCCGGAAGCGGTCCCCGGTGCGGGACCACAGCGCGGCACGCAGCACGCGCCCTCCGTCCAACGGGGCGGCCGGAAGCAGGTTGAACACGGCCACCACCAGGTTCAGCGCGCTCAGATAACCGGCCACCGCGACGGTGAGTTCACCGGCCTGGACGACGGCCAGCATCCAGGTAGCCCCGGCGAAGACCACCGCGAGTGCCCCGCTGGCCACGGGACCGACCACGGCGATGAGCAGATCGCTGCGGGGGGTGGCCGCCTCGCCGCGCAGCCGGGCCATCCCTCCCAGCAGCCACAGGGTGATCCCGTCCACGGGCACGCCGTTGCGCACGGCCACCACCGCGTGGGCCAGCTCGTGTACCAGTATCGACACCACCAGCAGCGCCGCGGCGGCCACCCCGGCCAGCCAGTAGAGGACCTCGGCGTGGCCGGGGAAGGTGCTCGGAAGCCAGTAGGAGCCGAGCAGGAACACGATCAGTCCGACGATGCCCGCCACGCTCCAGTGCAGGCCGAGACGGATACCGGCGACGTGCCCCAGCGGAATCGTGCCCGTCATAGCCGACCAACCAACTCGTCCGGAGGTCTCGCACCCCGGGGAATCCCCGCTCGGGTGCCTCCGTCCCCAGCGTCACAGCCTTCACGTCCCGGGGCAAGCATCCGGGTGGCCGGTGCACGCACACGTGGACTCAACCGAACAGCACGTGGAGTGTGCCCAGGGCGGCCACCAGGATCGCCAGCAACGTGAGCACGGCCGGCAGTCGCCCGTCGGGCAGTGACTGGTTCTCCGGCGGAACCTCCCGGTTACCGAGGTGGTAGCGCCGCACGGCGAGACCACCGGCTACCCCGGCCGTCGGAAGCAGCACGCAGGCCGCCCCCACCGCGAGCTCCGGCCGCGTGTGGGCCATCAACCGGAGCAATACCAGGCTGCCCCCGAGAAAGGCCAGGTAGGTGCGCAACCAGGCCAGGGCGGTGCGCTCGGTCGGCAGCCCGGGAGGTCTCCGGCGTTCTTCGGACCCTGGGGACATTCCTCGCTCCGTTCCGCGACCGTGCGTGCCGTGAGGCCGTCCACGGGACGGTGCCTCATCCGCCCGACAGAAGCAGCAGCACCACGGCGACGAGTCCCACCACGGCGAGTCCGTAACCGAGAAAAGCCCCCAGGCGGGGAGGCGGCAGCGAGCGCCCGGTGCGCAACGCGTGTTCGGTGACGGCCCAGCGGGTGAACGCCACGGCACTGACCACGATTCCGCCGAGCAGCAACAGCACCGCCAGCACGGTGACCAAGGGGGTGCGCAGCAGACCCCCCGTGTTCAGCATCTCGATCCCGACCCCGGCGGCCATCAACGCCATCGCGGTACGCAGCCAGGCGAGGAAGGTCCGTTCGTTGGCGAGGGAGAAACGCGGGTCGGGGTCGGTACCGGCCTCGTAGACCCGGCGCGGCCAGCGCCGGGTTCCGTGGGACGGCGCGGACATGACGCCATCCTAGCCGGGGCGAGGCGCCGGCGGTCACGACGGTGGAAGGGTGTCCGCGCTCTCCGCCGCGAGGAGCGCGAAACACCCTCCGGGGGCCGGTTGGGTGGTGCCGCTCGTTGGGTAGCCCCGAAGGGAAGGGTTCAGGAAGGGGGAGCCATGCAACACGACACCTTCATCGGCCAGGTCCAGGCACGCGCGAAACTCCCGAGCCGGGGCGCGGCCGAAGCCGTCACCCGCGCCACGCTGGAGACCCTGGGTGAAAGGATTCCGGAGCGACTCGCCGAGCACGTGGCCGCACAGCTTCCCCGGGAGATCGGTGAGCACCTGCGCCGCACCGAGGTGTTCAGCGGCACGGGAACCGGAGAGCGCTTCGACCTGGACGAGTTCCTCGAACGTGTCGGAGCCAGGGCGGGACTGGAGAAACCCCGCGCCGTCTACTCCAGCCGCGTGGTCATGGAAGTGCTGCGCGAGGCCACCCAGGGCGGCCAGATGGACAAGGTGCGGCACGCCCTGCCCCCACAGCTGCGGGAACTGCTGGATTCCGGCAGCACCGGCGAGATGCACCCGGCCTGAGGCTCCGTCCGCGCGGCCCCCGCCGCGCCGTGGTGGGCCCCGGGCGCGGCACTGTCCTGTCCTACCCCGGAGGGGTTCCGGAGAGCGGAGAGTTCCGGAAGGGAGCAGGTGATGAGCGAGAGCGTCGAGGTCATGCGTGTGGGGGAGCACAGCTACGCCGCCGAGGTACACGAGGCCGGGCACACCACCGAACACCGGGTGGTGCTCGGGCAGGAGGTGTTGGACGACCTGGCACCCCCGCCTCCCGAGGAGAGCGCCGTGGTGGTCGAGACGGTGCGGTACCTGCTGGACCGGCGTCCCTCCACGGCGCTGCCACACGACATCGATCTGGAGGAGCTGCGGGAGGCCGACGCCGGGTTCCTCCCGGAGCTGCGCGCACGACTCGGGGGGTGAGCATGGCGCGCATCGGATACACCCTGATGACCGAACAGTCCGGGCCGCGTTCCCTGGTGGAGCACGCCGCGGCGGCCGAACGCAGCGGCTTCGACTTCGAGGTGATCAGTGACCACGTCTTTCCCTGGTTGGCGCCGCAGGGACACTCGCCCTACGCGTGGAGTGTGCTGGGGGCGGTGACCCAGTCGACCAGCGACATCGAGCTGATGACCTACGTGACCGCGCCGATCATGCGGTATCACCCCGTGGTGGTGGCCCAGAAGGCCGCGACGGTCGGCCTGTTGTCACGGGACCGGTTCCTGCTCGGGCTCGGGGCCGGGGAGAACCTCAACGAGCACGTCGTCGGGCGGGGCTGGCCGCCGGTGAACCTGCGGCACGAGATGCTCTCCGAGGCCATCGAGATCATTTCCGCGCTGTTCGACGGCGGCAGCGTCAACTACGTCGGGACCCACTACCGGGTGGACTCGGCCAGGCTGTGGGACCTTCCGGACCGCAGGGTCCCCATCGGAACGGCGGTTTCCGGTCCGCAGTCGGTGAACCGGTTCGCCCCGATGTCCGATGTCATGATCGCCGTGCAGCCCGACGGGCAGCTCTGCGCGGACTGGGAGCGTCGTTCCCACTGGGTGGGGGACCGCAAGATAGGGCAGCTGCCGGTCTGTTGGGACCCCGACCGCGAGGCGGCGGTGAAACGGGCCCACGAACAGTTCAGTTGGTTCGCCGGAGGGTGGAAGGTCAACGCGGAACTGCCCGGCCCGGCGGCTTTCGCTGCGGCGACCCACCACGTACGTCCCGAAGACGTGGCCACGGCCATCCCGTGTGGGCCCGAGGTGGAGCCGATCGTCTCCGCCGTCTCGTCCTACCTCGACGCGGGGTTCACCGACGTGGCTCTCGTACAGGTGGGAGTCGACACCGATCCCGTCGGGTTCTTCCGGTTCGCCGAGGGAGAGTTGCTCCCCGCGCTGCGTGAGCTGGGAGGCGACGGCCGGTAGGACTGTTCCCGCTGGTGGCGGTGCTCACCGTGAGCGTGGCCGGGCGGCCCCCCGCCTCGGGGAGGCAGCCGCCTGCTCGGCGCTGTCGGCGTGGAGGAAGCGGTCGTCGACCTCCAGCAGGGTCAGCAGTCGGGTCACCGTGGGGCTCGGCACGAGAACGAGCTCGACTCCCCGTAGACGTGTTCGTGCGGCGGTCTCCAACAGTGTGATCACACCGTTGGTGTCGATGAACTCGATGCCGGAGAGATCGAGTACCAGGGTGGCGACCGCGCGTTCCAGGCGTCGCCGCAGGGACTCGGCGAAGGCGGTGGAGGCCGCCATGTCCAGCGTTCCGCTCGCCGAGACCACGAGCGTTCCCGCTTGGGGGTGGTGATCACCGCAGCGCAGCGGTCTGTCCGGTCGTGCTCCGGGGCGGTAGGCCGGAAGGGACTCGATGTGCGGAGCACGGGGGCTCTGCTCGGGTATGTCGAATTCGGACATGTTCTCCCCACAATCGGGAGGGTTCGCGGGCCGCGGCTGGTGACGGGGTCCCGCCGTTCGTCCGGTTCCGGGCGGTTACCGGGACAACGAGGTCGAACCGCGCGGAAACCGTTGAACAGGACGCCGTCACCGGCTGGTGACGACTCGGGGAGTCGCGGCGGGCCGTGGTCGGAAACCGGCGGGAGGTCATCGCGGATCCGTGGGGGAACCGTGTCACCAGGATGCACCCTCCACCGCGCCGCGCAATTCGGAGAAACCCGCACCAGCGCCGGACCTCGGCCTGCTCCGCCGCTTCCGGCGGTGTCCCTCGTCCGGACTCCCGAAGTGAATGTGAGCGGTCTTCGGCAACAGGCGAGATCCCGGGTGATGCGCGAGGATCGGTGCGGTGCTTCGCAGGGGGTGGGAGTGTGCACGGGCCGGGTGAGGGACGTGACGTCCTGTGGTGTGCCGTTGCCGTGGCGGGTGTGCTCCGATGAGCGGTCTCGGTGCGCTACCGGTGTTGTTCGGGGTCGGACTGCTGGGCCTGGGCGTCGCCTACGCCACGGCACGAGCGTTGGCCGTGACGGGGCCGGCCCGGTCCGTCGACCAGTTCCTCCCCGGAGGGGAACCGGTCGAACACGCCTTCAGCCGGTTCCACGTGCGCTGGTACACGCTGGCGATGATCTATCTGGCCTTCGAGATGGAAATGCTGTTCATGTATCCGTGGACGCTGGTGGTGTCCACGGTGGGCGTGCGAGCGGTCGTGGAGATGTTCGTCTTCCTCGGCATCCTGCTCGTCGGCGTGCTCCACGCGTGGCGCGAGGGGGCGCTGCGGTGGGTGTGAGTCAAACCGTGCTGCGCTTGGCCCTGGCCCGGCCACACGTGATGGTGCTCCAGGCAGCGGGCGGGGAGAGGGTCCGGCTGGCCGTGGACGGTGAGCTGCGTCGCCGCGGATGGCCGAGCGCTCTGTCTCCGGCGGACACCGACGTGCTGGTGTTGGCCGGGACAGCGGGATCCCGGTTGGCCGGGAGGGTCCGGGCCCTGTGGCGACGCGTACCGGAGCCGCGTCTGTTCCTCCACGTGGGGGAGGCCGGGGAGGTTCCGCGCCTCTTCGACGGGGTGCGGGAGGAACTGGCCGGGGGAGGAGGACCACGGACCCCTCTTCCGGAGTCCGGGGCCGAGGCCGCGGCGACGGAGGGCAACCGGGGAGAGGGAAGGTACTCGGAGGCCTCCGAGACACGGACGGATTCCCATGCGGGAACGCACGGGGAGGTCGAGGGCCACGAGCACCACGCGGGCACTGTTGAGGGGCTCGCCATGGCAGGACGCGGCCCCGACCGGGACGGTCTCGCCCTCGACCGGCTGCACGTTCCCCTCGGGTCGCCGCTTCCGGGATGGCCTCCCGGCCTGCTCGTCCACACCGTTCTGCAGGGAGACGTCCTTCAGTGGGTCGAGGCGGAACAGCTCGACGACCCCGACGCCGGGGGAGAGTTCTGGGGCGAACCGTGGCGCCACGCCGCCGACGGGCACCGCGTTACCAGGGGGTGGGCCGCACGCCGGGTGGTGGCCGCCCGACTGGACAGCCTGGCGGGGTTGCTCACGGTCGTGGGATGGCCGGATCCGGCCGGACTCGCCCGGAGGATCCGGGACGAGACGTTGGCGGGAGGACCGGGAAGCCGGCTGCGTGCCGGGATCGCCCGCCTGGCCGGGAGGCTGCGACGTAGCCGGACGCTGACCTGGCTCACCAGCGACATCGGGGTGCTCTCCACGGGGACGGCCCACCGGGCCGGCTTCGGCGGAACCGTGCTGCGGGCGAGCCGCGCCGGCGGTGACGTGGCGGCACGGTGGCGGGAGTGGCTGACCGAGATCGAGCGCGGGGCGCACCGGGTCGACGACACCTCCGCCCTTTCCGGAACCGCGGGGGCGGCCACCTGGGTTCGTTCCGGTCCGGTGCTGGAGGTGTTGCCCGGTCTGTTGGAGGGGGCCGAGCTGTCGGCGGCGCGGCTGACGGTGGCCAGCCTCGACCCGCGCGGCACCGGGATCCCGCCGGACGAGGGGTGGGGGTTCTCCGGTGCTTGAGACTCCGCTGTGGTGGCCGGCGGTCCTGCCCGTGGCACTCGGCGGGTTCGCCTGCGGCGCGGTCGCTTTCGACTCGGTGCTCTCGGCCCGGGCGGGTGGTGCTTCCCCGGGGAGCGGACTCCTCGCACCCTTGCGGGAGACGCTCCGGTTGCTGGTGACCCAGCGGCGCGGAACCCGCGCGGCCGACACGGTGCTGTGGCGGGTGGGGGTGGCGACCGTGCCCGTGGCGGCGTTGTTGGCCGCGCTCGTGCTGCCGCTCGGCAGGTACGTCGCGGCCGATCCCGACGTGGGGATCGTGTGGTTCAACGCGGCGGAGATCCTGGGGTGGGGGGCCGTGTGGGCCGCCG
>NZ_PVSR01000049.1:0-22332 GCF_003001495.1 Actinopolyspora mortivallis
CCACCACACCCACCCTCGACATCCCCTTTCTCTCCCGGCAACCTCCCGAAGCGGACCCGACTGCGGTGATGCCTGTGTGCTCGGGCGGTTAGGCTGGTGTTGTCCGTTCTCATGAGTTTCGGGAGGTCCGGTGTCTGATTCTGACGACAGGCGTGATTCTCGGAGTCGAGGAAGCGACACCGGTGATTCCGCCGGTCGTGGCAAACCTCCGAGGGACAAGGGAGCCCGTCCGAAGGGCGGGAACCGGAAACCACAGAATCGGGGTAAGCCCGCCGGATCCGAACGGAACGGACGTTTTTCCAAGAACGAACGTGATCACCGTGATCGTGCCCGTGGAGGCCCCCAGCACCGGGACCGCCACGACAACAGACGCAACGAGCGTACGAACCGGAGCCGACGGGAGCGCACGGACTCCTTCCGTGACTCCGAGAAGC
Source organism: Actinopolyspora mortivallis (assembly GCF_003001495.1). Classification (GTDB taxonomy): domain Bacteria; phylum Actinomycetota; class Actinomycetes; order Mycobacteriales; family Pseudonocardiaceae; genus Actinopolyspora; species Actinopolyspora mortivallis_A. The sequence goes on from NZ_PVSR01000049.1 coordinate 435, forward strand.
GGGCCGCTGGTAGGGGCCGTCCCAGACGCGGAGAGAACTCCCGTGGGAACAAGGAGTTCTCGGAGCGTGACGAGTCCCGTCCGAGGGCACCGAAGCTGCCACCCGACGTGGATGTCTCCCAGCTGGATCCGGAAGTACGCCGAGACTTCCGATCGTTGCCGAAGATGGTGGCCGAGGACGTGGGCGCTCACGTGGTGGCCGCCGGTATGCTGCTCGACTCCGAGCCGGAGAAGGCCCTGGAGCACGCACGCTACGCGAGGAAGAAGGCCTCACGAACTCCGGCGGCGCGCGAAGCCAACGGTGTCACGGCCTACCACGTGGGCAACTGGAGCGAGGCACTGTCGGAGTTGCGTGCTGCGCGTCGGATGGGCGGGCAGTCACATCTGGCGATGATCGCCGACTGTGAACGGGCGATGGGTCGACCCCAGCGTGCTCTGGAACTGCTCCGTTCCGAGGAAACCAACCGTCTTCCCAAGGACGAGGAGATCGAGCTGCGGATCGTCGCGGCCGGAGCACGCCGCGATCTGGGGCAGCTCGAGGCCGCCGTGGTCAGCCTGCAGCTCCCCGAGCTCGATCCCAGACAGCGGAATCCGTGGAGTGCGCGGCTGTTCTACGCCTACGCCGACAACCTGGCCGCGGTGGGGCGCAACGAGGAAGCTTTCACCTGGTTCGTCCACGCGGCCAACGCCGACGACGAGGAAGCCACCGACGCTCCCGAACGGTTGGACGAACTGGTTCCCCTGCTCGGAGGTCCGGAGGAGGCCGAGAGACTGGTGGAGCAGGTGGACGTCGACGCTGCCGAGCAGCATCCCGGTGAAGAGGGGACGAGTGGACAAGGACCCGCGCACGACGTCGATCTGGGTGTCTGGGACTGATCCACGTCTTCCGGGATCCGACCGTTGACCGAGGATCCTTGTCCAGGGTTCCTCGACGGAGGGTGCCTCCGGAAGGATTCCGAGTGGTGACGGTGCAGGTGAACGGGGCACGTATGCTGGCCGAAGACTACGACGCGTTGTTACTGGATCTGGACGGCACCGTGTATCGGGGAGGAACCCCCGTCGCGGGAGCCGTCCCGACGCTCTCGCGACTGGGGGCCATACCGGTATCGGTCCGCTACGTGACCAACAACGCGTCGAACCGTCCCGAACAGGTGGCCGAGAAACTGAACTCCATGTCGATACCGGCCACCCCCTCCGAGGTGAGTACCAGCGCTCAGGCGGGCGCGGCGTTGCTGGCCGAGCGGCTCACTGCCGGGGACTCCGTGCTGGTGCTCGGCACCGAGGCGTTGGCCGAGGAAGTGGTTTCCCGAGGACTACGCCCCGTCCGTGGCGCGGACGAGGCACCTGCCGGGGTTCTGCAGGGACATTCCGAGGCAACGACCTGGAGGGACCTCGCCGAGGCCTGCCTGGCGATCCGTGCCGGGGCTGTCTGGGTGGCCTGCAACAGGGACACCACTCTGCCCACCGAACGTGGTGAGCTCCCGGGGAACGGTTCCTTGGTGGCCGCTCTCGAAGCGGCGACCGGACATAGCCCGGTGGTCGCGGGCAAACCCGAGAAGCCGCTCCTGAGCCATGCCGCCGTCGGGACGACGAAACCGTTGTTCGTCGGGGACCGGTTGGAAACGGACACGGCCGGGGCACGAGGAGCGGACATGTCCTCGATGTTGGTGCTGACCGGTGTGAGCGGGGCCGCTGACGTGCTCGCCGCTCCTCCCGAGACGCGTCCCGACTATCTGGCAGCCGACCTGACGGCGTTGTGCGTTCCCGCCGAGGAGTCCGCGATCACTCCCCAACCGGAGTGGAAGGCCGAGGTGACCGGGGACGGAGTGACGTTGAGCTCCCCGGGAACGCAGCACCGTCGGGAGCAGGCTCCTCGACGGAGTCCCCAACGGGAGGACCTGACCGCCTTGCGGACCCTGTGTGCCGTGTGGTGGAGCGCCGCGGGCGGGCCGGTGCGGGTACGTTCCGGGGATCGCCGGGCGCAGCGGACGCTGTCCCGTTTGGGACTGGACAGCGGCACCGACCGCTGATCCACGAGCCCGCCGGGGAGTGTGCCGTGGTGTTCGGTGCCGCCTCGTGGTGACGTTGCGCTCGTGCCCGATTCTCCTCGTCATCCGATAGCGTGGTGGTGTCGTTCACGACTCCCGGGCTCTTTCCGGGGGTGGCTTTCGGGTGTTGTGATTGGTATCACTGTTTTGGTGTGGACGAGGCGGGAAACCGATGGATTCTACGGGATACTCCGAGGGGGAGGCGGACGGGCTCGCCGACGCGAGCACGGAGGGGGTTCGTGCGGCTGAGGCGGACGTCCGGCAACGTATGCGGGGATTGGACGAGCTGGACGAACTGCCTGTTTCCGAACATGTCGCCAGGTTCGAAGCGGTGCACGAGGCGCTGACACACGCCTTGAACCGGGCCGACGAACTGTTGTCCGGAGCGAGTGGTAGCGGGAGTTGAGGCGGTGCCTCGCAAAGCACGGTTGGACGCGGAACTGGTACGGCGCAAGCTCGCGCGTTCCCGGGAGCACGCCGCCGAACTGATTTCCGAAGGGCGGGTCACGGTTCGTGGCTTCGTGGCGCACAAGGCCGCGACCTCGGTGGAGGAGGATGCCTCGATCGTGGTAGCCCAGGATCTCGAGGACCCGAAATGGGTCTCGCGAGGTGCCCACAAGCTGTTGGGGGCGCTCGACGTGTTCGGCGCTGACGGGCTCGGAGTGGAAGGGCGTCGGTGTCTGGACGCGGGATCTTCCACGGGAGGTTTCACCGACGTGCTGCTGCGCGGCGGCGCCCGTGAGGTCATCGCCGTCGACGTCGGTTACGGGCAGTTGGACTGGAAGCTGCGCACCGACGAGCGGGTCGTGGTCCGTGAGCGGAAGAACGTGCGACACCTGGAGCGCGCGGACGTGGGCGAACCCGTGGACCTGGTGGTGGCGGATCTCTCCTTCATCTCGTTGCGGTTGATCCTTCCCGCGCTCAGTGAGTGTGTGCACCAGGAGTCCGATCTGGTGCTCATGGTCAAGCCGCAGTTCGAGGTGGGCAAGGAGCGTCTCGGCGCGGGGGGCGTGGTGCGGGATCCGGCGCTGCGCGCCGAGGCGGTGCTCGGAGTGATCGCCACCGCCGCCGAGCACGAGCTCCGTCCGCAGGCCGTGACGGCGAGTCCGTTGCCCGGTCCCTCGGGCAACGTGGAGTACTTCGTGTGGTTGAACCAGCGGGTTCGTGCGGACGGCCCCGACGTGACCACCATGGTGACCGAGGCGGTCACCTCCTCCCCCGGTGAGCAGCTGGCGGGAGGGCGGACGTCGGAGCGAGTGGGCGGAAAGGGGGGCGCTCCGTGACTCGCGACGTTCTTCTCGTGGTCCACACCGGCAGGCAGTACAACCTGGGCACCGCGGAGAAGGTCGCGGGCAGGCTGATCGGGGCCGGAATGCGGGTCAGGGTGCTCGCCGAGGAGGCTCCGCAGCTCAGCCCCGCCTGTTACAGCGTGGTGGTGGCTCCCGGGCCGTTGGCGGCCGAGGGGACCGAACTGGTTCTGGTGCTGGGCGGGGACGGGACACTGTTGCGCGCCGCCGAGTTGGCCAGAATGGCCGGGGTTCCCGTGTTCGGAGTGAACCTCGGCAGGGTCGGTTTCCTCGCCGGAGCCGACTTCGACGCCCTGGACGAGGCGGTCGACGCCGTGGTGGAGGGGCGCTACCACGTCGACGAGCGGATGACCATCGACGTCACGGCCAGACTCGGGAACCAGGTGCTCGCCACGACCTGGGCGCTCAACGAGGCCAGCGTCGAGAAGAGCAGCAGGGAGCGCATTCTGGACGTGGTTGTGGAGGTGGACGGTCACCCGGTTTCCACCTTCGGATGCGACGGGGTGCTGTGTTCCACCCCCACGGGGTCGACCGCCTATGCGTTCTCCGCCGGAGGTCCGGTGGTCTGGCCACAGGTGGAGGCGTTGTTGGTCGTACCGAGCAACGCCCACGCCCTGTTCGCCCGCCCGTTGGTGCTGGCCCGTGATTCGGTGCTGGCGTTGGAGGTGGACCACAACGGGCACGACGCGGTGCTCTGTTGCGACGGCCAGCGGCATTTCGACCTTCCTGCCGGGGCACGGGTGGAGGTGTTGGCCTCGGAGAATCCGTTGCGGTTGGTGCGGTTGCACGACACCTCGTTCACGGATCGTCTGGTACGCAAGTTCGAGCTCCCCGTGCAGGGCTGGCGGGGTCCGGTCTCCGAGTAGTCGTCGTTGCCCTCCGCCGCGCCGGAGGAGTCGGTGCCGCTGTCCCCACGGGGAACGCAGCACCGGTGAGCCGGGGCCCCCGAACCGGCTCGATTCCCGCTAGGGTGCGTGCTGTGTTGGCGGAGATGCACATCCAGGGCTTGGGCGTGATCGACGGGGCCACTCTCGAGCTGCACCCCGGTCTGACCGTGGTCACCGGTGAAACGGGAGCGGGAAAGACCATGGTGGTCACCGGCCTGCACCTGTTGGGTGGGGGGCGTGCGGACAGTTCTCGCGTGCGTTCCGGGGCCACACGCGCCGTGGTGGAGGGGCGTTTCACCGTGGCCCCGGACTCCCCGGCGGCCGAGGTCGCCGGGGAGGCGGGAGCGGAGCCGGACGAGGACGGAAGCCTGATCGCCGTGCGCAGTGTCAACGCGCAGGGACGGTCCCGCGCGCATCTCGGGGGACGTTCGGTTCCGAACACGGTGCTGTCCGAGCTTGCGGACCAGGTGCTGGCGGTGCACGGACAGAACGACCAGCTTCGCCTGTTACGCCCCGGTGAGCAGCGCGGCGCGTTGGACAGGTTCGCCGGAGGAGCCGTGGAGGAGCCGTTGGCCGAGTACCGACGGATCCGACGGGAGTGGCTCGATGTGGTGCGGGAGCTTTCCGACCGCAGGGAGCGTTCACGGGAGCTCGAACGGGAGGCGGACCTGCTGCGTCACGGCCTTTCCGAGATAGAGCACGCCGATCCGCGTCCGGGGGAGGACGTGGAACTGGTGGAGCGGGCGCGGAGGCTGTCCGACATCGACCGGCTGCGCGAGATCGCCTCGAACGCGTTGTCCGCGGTCAGTGGCGCGACCGAGGAGAGTCCCGACGACACCGGGGCGGTGACGCTGGTCGGGCAGGCCAGACGGTCTCTCGGAGGGGCGGAGGACCCGCGGCTGCGTGAACTCGAAGGACGGCTCTCGGAGGCCGCCGCGGTGCTCAGTGACGTCGGTGCGGAGCTGAGCTCCTACCTGGACGACTTGCAGGCCGATCCGGCCGAGCTGGAGCGGATTCTGTCCCGCCAGGCGGAACTCAAGCAGCTGACCAGGAAGTACGCCGAGGACATCGACGGTGTTCTCGCCTGGGCCGAACAGGCGCGGGAGCGGCTTCAGGGGATGGACACCTCCGAGGAGGCCCTCGCCGAGCTGGCCGCGCACCGGGACCGGTTGGCCGAACAGCTCGTCACGCACGCGCGTGTCCTCACTGCGGCCCGGGTGGAGGCGGCGCGGCGGTTGTCCGAGGCGGTCACCGAGGAACTGGCGGGACTGGCCATGGCCCAGGCCGAGTTCGAGGTGGTGGTACGCCCACAGCGGGCCGGGGCCGGGGACCAGGAGTCGATCGTGGTGGACGGACAGGAGCTGCACGCCGGCCCCGAAGGGGTCGACGAGGTGGAGATGCGACTGCGCGCCCACGGCGGGGCGCCGCCGCTTCCGCTGCACAAGGGAGCCTCGGGGGGAGAGCTTTCTCGCGTGATGCTCGGTCTGGAGGTGGTGCTGGCCGACGCCGACACCGTTCCCACTCTCGTCTTCGACGAGGTCGACGCCGGAGTGGGCGGACGAGCTGCGGTGGAGATCGGACGCAGGCTCGCGCGGCTGGCCCGTAGCCACCAGGTGGTGGTGGTGACTCATCTGCCGCAGGTGGCTGCCTACGCCGACCGGCATCTCGTGGTGGACAAGGCGCAGGAGACCACCGGACTCACCCACAGTGACGTGCGCATCGTTTCCGACGAGCAGCGGGTTTCCGAACTCGCACGGATGCTGGCCGGTCTGGATTCCACCGAGACCGGACGTGCCCACGCCGAGGAACTGTTGTCCGTGGCCGACCGGTACAAGTCCGAGTGCGGGGCGCGGAGCTCGGCGGGAGGGTGACGCCCCCCGGAAGGGGGGTCACGGCGGCTGTTCGGCGTGGCGCGGAAACTCCTGGTGTTTGTTTTGTCACCATCGGTGTATGCGACTCACTGACCTGCTCGGAAGCCAGCAGGAAACCTTGCCGGGCATCGTCGGAACCGCTCGGGTGCAGCGGCGGGACGGCGAACTCCCGCCACGTATCGCCCCGCGGGACATCGTGTTCCTCGACCGGGTCGATCTGGACCGTCGAACGGCGGAGGTGATCGTCGAGTGCGAGGCGTCCGCGGTGATCAACGCTTCCTCCTCCATCTCGGGAAAGTATCCGAATCTCGGTCCCGAGGTCCTGTTGGCCGCCGGGGTCACGTTGATCGACGACGTGGGTCGGGAGGTGCTGCACCGGATTCGGGACGGGGCCACCGTGCGGCTGCACAGCGGAGGGGTGTTCCTCCGCGACAAGAAGGGGGAGCAGCTGATCGTCCACGGTTCGGAGCAGCGGTCCGACACCGTGGCGGCCCGCATGAGCGAGGCCAAGTCCGCGATGAGGGCACGGATCGAGGACTTCGCGGTGAACTCGGTCGAGTTCCTGCGCCGGGAACGCATGCTCGTGCTGGACGGGATTGGGGTTCCCGAGCTCAGGGTCGACATGTCGGGACGGCACGTGCTGGTGCTGGCTCCGGGCGAAGGGCACGACACCGAGCTGCGTCGGCTGCGACGTTACGTCCGCGAGTGTTCTCCCCTGCTGGTGGGAGTGGGCAAGGGCGCCGAGACGCTGCACTCCGCCGGCCTGAAACCGGACGTGGTCGTGGGAGATCCCACCTCGGTGGACGAGTGGGCCCTCGGTGCCGCAGCGGAGGTGGTCATCCCGGCGGGAACGGACGGGAGCGCTCCGGGAACGGAGCGTATCCGGCAGTTGGGGCTCGGCGCGGTGACCTTCCCCGCCGGAGGCAATCCGGAGGACCTCGCGTTGTTGCTGGCCGACGTGCACGGTGCCTCCCTCGTGGTGACCGTCGGCTTCAGGGCCACCCTCGACGAGTTCCTGGACGCGCGGCGGGCTCGGTCCAACCCGTCCACCTTCCTGATCCGGATGCGTCTGGGGGGCAAGGTGGTGGACGGTGCCGCCGTGTCGGAACTCGAGCGGGCTCGCCGTTCGAACGTGGTGGTGCTCCTGCTGGTTCTCGGAGCGGTGCTGGCGGGGTTCCTCGCCGTGGTGGTGCACGGGGAGGGGCTCCGCTTCACGTTCCTGTGGGGGTTCGCGGAGTCCGTGCTCGAGTTCGGTCGGGGGCTGCTTCCGTGAGGGCGTCGGCCGCGCAGCTCGCTCCGAGTGCGCCGGGCGGCGTGTGGTAGGTGACAGCCGCCCGGCCGGGGCCCGGCGCGATCGGGGAGGGAGCGTCCCGCCGGGCCGTCGGTGTGAGCACTCTTCGGTCGAGGATGCCGGACAACCGGCAGTGGCGACATACTTCGACCGGATGATTCAACGAGCGCGTGGAGTAGTCGGTGGGGCCGAGGCGGTGGCCGGCGGTGGGGCCGGCTGGGCGTCGCCGTGCCGGTGCGATACGCTGAAATCCCGTGGGAACGACGGTGTCAACGGTTCCTGCCAGCACAGACACCTGTACGGTGACGGCATCGACCACGGGGAGCTTTTCTTGGTGCCGCAAGCACGCACGATCAAGCACGTATTCGTTACCGGAGGGGTTTCCTCCTCCCTCGGTAAGGGGCTCACGGCTTCCAGCCTGGGCGAGTTGCTGACCTCCCGGGGACTCCGGGTGACCATGCAAAAGCTCGACCCGTATCTCAATGTTGACCCGGGGACGATGAACCCCTTCCAGCACGGGGAGGTCTTCGTCACCGAGGACGGGGCCGAGACCGATCTCGACATCGGGCACTACGAGCGTTTCCTCGACCGTGCGTTGACCCGCAACGCCAACATCACCACCGGGCAGGTGTACTCTTCGGTGATCGCCAAGGAGCGTCGGGGGGAGTACCTGGGCGACACCGTACAGGTGATTCCGCACATCACCGACCAGATCAAGGCCCGTATCCGTTCGATGGCCGAGCCCGACGAACACGGGCAGACCCCGGACGTGGTCATCACCGAGGTCGGTGGAACGATCGGCGACATCGAGTCGCTCCCGTTCCTGGAGGCCTGCAGGCAGCTTCGACACGACGTCGGGCGTGACCACTGCTTCTTCCTGCACGTCTCCCTGGTGCCGTATCTCGCCCCCTCCGGGGAGCTCAAGACCAAACCCACCCAGCATTCGGTCAAGGAGCTGCGCAACATCGGGATCGCCCCGGACGCGCTGGTGTGCAGGGCGGACCGCGAGCTTTCCACCGAACTCAAGAACAAGATCGCGCTGATGTGCGACGTCGACTCCGACGGCGTCGTGGCCTGCCCGGACGCGCCCTCGATCTACGACATTCCGCGGGTACTGCATTCCGAGGGGTTGGACGCCTACCTGGTTCGCAGGCTCGGTCTGCCCTTCCGCGACGTGGACTGGTCGGTGTGGAGCGATCTGCTGGACCGGGTGCACAACCCCACGGAGCGGGTGCGGATCGCGCTGGTCGGCAAGTACGTGGACCTGCCCGACGCCTACCTCTCGGTCACCGAGGCGCTGCGTGCCGGAGGGTTCGCCCACCATGCCAAGGTGGACATCTCCTGGGTTCCCTCGGACGACTGTGAGAACGAGGCCGCCGCGGCGCGCGCGCTCTCCGGGGTGGACGGCATACTGATCCCCGGTGGTTTCGGGGTGCGCGGCATAGAGGGCAAGCTCGGGGTGATCGAGTACGCCCGCAGGAACGGCATCCCGCTTCTGGGGTTGTGTCTGGGACTGCAGTGCATGGTGATCGAGCTCGCGCGCAACGTGGCCGGGCTGCCCCAGGCGAACTCCACCGAGTTCGCGGACTCCTGCCAGCATCCCGTGATCAGCACGATGGCCGACCAGCACGACGTGGTGGCGGGGGAACGGGACATGGGCGGGACCATGCGTCTGGGTTCCTACCCAGCGGAACTGCGGGAGGACTCGATCGTGGCCCAGGCCTACGGGACCCTGCGGGTCTCCGAACGGCACCGGCATCGTTACGAGGTGAACAACGCCTACCGGCAACGGCTGAGTGACGCCGGGATGGTGTTCTCCGGAACCTCGCCGGACGGGCGGCTCGTCGAGTTCCTCGAGCTGCCGAGGGAACAGCACCCCTTCTTCGTGGGAACCCAGGCGCATCCGGAACTGACCAGCCGCCCCACTCGGCCTCATCCGCTGTTCAGCGCGTTCGTCCGTGCCGCGCTGGACTATCGGGCGGCCGAGAGACTTCCGGTGGAGCTTCCGGAGTCCACCCACACGGCAGCGAGCGTCTGAGGAGCACGATGTCCCCCAACGCCGGGTCCGCGGAAGGTCCGGTCAACCGGACGGACGGACGACACCGGTTCGACACACTGTCCAGTTCCGACGTCTACGTCGGCGCCATCCTGGCGCTGCGCAGCGATGAGGTCGCCATGCCGGGGGGAGGGCGTTCCCGCAGGGAGGTGGTCGAACACCCCGGTGCGGTCGCGGTGGTCGCGCTGGACGAGCACGACAGGGTGGTCCTCGTCCACCAGTACCGCTATCCGCTGGGCAGGAGGCTGTGGGAGCTGCCCGCGGGGCTGCTCGACGTGGCGGGGGAGGACCCCCTGCACACCGCACGGCGCGAGCTGGCGGAGGAGGTCGGACTGGCCGCGCAGGAGTGGTCGGTGCTGGTGGATGTCGCGGCCTCGCCCGGCTTCACCGACCAGGCCGAACGGGTCTATCTCGCCCGGGGACTCTCCGAGGTCGGTCGGCCCGAGCCGGTGTCCGACGAGGAGGCCGACCTCGTGGTGCGCCGAATGGAACTGGACCGGGCCGTCGAAGCCGTTTTCTCCGGTGAGATCGTGAACGCACCGGCTGTGTCCGGGCTGTTGGCGGCCCAGGCCGTGCGGGACGGACGGGCGGTCCCCAGAAGCAGCGAGGCGGAGTGGACCGACCGTCCGCGACGGTTCGCGGCGCGGGGACGGGGGTGAGATGCCCCGCCTGTCGGCGGGGCCGTCGTCGGTACTGTGGCTCGACGGAGTGTTTCCGTGGCGGAGTTCGAGGAGTTCCCGGAGGGCCTGGGCGGAACGCTCGGTGCCTATCTGAACCACCTCGCGGTGGAACGCGGTACCGCTTCGGCGACGTTGGAGGCCTACACGCGCGACCTGCGACGTTACGGAACGTACCTGGCGGATCGTGGTGTGCGAACACTGCGTGAGGTGAGTTCCGGGGTGGTCGGGGAGTTCCTGGCCACTCTGCGTACCGGGGAGTCCGGGGGTGTGGCGCTGGCCCCCGCCTCGGCGGCTCGCACGATCGTGGCGGTGCGGGGACTGCACCGCTTCGCCTTCGCCGAGGGACTGGTCGACCACGACCCCGCACGCGAGGTCACCCCTCCCGCCCTGCCGCGGCGTCTGCCCAAGGCGTTGCCGGTGGACGACGTGCTGCGGTTGCTGGAACGGGGGGTCGCCACCGGTGTTCGAGGGCTGCGGGACCGTGCGCTGCTGGAACTGTTGTACTCCAGTGGGGCGCGCATCTCCGAGGCGGTCGGGCTGGACGTGGACGACGTGGACACGCGGGAGCGCACGGTACTGCTCGACGGCAAGGGAGGGGGACAACGTCGGGTTCCGGTGGGGCGTCCCGCCCTCGACACGCTCGAGGCCTACCTGGTACGGGCCCGTCCCGGACTGGTGGGCAGGACGCGTTCGGTTCCGGCGCTGTTCCTGAACGCCCGAGGGGGAAGACTGTCCAGACAGGGGGGATGGCAGATTCTGAAGTCCGCCGCCGAACGTGCCGGAGTGGACACGGCGGTGTCCCCGCACGTGCTGCGGCACTCCTTCGCCACGCACCTGTTGGAGGGAGGGGCCGACGTCCGGGTCGTGCAGGAACTGCTCGGGCACGCCTCGGTCGCGACGACCCAGGTGTACACGCGAATCACGATGCGCACACTGCGCGAGGTGTACGCCACGACCCATCCCCGCGCGCAGGAACCGAAACGGTGATATCCGCGGTGTTCCTCGGATATCCTGGCCGGGTGACGCGGTTTTCGCCGGTTGGACGGCGAGGCGCGTTGCCGTGGTGTGTGTGCGCGGCCTAGGCTGCGCACCGCAGAGTTTTCCGCAATGCAGTCGCCCGATTAAGGAGTCACCACCGCCATGTCGACGCCGCAGCCCTCCGCCGGTGGGCGGTACCGGGGCGCGGTCGACCTGAGCATCACCCCGGACACTTCGGAATCGGCCAACGGTGAGGTCGTCGACGGCGACCCGTTCGGTGGAGACGTCGGTCCGACGGGGAGACCACGTCGGCACATCCCGGAGCCCCCTCCACTGGAGGAACACGGACCCGCCTCGGTGCTGGCGATGTGCAACCAGAAGGGCGGGGTGGGCAAGACCACCTCGACCATCAATCTGGGGGCGGCCCTGGCCGAGTACGGCCGCAGGGTGTTGCTGGTCGATTTCGATCCGCAAGGTGCGCTGTCTGTCGGTCTCGGCGTGCAGCCGCACCAACTGGAGCAGACCATCTACAACGTCATCATGGAGCGTTCGGTGGGGCTGCAGGACGTGATCAGATCGACCAGCGTGGCGGGGATGGACCTGCTGCCGAGCAACATCGATCTCTCCGCGGCGGAGGTGCAGCTCGTCGCCGAGGTCGGCAGGGAACAGGCGCTGGAACGTGCGCTGCGTCCGGTGGTCGCCGACTACGACTTCGTGCTGATCGACTGTCAGCCCTCGCTCGGGCTGCTCACCGTCAACGCGCTGGCCGCTGCGCACGGGGTGATGATCCCGCTGGAGTGCGAGTTCTTCAGTCTGCGCGGAGTGGCCCTGCTGATCGACACGATCGAGAAGGTGCGGGAGCGGCTGAATCCGGAGCTGGAGATCAGCGGGATTCTCGCGACCATGTTCGACCCGCGCACGCTACACTCGCGTGAGGTGATGTCCCGGGTGGTCGAGGCGTTCGGGGACATCGTGTTCGACAGTGTGATCAACCGTACCGTCCGGTTCCCGGAGACCACCGTCGCCGGGGAGCCGATCACCCGATGGGCTCCCCGTTCCTCGGGGTCGAAGGCGTACCGCGCACTGGCGCGGGAGGTCATAGCACGGTGACTCGTCAGTGAAAGGCAGAGGTGAGCGGGGAACGAACCGCTGAGGAGGACGCGTCACGGGAGCTCTCCGAGGTCGCCGCGGCCCAGGAGTCCTCCGGAGGGCGTTTCACGGTACGGCTGGACAATTTCGAGGGACCTTTCGACCTGCTGCTGCAGCTCATCTCCCAGCACCGCCTCGACGTCACCGAGGTCGCGCTGCACCGGGTCACCGACGACTTCATCGCCTACACCAAGGAACTCGGCCAGCACGCGGATCTGGACGAGACCAGTGAGTTCCTGGTGGTCGCGGCCACCCTGCTGGACCTGAAGGCGTCCCGGCTGGTTCCCGCCGCCGAGGTGGAGGACGAGGAGGACCTCGCCCTGCTTGAGGCGCGGGACCTCCTGTTCGCGCGGCTGTTGCAGTACCGGGCCTACAAGCGGGTGGCCGAGACGTTCCGGGAGTGGGAGGCCGGGGCGGCACGTCGTTATCCGCGTGCCGTTTCGCTGGAGCAGCGGTATCTGGATCTGATGCCCGAGGTGGTGCTCGGGGTCGATGCGCACGGTCTGGCCGAGGTGGCCGCGGCCGTGTTCCGTCCGAAACCCCCTCCGTCGGTCTCGTTGGAGCACCTGCACGCTCCCCAGGTCTCGGTGCGGGAGCACGCGGCGGTGCTGCGTGTGTTGCTCGCCGAAAGGACCAGCGCGGGATTCACGGAGCTGGTGCGGGACTGCGGCACCGTGCTCGAGAAGGTGGCGCGGTTCCTGGCGCTGCTGGAGTTGTACCGCGAGACCGTCGTGACGTTCGAACAGGCCGCTCCGTTGGAGGAGCTGGTGGTGCGCTGGGTGGGGGGCAGCGTGGAAGAGGCACGCGAGATCGCTGCCCGGGAACGGGACAGCGCCGAGGAAGAGGATTACGGGTGACCGAGGAGGAAGACGGCGACACGGGCGAGGTCCCCGTCGAAGGGGAGTCCGCCGGGGAAACGGCACGGCACTCGGGAAACGGCTCCTCGGAACGAGGAGGGCAGTGGCCCGACCTGGAGTCGGACGCGGTCCTGGAGGCGGCGTTGGAGGCGCTGCTGCTCGTGGTGGACGTGCCCGCGGGGGAGGAGTTGCTGGCCGGTGTCGTGCAGCAGCCGGTTGAGCGGGTGACGGCTGCGCTGGAACGGCTCGCCGCCGGCTACACGGAGTCGGGACGCGGTATCGAGCTGCGTAGGGTGGGTGAGGGATGGCGCCTCTACACCCGTGACGTCTACGCCCCCGTGGTGGAGCGCTATCTGCTCGACGGCCAGCGGGCGAAGCTCACCAGGGCGGCGCTGGAGACACTCGCGGTCATCGCCTACCGGCAACCGGTGACGCGCTCGAAGGTGGCCGCCGTGCGTGGTGTTAACGTGGACGGGGTAGTACGTACTCTGTTGGCGCGTGGGCTCATCCACGAGGCCGGTACGGACCCCGATTCCGGCGGTACCGCTTACTGCACGACCGAGTTGTTCCTCGAACGGCTCGGCCTGTCCTCGTTGCGGGAGCTGCCGCCGCTGGCCCCCCTGTTGCCCGAAGTGGATGCGATCGATGATGTCTGAAAAACGTGACTCGACAGGTGCGAACACCCGCGCTTCCGGTGGCGGAGCGGACGGGGTTAGGTTGCAGAAGGTGCTGTCGCAGGCTGGGGTCGCGTCCCGGCGAGCGGCCGAGGAGATGATCGTCGAGGGGCGCGTGGAGGTCGACGGTCAGCCCGTGACCACGCTCGGTACCCGCGTGAACCCCGACGAATCGGTGATCCACGTGGACGGCACCAGGGTGGTGACCGACCAGAAGGCCACCTATCTGCTGCTCAACAAACCGCCGGGCATCCTGTGTGCCATGTCCGACGACCAGGACCGCCCCTGCATCGGTGACTACCTGCCCAAGCGGGACTCGGGACTGTTCCACGTGGGAAGACTGGACTTCAACAGTGAGGGGCTGCTGTTGATCAGCAACGACGGGGAACTGGCCAACCGGTTGATGCACCCCTCCTACCGGGTGCCCAAGACCTACCTCGTCGAGTTGCAGGGTCCCATTCCCAAAGACCTGGGGCGCAGGGTTCAGGAGGGTGTCGAACTGGAGGACGGGCCGGCCAGGGTCGACTCCTTCCGCCTCGTCGACCGCAACAGCAGCGGAACACGGACCCTGGTCCAGGTGGTGCTGCACGAGGGACGCAAGCGCATCGTGCGACGTCTCTTCAAGGAGACGGGATACCCCGTGCAACGGCTCGTACGCACGGCGATCGGCGAGGTGCGGCTGACCAACGAACGCCCCGGGGCGATCCGACCGTTGAACAACAAGGAACTGGGTTCGCTCTACCGCGCCGTGGGACTGTGAGCCCCCGGACCCTGCTGGTGCCCCCGGCGCCCGGGGACTAGCTCCGGGCCCCAGCCACGGTGTTGACGACCCGGTGGGCCACGGGTTCCACGACCCGTGCTGCCACCGGGCCGATGACCGCCATCAGCAGCACGTAGGTGGTGGAGAGCGCGGCCAGTTGTCCGGGAACCGCGCCCGAGCCGACCGCCAGTCCCGCGATGACGATGGAGAACTCGCCGCGTGCGATCAGCGCTGCCCCCGCCCGGGCACGTCCCATCCGACGGATCCCCTGTCTGGCGGCGGCCACCCAGCCGGTGAGGAACTTCGTGGTCGTGGTCAGCACCACCAGCAGCAGTGCGAAGGGCAGCACCGGAGGGATGGCCGAGGGGTCGGTGTTGAGGCCGAACACCACGAAGAACACCGCGGCGAACAGGTCCCGCAGGGGAGTCAGCATCCTGCTGGCGTTGGCCGCCGTCGACCCGGAGATGGCGATCCCGAGCAGGAAGGCCCCCACGGCCGCCGAGACCTGCAACCGGGCGGCGAGTCCGGCCACCAGCAGCGCGGCTCCGAGCAGACGGAGCAGGAACACCTCGGGGTCGGGACTGTCCACCACCGCCGAGACGTAACGCCCGTAGCGCAGGGCCAGCACCAGCACCAGGCTGATCACCAGCACGGAGATGCCGACGGTGCCGAGTCCTCCCATGATCCCCACCCCGGCCAGCAGGGCCGTCAGGATCGGCAGGTACACGGCCATGGCCAGGTCCTCGAACACGAGCACGGACAACACCACCGGGGTCTCCCTGTTGCCGAGTCGCCCGAGATCCGCCAGGATCTTGGCGATGATCCCGGAAGAGGAGATGTAGGTGACCCCGGCCAGGACCAGGGCGGCGGTCGGTCCCCATCCGAGCAGCAGGGCCACGAGCGCGCCGGGAGCCGCGTTGAGCACGGCGTCGACCAGTCCGGCCGTCCACGAGCGGCGCAGCCCGGTGACCAGCTCGCTCGCCGAGTACTCCAGGCCGAGCAGCAACAGCAGCAGCACCACCCCGATCTCCGAGGCGAGCTCGGTGAACGGTTCGATCCCGGTCAGCGGAACCAGCCCTCCCTGGCCGAAGGCGAGTCCCCCGAGCAGGTAGAGCGGTATGGGGGACAGTCCGATCCTCCAGGCGAGTCGCCCGAGGATGCCCAGGCCGAAGAAGACGGCTCCCAGTTCGATCAGCGCTGTTGCCGTGTGTTGCACGTGGTTCCTCTCGCCCGCCGGACACGCGCGTCCCGGACGGAGCCGGATCCGTCGATGAGTGGCTTCGCGGTCAGCCGTTTTCCAGGATCTCGCTCGCCGCGCGGAGCCCTTCGGTGGTGCCCACCATGACCACGAGGTCCTCTCCGGCGAACACGAAATCCGGACGGGGGGAGGGATGCACCGAGCCGTTCCTGATGACGGCGACGATCGACACGGAGGTTCTGGTGCGCATCTCGGTCTCACCGAGGGTGCGGCCGTCGTAGGGGGAGCCGGGTACGAGCGGGAGCTGCCAGGTGGTCACCCCGGTCACCTCACGCTGTTGCTCGGTGAGTTTGCCCACCAGTTGCGGTGCGCCGAGCAGGTTGGCGAGCGTGCTGGTCTCCTCACCGGTCAGTTCGGTCGCGGCGCAGATCTTGTCCGGATCCTGTGCGTCCGACACGATCAGCTCGATGCGACCGTCCCGGTGAGTGATCACCCCGATCCTGCGTCCCGACCCGGTGGTGAACTCCTGCTGCGTGCCCAGCCCCGGAAGCGGGGTCACGGTGACATCCACGCCCTCGATCTTAGGGCTTTTCCGCTCCACGAGTAACCGGTGGTGGGGTTTTCGCCCCTCCCTCGGTCGAGGCGGGGACGCGATTGGGAGCGCTCGGTACCGGGCGGGCAGAATGAGTGTCCGGTCGGTTGGTCCGACCGGGCGATGCGTTCCGGCCACGGCACGAGGAGGTCATACGAGGTGTCCCAGCCCGAGCTCAACGGAATCGTGGCGGTTGACGGGCCGTCCGGGACGGGAAAGTCCACCGCGGCCCGTCGTCTCGCCGGCTCCCTCGGTGCTGCGTACCTGGACACCGGGGCCATGTACCGTGCCGTGACCTTGGCGGTGCTGCGTGCCGGTAGGGAACCCACCGACCAGGAGGCGGTGGCCGAGGTGGCGCGCCGCTGTCGTGTGGAGATGCGCACCGACCCGCAGCACCCGGGGGTGACCCTCGACGGGGTCGACGTCGCCTCCGAGATCAGGGGTGCCGCGGTGACCGAGGCCGTTTCCGCCGTCTCCGCCGTTGCCGAGGTGCGGGAGATCATGGTGGCCCAGCAGCGTCGACTGATCACGGTGGCCACCACTCCCGTCGGAGGGATCGTCGTCGAGGGGCGTGACGTGGGCACGGTGGTCTCCCCTGAGGCCGGGCTGAAGGTCTATCTCACCGCTTCCTCCGAGGCCAGGGCCTGTCGCCGTTCGGCCCAGGACGCCGCGGCGGGCAGGGAGTCCGATCCGCGGCGTGTGCGGGCCGACGTCACGCGCAGGGACTCGCTCGACTCGAACAGGGGGATCGCTCCTCTGAGGATGGCGGAGGACGCGGTGTTGGTGGACACCACCGAGCTGGACCTGGAGCAGGTGCTGCGCCGACTGCACGACCTCGTCGCGCAACGGGGACTGCTGGCGTGCTCGGAGCGAAGCCGGTGATGAGCTCGGACGGTGACGGTGTGCGACCCGCGAGGCCCACACCGGGTATGCTGCCGGTGGGGAGTTCTCCGGGGCTGCGCGGGTTCGCCCGTCGGGTGGGGCGGTTCGGACTGCGCGCGGGGTGGCGGATCCGCCTGTGGCACGGGGAGCGTTTCCCGGAGAGCGGTCCGGTGGTGCTGGTGGCCAACCACAGTTCGCTGCTCGACGGTCCGGTGCTGTTCGCGGTGTTGCCGCGGGGGGCGACGTTTCTGGTGAAACACGAGCTGTTCCGGGGGCCGCTCGGATGGGCGCTGCGTAAGCTGGGACAGGTTCCGATCCGCAGGGGCGTCGCCGACCGTGGTGCCCTTCTGACCGCATCCGGTGTACTGCGGGCCGGAGGAGTGGTCGGAGTGTTCCCGGAGGGCACCCGGCAGGGGACGATGGCCGCCGCGCAACACGGTGCGGCCTGGCTGGCTCGTTCCGCCGGGGCCAGAATCGTGCCGGTGGCCTGCCGGGGAACCGCTCGTGGCTCGTCGCGGTGGCGTTTCCGTCCCGGAGTGGACGTTCTCGTCGGAGAACCGATGGAGCCGCCGCGGCCGGGAAGGGCCGGGTTGACCGCGGCCACCGAGCGGATACGTACCGAGCTGGTGGGGCTGCTCGCCGAGTTGGACGGATCCCGACCCGAGCGCGACGATCCAGACGAAGACCTGAGAGGTAATGAGGCGTGAGTGAGGAACCGCTTGCCGATGCCGGCGACGCCGGTCTCGACGGAACCTGGTCCGACGAGTCGGACTGGGCGGACTACGACCGGTTCGGTGAGCAGCAGTGGGACGACGAGCGGGACACGCCGCTCGCACAGCCGGTGGTCGCCGTGGTGGGCAGACCCAACGTCGGCAAGTCGACCCTGGTCAACAGGCTGCTGGGCCGCCGTCAGGCGGTGGTCAAGGACACTCCCGGGGTCACGAGGGACCGGGTCAGCTACGACGCGGTGTGGAGCGGACGCGGTTTCACCGTCGTCGACACCGGGGGCTGGGACCCGGACGCCGAGGGGGTTTACGCGAGTGTGACCGCCCAGGCGGAGATGGCCATGTCCACGGCGGACGCGATCCTGCTCGTGGTCGACGCCAACGTGGGGGTGAGCGTCACCGACGAGGCCGTGGCCAAGGTGCTGCGCCGTTCCGACCGTCCGGTGCTGGTCGTGGCCAACAAGGTCGACAACCAGGCGGCGGAGGCGCAGGTCGCCGAGCTGTGGTCCCTCGGGCTCGGGGAGCCCTACCCGGTGAGTGCCCTGCACGGACGTGGCTCCGGTGACCTGCTCGACGAGATGCTGCGGCGACTGCCGGAGACACCACGGGAGCAGCTTTCCCCGAGTGGGGGACCACGGCGGGTCGCGCTGGTGGGCAAGCCCAACGTGGGCAAGTCCAGCATGCTCAACCGGCTGGTGGGGCAGCAGCGCGCCGTCGTCGACGAGACGGCGGGAACCACCGTGGATCCGGTGGACTCGTTGGTGGAGCTGGACGACGAGGTCTGGCGGTTCGTGGACACGGCGGGTCTGCGCAAGCGGGTGAAGACGGCCGACGGGACCGAGTACTACGCCTCCCTGCGCACCCGCTCCGCCATCGAGGCCGCCGAGGTGGCGGTGGTGCTCATCGACGGTTCCGTCCCACTGACCGAGCAGGACCTGCGGATCATCGGCACCGTCATCGAGGCCGGACGTGCTCTGGTGATCGCCTACAACAAGTGGGACCTCGTCGACGACGAGCGCCGCAGGAAGCTGGAGAAGGAGATCGACCGCGACCTCGTCCAGGTGCGGTGGGCGGAACGGGTCAACGTCTCGGCCGAGACCGGACGTGCGCTCGGCAAGCTGGCCCCCGCGCTGCGCCGGGCGTTGGAGTCGTGGGACCAGCGCATCTCCACGGGCAGGATCAACTCCTGGATCTCGGAGGTCGTGGCCGCCCAGCCGCCTCCGGTCCGCGGGGGTAAGCAGCCGAAGATCATGTTCGCCACGCAGGCACAGACCCGCCCGCCGACACTCGTGCTGTTCAGCACTGGTTTCCTGGAGGCCGGATACCGCAGGTTCCTGGAGCGTAGGTTCCGGGAGGCCTTCGGTTTCGCCGGTACGCCCGTTCGGGTCGTGGTTCGGGTCCGGGAGAACCGGAACGCGCGTAGCTAGTCACCGTGTCCCCGTCCTCCGCAGCTGTTCGGTCCTCGTGGCTGCCGCTGCGGCAGTCCACGGGAACCCTTCCACGGGGTCCTCGGCGAGGTCGGTAGGGTGGTCACGCCCGGCACCGCCCGTTCGAGCGACAACGGAAGGTGCATGACTGTGCGTGGTCTACGACTGCCCGACGGAGGAGAGCTGCCCGTCCTCGGCCAGGGGACCTGGGGGATGGGGGAGCGCACCTCCGACCACGACGCGGAAGTGAGAGCTCTGCGGCACGGACTGGATCTCGGGATCGGTCTGGTGGACACCGCGGAGATGTACGGATCCGGTGGGGCGGAGAAGGTGGTCGGCACGGCCCTGTCCGGCCGACGTGACGAGGCGTTCGTGGTGTCCAAGGTCCTTCCGCATCACGCGGACCGTGCCGGTACGGTCGCCGCCTGCGAGCGCAGTCTGCGGCGACTCGGAACCGACCGCCTGGATCTGTATCTGCTGCACTGGCGAGGATCCGTTCCCCTGGAGGAGACGATGGAGGCCTTCGAGGACCTCCAGCGCAGCGGGAAGATCCGTGGTTTCGGGGTGAGCAACTTCGATCCCGCCGACATGACCGAGCTGTTCGGGACCTCGGCCGGGGCGCGGGTGCAGACCGACCAGGTGCTCTACAACCTGACCCGACGCGGTCCCGAGTTCGACCTGCTGCCGTGGTGTCGGCAGCGGGGCCTGCCGGTGATGGCCTACTCTCCGATCGAGCAGGGCCGTCTGTTGGGGGATCCGGTGCTGCGGAGCCTGGCCGAACGGCGTGGGGTGACCCCAGCCCAGATCGCCCTGGCGTGGGTGCTGAACACCGAGGGGGTGTGCGCGATCCCCAAAGCGGCCACCGTGGAGCACGTCGACCTGAACCGTGCCGCGTCGGAGATCACGCTGGAGGACGAGGAGCTGCGGGAACTGGACGGGCGCTTCCCGCCTCCGCGGCAGTCCCGGCCGTTGGAGATCCTCTGAGTCGGTGCCCCGTGAGCACCGTGGAGGCGGCTCCGTGGTCGACGGGCCCCGTGGCACCCCTGCCGGTGAACGGGCGGGCGCCACGGGGCGGGCCGGCTCAGGCGTGGGGGGAGGGCAGTGTTCTGCGCAGGAAGTCCAGCTGTAGCAGCAGCAGGTTCTCGGTCTTGCTCTCCGAGGTGGGCATGTGGCTGACCCCGGGCAGGGGGAGCAGGGTGTGGGCCTTGCCCGCGTTGGTCAGGGCCTCGGAAAGCAGCAGGGAGTGCGCGAACACCACGTTGTCGTCCACCGTCCCGTGGATCAGCAGTAGCTCTCCTCCCAGCTCTCCGGCCAGGTGGGGCAGCGAGTTCGCGGTGTAGACCTCGGGGTGCTCGTTCGGATCACCCAGGTAGCGTTCGGTGTAGTGCGTGTCGTACAGTAGCCAGTCGCTGACCGGTGCCCCCGCGATCGCGGTGTGGAACACGTCGGGACGACGCAGCACCGCCAGGGCCGCCAGGTAGCCCCCGAACGACCACCCGCGGATCGCCACCCGGTTCAGGTCCAGCTCATCGTGCTCGGCGGCGCAGGCGTGCAGGGCGTCCACCTGGTCCTGAAGCGGCGGTCCGGCCGTGTCCCCCGCGATGGCGCGGTCCCACGCCGGGCCGCGCCCGCCGGTCCCGCGCCCGTCGACGACCAGCACGGCGAATCCCTGTTCGGCGAACCACTGCGAGGTCAGGTAACCGTGTCTGCGGTGCAGCACCCGCTGTGCCTGCGGTCCGCCGTAGGGGTCGAGGAGGACGGGGAGGCTGCCGTGCTCGGGCGTGTGCCAGCTGGGCAGCAGCAGTGCCCCGGCGAGCTCCCGTGCGCCGAGTCGGAGGAGTTCCACTCGGGGGACGATCGTGCTCTCCTCCGCGTGGGAGGGGATCTCGGCAACGGTCTCCCCTCCGCGCAGCACCCGCGTCCGGGTCCGCAGTTCCCGCAGCCCCGCCGAAGCCAGGACCGTGACGGGGCCGCCGCGTGCGGCACCGTGCACCCCCGGAGTGTCGCTGAGCCTGTGCACTCCCGAACCGTCGACCAGAAAGACGTGTATCTGCGTGGGGTCCCCGTCGGAGGCGGAGATCATGATGTCGTTCTCGCCGATGTCCAGCACCGCACGGACCTGCAGTTCGTCACCGGTGCGATCCTCGCCGTCGACCAGCAGGCGGTACGCCCCGTCCACGGGTGAGATCCGCACGAGTGAGCCCTCGGGAGTCCAGGCGGGCCAGCCGGTCTTGATCTCCACCCAGTGCTCGTCGGTTTCCCGGTGCACTTCGCGGGTCTCGCCGGTCTCCGTGTCTAGGGCGAGCACCGGTTGACTGCGTTGGTTCCGGGTCTGCACGGCCAGCAGCGGCGGTCCGTACGCGGACCAGTGCACGGTGACCAGGTACGGGTGGTTCTCGTGGTCCCAGCGCACCGGAAGGCGCCGGGCCCCGTCGAGGTCGATCAGTTCCAGTCGGACCTCGGCGTTGGCCTTGCCCGCGGCGGGGTAGGCGGTGGTGCGCGGGGGCAGGGTGGGGT